>JAHJLV010000014.1 GCA_018821535.1 Pseudomonadota bacterium | reverse complement strand
ATATATTTTTTTTACTTATAATTATCGCGAAAATAAAAATGTCAAGATGCGGACACAGATTAGATACGCTTCTTGTCTGAGTTTTATTTTCAGCAAGCGCCTGCCAAGGAAAAACCCTTTGCAGGCTCAATCCACTGAATCTTTCAGGATCAAAGGATTCAGAGCAAAACAACCTGTTGAATTTTATAGCAATACCTGCTATGAAGGAGTTTTTAATTTTTAAGGAATACAATACGATGCATTATGAAGGTATGATTATACGCCCCCCCAGTGAGGCCAACAGTATTTTACTGCAGGTCACCTTAGGGTGCTCCCATAATAAATGTACATTCTGCGGAACATTCAGACAAAAACGGTTCAATATCAAAAAAGATGATATTATTTTTGAAGACATTGAATTTGCCAGGCAATACTGCCGCCGTCAGAACCGGCTGTTTCTGTGTGACGGTGACGCCCTGATTGTTCCCCAACAACGGCTGGTAAAAATCCTCAACCGTATCCGGGACCGTCTGCCATGGGTGGACCGGGTGGGGCTGTACGCCAACACCAAAGGCATCAGCATGAAAACCGATGAACAGCTCAAGGAGTTGTATGACCTTGGTGTTAAAATCGCTTATATGGGTCTGGAAACCGGGGATGACAAGGTGTTAAAAGACATCCGCAAAGGCGCAACAGCTGAAAAGATGATCACCATGGGCAAAAAGATCAAAGCCTCGGGCATTAAATTATCTGTAACGGTTCTTGTGGGCATTGCCGGAAAACAAAGATCCAGAACCCATGCCATGGAAACAGGAAAAGTATTATCCGCCATGGACCCGGATTATGTCGGTGCCCTGAGCCTGATGCTGGTCCCGGGAACTGAACTGAACAAGGACTATGAAGAGGGGAAATTTGAACTGATCACTGCACAGGAAATGCTGGAAGAACTGGGAATCATGATCTCCTGCACAACGCTTTCCAATGGTCTTTTTCATGCAAACCATGCATCCAATTATCTTCCTATCCGGGCGAAATTCCCCCAGGACAAGGAAAAAACCCTTGAAATGATATCAAAGGCACTCAAAGGAAAACTGGCCCTTAAGCCGGAATACATGCGAGCCCTGTAATCTATAAACAAAAAAACACTATATTATTGAATCACACAGGAGATATAAAAAAAATGGCTGAAGCCAAAAACAATCTTGATCAACTCTGCGTAAACACGATTCGAACCCTTTGTATGGATGCGGTTCAAAAAGCAAATTCCGGGCATCCGGGCGCTCCCATGGGGCTTGCCCCGGCAGCATATGTCCTGTTTAAACGGTTTTTAAAACATAACCCGAAAAATCCGGCATGGATTGACCGGGACCGTTTTGTACTTTCCGGCGGACATGCATCCTCTCTGCTTTACAGCCTTTTATACCTGTTCGGGTACGGGCTGGAGCTGGATGATCTGAAAAGCTTCAGACAATGGGGCTCAAAAACTCCGGGACACCCGGAATATGGCGAAACACCGGGCGTTGAAACCACCACAGGCCCCCTGGGACAGGGCATTGCCAATGCCGTGGGAATGGCCATGGCTGAGGCACACCTTGCCGCCAGATTCAATGCACAGGACAAAAAACTGATTGACCATCATACCTATGTCATGTGCGGGGATGGCGACCTGATGGAAGGCATCGCTTTAGAAGCCATCTCTCTTGCAGGACATCTGGGTCTTGGAAAACTGATCCTGATATATGATGACAATTCCATCACCATAGAGGGCAAAACAGACATTGCCTTCACAGAAAATGTTCGGGCCAAATTTGAAAGCCAGAACTGGCATGTGGTTACAGTGGAAGATGGCAATGATCTGGATGAAATTCAAAAAGCCATCCAGGCAGGCAAAGATGCAGTGGCCCGTCCCACCCTGGTACAGGTGAAAACCCATATTGCATATGGCAGCCCCAATAAACAGGATACTCCCGGTGCCCATGGTTCTCCGCTGGGTGCAGAAGAAATCAAGCTGGTCAAAAAATTTTATGGCGTTCCCGAAGATAAAGAATTTCATGTGCCGGACGATGTGCTCAAAAACTGCGGCAAAGCCTTAAAATATGGTGATGGCTATGAACAGACCTGGCAGGAAATATTTGATGCATACAAAACCCAATATCCGGAAAAAGCAGGACTGTTCGTGGATGCCATCAGCGGATTCTTAACCGCGGGCTGGGATAAGGATATTCCCACCTTCAAACCTGAGGACGGCGCAGTTGCCACCCGATCCGCTTCCGGAAAAGTGCTTAATGCCATTGCTGCCAACCTGCCGTCTCTTATGGGCGGGTCTGCGGATCTGGCACCTTCGAACAATACCTATCTCAAAGGATTTGCAGACTTTCAAAAAGATTCTCCCGAAGGCCGCAATATCCATTTTGGTGTGCGGGAACATGCCATGGGCGCCATTATGTCCGGCATGTATCTTCATTCGGGTATCCGGCCGTATGGCGGCACCTTTCTGGTCTTTGCAGACTATGTAAGACCTGCTGTCCGGGTGGCCACCTTGATGAAACTGCCCCTGATTTATGTGTTCACCCATGACAGTGTTGCTGTGGGAGAGGACGGCCCCACCCATCAGCCGGTTGAACATATTGCATCACTAAGAGCCATTCCCGGCCTGCACGTTATCCGCCCGGCGGATGCCAATGAAACCGCACTTGCCTGGAAACATGCACTGACCACGCTGGATGCGCCCACGGCCCTGATCCTGAGCCGTCAGAACCTGCCCGTCCTTGATACCTCCAAAAGAGACGGAGAATTCAACTACGGGGCATATACTGTCAAGAATGAAATCAATCCGGATATGCTGCTGATTGCCACAGGCTCTGAAGTACATATCTGTGTGGATGCTGCCAGAATCCTGAAAAAAGATCATAATATAAAAGCAGCTGTTGTTTCCATGCCGTCATGGGAGTTGTTTGAAAAAGCACCTGCGCCTTACAGAGAAAGAATCCTGCCCTCAAATGTGACAAAACGGCTGGCAGTTGAAGCCGGTGTCACCATGGGATGGGAAAAATATGTGGGTGACAAGGGAAAAATTCTGGGCATCAATCATTTTGGTGCTTCAGCCCCGGGCGAAAGAGTACTCAAGGAATTTGGATTTTCTGCTGAAAATATTGTTAAAAAAGCACTGGATCTTTCCAAATCATAAAGGCATACCTAAAAGCCGGGCACTGAATATTTTCAGCGCCCGGCTTTTAAACCCGTATCCGTCTTAAAAGGAGACTGTCATCATGCTGATCAATGTTAAAACCCATGCTCAAACCCAGATGATTGATATCACCTCCCAGGTACAGCATGCGGTAAAAGAATCCGGGATCACAGACGGTCTTGTCCATGTGTATTCCATGCACACCACTGCTGCCATCACCATCAATGAAAATGCGGATCCGGCAGTGGAAGCGGATATCCTGAAAACCATCAACAAAGTGATTCCGTTTGATGATCAGTTCAAACACATGGAAGGAAACTCAGCCGCCCATATCAAGGTCAGCCTGTTCGGCCCGTCGGAAATCATTCCATTAGAAAACGGTTTGCTGATTCTGGGCACCTGGCAGGGTATTTTTTTCTGCGAATTTGACGGGCCCAGAAACCGGAAGGTCAATGTCAAAATCATCCCCGGCTAATTTTTATTAAATTCATAATTGAATCAAAAATTATAGACCACACTTAAAAAAATAAAGTCACTATCTGCAACCATATCTCCGTCTACGCTGTACCACTCCCAGCCCAGAATAAGAGACATTTTTTCATTAACGGTACAGGCAATGCCTGTGCCGTACAACCAGCCGAAACCATTTTCATCCTTGATATTGTGAACTGTTGGATTGGCAGGCGCTCCTGTAATTACACTCAGTGTCTGATAATAGTTGATTGAACCTGACGATAAAAATTTATGAACAGACCAGTAGTGAACACCGAATTTACCATATGGGGTCAGCCGGTTTAAAAACTTTTTAGTGGTTATTTTTTTTAGTGGCAGTGAAACAATGGCATCAAACGCGATTGTTGAATAATCCACTTCAAAACGAGAGCCATCCTGAGTAAATTCCCAAAGCACCTCTTCAGTTTTTATGACCGCACCTGAACTGGCCGAAATTTCCAATTTGCCAAAATCGATATATGACAACTCAAAAGAGAAGAAATCATTAATTTTGTACCCGCCGAACACTTTGAATCCTGTATCTCTTTCTTTCAATTTCAAATGTCGTGGATTAAGAATCGTATATAACACAATATCGCTTTCAATTTCAGTGGCACCAACGCCGGCACCCATATACCAGTTTGACTCTGCAGCGTTTATTGAATGAACCATGATCAATAAGCCTAAAACAACAAAGATAGGTGTAAACACCTGAATTTTAATTATCATGCCTTGCTTCTTCATGTTGGTCAATGTCAATTCAAATCATCACTGGATTTTTTCAGGATAGGGACTTTAAGGACAGGAACGCCTTCTTTTGAAAGCACTTTATCTTCTTCTTTTGTGGTGGTCCCCCGGATATTGCGGTATTCCTGGGCACCATAATGCATTTTCAACGCCTGTTTGCTGAAATCCGTTCCCACATCTTCATAGTTTCTTTCAACATATTCAGCCACTTTTTCAGTCAGTTCAGCCATAACCTCCTGGTTGGCTCTTACAGCTTTCTGGTTCATTACGTCTGCAGATTTTCTGATCGCAATGGCATGGACTTTCTGGGAGACCGTAACAGTATCGCAGACAGGGCACGTCAACAGACCCTGCTGCAACTGGCTGTTCAGATCATCCTTGTCTTCAAACCACCCTTCAAAAGTATGGCCGTTCAGGCATTCAAGGTCAAATACAATCATATTAACTAATTCTATCTACACCGGTTGCAATATTAAAACAATAATCACCCATTTTTTCATAATTGGAGACAAGGGAAATAAAGAAAACCCCGACATCCACGGAACAGTCTCCTGCTCTCAATCTTTCAATGTGCTGATATCGCATATTTTCCCTCATCTGGTCAATCTTATCTTCACAGGCCAGCGCTTTTTGATAAAAACCTTCCTGGTTTTCATGAAGCTGGTCGATGATAAGGCCGAAAAAATAATCCACCTGATCGGAAATGGCGATAAGGTCTGCTTTTGCCTGTTCGCTTAATTCAAAATTATTTTCATATATCCGTTCAAGGATTTTGGACACATTTTCCATGGAATCCCCAAGGCGCTCAATATTATTGGTTATCCGCATCAGCTCCGATATTTCCCTGGCCTGGGATTCATTGACCTCTCCTTGATAAATCGTGGTCAGATATCTGATAATCACTTTCTGAAGTTCATCCAGATGTTCCTCAACAGCCTGTCTTTCACCAAATATATCATCATCTCTTTTTTTAAGACAGGTGGATATTTTCTTTAAATTCATGTATGCAAACTGGGCATTTTTGATAATTTCACCCTTGACTTTTGCAAGCGCACCAATGGGTGAATCTATAAAGCTTGCGTCAAATTGAGGCAGTTCATATCTTTCTTTGGATTTTGAAGGCTTTGGAGACAATAAAATGGTCAATTGAACCAGTTTGGGAAGAAAGATAAGAAATACAACCGCATTGACCACATTAAAAACCGTATGACCATTGGCAATATATCTTGAAACATTTACAAACTCACCATTAACTGTGTGTAAAACAGGCCCTGCTCCCATTTTTAATGTAAGGATCTCCACCACATCGACAAACCACGGAAAAATCAACAGGATAAACCCCACGCCAATAACATTAAAAATAGTATGGGCGTTTGCCGTTCTATGGGCATCGGCATTATTTGAACCCAGGGTGGATAATTGAGCGGTGACTGTTGTTCCGATATTTTCACCCAATACCAGCGCAAGCGCTGTGGGATAGGTTAACAGCCCTGATGCCGCCAGTGTCATTGTCAGACCCACGGTTGCCGAAGAAGACTGGACAGCAACGGTCAGTACCGTTCCCATAAAAACGCACAACAGAATCCCGGCCATGGTTTCGGTACTGAATGTTGTAAAAAAAGCAATAAACTGAGGATCTGATTTTATAGGCGACAGGCCATGTTTCATCACTGTCATGCCATAAAAAAGAAGACCGAATCCTAAAATAATCTCTCCGATATGTCGAAAATTTCTTTTTTTTGAAAAATATTTCAGGGCAACGCCCACTGCAACCGCTGGCAGAGCGATCGCTGTCAGATTAAACGCAATCATCTGCCCGGTTATGGTGGTTCCGATATTGGCGCCGATAACCACACCCACAGCCTGTTCAATTGTCATAATGCCGGCGCTTACAAAACCGATCAGCATCACGGTTGTGGCTGATGATGACTGAACCATGGCTGTAACGCCTGCGCCGGTGGCACATCCCATAAACCGATTTGAAGAAATTGCCTCCAGAATCCGTTTAATTTTCTGTCCTGCCGTTGCCTGGAGCCCTTCAGTCATCATCTTCATGCCGAGAATAAAAAGCCCGAGTCCGCCAAGGGTCTGCATTATAATGCCTGATATATTCAAAGTTCTTCCTTTTTGTTTTGCTTACTGCAATTAAAATTGGCTTGAAGATTCCAACAAAAATCTAACTCAATCCTAACAAAGTAAAAAACTTATAACTTAAATTGTCATGTTTTTCAATTGAGAAATCCGCAGAAGATCTTCAGGAGAATTCACACAGGGAAAGAGCGTATTATTCGTAAATACAGGATGTTCCAGAAGATTATATCTTGAATGTTTGACTGCCGTTTCCCATAATGCGGTATGCGGAATCGGCGTGTAATAGGCAAGGACCGGCATGATTCCAGTCTGTTGGACAAATTGCATGGACGCCTTTACCTCATCCAGATCTTGTCCCGGCAGCCCGCATAATAAATAGGCGCCCAGCTGTTTTTTTTCAAATCCTGCTGATTTTAAATTTTCCACAGCCCGGATAAATTCAGTTCCGGAAACTTTATGATCAAGATGTCTGGCAGCTGAAAAATCAGTGGTTTCCAGCCCCAGCCGGATGTTTTTAAATCCGGCGCCAGACATCAGACGGGCTGCTTTTCCTGTAATCTCTCTGACATGAAGGGCATTGGGGGTATGAAAACACAGATCCAGCTTCCGGGCTATAATTTTTTCAAACAGGGGAAAGGCATATTCTTTGGCATTGATTAAAAGCGCATCATCATAAAAGGCAAAATTTTTTATTTTATAATTCTGATGCCAGTGCAGGATTTCATTAAATACATTTTCAGCAGATCGCCTGCGAAGTTCCGGTTCCAAAAAAGAAGACGCGCAATACTCGCAGGAAAAAGGACATCCCCTGGATGTTGCAATGGGCGCATAGGTCATTTTACGGGAAAGGTCCAGGGCAGGCCAGGGCAGGTCATCCAGATTGCCTGACAGATATTTATCATCCAGTTCAAATCCGGTAAACTGTTTTATGATTTTCCCAAGCTGCGGTTCACCAGAGCCTTTGACCACCAGATCCGCCTGGGTATCTTTGCAGGCATGGTCATGGCACAGACTGGCATAAATCCCTCCGAGCACCAGGGGCACATCCGGATAAACCGATTTGATCTGTTCTATGGTTTCTTTTACACCGCCTGCCCAGTATGTCATCAAGGAGGTCACAAAAATCAGGTCTGGTTTTTCCATCTGCTTCAAATCTTTTTCAAACCAGGATGGCTTGATGCCGTAGCGGGAAAAAATTCTGCCGGAATCTTCAAGACCACGGGGCAGATCAATGGGTGTTTTTCTGAAAAAACCTCTGCCATCCCGGAATCTTTTAATCTGCTTTTGTTCTTCTTCTGGATGAAACCGGTCCAGGCAATCCATAAAACTTATCCTGATGCCCTGCTTGCGCAAAACAGCCGCAATGGATAAAAGTCCCAGAGGCTTTGCCCAGAAATCAAAGGCTGCAAAATCATGAACCCAGGGGTTGACGCACAGGATATGGGGCAGATCAGTCTTCAAAATATTTCATGGATGTTTTTTTAAGCTCTTTTCTGCTGAACAGCAGTTCGTATTCATCCTGACCTGTTGCTTTTGAAATTTTTTGTGCAATATCATAACACTCATCTTCTGTTGCAGCATGAACCATGGTGTACAGATTATATTTCCACCCCGGTGCCGGGTTTCTTCGATAACAGTGGGTGATCTCCTGAAACCCGGCCATGATATTTCCGGTGTCTTCCACCTGATCTTCATCCACTTTCCAGGCCACCATGGCATTGGCCTTGAACCCGGATTTCTGGTGTTTGAGCGTTGCCCCGAAACGCCGGATCATTCCCTGGTCATTGAGTTTGTTCAAAACGGCTAAAAACTCATCTTCCGTGATGCCGATTTTTTGCGCCATTTCAAGAAAAGGCCTTTTGACAACCGGGATATCGGTCTGCAGCAGGGTGATTATTTTTTTTTCCAAGTCTGTCAGCATGGGTAATATCTCACCTTTATAAATGGTAGGTTCATATTAATTTGTCTTTTTATCCGGAAACATGGCCATAATATCCTGCTCTGTTGCCTTGCACACCCCTCTTTCGGTTATAAAACCGGTAACCAGCCGCGCCGGGGTCACATCAAAGGCATGGTTGGCAGCAGCGCTTGTTTCTGGCGGCACCAGAACCTGCTCAATTTTCCCGTTGCACAATCCCTGAACATATCTGATTTCATCCGGGTCTCTTTGTTCGATGGGGATATCTGCAATGCCATCGGTGATACTCCAGTCAAAGGTGCTGGAAGGCAGCGCCACATAAAACGGAATGTGATTATCCTTTGCAGCAAGCGCTTTTAAATAAGTTCCGATCTTGTTGGCCACATCCCCTGCCCGGGTGGTTCTGTCTGTTCCCACAATCACCAGATCCACCATGCCGTGCTGCATAATGTGCCCACCAGCATTGTCCGTGATCACCGTATGCTTTACCCCGTGCTTGCCCAGTTCCCAGGCCGTCAGGCGGGAACCCTGGTTCAAAGGCCGGGTTTCATCCACCCATACATGAACATCAATGCCATTGTCAAAAGCGGTATAAACAGGCGCTGTGGCAGTGCCATATTCAATACAGGCCAGCCAGCCCGCATTGCAGTGGGTCAGGATATTGACCGGCTCACCGTTTTTCTTTTTGCTGATGGCCTCGATAATCGGCAGACCATATTCGCCAATTTTCTGACAGTTCACCGCCTCTTCTTCAATAACTGCAAGAGCCTCATCCAGCGCTGCCGTGACACGGGCCTGGTATGCCGGATGTTTGAGTGCAGCTTTCATCACCCGGTCCACGCCCCAGAAAAGATTCATGGCTGTAGGCCGCGCATTCTTAAGCCTGTGGCATTCAGCCACCAGATACGCATTGTCTGCACCTTTATTGTCTTTTTGAACCAGACTGATATACACCCCTAAAGCACCGGTGGCACCAATCAGCGGAGCCCCTCGGACAAACATCTCCTTGATGGCATAAATGGTTTGATCCACTGTCTTCAAATCTTCCACAATCAATTTATGGGGTAAAAACCGCTGGTCAATCACCTGAACGGTTTGAGACTGTGTGTCAAACCAGATCGGGCGCATTTGTTTTCCGTCCACGTTCATATTCAACCTTTCTCCACTACCGGATTAAAAATTTTTAATAAAACTTTCTGCTTCTTTTATGGATATATTCATATCTGCAATCAGCCGGGTCACATCCTTTTCAATCGATACCACTTCCCCGCCCAGAGATCCTACAGCCTTTGCATTCAGATTATGTTTCAGATACAGAACATAATCCTTTAATTTGGTCAGCACCGGCGCCATTTGACGGGTGGAGCTATCCATGGCCTCCTCCAGTTTTCTGTATCTGGTTTTTGCATCCCGGAGGGAATCTTTACTGCTGTTTTTCAATTTTGAATCTGAAATCTGGGCAATTTCGGTTTCCCATTCAGCAAACAGATCTTTGGCAACTTTTTTAACATCACCAATACGCTCCTCGATCTGCCTGGCTCTTGAATCACAATCCTCATAACTGTCTTTGAGTTTATCGTAAAATTTTTCCAGTTCTCCGCCATCAAAGGCATACAATTCTTTTATCTTTGTTAATGCATCCTTAAATTCTTCCTGGGCTTTTATCTGGCTGTCCTGAACATCTTCAACATTATCTGTCAGAATATGGCGCTTTTCTTTTCCAAATTTTTCCTGAACCGCATAATACGCACTGCTGCATCCTGTAATACAGAATATAAGCACAACAGCTGCCAGGACTTTCATCCCTGTATTCACATCTGAATTCTTCATAAGGCTCATCATCACTCCTTTTTTAAAGGGCTGTTTATATGTGTCAGATCTTTCTTATATCAAAAGTTTTCATTTTTATTAATCCTTTTTATGCTCCATTCCAAAAACCCGGGCTAACTGTTTTATTTGATGACATTTTTTTTATGTTCCTGTATGCTATCTTGTAACTTGAGCTGAGTGTGTTTTTTCCCGGATGACCTCATTTTTTTAACCTGTTGAGCGATTGGGTGTTCACAATAAATGAAACAAAGAGAAAAAAGCTGCCGCATTACCCAGACGTTGACCAACTGTTTCAAGAAAAAAAATAATGAAGCGCTGAAAAAGCTGCTCAAAGAACTTGAGACCAAAAATCAGCAGTTAAGAGAATCCGAAAGCAAATACCGCATATTGACAGAGAACATATCTGATTCCATCTGGATAATGGATCTGAATACACTTAAGGCAGAATATGTCAGTCCTTCTGTAATGAAAAACAGAGGGTACACTCAAGAAGAAGCCAAGGCGCAAACGCTTGAACAGACACTCTCCCCGCAGTCTTATGAAACTGCAATCAGAATTCTTTCAGAAGAACTGGAAAAAGAAAAAGATCCCGCTGCAGACCCGAAAAGATCAAGAACCATGGAGATTCAGGAAACTGTCAAAGGGGGAGGCTATACCTGGTCTGAAACAACCGTAAGCTTTTTACGGGATCAGGCAGGCGTTCCCAATAAAATAATGGGCGTTACCCGCTATATTGATGAAAGAAAAAAAACAGAAAAACAGATTGCTGAAAATGAAAAAAAATATAGAAACCTGTTTGAGAACGGGTCTGATTTAATCTGTATTCATGATCTTGAAGGCATAATACTGGACACCAACCTTCAATATAAAGAAGAATACGGCTGGAAACATGAAGATATTGTCGGTTTAAATATCCGGGATTTAATACCTGAAAAATACCAACCCGATTTCGATGAATATCTTGCCAGAATTTTAAAAAACACAGAAGACAAGGGATATCTTAAAGGGCGTACCCTGTCCGGACAAAAAGTCATATTGGAATATCGCAACCAGCTGATTTTTGATGAAAACAACCAGCCAGTTGCTGTGCAGGGATCAGGACGGGATGTGACCGAACAGTTTATGGCACAAAAAGCCTTGCGTGAAAGCGAAGAAAAATACAAAAGCCTTGTCAGACATGCCCCGGCGGGAATCTATGAGTATGACATGCAAAACTTGAAATTCATCAGTGTAAATGATGTCATGTGTGAATATTCCGGATATACCGAGGCTGAATTTTTAACCCTTAATCCATCTGATGTTTTAGATGAAGACAGCAAAGAATCGTTTGAAGCCCTTGTTGCCACTGTTTTTTCAAGCCAGCCCCGAGAGCTTGCAACCGAATACAAGGTTAAGAAAAAAAACAATGAAGAGATGTGGGTGCTTTCCAACACCCGGTTTTTTTACGAAGACGGTATCCCCAAACGTGCCATGTCTGTTATCCACGATCTGACCGATATCAGGAAGGCAGAAGAAGAAAGGCGAAATCTGGAAATACAGCTCCAGCAGGCCCATAAAATGGAAGCCATCGGAACGCTTGCAGGAGGGATTGCCCATGATTTCAACAATATTCTTGCCGGCATTCTGGGATACTGCGATCTGTTAAAGCAAAACATAAACACACCTGAAAAAGCGCAAGCTCAGATCGGGCATATAAAACAGGGTGCCAGAAGAGCTGCAGAACTTGTCAAACAAATTCTTACCTTCAGCCGGAAAGAAGAATACGAAAAATCTTCCCAGGCGCTGTCTCCCATTATTATGGAAGCCATGAAGCTTCTCCGGCCCTCCATTCCTGTTACCATAGATATTCAGGAAAATATCAATTCCCAAGCCAGGGTACTTGCAGATCCGGCCAAAATACATCAGGTCATCATGAACCTGTGCACCAATGCATATCATGCCATGAATAAGACAGGCGGCATATTATCTGTCGATTTGACGGATACCTGGATATCCGAGTCCCAGGCAGATCACCTGCAGATTCTGTCGGGGAAATATGCAAGACTGGAGGTTACAGATACAGGGCATGGTATGGACCCAAAAACTTTAGACCGGATCTTTGAACCCTATTTCACTACAAAAAAAATCGGCAAAGGAACCGGCATGGGACTTTCCCTAGTCTATGCCATCATCAGAGAACACAACGGGGTTATAAAAGCAAGCAGTATCAAAGGGAAAGGCTCCACATTCACTGTTTACCTTCCTGAAACCGAAGAGACATCAGCAGGGGGAAAAATTGAAAAAATAGACATCCTTTCTGCCAGGGGAAACGAAAGAATCATGATCGTGGATGATGAACAAAGCATTCTGGAATCCACCCGGGAACTTTTATCTGACTATGGTTATGCGGTTGACTGCTTTCCGGATGGAAAACTTGCGCTGGAAGCTTTCAAAAATGATCCCATGCGATTTGATCTGGTTCTGACCGACATGACAATGCCACGGATGACAGGAGAAGTACTGGCCAGAAATATTTTTAATATCCGCAGGGATCTGCCGATCATTTTATGCTCCGGCTACAATGAAGAAATTTCTGAAACCCGGGCGCTTGAAATGGGGATTTCAAGATTTATCACCAAACCGGTTATTGACCAACCCCTGCCGGATATTATAAGAGAAGTCCTTAATGCTAAAATAACATCCAAAAATTAAAAAATCAGGAGATAGAAAATGAGCCCCGACAGACCCCCAAGACTGAAAGATAAAGTTGCCATTATTACCGGCGGTGCCAGTGGAATCGGGCGGGCATCCGCTGTTCTGTTCGCAAGAGAAGGCGCAAGGCTGGTAATCGCGGATATGCAGAAAGATGCCCTGGACCAGACCCTGGAACTTGTAAAAGCGCAGGGTGGACAGGCGGTTGGGCAGATCACGGACGTCAGCTGCGAAGAAGAGGTCAAATCGCTGGTGGATCTGGCTGTAAAAGAATACGGACATCTGGACATTGTCTGTAATAATGCCGGAATTACCGGAATTCTCTGCGGCCCGGAAGACCAGGACGGTGAAGACTGGCATAAGGTATATGCTGTAAATGTTCTGGGGGCTGTGTATGCGGCAAAATATGCTGTCCCCCATTTGATTAAAAGTAAAAATGGTGCCATCGTCAATACGGCCTCTGTGGCAGGTATCCGATCCGGAGCTGGTGGAAATGCTTACAGCGCCAGCAAGGCCGCGGTTATCAACTATACCCGGACTTTGGCCTGCGATCTTGGCGGGTTTAACATCCGGGTCAATGCAGTCTGTCCCGGTCTGATTGAAACCGGAATGACGCAGCCGGTATTCGATTATGCCAGGGCAAAAGGCAAGGGAGACAAGCTGGGCACCAGATGTGAACTCAGGCGTTACGGACACCCCGAAGAAGTTGCCAATGCCATTTTATTTCTGGCAAGCGATGAAGCAAGCTATATCACAGGTCAGGCACTGGCTGTGTGCGGCGGCAATACAGCATCCCTCAACCTGCCGGGCATGAAAGTATAAAATATTTTAAATTTTTCATTATATTTTATCCGCAGTGTTTTTTATAGAATACTGCGGATAAAATCACCTGCAGCACCCGCACCTTTTTCATCCACAATCCGGATGGTCTGGGAACCGATAACAGCGATATCTGCCTTGCCTTTCAGATAGTCCACATCTGCTTTTTCCCTGACCCCGAATCCTACGGCCAAAGGCAGACTGGTGGCTTTTTTACACCGCACAAGATAAGCAGACAGATCCGCTGAGAATGCGGTTTGTTTGCCGGTCACGCCTTTTCGGGCAACGCAATAGACAAATCCTTTTGCAAAGGAAGACAGATATGACAGTCGTTGGTCACTGGTTTGTGGTGAAAAAATATAAATCGGACACAGATGGTTTCTATTCATGGCCTTTAAATAATCCGCACCCTCTTCCGGGGGAAGATCCGGCACAATGGCGCCTTTAATATTCATTTTTGCCATCTGGTCTGAAAAATTTTCCATGCCGTATTTATAAAGGATATTGGCATAGCTCATAAATAAAAACGGGATGGCAAAATCCGTGGTGACTTTTTGAGCAAAATCCAGACATTTTTGTACCGTGGACCCATTTTCCAACGCTTTTTGATTGGCTTTTAAAATCACCGGGCCGTCGGCCATGGGTTCTGAAAACGGAATCTGCAGCTCCATTAAATCCACACCCGCCGCCACCATCTGCCGGACAATTTCATAGGAGTCTTCAAAGGATGGATATCCCATGACAATATGAGTCATCAACAGGATATCTTTTTCTTTACGCCGTTGTTTTATATAAGATTCAAGCATGATATTCTTTTGCCTTTTTAATTATAAATTCTTTCCATTTCGGGTCATCCACTGCATCTGCCACCGTAAAAATATCCTTATCCCCCCTGCCGGACTGATTGATAATAATAACATCCTGCCTTGACAGGGTCGGGGCTTCCTTGAATGCCTGGGCAAAGGCATGGGCGGATTCAAGGGCCGGGATGATGCCCTCTTTTTTCATGGTCAGCTTCAAAGCGGCAATCACTTCTTCATCCGTGGCGCTTTCAAACCGGGCAGTCCCCTTGTCATGCATGGCTGAAAGGATAGGAGATACCCCCACATAATCCAGACCTGCCGAGATCGAACTGGTTTCTTTCATCTGGCCGTCACTGTCCTGGAGAAAATAGGTTTTATACCCCTGGGCAATACCGCAACTGGCATCCTTTGATTTCAGACGGGAGGCATGCATACCTGAATCCAGCCCTTTTCCTCCGGCCTCAACCCCGACCAGTTCCACCGGATCATTAAAAAATCCAGAAAAAAGCCCCATGGCATTGGACCCTCCGCCCACACAGGCATACACCCGTTTGGGAAGTTTTCCTTCTGCTGCCAGAATCTGCTGTCTGGCTTCCTTGCCGATGATGGACTGAAAATAAGACACCATTTCCGGAAACGGATGCGGACCACAGGCCGTGCCCAGCACATAATGGGTGGTATCCATATGAGTGACCCAATCCCTGAACGCTTCATTGATGGCATCTTTCAAGATTCTTGTTCCGTCTGTTACCGGGACAACGGTTGCGCCCAGCTGTTCCATCCAGAACACATTGGGCCGCTGGCGCAGCACATCCACTTCTCCCATATAAATCGTGCAGTCAAATCCGAATTTGGCTGCCATGGTCGCTGTTGCCACGCCATGCTGACCTGCGCCGGTTTCTGCAATCACCCGCTTTTTGCCCATGCGCTTGACCAGAAGACCCTGTCCCATGACATTGTTGGCTTTATGCGCACCGGTATGATTCAGATCTTCGCGCTTGATATATATTTTTGCCCCGCCAAATTCCCGGGTCAGATTCTGCGCAAAGGTCAACGGTGTTGCCCTGCAGGAATATGTGGACATCAGGGTTTCATATTCTTTCCAGAAATCCGGATCGTTTTTGATTTTTTCAAAGGCTGTCTCAAGTTCATCAAAGGTGGCCACCAGAATCTCGGGCAGAAACGCCCCGCCGTAGTCACCGTAATACCCCCTGTTTTTCATCGGTTTTTCTCCTGATCCTTATATATTAAATTCTGATCTCTCATTTTTAAGATCCATGGTCTGGGAAAAGGCAAAGGTATCTGTCCTGCAGAACAGCCTTGAGAAGATTGCTTTGTCAGCTCCGGGAAAATTCAAGGTTCTTTCCACTTCAAGAATGGGACTGTCCTTTTCAAGATTTAACAACCGGGCCCTTGCCTTTGACAGAAATGAAATTTTAAAACACTGTCTGCCGGTGGTGGGTTTTAAATAATAATGATCAGCCACCATGCCTGAAATGGACTGGGTTTCAAGATCCAGCGCATCCAGACCCAAAAACAGTTCCGGATGAAAATAAAATTCCTCCAGCAATACCGGATCTTTTTCCACCAGAATCAGACGGGATAAAAAGAAGGCTGATTTCCCGTTAAAAGGGTTGGCGCTGTCATGGGTAATTTTTTTGTGAACTGTTTTTTCAACCGGTTGCATGACCGTTCGGATGCCTTTTGTCAAAAATGCCTGGGAAGTGCCGGCAAGGGAAAACAGATCCACCTGATGGTCCTGCCGGGCCACATAGGTGCCTGAACCTCTTTTCCTGAGAACAAGCCCTTTTCTGACCAGAATATCCATGGCCTGGCGGACAGTGGGACGACCGATACCATATTTTTTGGCCATCCCTGTTTCAGAAACCATGACATCACCTGGCAGGTACCTGCCGGAATGAATCTGATCCATCAAAATCCTTGCAAGCTGATGATACAATGGAATCGGAGAATCTGGATTAAGCATTTTACACCCTCATTTCAACAATAAATCTTATGGGCCCATCATCCATCAAATATGTAAAGTTGTCAAGACAAATTTTTCGGGATTTATTCAAGGTCAGTCCATGCAAAAAATTATCTCTTTGACACCGGGTTTTGAATCAGGTAAATATTTTAAAACTTAAAACGCCACACAACCTTTATCCAAAAACAGGAGAACACACATGGCAGGGCTCAATAAAGTAATGCTGATTGGAAGACTGGGAAAAGATCCGGAAATCAGATATTCCCAACAGGGACTGGCAGTGGTTAATTTTTCCATTGCAACCAGTGAACAATGGACAGACAAAACTTCCGGGGACCGCCAGGAAAAAACAGAATGGCATCGCATCGTTGTTTTCGGCAAACAGGCTGAAACCTGTGAAAAATACCTGTCAAAGGGCAGCCAGATTTATATTGAAGGCCGCCTGCAGACCCGCAGCTATGAAAAAGACGGACAGACTCACTATACCACAGAAATCGTGGCCACAAATTTTCAGTTTCTGGGCGGAAAATCCGACACCCAGAGCCCCAAGGGCGGATATCAGAATGGCGGCGGATATCAAAAAAATGATTATGCGCCTGATGATCACTACCAGGGTCAGACAAATCCGGGCATGGCCGGAGGCTCAGGACCGGTTCCGGATGATGATATTCCCTTTTAATACATCATGCACGAAAATCCAATTGGCATCTTTGATTCAGGTGTCGGGGGCCTTAGTGTCTTAAAGGAACTCCGAAAACACCTTCCGGATGAATCCATTCATTATCTGGCAGACAGCGGCAATTGCCCGTATGGCTCTAAAACAAAAGACGAGGCCTTGCGCCTGGCAAAAAAAAGCATTGAATTTCTTTTAAAACTTGACTGCAAACTGATTGTTATTGCCTGCAATACCGTTACTGCTGTGGCCATTGATGATTTCAGGTCAGCATATCAAATTCCGTTTATCGGGATGGAACCTGCGCTCAAACCGGCTGCTTTACAGACCCGGACAAAAAAAATCGGTGTTCTTGCCACAGAGAACACCTTTAACGGGCGACTGTTCAAAGAAACATTCATGAAATATGCTGAAGGCATTGAGGTTTTTATCCAGCCGGGACATGGCCTTGTGGAACTGGTCGAACAGGGAAATCAGGACAGCGCGGCAGCACGGGATCTTCTGGAACAATATCTTGTGCCCATGCTGGAAAAAGGGGTGGATACCCTTGTTTTAGGCTGTACACATTATCCGTTTTTAACAAATGTAATCCGGGAAATAGCCGGAGATGCCGTGACCATCATTGATCCTTCCGGCGCTGTTGCCGCACATACCCGACGGGTGCTGGCGCAATTTGATCTATTAACCCGCAAGACCCATGAACCCTGTTTTAATTTTTATACCACCGGAGACAGAGCACGGGTCCAGAAACATATCTCAGATATGATAAACTGCCCCTGCACTATCCAGCAGATCAAACTATAATCCGCAGCAGCCAGGAGACGACATATCCGCCCCTGAATAGTTTTATTTCATCAAACAGGCGATATATCACCATTGCTTGAGATTAAATTCCTTCACCCATCCTGAAAATCTTCGGGCATGAGAATCATCAATTTTCTCCAATGATTCAAGTATGCTTTCCACGGTCATTTTCTGATCTGAGTATTTTGGATTCTTGGAATGATATTTATCCGCAATACAGATGATTTTTTCCTCCAGACTTTGCGGAACCATGTCCCTTGGAGGCAAGGGAAGGGTGTTTGACACAATATTTTCTCTGGTAATACCCGCCCCGGTGTGACGCTCACAAACCAGCCCGTACTCAGGCGGAAGACCCAGTTCATCCAGAAGTTTGCGGCCCAGATATCCATGCCGGATATACGGATCAGTTCCGGTACAGCCAATGGACAGTGCCCGGGTCTTGAAGATACCGATGTCATGCAACATGGCAGCCGTTTTAATAAACTCCACATCTGGATCAAGACCGGACAGATGTTCTGCAATTTCAAGACTTTTTTGGGTAACAATTCGACTGTGAACCACTAAAACTTGATAAAGCTGTGTCTGTGGCGGATAAAACTGTTCGATGATCAAAATCGGATCAATGGTCAAGACAGCAATACCCCTTCAATAAAGGGGTCCAGATCGCCATTGAGCACCCGGTCCACATCTGACATTTCAAAATCATTCCGATGATCTTTTACCAGACGATAGGGGTGCAGCACATAGGAACGGATCTGATTTCCCCAGGCAATATCGTCTTTGCCGTCATGAAGATTCTGCATTTTCTCCTCCTGCTTCTGCTTTTCAAGCTGATACAGCCTTGAAGTTAACACCTTGTATGCGATTTCCTTATTGCGGTGCTGGGAGGATTCCTGCTGACACTGAACCACGACACCCGTCGGCAGATGGGTGATCCGCACTGCACTGCTGGTCTTGTTCACGTGCTGGCCACCTGCTCCGCTGGCCCGGTACACATCAATGCGAAGATCACTTTCATCAATATCGATCTTGATTTCATCCTTGATTTCCGGATATACAAAAACAGAGGCAAAAGAGGTGTGGCGTTTTCCACTGGCATTGAAGGGGGAAATCCGGACCAGACGATGAACGCCGGATTCCACTTTCATGAACCCGTAACAGTATTTTCCGGATACCCGCAATGTCGCTCCTTTCAATCCGGCTTCATCCCCGGGCTGAAAATCAACCACCTGATATTTGTATCCTCTTTTATCCATCCAGCGGGTATACATGCGAAACAGCATTTCAGCCCAGTCCTGGGAGTCTGTTCCCCCGGCTCCGGCATTGATGGAAACAATCGCATCCTTATCATCATCTTCGCCATCAAGCGTGATCTGGACAGAAAATTTTTTAATTTTTTTCTCAAGGTCAGACAAGAGAAGACTCACTTCTTTTTCACTCTCTTTGTCTGATTCTTCCTGGGCCATTTCCAGAAGGATGTCCGCATCCTCGATCTCTTTATAAATCTGCTCCCAGGTTTCCAGAATATCTGACAAATAGGTTCTTTCCTTTAAAAAGGCAGTGGCCCTTTCCTGGTCCTGCCAGAAATCTTCTTTGGCCATGAAATGTTCTATCTCACCAAGGCGGTTCTGTTTTACAGGAAGGTCAAAGATACTCCTTGAGTTTTTCAGCTTTGGTATAAATGGATTGAAGATTCTGCTTTAATTCTATACTCATTTTGATTTCCCCCAGACTTTTTTTCCAAATATCTTTCCGGCACCTTTTACCATGAAAACAAAGCAAATTGCAACTATGGAGATTATGGCAAAGAGATCTCCATGTGTCGTATAAAAACTGATTCGATCAAGAATAACAAGCGGTCTTGTTACCACTGCATCCGTAAACCACACACTGGCATCAAGAATTTTACCAGTGGGATCAACAAACCCGGATATCCCGGTGTTTGCAGCCCTTGCCAGACTTCTTCGATTTTCAACAGCCCGGAATACTGAAATGGAAAAATGCTGCAAAGCAGCAGAAGTATTCCCGAACCAGGCATCATTGGTGATTGTTGTAAGAATATCAGCGCCGTTTTTTACAAAAGCCGAGGATATGGACGGGAATAAGATTTCAAAACAGATCAGAACACCTGTTTTCCTCTTATCCTTAAATACCAGTGGGTTAAACTGTCCATCCCCGGTGGAAAAATTGCCTGCCTGGGCTGTGATTTTTCCAAGAAAGGTCAGATATTCTCCAAAAGGCACATACTCCCCAAAGGGAACCAGATGATTTTTATCGTACATTCCTGAAACCATGCCAAAGGGATTGAGCATATAGGTCCGGTTAAAATATTGTATTGATTTTTCATCTGCCGTGAACGCCGGACTGCCGATCAGAAAAAATGTATCTGATTGCCGTATAAACGCATCCACTTTGCCGGACAACACCTGATCATATCCATAATAAAACGGCAGCGCTGTCTCGGGCCAGATCACCAGATCCGGGTGCTTTTGAAGCGCATCAGAAGACAGACTCAGATATTTTTCCACGGTACGGGTTTTAAACGCTTCATCCCATTTCACATCCTGTTCAATATTGCCCTGAACAACACTGACAACCGTTTTGGGTGCGGACTGCATGTGCGTATGTATCTGTGCTATTCTGTACTGCCCGTAGCCGAATGCCGCTACCAGGAAAATAAGGGTATATGCCGGCGCACAGATGAAAGTTCTGTGTTTTTCCCTCCATGACACCCAGACAGATGCCAGGACAAAATTTACAAGAACAATCAGAAAGGATACGCCATAAACCCCTGTAAAATCGGCCATCTGAATAAACCTCAAATTCAGATACTGGCTGTATCCAAGCCCCCCCCAGGGAAATCCGGTAAATGCATATGTCCGTGTATATTCAAGACCGGTCCATAAGGCTGCTGCTAAAAGCGGTGCATACCAGGTATCAAAAGATAATTTTTTGACCAGATACGCAAAAACTGCAGGGTATAATGCCAGATACAGACATAAACAGAACAGTGTACACACAGCAAGAATAACCGGCAGACCGCCATATATATGCACCGTGGGCACAATCCAGTAAATCAGGGTTGAAAAATAAAAAAGGCCGGTATAGAATCCGAAAATAAAGGCTTGTTTTGATGACAGATTGCGTATGGACAAAAACAAAGGGACCAGTGCGAAAAAAGCCAGAAAAGACAACTGCAGCCGGGGAAATGAAAGTGCAAGACCAACTCCGCAGACAAGTGCCGGGTAATATCTTAAAAGAAAAAATCGTATTTTTTGAGGTATCATTTTTCCTGGTCTTATATTATTAATAAAAAAAGTCTGCTATACTTATCAATTAGTGAGCTGACAGTCAAATTTTTAAGACACTATGGACAGGTAGTTTTTTCATGGAAACCAACCCGCAGACCAACGATTATACGATATGTTTAGGTGATCCTCAAACCATTCATGAGCCCTTTAATCCGGATGATGCCAAATTAACCCCGGAAGAAATGAAACTTATACTGGAAACGTCTCCTGCGGGCATTGCCATCATAAAAAACCGGGTACTGGGCTGGGCAAATACTATTTTTTACTCAATGCTCGGGTATAAGGAGGGTTCATTAAAAGGCCGTAATACCAGACTGCTGTATGATGATGATTTTGAATTCAACCGGGTGGGTAAAAGCCTTTATTCAACTGCAGACAAATACGGAAATGCACTGATAGAAACCCGGCTGAAAAGAAAAGACAACAGTTTTTTGGACTGCAGAATACGGGCATCAAGAATAGACAAAAAAGACCCGGATAAAGGGTTTATCATTATCATCACCGATATTTCAGAACTCAAACTGCTCCAGACACAGCTTCAGCAGGCCCAGAAGATGGAAGCCATTGGCGTTCTTGCCGGTGGAATTTCCCATGATTTCAATAATATCCTGATGGGCATCCAGGGCCATTTATCACTGATGCAGATCGATATGACCGCTGTTGAAAAAGTCAGATCCCATACCCGGCATATCACAAACCTTGTAAAGACAGCTGCAGAACTGACCAGCCGGCTGCTTGGCTTTGCCAGAGGCGGCAAATATCAGATCACCACCCTGAATACAAACGAACTGGTTGTTCTGGCCCTGAACCTTTTCAAGCCCACTCGAAAAGATATCACTGTTCACGAAGATTTTGAAAAAGATCTTCATCTGGTGGAGGCGGATCAATCCCAGCTTGAACAGGTTTTTTTAAACCTGCTGATAAATGCCTCCCAGGCAATGCCGGGCCAGGGAGATATCTATGCGATCACTAAAAATATCATCATTGAAAAAGATCATGACTATCCTTTTGAAATAAAACCCGGACCCTATATCCGGATCACCATAAAAGATACCGGGATCGGTATGGATAAAGAGACCCAGAAAAAAATATTTGATCCGTTCTTCTCCACCAAAGAAATCGGGGATAAAAAAGGCCGGGGTCTTGGTCTGTCAACTGTTTTCGGGGTTGTTAAAAACCATGGCGGATTTATTCTTGTTGACAGCAAAAAAGGGTTTGGCGCAAGCTTTCATGTCTGTCTGCCCGCTTCGAAAAAAACACCGAAAGACAAAAACATCGAAGAACTCCCAAAACCCTTTGAACAGATACAAAAAGGCTCGGAAACCGTTCTGCTGGTTGACGATGAACAGGAGGTCATCAATGTGGGGAAAAATTTTCTGGAAAAACTGGGATACACCCCGATGATTGCAAGAAACGGTCTGGAAGCTGTAGAAATATTCAAACTGTATCACAAAGACATTTCCCTGGTGGTTCTGGATCTGGTCATGCCTGTAATGGACGGGAAACAGGCCTTTTCTGAAATTAAGGAAATCAAAAAAGAAGCAAAAATTCTGATTTCCACAGGCTATGCCGTGGATGATAAGATTGAAGGATTTTTAAATAAGGATTCTCACGGATTTATCCAGAAACCATTTTCCCTGAATGAATTTGCAAGTGCTCTGCGAAAAATTCTGGACAAAACCTGACCTGTTTTTTAACCTGGCAGTCTGTATTCCTGCTTAATTTCAAAACATCCACACACCGCCGACACGCTGGCACATTTTTTGTATAAATCTAATTTTTAAAAATAAGATTTAACCGTTCCCAACCATATTTGTTCCAGACGGAGGATTTGCCAATGAAGCGGATGTCTTCAGACTTGGTTCTGAGTTTATTTATCATTATTGCCACCATTTCAATGTCCTGCATACTTACATTCTGGGTCATCACTTTTTAAAGCCCGCCTTTTAGATGACCTGCAACAGCAGCCCAAGGCACGCATATTTTCATATACAGCTTTACAAGACCCTATACAGATGGTATTTCTAAAAATTATCAGATGATCTGATCTAACGGAATCATCAGGAGCTTGACATGGAGCACATAAAAATTCATTTCGGTGACAATATCGAAAAATACGCTGCAGAAGAAAAATCTTTTGAGGAAATATTTCAATCTGTCAGTCCCATGTTCTGTTTTTCCAAACGACTGTGGAAACCCCAGATGGACATATATGAAACAAGAACTGAAATTGTTATCCAGGCGGAAATCGCAGGGGTCAGCAAAGAAGATATTGCCATTGAAGTCAGCAATAAAGCTGTAAAAATAACAGGAAACAGGCGATGCAATCATCCGGACAGAACAGCAACTTACCGGCTTGCTGAAATTCAGTTCGGACCTTTTGAGCGGGTCTTGTATCTTCCCAGTGTAATCAATATGGAAAAGGTTTCCGCTGTTTTTTCAGATGGCTTTCTGGAACTGGTTTTAGGAAAACTCATAAAACCGGACATTCAAAACAAACACAATATCTCCATGGACTTCACTTAAGCTGCAGCTCCCGAAAGGAACCAGATACTAATGGATGATCTCAGACACGCCTCAAACAGCATCTCCTCTGACAATATCCCGGATATCATTCCCATTCTGCCTATTGTTGACACCAATCTTTTCCCAAAAATGGTTTTACCTCTGGTTCTCATCCAGCACGAGGCTGTTGAACTGATTGATGAGGCCATGGCCGGAAACCGCATGCTGGGCCTTTTGCTCTCAAAAAAAAATGATATTGATACCAAACATACTGCCGAGGATCTGCATCGCATCGGCACCGTGGCCATTATTTTAAAAATGTCCAAAATGGAAGATAACAAGGCCCAGCTGCTGATCCAGGGGCTGAACCGCTTCCGGGTTTTAGAATTTTTACAGAACAAACAGTACATGCAGGCAAAGATCAGCATCATGGAAAGCAAGAACGCTGACCGGAATAAAGAAAACCGTGCGTTAATGGCCAATATCGTAGAGCAGTATGAAAAAATAGTGGACCTGTCTCCGGGACTGCCCTCAGAGATGGCACATATGATTAAATCTCTTCAGGAACCAAACGTTCTTGCAGATATGGTCGCCTCCACCATCAATGCCCCGGTGAAAGAAAAGCAAAAAGTGATCGAGCTTATAGATGTTAATAAACGGCTGAAAAAAGTAACCCGCCTGGTGAATGATCAACTGGAAATCCTTGAAATGGGCTCCAAAATCCAAAGTCAGGTCAAAGAAGATATGGATAAACGCCAGCGAGAATACTATCTTCGACAGCAGCTTAAAGCCATCAAGGACGAACTGGGTGAAACCGAAGATGAAAGCGTGGAAATCAAGGAATACCGGACAAAAATCAAAGACAGGGGGCTTTCTGAAGAAGCCCGGAAAGAAGGGCAAAGAGAGTTGCAGCGCCTGGCCAGAATGCACCCGTCTTCTTCTGAATATGTGGTGGCATCCAGCTATCTGGACTGGCTGACATCCCTGCCCTGGCAGAAACGCTCCAAGGATAAACTGGACATAAAAGAAGCCCGTCGAATCTTGAATAACGATCATTTTGGTCTTGAAAAACCCAAAAAACGAATCCTTGAATATCTGGCTGTCCGCAAACTGAAAAAAGATTCAAAAGGGCCGATCCTTTGTTTTTCAGGCCCGCCGGGCACAGGAAAAACATCTCTGGGCCGGTCCATTGCCAAGGCCCTTGGACGAAAATTTGTCAGAATTGCGTTAGGAGGACTGCGGGATGAAGCAGAAATCAGAGGACACAGAAGAACCTATGTCGGTGCCCTTCCCGGAAGAATCATCCAGCATCTGAGAAAAGCCGGCACTAAAAACCCGGTGTTCATGCTGGATGAAATCGACAAGGTGGATTCCTCCTATCACGGAGATCCGTCTTCAGCGCTTCTTGAGGTTCTGGATCCGGAGCAAAATTTTTCCTTTTCCGATCATTACCTGGATGTCCCCTTTGACCTTTCCGATGTCATGTTTCTTACCACCGCAAATGTCCTTCACACCATTCCGGCACCATTGAGAGACCGGATGGAGGTTTTAGAGCTCAACGGCTATACCAAGGAAGAAAAACTCAAGATAGCCACCCGCTACCTGATTCCCAGACAAAGAGAAGCCAATGGCCTGAATGCATCCCAGATTAAAATCACCACAGGCGCTATTAAAAAAATAATTTCCGGATATACCAGAGAATCCGGATTGAGAAACCTTGAACGGCATATTGGTTCTGTCTGTCGCGGGGTTGCCAGTAAAATTGCAGAAGAGATGGCCACTGAATTATTGATCCGCCAGGATAACCTGCATGAATATCTGGGACCGGCTCCCAACATGCCGGACATGGCCTTAAGAAAAGAAAATCCCGGTGTTGTTGTGGGGCTTGCCTGGACTCCTTACGGCGGTGAAATCCTGTTTATCGAAGCGGTTGCAATGACCGGCGGAAAAGGACTGTCCCTGACCGGTCAGCTTGGAGATGTGATGAAAGAATCGGCAACCACTGCATTAAGCTTTATCCGGGCCAATGCAAAAAAATTAAATATAGACGAAACTTTTTTTGATCACAATGATATTCATATCCATGTGCCCGAAGGGTCCATTCCCAAAGACGGTCCGTCTGCCGGGGTTGCCATGCTGACCTGCCTGACATCTCTGATGACTGGACGATGTGTAAAAAAAAGACTGGCCATGAGCGGAGAAATCACCCTCAGAGGAGAAGTGCTGCCGGTCGGAGGCATAAAGGAAAAAGTCATCGCGGCTCACCGTGCCGGCATTAAAACCATTCTTCTGCCGCTGTGGAATAAAAAAGATATGGAAGATGTACCGGATTATGTTAAAGACACAATTGAGTTTCACTATGTTGATAAAATGAAAGATGTATTGACACTGGCCCTTGACTGATAAATAAATGGAGCTTGTTTTTTGAAATTAAAAATTGCTATTCTGATGCTGTTCATATTTACGGTTTGCATTACCGGATGCTCTTCCGCCCTTGATAATACCTATGGTTCAGGCCATATCCCGCCCGGAGAATCTTCAACCTATGATAAAAAGACTCCGGCATACAACAAAAAACATCTGGCCACTCAAAGGCCCTATGAAGTGAAAGGGGAAAGGTATACCCCCATTCACAGCGCCACCGGATTTGTCCAGACAGGAAAAGCGTCCTGGTATGGCAGTCAGTTTCATGGCAGAAAAACCTCCAATGGTGAACGTTACAATATGTATGACATGACCGCCGCCCATAAAACTCTTCCCATGAACACCTGGGTCAGTGTGCATAATCTGGAAAACAACAAAAAAATTATTGTCAGAATAAATGACCGGGGACCCTTTATTGCAGGACGAATTATCGATCTGTCCTATACCGGTGCCAAACGCATCGGTATTGTAGGACCGGGAACTGCCCAGGTAAGAGTCACCGCCCTGGGTCAGGCAGCCTCATATTCAGAAAAAACAAAAACTCCGGTCACCTTTACACCTTTGGATTACTGGAAAGGAAATTTTACAGTACAGATCGGTGCATTCAAGGTAAAAACCAATGCGGAAAAATACCGGGACAAATTATCAAAAACATATGAAAACGCACATATTGAAACGTTTACAGATGACCGGGGAACCTTTTACAGAGTCAGAATCGGCAGATTCAGCAATTTGCAGGATGCCATCACTTTCAGCGAAAAAATAATCACTCAAGGCTTTGGTTCTGCTTTTGCGGTGGCAGAATAGTTTGATAGAAAGGCAAAGCGTATGAGCCATATTGTTTTTCTGGACAGGGATGGTGTGATCAACAAAGATTCTGCTGATTATATTAAAACCCCTTCAGAATTTGAGTTTATCCCCAAAAGCCCGGAAGCCATTGCGCTTTTATGTGAGCATGATTTCAAAATTATCATTATCACCAATCAAAGCATCATCGGAAGAAAAATGGCAGACCCTTCAACATTAACCGCGATTTTCAAAAAAATGACAGATGGTGTAAAAAAAGCCGGGGGCCATATTACAGATATCTTTTTTTGCCCCCATTTGCCAAAAGACAACTGCTCGTGCAGAAAACCTGCCCCGGGACTCATTCAACAGGCTATTTTAAAACACCGGATTGATCTTTCAAAAGCAATAATGGTCGGCGACAGCGCCACGGATATGGAGTGCGGCTTAAATGCCGGATGCAAAACCACAGTTCTGGTCAGAACTGGGAATGGGAATGCAGCGCTGCCTGCACTCCTGTCCCGGAACATTCACCCGGATCATGTGGCAGACAATCTGTTTGCTGCAGCCCAGTGGATCATCCAGAATATAAAACACCGCAATCAAGTATAAATGATAACCCTTAAAGGCATTCTTCATCACGTCACCTTCAAAAATCCGGACAATCATTATACGGTTGCCAAACTCAAAATTCCCAAAATCAGTGATCCTGTCACCATTGTGGGTCATCTTGCCGGCATATATGAAGGCGAAAGCCTTGAAATCACCGGGAACTGGTCTTCCCATGCCAGATATGGAGATCAGTTCAATGTAGAAACCTTCACGGTTATTCTGCCGGCCACGGTTTCAGGCATTCGAAAGTATCTGGGTTCCGGAATCATATCCGGCGTTGGAAAATCGCTTGCAGATAAAATCGTGGATCATTTTCAGGAAACCACACTGGATGTTATTGAAAACGAACCTGACCGCCTCAAGGAAATCAGCGGCATTGGCGCAGGCAAACAAAAACTGATTGAATATGCCTGGAACACCCATCATGCGGTGCGGCGGGTAATGCAGTTTTTGCAGGAAAATGGCGTCAGTGTCCACCATGCTGCCATTATTCTTAAAACATACGGATCAAAGGCATTGGAGATATTACAGGACAATCCGTACACCATTGCAGGCGATCTGCCGGATATCGGATTTTCCATCGCAGACATGATTGCCTTAAAATCCGGCGTTACCAAGGATGATGAAAACCGGCTTAAAGCCTGTCTGATCCACTGTCTGCTGGCCGCTGAACAGGACGGTCACGTATATGGTCTCAAAAATGAATTGTTTCATTCAGCAGCAGCGCTTGCCGGTGTGGCAAAAGAAAAATTTGAACAAGCGCTTCAGGCTCTGGAACATATCGGTGATATCCGGGTAATTGAAGAAAACAATGATACCCAGGTATATCTGAAAAGGCTTTACACGGCAGAATCAGGAATCGCATCCCGTATAAAAGCCATGCTGTCATTTCCCAAAACCGCCTGCCCGCTGAGCCAGGATGAAATCCTTGACAAGGTCTTAACCCGGCTGGCTGTCACGCTGTCTGAAGAACAGCTTGATGTTGTGGCCAAAGTCATGGAAGAAAAAATAGTGGTCATCACAGGCGGGCCCGGAACAGGGAAAACTACTCTTATACGGGCCTTATGCGAAATATTCAGCCTCCAGAACCTGAGAATAACACTGGCAGCCCCTACGGGCAGAGCAGCCCGGCGCCTGTCCCAGGTCACCGGAAAAAAAGCATCCACCCTGCATAAATTGCTGGGATTTGACCATGAAAACCAGAGCTTTGAACGGCATTTTGGAAATCCCCTTGAACTGGATGTCTTTATTGTGGACGAGGCCTCCATGGTGGATACCATCTTGATGTACCGCCTTCTTGAAGCTTTGCCCATAAGCGCCAGTATCATTATCGTGGGAGACACCTTTCAACTGCCGTCTGTGGGGCCGGGCAATGTTCTTCTGGATATTATTGAATCAAATACGGTAAATGTCTTTTCTTTGACAAAAATATTCCGGCAGGCGGCCCAAAGCCCGATCATCATGTATGCCCACAGCATCAGAAACGGCGAAATGCCGCAGTTTCAAAAAGCCAGATCAGGAGAACTGTCTGAATTTTATTTTATAGAAACCGGCCAGCCTGAAAAAGTAGTGGACACGATTCTGGAACTGTGTTCCAGTCGCATCCCCAAAGCTTTTCCCCATATTAATGAAGTCCAGGTGCTTACCCCCATGCACAGGGGTGCTGCCGGCACCATCAACCTGAACCACCAGCTTCAGCAGGTATTGAACACCTCAAAAGGCGGCATCGAATCCCGGGGAATCACCTTCAAGCCCAATGACAAGGTCATGCACCTGAAAAATAATTATGAAAAAGAGGTGTTTAACGGAGATATCGGAATTGTCCTGGATGTCATAAAATCAAAAAACATGCTTCTGGTGGACTATGACGGCCGGGTGGTGGAATATGATATCCTGGAACTGGACGAACTGTCCCTTGCCTATACCATATCTGTTCACAAATCCCAGGGAAGTGAATATTCTGCTGTCATCATAGCGCTGACCACAGCCCATTTTCCTCTGCTCCAGCGAAATCTTTTATATACCGCCATGACCCGGGGCAAACATCTGGTAATCATGGTGGGTTCCTCAAAAGCCCTTGAAATTGCCCTGAACAATAACAAAACCGCCCTTCGCCTAACCGGCCTGAAACAAAAACTGATGACACCCTAAAGATTGAAGCCATGAATTCAATGAGTTGGCTCGAATCTGCAGGTGGATCACTTCTGCTTGAGCAGATCTCTGATTTCGGTAAGCAGTATTTCCTCTTTCGACGGCGCAGGCGGTGCTTCAGGAGCTGCCTCCTCCTTCTTTTTCAGTGAGTTCATTCCCTTTATCACCAGAAATATTGCAAACGCGATGATCACAAAGTCCACAGCAGTCTGAATAAACTTCCCATAGTTCAGTGTCACAGCAGCCACATCTCCACTGGCCGCTTTCAGCGTAACTGCGAGGTTGGCAAAATTGACCCTGCCCAGAAGCATGCCCAGCGGCGGCATGATGACATCTGCAACAAATGACGAGACAATCTTCCCGAAAGCACCGCCAATTACGATTCCAACAGCCATATCCACTACATTGCCACGCATTGCAAATGCCTTGAATTCCTTCATCATGCTCATCTTGGCTCTCCTTCAAATTAAGTTGTGTCGGTTTTGGGAAATACTCATCCGATAGGTTAAAAACCAGGTATTGTCAAACAGAATTTCTGCTGGACATCCCTGCATACAGCTTTTAGCATTGAAGATATGAATATTCAACAACTCTTCCCCATAACGCTGGCTGCTCATGCAGAATAATTATGTGGAAAACACGATAAAAATTTGACCTGACCAGCTGTTGGACCATTTATTTTGCGATTTAAGTTTATCTTTCTTTTCGCCCAGCAGCATTCTTATGTATTCAGGATAAGCCATTTTTTAAAAAGTAGGTCCTGAATTATATATCTACCATTCTTCACTAAAACCTCTTTTTCCAACAGCGTTTTCAAACACCGGGTGACAACAGAGGCTGTTTTTATAGAGACTGTGATCAGCGTCTGGGCAGCAAAAAGATTCTGGCCATCATTTATCAATATAAGTTTAAGCGTTTTTTTCTGATTTATGGACAGATTATCCCAGAGGGTTTGATATTCAAGATGTTTTTGATCAATCATTGATCTTTCAATTCCATTGATCATCTCTTCTTTCCAGGGAGTATGCTGCAGTTCCCTCCATAGAAAAAAACAAAATAACTGAATATACATGGGATGATTTTTAAACTGGTCGACAATTTTTATTAAGTTTGCTTTTTCAATTGAAAGATTACCTTCGTCAAATAATTGTTTCATCCATGGGATATAATGCTTTGTTTCAATCTGTTTAAGCGGATAGCTTGCTGCCTGTTGATAAAACGCGCGGCCTTGAGAGTGAAACATGACGGTAAGTAAATGCTGCTGACTTCCGGAAAAAATATAGCAGATATTCGAATGATGCTGAACATAAGACCGCAGCCGTTTTTCAAATGAGTCGGCATCGGTATACTTGGCGACCTCCTGAAATTCATCAAGTGCAATGACGATTTTTCGTTTTGCAGAAAATTTTTCAAGCAGCTCCATAAGATTTTTTAAGACCAGATTCTCGTCTGCAGAATTGAATGTTGGCGTGATGGTCGGCGAATTAGTATTCGGATCAATTCCAATCTGAAACGAAAACTTATCAATACTGCTTTTTAATAAGTTTATAAGTTTATCCGTATTTGTTTCCAGGACATTCAATTGTTGAAAAATCCGGCTCATAAATTCTTTTTCAGATGTGGTGCCATAAAGATCAATATAAAGCGTTCCGATTTCCGGAGCCTGCTGTTTGATATTGAGAAAAAGCTGTTTGATCAAGGAGCTTTTACCGGTTCGTCTATGAGAATACAGCAATACATTCTGGGAGGATCTGATAAATTCCAGCAAATCTTCCTGTTCTTTTTTTCGATTACAAAAATAAGGGCCGGTGACAATATTGCTATACGTGAATGGATTTTTCATTTTTATCCCGATATTACACAAAGCCATATGTTTATATTTGCGTATAAAATATTACACACATTGCGTAAAGTCAAGACCAATAACACTCACCCCTAAAGTTTAATTTTTGTGTAAAAACAAAAGCTAACATGCGTTTTATTTGGCGTCTTCAAAAATGGATTAAGGAACTGGCGTTTTATGTTGTAAAAATTTTTTAAACTCTTTGGAAGTTCTATCATCACCGGCCACGCTCTCCCAGAAATCACATGCTGTTTTCTTTAAGATTTTAAGCAGATCTTTGCTGATGTTAAACGTTTCAGGGTCAGGCGGTACAAAATGATATGGCGCAACTTCAGCAGGGCTTTTGGGTGCAAATCCCATGGAACACATGTCGTATAGCGGCAACAACCGGAATGTTTCATTTTCCATGGACAGGCTTAGATTGCCTGAGTGCATGTCTGTATTATTGATCAGACGGCCAAAATGCCATAAGAATTCCGTATTAAGAACATCTTGTTCACTGATAAATTTTTGTTTAAACAAGGCTTTTATCATTTGCGGCCAGTTGGTGCCCAACCCGACAAATTCCGCATCAATTGCCTGAAGTGAAATCATTGTTGTTCTTCCATATTCTCCCATTCTGTCAAACCGCCGGGTTTCCAGAAAAAGTCTTTCACCTTTTTCCAAAAGTCGGGTATCTGCGGTGGGCAAGCCCTGTTCCTGTATAATTTTTGCAGCATGGTATTCTGTAATTAAAATATCACGCCACCTTTCAGCAAGATCACTGTTTCCTTGAGGGGAAAATTTAACAATGACATGCGAGAACAAATCACCATTAAACCCTGTAAATTTTGGCTGCTCTCCGCCAGCAGATGATCCGGGAACCTTGCCTTTCATGACACTGTCGGCAAGTTCAGGATAGTCATCTTCAAAGACAGCTACAGGATTGCGCCTGACTCGAAGCAGCACCTGTTCGCCAAATTTGAAATTACCCGGCAGATCATCTCCATTGGACATTAAATAGCGGCCAATATGATTTGTATTCCAATGTCTTGGATCACCCGGAAAATCATCAGATAAAGAGGCCATTTTCTGCGCAATCTGACGTCCCAGAAAGCCCTGGGGTCTTAAATCAAACAGAAAATATGGCAAACCATCATAAAGGCCGTCATTATTTTCACCCAATAATAAAGGAGAAATCTGTGCTGCAGGCTCCACAAAGAATCCGCCATGGCTCAACGGCCGCAGATAGGCGATTAAAACTGTGTTTCCACTGGCATCAACCATCCCCAGGGGCAGTTTATCATTCGCACCAAAGGCATTGCATGTGGCGGCATATTTTACCGATCGGCCCTGGGGCGATTGAATAACACTGTCT
>JAHJLV010000074.1 GCA_018821535.1 Pseudomonadota bacterium | reverse complement strand
TCTAACGAGCGAAAAAGAAAAAGATGATACTTACATCATGCTATTCACATTGTAAAATAATTTGCATTAACAAACAGAATTACCTTAAATTTTTTTACCATATTCCAAAAAAACTTGACTTAATATATTTGAAAATTGATATTTGATAATTGTTAATTGTTAATTGTTAATTGTTAATTGTTTTACATCCTTCTCTTTTATCTATTACACTTTTTTGAAGAGGATCGCATCCTATTTTTATTTCCAGGCTATCTGACATTCCGTCTCCGTCAGTGTCCCAATTATTCGGATCAGTTCCTAATTCTTTTTCTTCATAATCAAAAAGCCAATCATTGTCAGTGTCAGGATTATCTGGATCTTGAATTATTTTATGCGCTCTTACTTTGCCGTTTTCATCGCGTTGAACAGCTTCTACTTTTAATTCTTTTCTAATTCCATATTCAATTTTTTCTTGCTCTGTTAGATAACTGGGCTGTTTTTGTTTTTCAATTATTTTTTGCAAACTGTTGTCATCCTGTTGCTGAACAATGAATTTTTGAACTACAATAATAATAACAAATAGCGCAATTATTGCAATTAATGGAATAATAATATTTTTTGTATTGATTTTTAGCATAAAACAAGCCAATTACGAATTAAAAATTACGAATTATAAAAGGCCTCTTTTTATAATTCAAGGTTAATTCGTAAATTTTAATTCTTAATTGATAATTGAATTAAGGCGCGTTTGGTTGAGAGTCAGTATACGCATTAGCAGGATCAACTGGCATTATTATTATAGGATTGTCAGATGGAATCATTGTAAAAATATTCCAATATCTTTCACTATGATCACTTGCCCTAAATTGCTTTATTAATTTTGCATTTTCATCTAAAACTTGCACTATAACATTTGAATTAAAATCTAGTGTTGCTCCAATACATTCATCAGGAAGTGGGGCGCCATTATTTAAAAAATTATCTATAAAATATCCATATGTGCTACCTATTGTGGGGCTTCCTATTATTATTGCTTCTTGTTTTATATTTGTTGTAACGCCATCAGTGCATCCAGTGCTTAAAGATACTTTACTTCCATTCAATGGGGTGCTTCTATAATAAAGATGGCTTGGCCCTGGATTCCATTGTAAATGACTGTCCAATTCTCGTATTCCATCCCACCGTGTAATAATAGCGCCAACCCCCGCCCATGGATCAGCCCAATTATTTGGCATTATAAAAAATTGCTGTGATTCTAATATATTATTATGATCATTATAACCTGGAATTAAAAATAAATCATTAACTCCGCCTGTTTTATCACTTGCAGTTATTGCAATATGATCAACTTTATAAGGAACGCCGCCATTACTTGTTATATCACCATTTAAATAGCCAGGCACTGATAACATAAAATCTCCATTTTCATCAGTGGTTGCTGATTTATATTCAAAATTCGGATCACCATTATGATCGCCTTGCGCTGAAACTTTAGCTCCGCTTACATTATTTCCTGTTAATCCATCTTTAACATTCCCGCTTAAATTCCATGTAGTAAAATAATCGCAAGTTCCCTGGCTAATTTTACAAGTAAGCTTATTAGTGTCATCAACGCAACCTAAAGATGTGCCAGAAATTAGATCATAACCCTGGGACACACAATCTTCTCCGTTAAAATTAAAACCAACGCCTGCTGGGACAGGATCATCTGAATTTATGAAAGTGTCAACTTCACATTCTTCCACGATACCAGGTGACTCATATCCACTCGGCATCTGTATTGTTCCATCTCCGCAGTAAGTAGCAACAGTTAAATCAAAATTTTGAGTATTAGATTCAAGATTACTATCAGTTGCTTTAATAAGCATCTTGTAAGTTTGTGTTAAATTAGGAGGAAAACCAGAAATCAATGCTTCATAATCACTATTATTAATTTTATTAATTTCAAGGTTAGAATCGGCTGCGCAACCAGTGCATCCTGATTGATCCACTAAACTATAAGTAATAGGACTTGCAATGGCATTATCTGAGTTTATTGATACATTGCATGTAAATTCGTTAATTTGATCGCCATTTGAAGGATTATGTTTGGCTTTGCCTGAACAAGATGCTGATATAAATGCAGGTGGCAACTCTTTAACAGTAACAGTCAACACAAAACTTTCTGAAGAAGCGGCCCCATATTCATCAGTAGCTGTTACTGTAATATTGTATATTCCGCCCATTGTGTCATCAATTGGCATAGAAATTAATCCTTCAGAATTAATACTAAACGAAGAAACAGGGCTTGCTATGCTATAACTAATTTCATTATTTTCAGTATCTGTTGCTGTTATTTGTTTCGTGGCTGTTCTATTAGTTCCAAAATCAATTGCTTCTAATTGATTATCAACAGTAAAAGAGAAAGAGGGTGCAGTGTTTTCTGCAATAATAGCCAAATTTGAATTGCTTGTCCTATCGCATGAGTCAGTAATATTAATAGTAAAATCAAAATTAGTGGTTCCGTCAGGCAAGGATACTGTGTTAGCAAGCTTACCTGATATATTATAGACAAATTTGTTATCAGCATTTTTTTGAAATGTTTCAATAAATCCATCTAATAATTCTGGGCTTAACTCATAGGTTAATGGATAATCTGTATCTTCAGCGCTTAAAATGTCTACATTAAGAGTATCACCGGCTGTATAAGTAATGTAATTATTATTATTTAAAATAGTAATTTGCGGTGGGTTATTTGGAAGGATATTTAAATTAAATGACGTTAGATTAGATTCTTTTCCATTAATATTAATCGCTTTTACATTAAAATTGCCTGTTGAAAGTCCGGTTGTTCCTTGTTTTATATGACATTGGCTTCCATCTATAATTTCAAAACATGATAATGGAGAATCAGTAAAATCAAAACTTAAAGGATATTGTTCATTTGGATCGCGGGCATTAATGATAAAATCTAAAGAGCATGATGTTGATTGATCTGGTATAGTTAAAATCATAGGACTATTAGCTTCATTAATTTGAATAGCGCATGTTGTTGTGCCAACTCCACCTTTATTGTCTTCAACTTTTATGTCAAATTCATAACTGCCTGTTGCTCCAGCTTGCGTTTGTATTTTTTTATAGTTTTTTACGTCTGTACCATATAAATTTGAATCTGTCAGCCAATTTATTGAAGAATCCAATGTCCATTGAAGCTCATCATCATCGCGATCATAAGCGCTGATATATCCAATAAATTCACTATTTTCAAGTCCTTGCAATGCTCCGCAAGTAATAATAGGCGCATGATTATCTGTTACGCCATGATATTGCGGAGTATTAGCACTGCCTTCGCAAGCGCCATGTTCTAAAGTTGTCCAATAGCCGGATTCCATTACTCCACAAATAGAATATGCTGAACCGTCCGGCTTCACAGTATAAATATAAGCACTACTGGCAGCTGGAAGTTTAAGCTGATCAGAAATTTCAGGCTGATTGTCTGATATAATTGTGCCAGCGAATTCTTTTTTTAAATTATCCCAGCAGGTTACAGGATGAAATTTTTTATTTTCCTCATCATCATTTTTGCATTTACCTAATCTGTTAATTAAATCACGAGGTAAAGTTGTTCCTAATTCCGCGCCTAATGTTTCGTCCCAACTTGGCCATGTGGAAACTGTTTTGTTGGGCAAATAAGTGCCTGCGGACAATTTTGGATAATGACCATTAACCCATCTATATTTTTCAATAGTTTCATTAACTCCAACAAACTCAGACAATCGTTTAACATCACGAATTATTTTTGCTTTTAAGCTGTTACAAAATGAACCAGACGGGCAGTCAGCGTCAATAAAGCAATTTACTTTATTCTCATCATCTAAAACGCATTTATTATCAACGCATTCATAATTGTCAGCGCAACTTCCATCATCATGACAAATTATAGATGAAATAGAGCATTCTCCAGTAGCGGTTATGTTTGAATTAAATTTCCAATGTTTTAATATTTTTCCAAAAATATCAACTGTTGCTGGTTCAGGATTTTGATTATATGAAATAATATAAATATTAGTAAAAATTTTGTCATCTTTCATATTAGCCGCATTAACATAAACTGTGCGGCCATCGCGAACCGCTTCATATCCGTCCACAGTTAATGACTGTGGCGAGCCAGTAAAGCCCTGATCTTTGTACCATCGGCCAGGACTAAAATAGTTCGGATTTGGCATAACACGAATCGCGATCGCGTCAGGAGAACTTTGTTCAGCAATACCAATCGTGCCTGTAAAAATAAAAAGCAAACAAAATGCAGCAAAAAGCCCTGAATAAATTAAGATGTATTTTTTTGTTTTATCTCTAACTGCCATGATGTTATAAAGCGTCAAAATCCCCTGCTGGGAGATTCTGACGAAGCCAAAAATAAATTTTGTTTCAGCAGTATTAGCAGATACATTGTCATTGGTTACAGTAACAGTAACAGTATAGCCCTGTATTGTCCCCAACGCAGAACCGCCGTGAAATTTACCTAATGAATTAATAATAATACCCGATGGTTGGCCGCTAATAGCATAAGAAGCAATGCCATAACCGTCAGAATCATGAACTTCTACTTGATAGTCAAAAGTATCATTAACCATTACATTTTGAGTTGGGATACCTTAAATAACAAGAGCGCTTGGTATAGCAGACATGGTTGTAATAGCGCTTGGATTTCCATATTCATCATATCCAACCATGCCAAAACAATATGTTATGTTATTGCTTAACTCGGTTATAACAGCAGGATTATTAGTAACAGGTGTAACATGACCGCC
>JAHJLV010000067.1 GCA_018821535.1 Pseudomonadota bacterium | reverse complement strand
TGAACCTGATACTGACTTGCCAACTCGGCCGATGTCTTTTGCTCTTTGATCGCCTCTAATGCAACCTTTGCCTTAAATGATGGCGGGTAACTTTTTCTCATTTGTTCCACTTGGACCTCCTGTTTCTGATCTCCAAGTGTAACTTATCACACTGTCCAAATTTTGGGGTCCATTATAATATCTTTCTCCTGATTATTTCTTATGCCTGCCCGTCATCTTCTGTCCGCCCGAGTGTTATCTTCCGCTCTCTTGTAAGGCTAACCAGTGATTATACAATTTCTGTATAATCACAATCTTACCACTGTTGAATCAAAATGTCAAGAAAAAAGTTGACAAAACCCGATAAATTTTATATAATTCTAATCAGATAACATTACTTTTTGAGTGATATCCAGAAAAGGAGATAATTCTGCATGATTGATATACAAACAGATGTTTTGTCCAAATATAGTTCAATATTGGCTGAAAACTCAATTCCTATTTCTTGTCAGCACGATTATAAAATGTGGGTCAGGTACTATCTTGATTTTTGCTATAAATATGGGTTTAAGTCTCGCCATACAGAAAGCCTTGCTCAGTTCATAAAGAAATTACAGGAAAAAAACCAGCCACAATTTCAGCAAAAGCAGGCTGCTCATGCCGTATCTCTTTATTATGAAATAGTGCAACCCAGTGTTAATGCGGAGGTTGGTAGTAATATAACTTTAGACGCAGAAACTATTTCCTGCTCAGAAATGACAAGGGAGATTCCACCACTATCCCATGTACATATTTCTGGGGAACCGGGAAGCGAAAAGGAGTCAGTTGCAGTTCACTCCTCTGCCGTGTCAACGGTACAGACAAGCACCGCACAGGCAGAATGGGAGAAAGTTCACACGGATTTGTTTAATGAAATAAAAATAAGGCATTATTCTCCAAAGACATTAAGGTTATATGTCATGTGGGCCAGAAGATTCCAGCTTTTTACTCAAAACAAATCACCCTTATTGCTTTCTTCTGATGATGTGAAAGAATTCCTCAAACACCTTGCTATCAATGCGAATGTTTCAGCCTCTACGCAAAATCAGGCATTCAATGCACTTCTTTTTTTGTTCAGGCATATGTTAAAAAAGGATTTTGGTGATTATAGTGATTGTGTGAGAGCAAAGAGAAGACCTTATATACCGGTTGTGTTGTCGAGAGATGAAATAGAGGCGATTCTAATGCATCTTCCGTATCCTTATAGTCTTGTGGCAAAGCTTTTGTATGGCTGCGGACTGCGATTATTTGAATGCCTTAATCTGCGTATTCACAATTTCAATTTCGATGCAGGTATTCTGACAATACATGATGGCAAGGGGCAAAAAGATAGAACTGTTCCCTTGCCGCAAACAATTGTGTCGGAATTAATGACTCATATCGAAAATGTAATTGAGTTGCACCAGAAAGACCTCAAGGCAGGTTACGCGGGTGCATTTATGTTTGGCTTGCTCGAAAAAAAGTATGCGAATTGTGGAAAGGAGTTGATATGGCAGTGGTTTTTTCCAGCAAAGATGTTGACTTTTGTTCCTGATTCAAGGGAATTAAGGAGATACCATCTCCATGAGACCCATGTGCAGAGGGCGATTAAAAAGGCGGTCGGAAAGGCGAAGATTCTGAAGCGAAGTTCAGCCCATACCTTCCGCCATAGCTTCGCCACCCATCTCTTGCAAGCCAATTACGATATCCGTACTATTCAGACATTGCTGGGTCATAGTGATGTAAGGACAACGATGATATACACCCATACGATTAAAAGCCTGACTGTCAAAGAGGCTAAAAGTCCACTTGATTTTTGAAAAATACCTGCATGGACTCGACAGTGAAAAGTTCTCAACTGATCTTTAAAATATGCCGAAAAGAATCCATAGGGAGAGAATTAAAATTGAGGAGGCTCCTATGGATAATAAGTTATTTGAAATATTGGAGAATTTTAGGCCATGCTTCTCTCGTAAGGCCACTTACTACTGGTTTATCTTAGTAATGATAGGATTAGTAGTTAGGGCAGACCACTATGGAATCAGCAGTATCGTCCGTTGGGTTTCTCTTAGCCCTAACTGTTATTTCTCATTGTTACATTTCTTTGTTTCAACTGGATGGACACTTGAGATTCTATTGTTATCTTGGTGGAGCTATTGCCTC
>JAHJLV010000013.1 GCA_018821535.1 Pseudomonadota bacterium | reverse complement strand
GCCTGGAAGCAGGTTCGAGCAAACAAAGGGGCTCCCGGGATCGACGCTGTAACCGTCGATGAATTTCCGGATGCCTTCCGCAAATTATGGCCAAAGATACGTTCAGACTTGCTTGAGGGAACATATGTTCCTTCTCCTGTTCTCAGGGTAGAGATACCGAAACCGGACGGCAGTAAACGTCCGCTTGGTATCCCAACTGTGCTGGATCGAATTATCCAGCAGTCAATCGCCCAGGTTCTGGGGCTTATATTTGATCCTCTGTTTTCGGAATCAAGTTGCGGCTTCAGGCCCGGCAGATCGGCCCATGATGGTGTCCGACAGGTGAAACAATTCATAGGGCAGGGCTATAAAGTAGCCGTTGATACTGATCTATCGAAGTTTTTCGATAAGGTGAATCATGATGTCCTTATGGTCAGGGTTTCCCGTCGGGTGAAGGATAAGCGTGTTCTCAAGCTTATCGGAAAATATCTCAGGGCCGGTGTCATGGTCAACAACCGCCTTCAGGATACACCAACCGGTGTTCCCCAGGGCGGTCCACTTTCACCGCTGCTCGCTAACATTCTTCTCGATGGTCTGGACAAGGAGCTGGAAAGACGCGGCCACCATTTTGTCCGATACGCTGATGATTTCATCATTATGGTGAAAAGCATGAGTGCCGGAAATCGGGTGATGGCCAGTATCAAAAGGTTCCTTGAACATAAGCTTCGGCTTGAAATCAATGAAAAGAAAAGCAAGGCAGCACCTGTGGAAGAATGCGGCTTTCTTGGTTTTGTGTTTGTAAAAGGCAAAATCAGGTGGAGTGATAAATCCTTTCTGGAATTTAAGCGGCGGTTACGCCGGTATACCGGAAGGAGCTGGTTTGTCTCCATGGAGTACCGATATGAGAAGTTAGCGGAATATATCCGGGGTTGGATGAACTATTACGGGATATCGGAATATTACCGTCCCATTCCTGAAATAGATGAATGGCTCCGGCGCCGGTTACGGATGTGCTACTGGAAACAGTGGCGGTACACCCGTACAAAAGTTCGTAATCTTCTCAAACTTGGTACTTTCAAAAGACAGGCCATTTATACAGCACTCAGCCGCAGAGGACCATGGCACCTTTCCAGAACTATGGCAACACAGGCTGGAATGACCAATAAATGGTTGTCTGAACAAGGTTTAATATCTGTCAAAGATCAGTGGGTGAAAATTCATTACCCGGCTAAGGCTCGGTAACCTTAATGAACCGCCCTATGCGGACCCGCTTGTGGGGTGGTGTGGGGGCTGGGGGATTAAAACCTCCGGCTACCCGATTCGGTAAATCATTCAGTAAATTTTTTCATTGCTTGTGGAGTTGTGAACACCGCCATTCCTGTTTTCATAGCTCCAAACCCAAGCTTTTTATAAAAGCCTTCCATTCCAGGAGTTGCATAAAGAATGATATTACAGTTTGGAAGTCGATCTAAAATGGCTTGAATTATGACTTTTCCAATTCCCTTTCCTTGGGCTTCTGGAAAAACTGCGACATCATAAATTGCGCCCTGATATTCACCATCAGATATTGCTCTTCCAAAACCGATCAACTTTGATTCCTCATATATGAAAACAGTCGTATGACTGGCCTCGAAAGCTCTCTTATGGACTTCTGGTTCATGGTAAGCCATTCCAACTTTTTTTAGTGTGTCAGCTATGACTTGCCAATCAATTCCAGAGCAATCAGTTTTAATTTTTTGTTCCATATTTTTTATGCCCAACGGTTAGCTGAGGGGCCAGAACCTCGGATAAAAGTTATAATTCTGTTGCCCCACATAATCTCGAAAATCCGCACCATAAGCCCGGTCCCTCTCCAGCGATTGGTTCATTTCAGGACTTAGAAGACCTCGATCTTTATCTAAGGGCTTCAAGAGCCAAACCTGCTTGAGGAGCCAACTTAATAAACCCCGCTAAAGTATCACAGATGTAATCTTCGCAAGCTGCACAATGGTCTACTTTTTTGGAAATACAGCACTGACGGATTTCGCAGTTGTTGCAGTGAAAAAATTTTATACCACTTGATTTGCATCCATCACAATTGATTTGGTCTGGATTCATTTCATGTTGATACAACTTAGACCAGTTTTTAGCAGTTTCAACCCTTTTGGCATGACTATTTTCAATAGTTGCGAGATGTGCATCGCATTTGGAACAGTCTAAACCGCAATATGCAATCATGGTATCTCCTTTATTTTTATAACGTTGGAGTTCAGGGGCCGCCGACCGAAGGGAGGGAACTGGGTTCCACTAAATTCGATTAAGGTGACACAGTTTAAAAGTTACCAAAAATTCCCGGAAAGCCGCCCCCAGCGGTCCGCTGCAACGAGGTGGTCAAGTCAGGCAAAGGGATTTCACCTTCACCTGCTCACAGAACCGTACGTGAATTTCTCAATTCATACGGCTCCTAACGTCCAGTCGATGGTTTGATGCCATATGTCCAGTGTGCAAACAGATTGGAATCGCGGTGTGCAATTTGCCCAACCAGTGGAGCGCTCTCAGTTCATGGTATCTAAACCGTTTATATTTCCGCTTAACCCATTTGGCCAATTTTCTGTTCAGGTGTTTAAGCAACGGATATAAGGCTGATTTAT
>JAHJLV010000012.1 GCA_018821535.1 Pseudomonadota bacterium | reverse complement strand
ATTATAATAAAATACAGGAAATCAAAATGAAGTTTACAAAAGAAGTTATTGAAATGATAAAAACTTTTATGATTAATAAAGTCTCACGCAACCCAAACACTTTGACATCAATCACTTGTAGCCATTTTCAAATTACAAGGCCAACTGTCTATAAATATATCAACGAACTGGTTGAAGATAAAATTATTGAAAGGCTCGGGTCAAATCGATCGCCCAATTACCAATTGGTTGAAACCGTTTACAATTGGAAGTATGGAAATAATAATTTAGAGGAAGACATCCTGTGGTCAAAGGATGTGGCCCCCCTGTTGAAAGACATTAAGAGCAATGTTAAAGAAATTTGTCAATATGGTTACACAGAAATGGTCAACAACGTGATTGATCATTCAGACTCCGATATTTTAACTATTCAGTTATCTGTAGATTATTTGAACCTTAAAATACAAGTGTCTGATAGCGGAATTGGTATTTTTGAAAAAATCAAAACAACGTTGGGCTTGGCACATCCAAAGCAGGCAATTTTAGAGTTGGCAAAAGGCAAATTTACTTCTGATCCTGAAAACCATTCCGGAGAAGGTATTTTTTTCACTTCCAGGGTTTTTGATACCTTCTTAATTTTTTCACACCAATTACGCTTCGTCGGGTTTGGAAATGATGATGGGTTCTTGTTTGATGAAAGAAGTGATCTTCCGGGGACGACTGTTCATATGGAAATCAAAAAAGATTCAGCCACCTTATTAAAAGAAATTTTTGATGAATACGCAGACCCAGATAAAGATCCGAGTTTCCATAAAACTCGTATTCCAGTTGAGCTTATGCAACACGAGGGAGAATCTTTGCTTTCAAGATCACAGGCAAAGAGGCTTATATCAAGATTTGACAGGTTTACTGAAGTGATATTGGATTTTAAAGGTGTCACTCAGATTGGTCAAGCCTTTGCCGATGAAACATTCAGAGTTTTCACAAACAAGCATCCTGATGTACATCTTGTAACGATTAATACATCTGTCGATGTCAGTAATATGATTAAAAGGGTACAATCAACCAAATAGCTCGGAGAACGTCGCTTTTCAGCGGGCGCGCGCTTTTTGCGCTCCGCTGAAAAAGCCTTGTTAGCTATTCTTTATTTGATTTGAAGATAAGCTTACTTTTCCATCATTTATGTAGTTGCCTATTGTTTTTAACCGCCTATAATGCGCAAGCAAAATTTTTAAGGTCACTTCTGGGTTACCAGTATAAAGATCTATTTGTTCAACATCATCAAACCCAATAAATTTTGCTATATCATTTGACATAGCTATTAATTCTTCATTCTGTTTTCTTGTTAATCGAAATGTATCTAATTTATTTCTGTTTCTCTGTTGGTTAATATCTGATAAATATTTGTAAATAATACTATATGTTTTAGCTGCTGTAACGCTCAGGCCAAGAAAAATTCCAATAGATTTGGAAATTTGAAAGGCAATTTCAGGATTTAGGATTAAATCTATCCAGCCCGGCGAAGCATAATGTATTGAAGAAATATCTGGTTTTCTATTAGATGGAACATGTAATTGAAATTTCTTATAGATATTAATATAGCGGTATTGACTCTCATCTTTATAGTTTTTGAATATTTTTAACAAATGTTCTTTATGTGCCATATTTTGGTCGGGCAAGAAACAATAATAAAACGCATATACTTGATAATAAGCATACGGGAATTCATATAAATCTTCTAATTTCCATTTGCTACCAATGTTTATTCGGTATACATCTTTCATAAATAAATCCTTTAATAGCTAACTTTGGACATCTGCGGCTTGCCCGTCAGCATGTCCGTTGTTGGGATACTTTCGATTAAGGGCCAGCGGTTGATGCATCCCTTTTTCACTTTCGAATCAGACAGAGAAACATATAGTACTTAATTCTCTTTTTTCCACAAGGTTGCCTTCTTGGAAATCTTTGAATCAAATTTCACCCCGACTTCTCCTTCTGATGCACTTGAGGTTGAAACGCCGTCAACTTGTAAATCAATTATTTGAGCTTTCTTAAATCGCTTATCTTGTTCCACAAATAACGAATCTCCAATTTTTAAATCAATCCCACTCAAAACAACAATACAGACTGTCCTACCTTGAAAAAACTCAGTAGGGGCAAATACGTGTTTAAGGTTTGAAGGCTTGAATTCAACAAGCCCAAAATTTAGGATGGAAGACCGTGCTTCATTCTTGGTTATTATACCATCTTCAATATCATTATACAGATTGAATAATTGCCACGTTGACAGCAACCCTCTTTCATCAATTTTCGCATCTTCTATTTGGTTATCAGTGAATGGTGGATTTTGTCTTAATAACGGTGGTAAATATCTTTGGTGGTTCACGATGTATAAAGCATAAACATCAAAACTATTTCTCTCTTTACATCTTCTATGCTTTATTTTTGAAATTTGACTACAATCCGAATCTGTTGATGTCCCGCCAATACCCTTACATTCAATGATTAGAAGACCTTCAGGGATGTCAACTTGAATATCCTCTTCCAAAAGTTTGCTGTCAGAATCCACATCATCATAATTTATAACCGCATCGAATTCCAACCATTTTAAAAAAATAATCAAAGAATTAACTAACTTATCACCAGTTTGCGAAAGGATGTCATGAAGGTAACTAAACTTTACAGAATTCTCTTTGATTCTTGTTTCACATTCCGAAATTATCTCTTCATACTCTTCTTGTAGTTTTATTTTTTCTTTTACCAAAAGTGAATGATTCGGCAACCAGTATTCTTTATCTGCTTTCCAGGAAAACATAGTTGAATATGGAAATAAATCTGGATAGATGGATGGTGCAATCTTAGAAAGAAAATCTAAAAGGAAACCACTTGTATCTTTAATATTTGGAAGAATCATCAAGTTCTGTTCTGTGTTCATTTCGATATATGAAACAATATCCCCATTAATATTTGTCATCAATGGAAAATATTTTTCAATAAGTTCATGCTTCCCATTGTTCCATTCTGTTGGATGATGAAAGGTCTGATGGTAAACTGTTTCATCAGCGTATTTCTTTAACAGCCCTGCCAAGTCATCCCTCATTTTACCGACACTAATTTCTTTGCCATACTGGACACCAGAAGTTGGGATAAAATCCCAAAAAGAAAATAGATTAACTTTTTGAATTTGTTTCCTTTCCGAATGTCCTTCCATAATAACAACTGGTTCATATTCTATGTCATATGTTTTTGATGCAAAAACCAAAACTAAAAATTGTCTATTCGTAATTTTATCAATCTCTGACTTGAGCAAGCTACTTGCAAATGGTCTCGGGTCAAAAAGAGTTTGAGGGTAGCTACTTAATAAACGATATGATTGTTTTCCGCTTATGTCACTTTTAACGTGATCTTCTTGTTTATAATCAATGGTTTCATAGTTATTAAGGTCAATAAGAATGATATCATATTCATGTAAATTCTGAGGAAAATCAAAATTCAGCAATAAAAGATGATTTTCTCTTGTCCTTGTATTTGGCACTTTGATTTTAGAGCCAAGTGTACCCTCATAGACATTAGCACCTGATCTTTTAAGTGCAGAGATTGCATCTTTTGCAATGTCGATACAGCAAATCCGTGGACGCTCTACAATTGAGGGAAAACTTAACAGTTCTTCTGTCTTGTTATCAGATGTTTTTGATTCAGTTTTTTTATTTCCAAATATTTTCATAGATGCCTTTTGACTGGATGTACTATCATAATTAGGGGCAAACCAAGATTTTCAATGTTTCCTTATTTCAAAAACGTGTTCTACCTTTTGTTTTTAACTCATAAGAAAAGAAAAAAACGGGCTGTTCAGGGCCGGCGAGGTACTAGCCGTCCACGGCAACAGCAAGGTTATATTGCTATTGAGAATATTTTTTTTTGATTCCATTTTTCAACATGGCTTGTTCATAGTGCTTAACCATCTTATTAAAACTTGAGAAATAGTGCTTTCCAATAAGGACTCTAAGCTGAGACAAAACTGGTATATTGGTTCTATAAAGAGTGTAATCCTCTGATATCAATTTTATGCTGTTGGTTTTTTCATCATCATTTTCGACAAATTGACTAAAATTTGCTTTAAGAACATCGCCTACCATTCCAATACTTTGCATTCGTGCTATAAGAACCCCGCTTTGATTTATATACTTTCGATCAAACTGATATGCGATAGATAAAGTTGGTGCGTTAAAGATACCAAAACCTTTAATCCCTACAATTCTGGTAATGCCATCTAAATCCATTGAATAATGCTCCATATAGGCTCTTACGTTCCCTTTGATTTTTCGAATTTTTATGACATTGTAACCCTGCCTTTCTTTCCTGTAATCATAAGAAATTTTTCCTATCCATATTCCTTGAATATTTGCAGAACCAAATCTATCAAATGTTGGGATTTTGCTGATAAATCTGTCCCAAATAAATGCGGCTAAAATTGAAGCAAAAACACCTAATATGAATTCTACGCCACTCAAAGTGTCTTCCTAAATATAACGCTGGAGCTGAGACGTGGGAACTGCGCCAGCGTTTTCCCGTTGAAACTCCAGCGACTTGTTAAGGATTCAGTGAGTACAACCACCGAATTTCCGCCACGTCTCTCCAGCAATAATATCAGATTGATCGCGCGCTATTTCTATAAACTTTGCGGCCTCATCTTCTGTAATTTGGAAATTTAATTCATGTGCAGCCTTATTTCTTAAGGCACGTAGGTCATTAATATTCGCCACATCTTGATCTGTCAGCACATTATTCTTATGAAGCGTTTGAATAGCAATGTGGAAATTGATTCGTTTTTTCTCCGGTGTAAGTTTAAAGTGTTGTGCCGTGGATATTGCTGTTGTCTCAAGCCCTAACCATGATTCCATTATTGCAGCTATAGGTGATAACTCTTTAACTCTTTGTAGGTAATAATCCTCTTCCTCCTCTTTCGGCACCTCGATCTCTACCCTGGATCGAGACTCTTGTGACTTTTTGCTTAGGGCTTCTAGTTCATGCTCAAATTCCATTTCAAGTTCTTTATATTTAAGTTTTTTCAACTGAGGAATGAGTTCGATAAGCGGCTTTCTTAAGAGATAGACAGAAGCCAGGACAACGACAGGCCACACTATCACTTCTATTATCTTAACTATGTGTTCCATTCCAATATTGGCCCCTAAACGAATATTGAGCGGCTTGCTCTGCTAAAGCTTCAGCGGTAACATATTATCTGTCGATTGTCCATCCCGAGCCCTGTGTCCTGTTAACCATGAAAATCTGCGGTTTATCCGTCAGCATTTTCGTTGTTGGAATATAATTTTAGAAACGGTCAAACGTAGGTAACCTTTTACTTTTTTCTATTAGATTAATCAAAATTAGGTATTGTAAAATTTATTTCCTGAGTTTCGAACTCTCTGAAAGTGTCCTCAGCTTTCAAAATTTTAACATTACATGCATAGAAATACTTGGTCTCGTCCGATATAGGTTGTATCCATTTTAAAAACTCCTCCGGTCGTAAAACGGTGTATGTTCCGCAAAGAGAAGATAATTCCTTAGGGTGTGAAGGTCGCCAATAATTGTTCCAGTAGGAGGCATATCCAATTTTTACGTCATCAACTTCAAATTCGATGACATTATTTGCAGACCTTGCATTAACGCCCTTGCCGTCAACAGTGCAAACTGGCACGTAAACACCGCGAGACTCAAAATCAGAATGCCAATGACCATATCGAAGAAAAGGAAAGGAAGTCCCTGTTAGCTGCGTTGGAACTTCGACTTGCTCTCGCTCATTCTCTATGTATTCATATTTCAAATGGCTTTCTAATTCTCGGCCTATGCATATATTGAGTAGCCGGTCCTGAATCTTAAATTTAGAAGGAACTTCCCGATTTGTTAATACCTTTAATACAGTTATATCAATCCAGGTGTTTTCATCTATTTTTATTGGAAATGAGAATGCCGCCAAATCAAGCAATTCATTTTTTGAACTAAACTTCCTAGTACATTCTTTTAGGTAACCAACAATTTTATCTTGCGTTGGTGAATTTTCAATAGACCAATCCAGAACCCAATCTGGTTTTTTTGGAATTACACCGAAATATGCTGGTTCGACGGGTAAAGCAGGTGTTGCTAAACCTTCTGCGTATCCATCCGGCATTCCATAAAATTGTTTAGCGATCTCAATGGTTCTTAAAAATGCAGATCTAGCTCGATGACTTGCTGTTGTATAAAACTGACCTGTGTTTTTCATTCTGTCTGTATTAATAAAAAACTGAATGTCAGTTCCTGAAGCGAGGCAATATTTAAATGTACGACTCCATTCTGATCTAAAATATTCTGTGAAGGGTATGAAAGATTTTTTTTCTTCACGACTAAGGTGTGTGCTATAGATTTGAGGGAAATGAGTCCCCGAAAAATAGTCAAATTGATTATTACCAGGTGGAATTATTGGAATTGGCGATACCGCAAGGGCATATTCACCAAAATTTATTGTATCAGGATTAACTTCTTTCAAAATCATATCGGACAATATGGATCGTGCTTTTATAAAATTTCCTAGTTTAATAGGCGTTTCATAGCCTTTGTAATGGGCAATTAAAAATAGGCTAAGTACTTCTATACATTCTGATTCTTGAACTCTATTAGTTAGGTCATCTAAAATCAGGGTTTCAATTTTGGGATGGGAATTAATTAACAAAATCGAGACTTGTTCGATGACCCATAACTTAATAGCAGGAATTGGTAATTTTAAACGGGATACTAATGTTTTTGTTAAGGCATCTTCAATAGTATCGTCACATCTCCAGTCCCACTCGGGCTTACGGAGTGATAAATTTCTTAAGCTCTCCTCTAAGCTATCAATCATTGAATTAACAAGGTCTATAGCTTCATCTTGTCGACCACTTGCGACCAATAAAAAGACAAGCTTGTCATTTGGGATAATTAGTTTTCCAAATTTATCATTCCAAGTATCATGCTGCACTGTTGTTAATCTTATAAATTCATCAATACGCTTGGGATAAGTTTCTGCGAGAATTTTGAGTCTACTAATAGTGTTTTCGGTTCTTTCATACCAATCAGACCACCCATTCATTGCTTTATGAGCTTGTACCAATAATGGAAAGGCTTTGGTTTTTCCATTTAGTTTTTTTTGATTTATGAATAATTTATCAAGCAAATACTTTTTATTATCAATAGGGTTAGTGCTGTCTGATACTATTGGGAGTAAGTTTTCAATCAGTTCGGCTTCTTTACCTTGATCTGCCCAATGGTCATACCAGACCTTCCAGAAATCACTTGTATTATATTTTCCTTTTAGAGCATCGATCAGATCATTCAAACTTTCTGGAGGATAGTCATTGGGATTTATTTCTATTTTTTCAGGTTCGGTGTCAGACGTTTTTTTATCCTCCGATTCGTAAGCCACTTCCACACCAATTAGATTTTCAACTTTTTCCGCAATATCAATGGCATGCTGGTTCCCACTATCAATTAGTTTTTGGAGTTCCCTATAACAACCCGAATGAAGACCAGTGAGAAACAGCTGTTTTACAATTGAGGATGAAAAATCACTGTTTTTAATCAAAGAGGATAGAGTTTCTTCAGAATAATACCATTCGCCATCTTTCAATTCTTGATCATATATGGATGCTGCTGTTTGTGGATTTATAGAAGCTAACAAGGAGGAGAACAAGTGCTTTGAATATGAAGTCTCATCTCCGTCAGTGAAATCTGAAATATTAAACACAATTGGAGATATTCGCTCAAGAAGCTTTAAAGCTTCACCGGGCAAGCTTGAAGATAAGTACTCAATTGCTTCTATCACATTTATAATTGTCGAGTCTTTATGGTGACCATAACCAAGTACAAAATCCCAAGATAGCCGAAGATGTTCAGAAAATGAGGAGCTGTGATCGTGTCTATATGCTATTTCTGCCAGCTCAAGGTTACCATTAGAGTATTCAATCGTTTCATCTAATTCTGTTGACTGTTTTTTTAATTCCAGTTCTAAAAGGCGTTTTGTCGCTTCATCAGATAAAAGTTTAAGCCCGAACTCTTTGTACCACATCCTCAGCCAATCACTTCTGAAGATTTCAGAATCAATAACATTATTTAAAGAAGATAAGGAAATTGGTGATTTATTAGTCAACAAATGACAGTCAGATGAAATTTCAATCCATTCCCTTTTAAACAAAATGTCAGCTCTTTGTGAGTCCCAATTTTTTTTGTCCAAAAGTGAAACTTTGGGTATTAAATTGCACACCTGATCAAACATTAGTTCGCCATCTGTTATAAGTTTTTGTGCAACTATATCAGCTATCTTATTAAGCAAATTGTAGTTATTTGAAACATCTGCTCTTTCCATTTTAGCCTGTACCGGTAACCATGAAAAATCACCCTCAGCTTTTAACCTTGTAATAAGTGAGGAAAAAAACCATTGGTGGTAAGAACTCGACTCACCAACATCAATAGAATGTGAATCAAGGGATTCAGGGTAGTGTATTTGAATGTCAGAAAAACGTTTCTGTGAAAGTATATCCAAAAATGCAGAGAGTTTTTGAGATGTAAATAAATTATACTCTGATCGTGCTGTAATATCGGCTTCTTCGACTATGCTTGCTCTGATTGCAGACAATTCTATTTTCGCAGAATGGTGAAAGGCCTCTGAGCTTAAATTTTTACGTGCTCTGCATAATAAGGCTAAGTCCTTTTTCATAATGCAGGCATCTTTGAAAGCACTTATATAGGCATCGGGCCAATTGGAAAAATTGTCTTTTTCAAATATTGCATCATAATCGAGTACGTCGGTTAAAGTTCCGGCTTTTATGATCAATGTGGCTTCTGTTTCTTCGTCTTGTCTATTCCTGTTGTTTATTAACTTGTTTTTCGTTCTGTATCGATCTATGGCCATTTCGGCTGTTTTCGTGGCACTATCGTTATCACCTTTTTGCCACAAAGAAATGGCAAGAATAGCCAGTTTAGTTGGCGAATATTCATTTTGCAGTGAAATTTCTTGAGATATTGCCGATTCAGATGCCAAAGCGAATGAAAAAATTTCCAGATTTGGCGCATTCCATATCTGAAACTCTGGACCGTTAAATAGTCTAGTTTTTAGTGCCCTGTGTTTATATGCTTCAGCGAAATTTAATTCATCAAACGCATATGTTTCTGCCTCAGATAACAAACGGATGCAAGTTTTGACAGGAAAGCCTTCAATAAGATGATTTAGTAGCCAGTCTCGGGTTAAACCTTGTCTGAGAGGAGTTGAGTCTCCTAATCTTGCAATACTTGACCATAACCATGCATCTTTTAAATGATTCGGTGCGTCTGAGTCCAACCACCCACAAACTTGAGGCAAAAGAGTTTCTATTTGAGTTTGATGATCAGGTTGATTTTTAATAAAAACCACCAAGCTCTCATGAAATGGTCTGACACCAGTGCCTCCCTCAAATAGCATATGGGAAACCGCGTCAACACTTGGTTGCTGATCGACAGGATCTTTAAGCACTACACCTATTGCATGGCGTGGCCATGCAAATTGAAAATCGCTGCATAAATGTAACACATCCTTTTGTCGATAGGTTAGGTTGCTCCATAGATTATTATAATAAGTCTCAATATTCTGGTCTGAGCAAGGAGGCAATTTTTCGATTTCCCAACTTGAAAGTGGTTTGGCATTCTGAACCAGATATTCATAAGAATATATTACATGGAGAGGATATCCTTGCGTAAGCTCATGTAATTTTTCTGCCGCTGACTGAATCTCTTCTTCGATATGATCTTCATGACAATGTAGCTGAATTCGTCCAGAATCTGCTTGGTACTTTAAAAATTCATATATAGAATTTCCGGTCATTGAAGGTAGCCAAGTCCATCTTTCTTTAGGTAAATAATTAAGCAAAGGATCTGGCAGAAGATCGCTGTCAACCGGCTGTGTCCCAATGAGGAGAACCATGTTGTCAACAACAGGGAGCAATTGCCTGAAAATTTCGTCTAATGGTTTCTTATTACGAGCGTTGTCTCTCCAAACATGATCAAGGCCATCAATCAATATGACGAAGGGACAGTTCCTTTTTTTGTAGAATTCCGCACATTTTGTAATAGCTATTCTTAGATTTTCTGGGCTTGAAGTGTCAGCATTTGCTTTCTGGTGAACACTTTTGATCTGATGTAAAAATGACTCAGCAACAACTCTAGGGCTCAATCTATCTTCAGTTGTGTCTCCCAAAGATAAAAAGTAATGGTGACGAATTAAAGGGATATCCTTATTTTCTAATTCTTTACACAAATAACTTAAATAAGTGCTTTTCCCTAAACCAGGTTTTCCCGTGAGCGTAATAATTTCCCCTTTAGATGAGCATATTTGACCAACTAAATCAGCATGGAATCTATCGTCCGGCAAACAATATTCTGGTGGTACCGTAAAAATTTCTGGAATAGGCTCAGGGCGTTTAAATGATAGAATTTCCCTTAAATGATGTAAATATATCCACCCATCAGCAGGGGGATAATTTCTAAACATTGCCCACAGTTTAGAACGATTTAAAAGACGATCAACACCCGCATCGTCGGAATGCTTGTATAATTCTGATCGAACCATTCGGTCTAATGTATGATAATCACCTTCACTATGCTGTATTTCTAACGTTGAAAAAAGAGAAATCGCTATGTCTTCATTTCCAAGTTGATTTAATATTTCTTGTTTGGTTGTTGAATCAATTTTTGAAATATCAATCTTAGCTCCTTTAATATTGTTCTCCATTGCACGATCGGGAATTTTATTTGTTAAAAGGATAACTTTACCCAATTTGTCAGGAGAAACCGATGAGACTGCATCACTGAGTTTTTTCAATATGGATCTGGAACGTTCAGTTTTACCTTGCCGGGTTAACAGCCAATCCCAAGTAAGCTGATTTTGTTTTTTTTCTGGAGACGGAGTGAATTTGACTTGTATGAAATCAGTTTTCCCATCTGCCCGTTGACAAACTATGTCATCAATCCCTTTAGGTGCTTCATTCGCCTCCTCGTCAGCTTCGAAACACATTCGTTCAAATTTTGTTGGGCTATTTAACCAAATTGAGAGGAAATAAACCCCTTGTAGGGTTTGATAATCGTAAGCCGTGTATATTATAGCGCTATTTTTTACTTTCAATGGTTTTATGCCGTTAATATAAGAATTTTATTGTTTTCTTAGATTCAGTTCCGTTTAAATGCTCGCCCTGCATAACTGGCTTGGTAGAAGTTACAGAGTTAAACAGAGCAGTTTTTACCAGACCGAGTCAATGCGGTCTTTCGGTGTTAATAGTTTGAGGTACTTCAAAATGTTTATCTTCTGAAATATATTCTAAAAGATTAATGACGTTCAAATGATCTTCCTTTATTTCTGCTATAGAAAAAAATTTACCCTCGATATGAAAAATTATGCCTTTTATATAGTTGTGATCTTTCAATATGCCTGCTTTTTCAAGTATTCCGTCATTTGCATTTTCATCGAGAAACTGAGACGGTTTTGTTAATGGCATATCTAATTCACCTAATGCAACATGCCACAGTTCTCCGCTATACTCAAAACCAAGAGCTCTATCATGTAGATTTTTTCTTAAAGACTTTTTGACATCCGAAACAAGTAAAAGCTGATCACTAAAGTCGACTAAAAGAATTGTATTTCCAAGAGAGTACTGATCTTCTTTAATATTTTGGTTTATTTTGTCAATTAAAGACTCAATTACTAATTTAGTAGATGAGGGATCATAATCTTTTCTATCTGTATAATAAGGTTGTATAATCGGACCAATACTTGAAAAAACGCCAGATTTTCCAGCATACATGTTTTCTAATTCACTTTTTGACTCCAAACTTTTTTCCATTATGTGTTTATGCTTTAAATTACCTCCAAGCATGTTGAGAGATTTCAATTCAATAAATAATTTTTCGCCTCTAAAATTCACCTCATAATCAGGCGTTTTGGAATCTCTTTCTGGAATCTTTGATATATCTAATAAAGATTTTAATTTTGAAAAAATCAGTATTTCAGAATAATGGTTTTTCAAACCAATTATTGAATTGTAATCTTCATAATCTGCAAGGCATTTATCTGTATAATCTGTTATAATTTCTAACGATTCTTTAAAAAAGGCATTTGTGTCGGCTTCGAATATTATTTTATCTATAAAATCTAAATTAACATAGTTTAAGGGAGTCGATTGCCCTAAACTATTTATTTCTTGTTTAAGTTTTAAAATTTTATCTCTTAAATTCATATATCCCTCGCTAACGCCCTAAATAACCAGCCGGCGAGCTTTTCCGCCGGTCTGCGTTAATTTTGTGGTTAAGTGCTTTTCTCAAGTGCTGCCACTGCCTCTTTTATTAGATATTTTCTTATTTTGGTTAATTCCTCTATTCCCAGTATTTCTCTGATTTTTTTCTTAACCGACTCTATTGCATATGTTTCGTCTATTTTAACGCCACCCTCAAGACCCAAAACATCATTGAATTTCTTGTAAATTTCACCAATTTTTTGTGATCGATGTTCAGCATACTCAGGTGTATTTCGTGAAGTTTCAACAAAGCCAGACCAAGCTCCAATTTCTCTGACTACTTGCTCATATGGTTCAAGATTTGAATTTATTTCGTCGGTTAACCATGCAGCATGTTTTTGTCTTAGACGATATGAATTATTGGCGTGGTTGAAAGCCTCTTTGGATGGGCCTTCTCTGAAGAGAGTTGAAAGTGTGTCATGTACCTCCTTCATATATTCTTCACAAAATTCTACGTGCTTATCAAATGCTGTGTTAGCCATATGTGATGTTGCGCCGATCTCAAAAACTCTTTTTCGTATATCAAAATATTTCTGTTTTTCGAATGCTGCCTGATCTCGTAGCAATTGATATAATGCAGCAATAAGTGCGCCAATAACCGGTGTTGCAATAATACCTTTCAATATCTCAGTTGTAGGCACAACCCAAGAAGAAACAATTGCCAGGGAACCAATAATAGATAGCACTATATATGTTTTCTTAATGTGGTTCATTGTGTCCTCCTTGAGCACTTAAAAAAAAAAAAACGTTAAGTTGAGCGGCTAAGCCATGGCCGTAAAAATGGCACACTATTCATTTGGCCGCTCCAACGTGTGGTTACATTAACCGGGTCGAAGCCCGGAGTTTTGGTCCCTTGGTGTAAAGTAACAGACAGCAGCTTTTTATTTTCGAATTTGACTGTAAAAAACTGGTTCCATCCTTTACCATATCTATAAAATACTCTGCTTTTTGACCGGTTTTTGATTGATACTGCATCTGTCTTGATTAAAAATCCAGTCGAATTCTTTGTCAAGACGCAATTGTTCTGTGTGATTGCAACCACCATGTTCGTTTTGAAAACAGATCATGACAATTCTCCCAGGCTATGTTGTATCCATGACAGCAACAGGGTCTGTCAACTCAGTTTCATCAACAACGACGTTTCCGTATCCATCTATGATCAGGACGGTTATCATATTACCTTGTTCGCAGTGTGGACATGTCCGGTTCTTTTCTGGTACAGCCGCAGGCTTTGAATTTTCAACCGCCAGGTCCCGGAGGACAGATTCAATGCTGGTTTTTGCCTTTCCGTTGGCCAGAAAGCCGTAATACCGGATGCGATGAAAATGTTTGGGCAGCACATGGTACAAAAACCGCTCCATAAAGGTCATCACAGGCAGAGAGGTGGTTTCCCAACGGGCGTTTTTCTTCGTATTCTTGAACCAGAATTCAATGTTGCCGTCTTTTTCGGCAATGATCCGGTTGTTGCTGATGGCACACCGGTGGGTGTATCTGCCGATATACTTGACTACTTCTTCGGGCCCTTTAAAAGGTGGTTTGGAAAAGACCACCCATTCCAGGGGGATTTCATGGTACAGCCACTGGCTGAAGGTGTTGGGATCTGCAAGAAAACTCAAACTGTCCGGGAACTTAAGCTTATGGTGGATTTCCTTGAGTCCCTCCAGAAACTTTGCTCTGAATACGTTTGACAATGCTTTTACCGGGAACAGAAAACTGCTGTGGTATTTTGGTTCGACCCAGTGGCCGTCAGGGGCGATTCCCCCGGCGGTTGTAATGTAATGGACATGGGGATGCTGCCACATCTTTCCACCCCAGGTGTGCAAAAGTCCGTAAAATCCTATGGTGGCGCCAAGACGTTTGGGGTTGTGTCCGAAGTCCAGCAGTGTTTCTGATGATTTTTCAAACAACAGGTCATACATGATCCTGCGGTTATATTGGCAGATGGGGTTGAACTCATGTGGCAGGGTAAAGACACAGTGGTGATACGATACCGGCAACAAATCTTTAATTCGTGCCTCGACCCATCGTTTCTGGGCAATATGGTTGCAGCCGGGGCAGTGCCTGTTTCGGCAGGAGTTATATCCTTTTTCCATATGGCTGCAGGTGTCACAGACTTCCCAGTGGGTGCCGAACTGTCCGCACCGGCAGTGTTCAATGTCGTACATCACCTTATGCTGCCTGGGATGCAGCCGGTGTTCCACCCTGAACTGATCGCCGTATTTCCTGAAGATATCGCCGACCGTAGGACTACCATCCGGTTTGTCGGGAAGCGGCTTATGTGAGCAAAGTGTCTTCATCGTTTATCGAAGCCCGGGACAGAGGAGATAAGGGGGGAGCGCGTTGCAAGAATTATGACAGGCGTGGCAGTTGCGGCTTTTTGCAAATGACATGACTGGCGTAATTCTTGCCTGTAGGCTCCCCCCGTTCTCCGGTAAAATTGCCTCATAGCTTTTGAAATGCCTTTTTTTATCGTTTAAAATCTTGTATACCCTTTGAAATCGGCACTGTCCGCCGACTAGGCTTAATGTAACCTAGATTATACGTCATGACATAATTGTCTGTTTTTTTGATATTCATATTTGTCCATATTTTAAATCCTATTGAAATGTCAAGAAAAAATGTTTATATGAAAATATACATTATGACATATATTCAATATGTTTTGGGTGTCGATGATTATGAAAAATACATTTGAAGCTTTTTTTCTAAAAAATGGGGTCCCAAAAGACAAGATCAAATTTTATGTAGTCTGGCTGAATAAATTTATAGCCTTTTATTCCGGAAGTCTTGACCATGTTTCCAATAACGATATCGATATATTCCTGAACCAGCTTAAAAGAGATGAATTCACTGACTGGCAAATCGATCAGGCCCGGAATGCCGTAATCCTTTATATTGAAAAATATTGCGGCAAAACGATTGTGCCAACGCCCGACTCTGAAAAGAAAATCAGTACCGGCTCTCCTTATATTGCGACATGGCAGCAGGCCAAAGAACATTTCACAGAACTGATCAGACTCAGACATTACGCATACAATACTGAAAAAACATATCAGGAATGGATCAGAAGATTTCTTTTATTTACGAAACTGCCTTCTCCTCAACAGGCATCCTCCGAACATGTGAAGCAATTTCTGGCGCATCTTGCTGTTGAAAGAAAGGTCACAGCTTCAACTCAGAATCAGGCTTTCAATGCCTTGCTTTTCCTTTACCGAGACGTTCTTGGTATTGAATTCGGTGATTTCAGGAACACAATCCGGGCAAAAAAAAATCAAAGGGTTCCGGTTGTTTTAACCATGGAGGAAATCAAAGCTGTTTTTGTTCATATCAAAGGGGAAATGGAACTTGCCTTGACCTTGATTTATGCAAGCGGCATCAGGGTGACCGAATGCGTGAGACTTCGTGTTCAGGATCTGGATTTTGGAAACCATTCCCTGATTGTCCGGTCCGGAAAAGGTGACAAGGACCGTGTGACATTGCTGCCTGAATTTTTACACGAACCGTTAAAATTACATCTTGAAAACGTAAAGGCGATTCATGAAAACGACCTGGGGATAGGTCATGGGGCGGTTTACCTGCCCGACGCGCTGGAAAAAAAATACCCACGGGCCAACAAAGAATGGAGCTGGCAGTATGTTTTTCCCGCAGCCGCGCTGGCCATAGATCCGAGAAGCGGTATGATCAGAAGACATCATGTAAATCAGCAGGCTCTGCAACGGGCCATGAAGCATGCGGTGATTCAGGCGGGATTAACCAAAAAAGCATCGGTTCATACGCTGCGCCATTCTTTTGCCACTCATCTTCTGCAGTCTGGCTATGATATCCGGACCATACAGGATCTGCTGGGGCACAAAGATGTCTCAACAACAATGATTTATACCCATGTTGTCAAAAATGGCCCCCATGGTGTAAAAAGCCCTGCCGAAATTCTAAAAAAATAATCAGCTTGCCTGGTATTGTCTTCATATGGCCCGGTGATCCCGGCCGGTCTTGGAAAGATAATATTCATAATCCCCTTTGTAGGCGGTTAGTCTGCCCTGATCAATTTCCAGAACCTGATTCACCAGGGCCCGGAGAAAATACCGGTCATGGCTGACCAGCACAAGGGTGCCGGTAAATTCTTTCAGTGCGGCAAGCAGGATTTCACGGGACTGGATATCCAGATGGTTGGTGGGCTCATCCAGGATCAGAAAATTAAGGGGTCGTCCCAGAAGCGTGGCCAGAACCACCCGGCTTTTTTCGCCGCCGGAAAGATGCTTGATCTGTTTATCCACATCATCCCCGGAAAAAAGAAATGCTGCACAAAGATTACGGATCACCCCCAGGCTTTCTAACGGCAATGCATCCTGGATGGTTTGCAGAACGGTTTTATCCGCTTCCAGAATATCCATGGCATGCTGACTGAAATAACCGGGATTGACACTTGCGCCGGTGATTATCTGACCCGTGGTGGGTGTTGTCTGCCCTGCCAGAAGTTTTAAAAACGTGGATTTACCCGCGCCGTTCACCCCCACCACCGCAATCTTGTCCTGGCGGTTGATCAGTCCTGATGCGTTCTGAAAAACCGTTTTAGGCTCTCTTTCCGGGGTTTCCCAGGTTTTTGACAGATGATCAAACCGGATCACATCATCACCGGACCGCGGGGTATTGGAAAATTCAAATTTGATGACCCGCTGATATTCCGGCAACTCAATGCGGTCTATTTTTTCCAGTTTTTTTACACGGGACTGCACCTGGGCCGCATGGGATACCCGGGCCTTGAACCGGGCAATGAAATTTTCTTCCTTGGCCAGCATTTCCTGCTGCCGGCGGTGGCTTGCAATCAGATGTTCCAGGCGAATATCACGTTCTTTGATATAATAGTCATAATTTCCGCCATAGGTGGTGGTGGTATAATTGGCCACTTCAATAATCCGGGACACTACCCTGTTCATGAAATCATGATCATGACAGGTCATAAGAAGCGCCCCTTTAAATTCGCTGACCAGCCAGTTTTCAAGCCAGATGATGGATTCCATATCCAGATGGTTGGTGGGTTCATCCAGCAGCAGAACATTGGGGCTGATCGTCAGAATTTTTGCCAGGGCAATACGCATTTTCCATCCACCGGAAAAAGACTCCACCGGGCGGGTATACTCTGCAGGACCGATCCCAAGCCCTGTAAGAACGGTCTGGGCTCTGTTTTCAAGATCATAGCCACCGCGGTTTTCAAACTCCTCGGCCGCTTCTCCGTATTTTTCAAGCAAGGCCGCCATGGCATCATCATCCATCGGCCGGGCCATCTGGGCTTCCATTTTTTTCATGGCCGATCCCAGCTCCACCACATCGGAAACCGCAGACATGACCTCTGACAGCGCAGATCTGCCGGACATTTCCCCCACGTTCTGGGAAAAATATCCAATGGTTGCTTTTTTGGAAAAGCTGATCTGACCGTCATCCGGCTCTTCCTGACCGGTAATCAAATGGAAAAGGGTGGTTTTGCCTGTTCCGTTGGCCCCCACAAGCCCGGTTCTTGTGCCGGGCAGAATCTGCAGGCTCGCATTTTTAAAAAGGATCTGGGAACCGTGCTGCTTTGAAATATTTGTCAGGTGAATCATTAAATCCGCTCCGGAAAAGTTGAGCGGTCAGATAAAATAGGCTGCCAGGGGCGGGAACCCGTTAAACTCAACTGAACTGTAAGTATTGGTATATGCACCCGTGGAGAGCCAGTACAGGCGGTCGCTGATGGCCAGGTTCAGGGGAAGGCTGTATTTATAGTCTTCATAAAGGATATCTGCGCTGTCGCAGGTGGGTCCGGCAAGGATCACCTCTTCCATTTCCCCTTTTTTCCCGGCATAAATCGGATATTTAATGGCTTCTCCTATGGTTTCGATCAGGCCTGAAAATTTTCCCACATCTGTATACACCCACCGGTTCAGCGCTGTTCTGGATTTTCTGGCAATCAACACCACTTCGGTCACCAGTACGCCGGCATCACTGATCAGCGACCGGCCGGGCTCCAGTATGATTTTGGGCAGATTTTCTCCAAAACTTTCAGTCAGAAAACGCGTGATTTCATCCGCATAGGTTTCAAGCTCATTGGCCTTTGTAATATATGAGGCAGGAAAGCCGCCGCCCATGTTAATCATTTCAAGCGTGATACCATCCTCTTTTTGAAGCCTTTCAAAGATAACTTTGACCTTTCCGATGGCAGCATCCCAGGCACCGATATCCCGCTGCTGGGACCCCACATGAAACGAAATGCCGTATGGCTCAAGCCCCAGGTCCTTTGCAAGGATAATCAGATCCATGGCCATGTCTGCCTGGCACCCGAACTTTCTGGACAGGGGCCAGTCAGCCGTAAGGGTTCCTTCTGTCAGTATCCGCACATAGATTCTTGATCCGGGCGCAGCTTTGGCCAGATTACGGATATCGGCCTCGGAGTCCGAGGCATACATGCGGACCCCTTTTTCATAAAAATAACGGATATCCCTGCTCTTTTTAATGGTATTCCCATAACTGATTCTGTCCGGGCTGATACCCAGAGACAACACCCGATCCAGTTCATAAATCGAGGCAATATCAAAATTAACCGCCTTATTCTTGAACAGCGAAAGGATCTCAACAGCCGGGTTTGCTTTTACCGCATAAAAAATTTCAGCGTAGGGGAATGCATTGATCAGATTTTCCAGGTGAGACTCGACTATGGCAGTATCAATCACCAGAAAGGGCGTTTCCTTATCTTCGGAAAATGCTTTGATTTTTTCAAATGTTTGAGGATCTATATATTCTTTAATATCTATTGGCATGGCAGAGGCTCCTGTTTCTAAACAAAAATATTTCACAATTCTTTATTTTTTCAAATCACTCAGAACCAGGCCCTGAATTGATTATTTTTTTTCCAAAAAAACTGCTGGCGAGATTGAGTGAACCAAATCCGGTAAAATGTCAAGAAAAAAAGATTGTCAGTCAATGATTTGACCCGTATAGTATCTGAAAAATAACAATAAGTCCCATTTTTTATCTCAGCACATCAATGATATTTTCAATAAGGAGGCTCTACCATGAAAGTATTTGCAATTAACTCCAGTGCCCGGATCGGCGGAGAAAGCAAAACCGAACTCATTTTGAATCATTTAATTAAAGGCATGGAAGAAGAAGGCGCCCAGGTTGAAGTTGTCAATATCTTTAAAAAAAAGATCAACTACTGCATCGGATGTTTCACCTGCTGGACCAAAACTCCGGGAAAATGCGTCCACAAAGATGACATGACCCAGGACCTTTTCCCCAGATACATGGCCAGTGATCTGTGTGTCATGGCAACTCCGCTGTTTCACTATACCGTAAATGCCAATATGAAAACCTTTATTGAACGCACGCTGCCCTTTGCACAGCCGTTTTTAGAGCTTAGAGACGGGGTGACCCGGCACCCGCTGAGACAGGTGCCGCCTGCCACGGTTGCACTTTCTGTGGCTGGTTTTCCTGAATATTCTGTATTTAAACAGTTAAGTTCCTATATGAATTTCTTATATGGTAAAAGTCTCAGGGCAGAAATCTATATCCCCGGTGCTGAAACCCTGGCTCTAAAAACTGATACGCCGGTTGTAAAAAAACTTCTGGATGCAGTAACCCAGGGGGGCAAAGAGCTGATCAAAAATAAAAAAATATCTGCCGAGACAATGAAAGTCATCAACACACCCACTTCTGATTTTGAGTCCATGGCAGCGATGGGAAATGCCTTTTGGCAGGCATGTATTGACCAGGGCGTAACCCCTAAAGAATTTTATAAAAAAAATAAACCCGTTAAAGATTCTTGACCGCATCCAGAATCTGGCGGATAAATATTTCGTGGTCCCAGGAGTCATCATGGGTAACACCCAGCCGGACCACGACCATGTCCCTTGACGGGATGACCGCAACGATCTGGCCGTTGAAACCGCCGCAGTAATACAGGTCCGGCGGCAGGGAGGGAAATTTACGGTTTGCAGGGTTTTTCTTTTCTCCGGCATTGAGCCAGAACTGTGCACCATACTGCCCTTTGGGTGAACCGGGCGTGGGCGTTGTGGCATATGTCACCCAGCCTTCAGGAAGAATTCTCTCGTTGTTCCAGACGCCGTCATTCTTTAAAAACAATCCAAACCGGGCCCAGTCCCTTGCATTTGCGAACATATAGCTTGACCCCACAATCGAGCCGGAGGCGTCCGGTTCGATCACCGGGGAAAATGCCCCGATCCTGTTAAACAGGCGCGTCCGGGCAAACTGATAAAAATTTTCAAGACTGCCGCCGGTGGCATCCACCGCAATTCTGGCTATGATATTGGCTGTTCCGCTTGAATAGTTCCATACAGTGTCCATTTGCGCCATAAGGGGTTTGGCTGTTGCAAAATCTGCCATGCTCGAACTGGCATACAGCATTTTAGTGGCATCTTTAAACGGGCCGTAAACCTCTTCAAACTCAAGACCCGAAGACATCCTCAAGAGCATGTCCAGTGTAATTTTTTCCCTTGGATCTCCCGCAGATTTCCAGGCTGAAACCGGGGCCGGCAAATGAATATCCAGTTTTTTATCCTTCACCAGAATCCCCACAAGGACACTGGTGATACTTTTAGCCATGGACCAGCCGAGCATCGGAGTCCATGGGTCAAATCCCCGGGCATATTTCTCAGCAATAATTTTGTCTCCCAGGACCACAACAACAGCCCGGGTATTTCGCTGTGTATCCGGTCCGGGTTCTGTAAAAGCCGATCCAATTGCAGCATTGAGTTCTGCCTGATTTACATTGGCCGGCAGATGTTTAAGATCCACAATACTGCCTTCAGGCCAGAAGGCAGCCACGGGCTGAATTTTTGAATCTGAAATGTTGACCGTCTGAGCCGAAAGTGCCTCGGCAGATATGCCTACGGCCAGTGTGCATCCGCATCCTTCCCGATACACAGCTGTCATGGATTTCCAGAACCCAAAGGCTTTGGCAGTAACGGTTTTGTTTTCATAATCCACACGCGGACTGACCACCGAGAACAGCGGGTGAGTGGGTTTAACCTCTTCATCAAAGACCTGACCGGGATCACGGCCGGCCAGGAATACCTGGGAACACAGATATTTTGCCGAATACCCGGTACCGATGGGCAGCGCACCGTTTAAAAAATATACTGCCCCGCCAAGAATACAGATGATCATCGCTATTGATACCCATTTGAACACTTTCATTTTTTGCTCCTGTTGAATTCCCGCCAGTGAATCTGTGCAATCCCGAAAAACGCTGTGCCATACAACCCTTAATTCCTCAAGGTGGCGATTAATCCCTTTGCATCTCTCAAATATTTAAAAACATCCAGGACAGATTTCAATAGAATATCTGAATTAAATACTGTTTCAGTGCAAATCCCCTCCTCCTGCAAAATTCCTATTCCCACGGCAGCCGCTTTTAACATCAGCGAATCATTTCTGCCATTGCCTGCAGCCAGGGTTATATCAGGGCCCAGTCCTTTCACAAAATTCAATTTGCTGACATCCTGGGCAGATTCAAGAATTTTAATCACGTTACAGTTTGTATCTTTCAATTCTTTTTCAACACTGCCGAAAGTATCTGCCGTGATAACATAAAAATCAAAACAGTCTGCAAGCGCATTCATGTTGTCTGAAACACCCTTGATCAGCTTTCCGTCTATTGCAATGGTGCCGTTATAGTCAAAAACGATATTTTTTATTTCAATGGATTTTCTTCCCGGTATCTCAATTTTCATATTTTTCTCTTAAAGAACGTTCTTCTCATTTTCCTTTGATTTATCATTACAGATATTTGATGATCATATCCATTCTAAATTATTTGGTCAAGCCGGACAATTCTTCATAATTTTTCCTTAACACGTTGTAATCAGAGCATATCCTGTTCACACTCAATATTGTTCTATTTTATGCAACACCGCATTGCGAATGATTCATTTGACGCAACCTGAAATTTAGGTCATAAATACAAGAACTTAAATTAACCTTTAACCTTAAAATCTTAAAAAGGAGAGAATCATGGCCAATTATTTTAGCTCACTGCCGCTGAGACTGCAACTTGAAGAGCTTTCCCAGTGCAGCTTCATGGGACCATCTGAATTTAACGGTGTAGACGCCCTCAAAGGGAAAAAAATAGTCATCCTCGGCTGCGGTGCACAGGGGTTGAACCAGGGACTGAATTTAAGAGACAGTGGCCTGGATGTCGCCTATGCCATCCGTCAGATTGAAATTGATGAAAAATGGATTTCCTATGAAAACGCCACTTCCAACAAGTTTGAGTTCGGCACCTTTGAAGAAATGGTACCCAAAGGCGATCTGATTTTAAATCTGACCCCGGACAAATACCATACCCCGGTTGTGAAGTCTGTCATGCCCCTGATGAAAAAAGGTGCGTGTCTGTCTTATTCCCACGGATTCAATATTGTTGAAGAGGGCATGGAAATCAGGGAGGATATCACCGTTATCATGGTGGCGCCCAAAGCGCCTGGAACTGAAGTTCGCGAAGAATATAAAAGAGGGTTCGGTGTTCCAACCCTGATCGCAGTTCACCGTAAAAACGATCCCAAGGGCAAAGGTCTTGAGATTGCCAAAGCATATGCCTGTGCAACAGGCGGAGACAGAGCAGGCGTTCTGCTCTCTTCCTTTCCCGCCGAAGTAAAATCCGATCTCATGGGCGAACAGACCATTCTCTGCGGCATGCTTCAGACAGGATCGCTGCTGTGCTACGATAAAATGGTCAAAGACGGAATTGACCCAGGATATGCATCAAAACTGGTTCAGTACGGATGGGTGACAGTCACTGAAGCCCTGAAGCACGGGGGGGTGACCAATATGATGGACCGGTTGAGCAATCCTGCAAAACTCAAGGCCTTCAAGCTGAGCGAAGAGCTGAAAACCATTATGCGGCCGCTTTTTCATAAACATATGGACGATATCATGTCTGGAGAATTCTCCAGAACCATGATGGAAGACTGGGCAAATGATGATGCCAATCTTTTCAAATGGAGAAAAGAAACCGGAGAAACCGCATTTGAAAAATCCACGTCTACAGATAAAAAAATTCCGGAACAGGAATATTTTGACAACGGCATCCTCATGATTGCCTTTGTCCGGGCAGGTGTTGAGCTGGCCTTTGACACCATGGTTGAAACCGGAATCGGTGAGGAATCTGCTTACTATGAATCCCTGCACGAACTGCCGCTGATTGCCAACCTGATTGCCAGAAAAAGACTGTATGAAATGAACGTGGTTATTTCCGACACTGCTGAATACGGATGCTACCTGTTCAACCACAAGGCACTTCCCCTGCTCCAGGGGTTCATGGACTCTGTTGGAACAGATGTTATCGGCAAGGGTCTGGACATCAAATCTAACGGCGTGGACAATATTGAACTGATCAAAGTCAATGAAGCCATCCGGGAGAGCGGCGTTGAAAAAATTGGAAAAACCCTGCGTGCTTACATGAAAGCCATGAAAGCACTCTACTAGAACCTGAACACAAAGCCGGGGGCCTGTGGGTTATCATCTACCCGCAGGCCCCCGGTCTTTTTAATAACGCATGAATTCAACAGCCAATCAACTTTCAGAAAAAATATGATAATAAATGTCTGAAATATAAACAACTCCGATCAGTCTGTCGTTTTCAAGAACCGGCAGCCGTCTGTATTTATGTTTTACCATTCTGTCCAGAAGCACCATCAGATGCTCATTCACAGACGCTGCAACAATATGCGGACTCATGACCTGACTGACTTTTTTCTGTTTCACATTCTTTACGGCCAGTTCAAACTGATCCTTCCAGGAAACCTCTTCACTCTTGATGCCGTAGTTTAAAAAATCCGGCCGGAGATGATACAGAATATCTGCCATGGTGATAATCCCCACAAATATATTGTATTTATCAATCACCATAAGACTGATGGTCTTGTCGCCGGTTTTTCGAACCCTGCCGTTTAAAATCATCTGGATCGCATTTTCAACCGATGCGTCCGCCTGTATGGTGTCAAACTCTGTCACCATGATATCTTTGGCATATACTTTCATTTACCCCTCCTTTTTAAGACCATCAAAGCTGTTTCTGATTCAATTATTTTTAGCGCCTGTATCCACACCGGATTTTTTTCAGTATTACACAAAACCAGATGATTTTTCAAATTTTTCCTTGACAGAAGATCAACCGTTTAAATATCATTACCAGGCTTATGCAGCGGCATAAACAAGATAAGTTGTTGATAATTTTATATAATACTACAGGAAGGGTAACAAAAATGAAACGAACAGCAGCCTTAATATTTTTTATCTTTTGCTCCAGTATTTTTTTTGCTTTCCAGGCAAGTGCAAAAACCGAACTTAGATATGCCAATTTTTTCCCCCCTACGCATATTCAAAGCCAGCTTGCACAAAGCTGGTGCGCGGAAGTTGAAAAAAGAACCCAGGGAGAGGTCACCATTAATTATTTCCCGGCACAGGCCTTGTCCAAAGCACCCCAGACCTATGACGATATTGTCAGCGGAATCGCCGACATCGGCATGACAGCACTGGCCTACTCCAGCGGAAGATTCCCCACAGCCGAGGCCATTGACCTTCCCATGGGCTATAAATCCGGCGTACAGGCAACATCAGTGGCCAATGCCGTGCTCAACAGATTTGCGCCTGAAGAATTTTCACAAACCCATATCATGTATCTTCATGCCCATGGTCCCGGACTGATCACCACCCGTAATAAAAAAATTGCAACAATGGAAGACATCAAGGGACTTAAAATCAGAACAACCGGCTCCAGCAGGCTTATCATCAACGCACTGGGCGGATCTTCCGTGGGAAAGCACATGAACGAATCCTATCAGCTGCTGCAAAAAGGGGTTGTTGACGGATCACTTCATCCGCTTGAATCCAATAAGGGCTGGAAACTGGGCGAAGTGGTAAAATATGTGACTGAAAGCTATCCGGTCGCATACACCACCACATTTGCCGTTTTCATGAACAAGGACAAATGGGATGCCCTGTCTGCACAAACCCAGAAGACGATTCAGGAAATCAACCTGGAATGGGCCCAAAAACATGGCCAGGCATGGGATGATTCCGATAAGGAAGGCATCGAATTTTTCAAGTCAAAGGGCGGACAGTTTATTCCCCTTTCAGATGCTGAGGCCTCCCGCTGGAAAAACGCCATGACCCCGGTTATAGATGAATATATTGAAAAGGCAGATAAAAAAGGGATTGATGGGAAAGCGGTTGTAGATTTTATCAAGACCAGCATGTAATCTGTCATGGGAACCGTTTCCACAATACTTGATAAAATTTTCGGGCTGCTGAAACTGATTGGCATGGCAGCCCTGACATGCCTGATGCTGCTGACAGTGGCAGATGTCATTGGCCGGTATTTCAAACATCCCGTATTCGGGTCCGTTGAAATCACAGGCTTTCTGGCGCTGATCACTGTTGCAGCGGCTCTGCCCTTTACTTACAGGGCGGACGGCCATGTGGGCGTAGAAATCCTGGTTCGCCTGTTCTCCAGAAAAACACAGCTTGTCATTGATCTTTGCACTCGCTTTTTAACCCTTGTATTGTTCATATTGATCACATGGCAGATGGTTTTATATGCCGGTAGTATTCACACATCCGGCGAAGTATCCATGAACCTGAATTTCCCGACCTATTACATCATTTACCTTTTAGCAGCAGGCCTTCTATTGTTCTGCATCACTATCCTTGAGTCCTTTTTCAGCACTCTCAGGCAATTAAGAGAATTAAATATATGAGCCCCACCCTTATCGGCATCCTTGGCATTATTGTCATGATCCTTCTTTTTCTGACCAGAATGCCCGTAGCCTTTGTCATGGCTGCAGTGGGGTTTGCAGGCTTCAGTATGCTGAGTACCTTTTCTGCGGGCCTTGCGCTTCTGCCCAGAAATGTATATGAAGTATTCAGCTCCTATGATCTGACCACCATTCCCCTGTTTATTCTCATGGGACAACTGGGGTTTAATTCCGGCATCAGCAAGCGATTATATGATGTCGGCTATAAATTTTTAGGAAGCACCCGGGGTGGGCTTGCCATGGCCACAGTATCCGCCTGCACGGCTTTTGGCGCTGTCTGCGGTTCCAGTCCGGCCACAGCGGCCACAATGGCCACCGTGGGGCTGCCGGAAATGAAACGGTACAATTATGATGATGAGCTGTCCACAGGATCTGTGGCCTCCGGAGGCGGGCTTGGCATGATCATGCCGCCCAGCGTGGTCTTGATCATTTATGGGATTCTAACGGAACAATCCATCGGGCAATTGTTTGTCGCCGGAATCTTTCCTGCAATTCTGGTGACCGTGTTATTTATCATTGCCATATATATCCGCTGCACCATCTCCCCGGACCAGGGTCCGAAAGGGGAATCCTTTTCCTGGGCGCAAAAAATCAAAGCACTTTCCGGTCTCGGGGAAACCCTGGCTGTTTTTATCCTTGTGATCGGCGGAATTTTCAAGGGCTTTTTTACACCAACCGAAGCTGCTGCAGTCGGGGCTTTCGGTGTGCTGGCCATTGCGATCGTCAGGCGGCAGATCACCTTCAAAGGATTTATCAAATCCCTTGAAGAAACATTAAAAACATCCTGCATGGTGATGATGCTCATTGCAGGGGCAGTCATTTTTGGAAAATTTCTGGCCATCACCCGGATTCCCTTTGAAATCGCAGGCTGGATCAGCAGCCTTGAAATGGCACCGTATCTGGTCATAGGCGTCATTATACTGATCTATTTTTTAGGGGGATGCTTCATGGATGCCCTGGCATTTGTGACCCTGACCGTTCCCATTTTTTTTCCCGTGGTCCAGAATCTTGGCTATGACCCCATCTGGTTCGGAATTATCATTGTCATGGTTACAGAAATGGGGGTCATTACCCCCCCTGTGGGAATCAATGTCTATGTTGTCTATGGTGTTGCCAGAACCGTACTTGAAAAGGAAATTCCTCTGGAAAAAATATTCAAAGGAATTATACCCTTTCTTATTGCCATTATTGCGGGGATCATCATCCTGATCATGTTTCCAAAAATCATTTTATTTCTGCCCCATCTCATGTATGCATCCTGAAACAGGATACCTGCGTGTTCTATCCGGCCTTCCGGGCCGCTTTTTTTGCGGCAATTTTTCTTTTAAAATTTTCAAACACCAGCTGAACCGCTACAGGGCTCGGGAAACTGGCCCGGGGAGAAAATTCTCTTAAGGCCCTGATTTCTTCATCCGTGGGAACCGGAAAAGACTCCAGCGTATCTGCAATTTTAAGATCCCATGGCACATCCGCTTTGACAGTGTCAACACAAACTCCGGGGAAAAGCGCTGCCAGATACATTTCTCTGGTTTCTTCATCAAACTTGAAAATACCCTTGGATGTTAACAGGACGCTTGGCCCTGATCCGGGAGTATATCGTCCTGAATCCTCCCGCTGGCTTCCGCCGCCCAGATATCCCGGCGAGGTCAGATACGGCAGTTTTTCCACAAACTGTCCGCCTTTCATTGTAAGAATGGTTTTTTTCGCATAGGCGTAAAATTCAGGCGCCCCTCCTGCTGCGCTGATCCGCGGAGCCCCGGGAGGTGTGCCAAGATATGAGGTATTGATATTGCCGAATTTATCAATCTGCCCCACACCTAAAAATGCTTTATCCAGATACCCGGCATAGGTGATGGTGGAGAACACACTGAAAAGATCCGTTGCATATCCATATCCTCGGGTGGCGCTGGCATCGGCCACATGCATGGGTAACACCCTTGGCTCAAAATCACAGATGCCGGATTCCATCATTAATACAGCTTCCGGTGCATGGGTCTTTTTTGCCACAGCACCCGCAATAATGGGAAGCCCGATCCCTAAAATAGACACATCTCCGTTTTGAATCTGACGGGAGGCGGCAATAATCAATAATTCCTGGCGGGTAATTTTTTTAGTTAACATCGACCAGTTCTCCTCTCTCTTCAATCAGCTTTTCCAATCCTTCCATATCCACACCCAGATCATTTGATATGCCGTTAATATCCCATCCGGACTGAAACGGGATGCCATAGTTTGCCGGAGCAGAATAATAGGAACGGGCATTATAGCGATTGAGCATATCCTGACCGAACACTTCGATATAATGCTGGATATATGCGCTGCGATCCGGCAGCCCGTATATCCATTCATCAAAAAAAACATCCAGGCCGCCGTCTATCTTGAAGGCCTGATTGATCAGGCTGAACATGGCCGTATCAAGGCCGCGAAAGCCTACAATTTCAAAGGGATGGCAGCCAAAAGGCTCTTCTATGACTGCAGATACTCTGAATCCGGGAACAATGGTATGGTGGGGACTGGATTTTATGATATCCGGTTCCACCAGTTCTTCGCAGGAAACAATAATTTTTCTGCTGGCAAGACAGGCATGGACAGTAGAACCCAGACCGCCCCAATGCTGGGCATTTCCGAATTTATCCGCCCGCTGCACATGCAGCACACAGACATCCGGATTTGCCGCAGGCACCACCGGTGTTTGTTTTCCGGTAAACGGACAGGTGATTACCCCGAATTTTTTATCCCCCATAAATCCCCGGATCTTGAACACATCCGAATCCATTATGGCCGGCAGCACCGGCAGGCAGGAATATCCAAACGCACCGGCGGCAAGACGGGCATTATACGTGAAGTTGGTATAGTCCTCCACCTGAATTTTACCCGCTCTCTGGTACTGTTCGATAATGCCGCCCCGGGTGCTTCCTCCCCATTTATACACAAATGCCGATATCATTTTTTCCATGCAGCCGCTGAACGCCATGAATTCACCGTCAAAAGAACCGGACTGGCTGTAATATGTCAACCCTCTTTTTTTCTGACGGATAATTTCAAACAGCAGGCTCATGGGCATGCTTTCATTGTAATTACCCGTAATCAGGCTGTCGCCGTCATTTACAAATCTGCTGATCGCTTCTTTGGTCGTCATGACCTTTGAACCATTGTTTGCTGCCATAAAGAATACTCCTTTCAAAAATTGCAACCCGAACGAACCATTTAGTTTCGCAATGCGAAATATGGTTCCATTTTTTTTGAAAATATATAAATTGACTGAATCGTTGTCAATAGAAAAAAGACAATCAAAAAAGAAACGGGCACACAAAAGACAAACATGTGCCCGGAGAAAATTTTACAATTTCTTTTTTATTCCAAAAACCATTGCCAGTGCAATACTGACAAGCCAGACCGATGAAGAAACCGGGACAGGAAGCGAAGGGGAAAGTTCAGGACCATCAACTGCAGCTATTCCGCCGGCCATTCTGTCTATTTTAAGGCTGTCCTGAAGTGAAGATACAAAACTGAGGCTTTCACCGTCTTTGAATACCGGCGTCACGCCATTATTGGGAGAAACCTGTGTCTGAAAAATCATATAAAGTGTTATAATATCGCCGATATTGCCTTCGGTGAAAAGATAATTAAATGTATAAGTTTCAGAAATATCCATCTGTCCGGGCTCATCCATTTCCTGGTACCAGTATTCAAAATTATCAGGGTCCGGTGTATCGTCATAGATTTCTGCATCAGCCCACAGAGAATAATCCCCGTTTTGAGATGTACTTCCCGAAACCTGTAAAAAACCATTAAATGAAAAGTGAATAGCGGCACTTCCTGCAGCTGTTACAATAAGCTCCTTTTCAACACTAACAAAAACATACCGCCAGCCCTGGAAATTTTCACCCCAGGTCGTAGCCAGGTCTCCGCCCAGACTCCACCATCCTGCACTGGCATGGGAATTTCCAGGCATTTCAAAAGAAACCTGAGTTGGGCCATTTCCGTCATCATACGTATATTCATAATTTGGAGGCCCTGCATAAATCAGACTTTCAGAATAAAAAGCTGCCGCGGCAGTTGACGCCCATAAAAAACACAGTGCCAGCACCCATCCTATTGATCGCTTTTTCATTTTTCACCTTTCTTTTCATTGATTTGCCCATCAAATTTGATCGGACCATCGTCATTCATGCTGATTGAGCAAAACCCCTAACACAAGGTTAATGATAAGTCAAACAAATTAATAGGTTAGCCACATCCCAGATTCACCAGTTTTTTCGCCATGACAGATGTTGCGATAATCATGGATTCCGGATCAAGATAAAACTGTGCATGTTTCTGAAAAAGCACTTTGCACAGCGCCGGGAATTCTTCATCCGTATCATTAAAAAGGACAAGGATCTTTATTTTCGGCAGCACATCCATTTCCATTGCCAGATCCCAGGGCATCTGCAGTTTGCTTTGAGTTGCCCCCATTTTTTTACAGGCACGGACAAAGGCCTCCAGGCGCCCTGAAAAGGATTCTTTCAGAAGGCCTTCGGTCTCACTTGCAAAAAAATTAACATTGGTAAACTGACCGGTTTGTTTAAACTCTGTAAGCGCCACCCAGTTTATATCGTAAGGCGCAGGGTCCGGGCATAAAAGAATATACTTAAACAAGACCACACAAATCGCATACCCCGGACGATTTCCGGATGCATCTGTTATCCTTGCGCCTGAAACTGTATATATTTCATCTGCAAACCGAATGATTGCCTGATCCTCTTTGACCTCAATTCCCAGCCTGTCCTTTACGGATAAAAAATCCACTTTAGCCACCTGGGCACGATAATCATCATAATGTTTTTCAAAAATATCTGATGTCTGGCTCATTCTTTTCTCCTGCTTAAAAAGATTTGAAGACGGCATAAAAACATATATGGCGCTGATCAGACAGCATCACACCCGGTTTAAAGCCGTACCTGACAAATGAACGCATAACTTTGCTTCACGTAAATAAAGCGCTCACGCTTTCTCCGGTATGAATTCTTAAAATGGCCTGGGAAAACAACGCTGCCACTGAAAGGACTTTTAATCTGGAAAATTGTTTATTTTCCGGAATGTGCACAGTATTTGCAACAACCACCTGTGCAATATGTGAAGCTCTCAGATTTGCCACAGCATCGCCGCAGAGCACCGGGTGGGTGGCCCCGACATAAATATTTTTGACCCCGGCATTTTCAAGGGTCTGAACCGTTGCAACAAGGGTGCTGCCCGTGGAAATCTCATCATCAAAAACAATGGCATCCTTTCCCTTGACATCCCCCACCACCAGTCCCTGTTTCACGTCAGAATCACTGATCCGGCGTTTATCAATAATGGCCATGGACGTCTTCAGGCGTTCTGCAAAGCGGCCAGCCCTTTTGGCACCGCCTGCATCCGTGGCCACAACCACTGCCCGGGACAGATCCAGGGTTCGGGAAAAATAATCACACAGGGTCGGAACAGCCGTCAGATGATCCACGGGCATGCTGAAAAACCCATGAACCGAATCTGCATGCAGATCCATGGTCAAAACCCGATCCGCGCCTGCGGTTTTCAGAAGATCCGCAATCAGGCGGCCGGCTATGGATATTCTGGGCGCATCCTTTTTGTCTGACCGGGCATAGGAATAATATGGAATCACGGCGGTGATACGTTTTGCCGACGCACTGCGCAGCGCATCCAGAGTGAGCAGAAGCGCCATGAGATTATCGCTGGCAGGATGTGTCAGCGACTGAACCACAAACACGTCTTTTTCCCTGACGCTTTCCTGAATCTGGACAAAAAGATTGTCATTTGAAAACCGGGATATGGCCAGCCGGCTTAAGGGTATTTCAATATGATCACAAATCTCTTTTGCAAGGTCCGTATTCGCCCCGCTTGAAAATACTTTTAAATTATCAGTCATTTTATAAGCAGACCCCTTAAATTGAAAAATTTTCCTATAATTAAGATATGAACTGGTTTTTTGTCAAGAAACGAAAAAAAATCAGCACCACCCCTCTTTAAAGACGAACAGTTATTCGTCTTTAAAGCAGTTTTTTGGCTTTATATAAAAATTTTACCTAAATATATTGACTTTAATTGAATGTTCATTTAATTAAAAATATTAAAAAAGCCGAATGCATTGTGTGAACAGGTGATCAACGCCCCGCTGAACAGGTTAAAAAAACCGGGCTTCAAGACGGGGATAACCATAATTCTTATCATCAACAGGAGAACATGCATGAAAAAAACCATCGTAAAAAGCCTGGGGATTCTATTGATCGGATTATCTTTGCTGCTTGCAGGGTGCCTTCAGCCATCAGACCCCAGACTAGGATCAGCCGCCATCGGCGTCAGCGACATTGAGCGATCCACAGAATTTTACACACAGATCATGGGAATGTCAGTGAAATATCGTGTAACCACCCCGCAAATGGAAAAAGTGGTGCTGGAATTCAAAAACAGCCCCGGATCAGATGTTGTTCTGATGCATTACACTGACAGCTCTGCCGTAAACTACACCTATAACCCGGACAAGCTGGTCTTTTATGTACAGGATGCCTATGCTGTTGCCGCAGCTATTTCTGGCGCAGGATACAGAATTTTAGCGCCGCCCGCAGCACAGCCGCCGGAGCTGGGTGGTGTCGTGGTTGGCATGGCTTTTGACCCGGATAAATATCTGGTTGAAATCGTTGAAGACCCATCCCTGACAGAATCTTATCTGGGCGCTGTGGGAATCGGCGTCAGCGATCTTGAGACATCTGCGGATTTTTATACCCGCATTCTGGGAATGACTGAACAATACCGGCTGTCCATTCCGTATTTTATGGATGAAATTATTTTACAGTATCCGTATGAAGGCGGGGGATCAGCTCTCGTACTGATGCATTATGTTGCCCCGAGAAACTATACCGATGTTCCCGTGAAGCTGGGATTTTATGTGAATAATGTGCAAGAAACAGTGAAAGCCATCGAAGATGAAGGCCTGGAAGTCATTATCTCTCCCAAACGCAGGCCCAGATTTAACCCCAAAGCCTATGGACTGGCAAAGGATATGGACGGATACCTGATTGAAGTAAAACAGTCTGTTGAACTTAAAACAGAAAAATTAAAATAATATTAAAGGAGAAAGAATGAAATTTCGTTTGGGTGTTTACATGTTGACGTGTTTTTTGGTTGTTGGACTGCTGGGGTGTGTTGCTTCAGAACAAAAGAAAATGTCCGCAGATAATGCACAAAAAGCAAAAGCCGTGGCTCAGATTAAAGAAATGATTGAAAGCAAACAAGCCTATACCAACGAACAGATCCTGCCACTGTATGATCTTCTGGACACGGTGGATACCGAATTTATGCTGGGTACCTGGAAAGGCGGAAAATTTGACGGCGGGAAAATGCCGGATCCCATTAACTGGTACGGCAAACGGTTTAATTCTGCAGATGATGCAGAGCCGCTGCTTGCAAGAAAACCGGATGGAACTATCTACTCTTTTGATAAATGGGGCATGGCCCGCATACGGGAAGTCAAGTTCAGGGGAAAAGTCACCGGCAGTCTGATTTATAATGAAAAACCCATTATGGATTATTTTCGAAAGCTGGATGAGAACACCATGATCGGACTGGGAGAAGCCAAAGGCAAACTGCTTTTTTTCTTCCATCTGAGCCGTCAGAATGCTGAAGAATAGGCTTTGATATGAAAGGAATAACCGCATTCCAGGGCCGGTAGTTAAAAGTATTGACTTTAACCGAACATTCATTTAGTTAAAATCGTCATGAGAATAAAAGATACTGAAAAACACGAGGCATTGTTTCAGGCTGCTGTCAAAGTGGTCAACGAAATCGGTTTCGCCTCCAGTTCTGTCTCCAAAATTGCCAGGGAAGCCGGTGTTTCACCGGCCACCCTGTATACTTACTTTGCAAACAAAGAAGATCTTCTGGTTTCCACCTACATGAAAATCAAGCAGGAACTCAGCAAAGAGGCAATGAAAAAAATTGACGATGATATGCCAATCCGGGATTGTTTCAAACAGGTGTGGATCAATTATTTTGAATTTGCCACCACACATCGGGATTATTCTGTTTTTGCAGAACAGTTTGCCAACTCACCCTATAATGAGAAGGTGGATCTGGTCCAGTTTGAAAAAATGTTTGAACCCATCGGACGATTGGTAAGGCGTGGGATTGAGATGAAAATCATAAAAAATGTCAATCCGGATGTTATCGGTGCCTTTGTCTTCTATCCAGTGCTGATTTTGACAAATCCAAGACTGTGCAGGAATTTCAAAATTACGGAAGAGCAGATACAAGCGTCATTTCAACTGGCCTGGGATGCAATAAAACTGTAACCCGTTATCAAGGAGCAAATTGCAATGAGCGAAACCGAAATTAAAATATATGATATTATGGCCTGCAATGTATACTGGGATTTTCATAATTCTCCCATGCCCAAGGAAACCCATAAGATGCTTGTGGCCCTGCGACCCACTCCGGGCTTAAAAGTTCCGGATATCATTGAAAGTATCAAGGCATACGGACCGGATGGATATGAAGTGGAATTGAGAAATGAAAAATACAGCCTGCCTGAATATAACGGCTGGTTTTATACCCCGGAGCTTCAGAACTACTGGTGGATGATTAACCTGCCCACAGGTTTTTTAAAAGAAGGCGAATACACTATTGAAGTAAAATGCAAAGACGGCAGATCAGACAAAAAATCCAGAATTCAGAATAATGCTCCCAGCGATGCCGCCATTGAAAATTTCCTTAAAAACCGTGATGAAATTTTAGATTCTTTTTCCCCGTCTCAGAAATCACCTTTGCCTTCAGGTGCCGGCCTCAAGGATATCAAACTGAGCTGGAAGACCCTCAAAGATGTCGGCGGCCCGGACAGTTTTTCCGTCACCCGGGTGGCCCAGGCATCCAAGCCCACAGAATTTGACGGCAACAACCTGACTCATTTTGACAATATCTATTATGAACGTATCGTTACCGGTAATACTCTGGCCGGTCAGAACAAAGCTGGCATCACGATCCCCAAAGAACTCAAACCCGATACAAGTTACGGCTATTTTGTTGAAATCACTGATGGAAATATTGCAGGAGATGCCAACTACTGCATCTTCCAGGAACATCAGTTTTTTAAAACACCTTAGGTCAGGCACCAAAAAATAAACCAGGGCTGGCTCCACTGATTTTATCAGCAACGTCAGTCCTGGACAATTGCGTCTGATCAAAAAACTATGGCAAATCACCTGTTTTAAATTAAGGAGAAGAAAATGAAGTCTGAAACGTTGAATCTTTTATCACTTAAAACCTGGGTTATGGCTATTTCATTTTTATTTATTCTATCTTTGGGCGCAAATGCATCCGGCACAGACATGACCGGAAAATGGACCATGCAGGTAAAATCCGAAACATCAAGCGGAACACCTGTTTTTGACATCCAGCAGGAGGGTGAAAAACTCACCGGAACATATAACGGGAAATTTGGCGAAGCCCCGATCACAGGAACGGTTAATGGCGATGAATTCAAACTCACCTATGAAATGAGCGGTGTTACCGTGACCTATGCTGGAAAAACTGACGGCAATACCTGTGAGGGTGATGTGGATTACGGCATGTATGGGAAAGCCACATTCACCGGTAAAAAATAAAATCGTTTAAATAGACACATATTTAGCCAAAAGGGAGGTTCGGATGATAAAACCCAAAAGATATTTAGCCATTGCCTTCTGCCTTTCAGTCTTATGCTTTGGCATTGTCCAGGATGCGTCTGCAATAGATGTAAACGCCTCCTATGATCTGTCCACACTTCCGGATATGTCGGATTTTGATCCGAACCTGCCCTTAAAACCAGACGGCGATACCATCAAGATTGCCATCATATCATCATTCACGGGTCCCGGAGCTGTAACCGGTGAAGCCTTCTATCTTTACACCTCATGGGCAGCCCACGATATCAACAAACGCGGCGGTATCCTTGTGGATGGCAAAAAAAAGAAAATTGAACTGATCAAAGCAGATAATCAGTCCCGACCGGATGTAACCAAAAAAATAACCGAGCGTATGATTCTCAAGGAAAAAGTGGATATTCTCTGGGGCACCCAGATGAGCCATCTGACACAGATTGTGTCACAACTGGCAACCCGGTACAAAAAAATCCATGTGAATGCGACCAGTGTTTCCGACTCCTTGATGGAGGGCAAAAATTATTCAAAATACAGTTTCATGACCTCTTATTCCACCCAGCAGATCGGGCGTGCAGCTGCATATTATTACGGCCAGATCCGGAAAAAAGAGACAAAATTTTATATTCTATGCCAGGATTATGTGTTTGGCCGTTCCATTGCCGATGCTTTCAAAGAGGGGCTCAAAGAATATTACCCGGAAGCCGAACTGGTCGGAGAAGATTATCACCAGGTTTTTCTGACAGATTTTGCACCCTATCTGACAAAGGTAAAAGCCTCAGGGGCAGAAGTGATCTTTACCGGAGACTGGATGCCGGATGCCTTCAACCTGCTCAAGCAAAGCCGTCAGATGGGAATTATGCTGCCCTTTGCCAATATTTTTATCAATGATCCAATCTCTCTTGAAGAGCTTGGCATTGAAAACGGAGAAGGCCTTGTCCTTATCAGTCCGGCCGGTACCGGCAACCCGATATTCAAGAATCAGGGATTTATCAACTATTACAAAGCATGGAACAATCAGTGGAAGACAAAGTTCACACCCCCTTATAACACGATCCGCTATTCCCATATTTTCGGTAATCCAGCCATGTATGCATATTCTATCTACTGGACCGCAAGTGTCATTGAACGGGCCAAAACCCTGGATCCTGAAAAAATTATCAGTGTCTGGGAAGGCGATTCTTACCAGTACCCCAATGGCAAAACAGTTTCCATGCGCGCATGTGATCACAAGGCGGTGACAGATCTTCATGCCATCGAATTTGTGAAGCCTGAAGATCAGAAACAGTGTTTTAATATCCCGCCGTATTATATTTACAATACTTCGGCAGCAGGAGGCCCGGTATTTGAAATACCATCTGAAAAGATTCTGCCCAAAGCAGATCCTCAATTGTGTAAATAAAAAAACAGCGGGAATGATCAGGAGGGAATAAAAATGGACCCGACAACAGCCATGTATATTGCTCAAGGCATGCACGGAATTGCATACGGCATGGTTCTGTTTTTACTGGCATCCGGGTTGACGCTGATTCTGGGCATGATGGGCATTTTAAATCTTGCCCACACCGGTTTTTTCATGCTGGCTGCCTATTTCGGATATCAGATGGTGCAATGGACCGGCAGTTACTGGGCAGCACTGGCGGCAGCCCCGCTTGTCACCGCAGTTTTCGGCATACTCATGGAGCGGTTCCTGCTCAAAAAAGTGCATGTATATGGCCCCATGGCAGAGCTGATACTGACCATGGGAGTCTCTTTGGTCATACTGGATGGAGTAAAGGTGATATGGGGCTCACAAAGCCTTCCTCTTTCACCGCCTGAGAGTCTTCAAGGGCTGGTCAATATTTTTGGAATGCAGTATCCGGCTTACCGCCTGTTCATCATTTTTTTATCTTTGCTGGTGCTCTTTATCATGGGCGTGCTTCTGTATAAAACCCGCATGGGCATGATCATCCGTGCAGCAGTATCAGATGCACAAATGGTGGATGCGCTGGGAATAAATGTGCCTGTCGTCTTTATGCTGGTCTTTGGCATCGGCACCTGGATGGCCGGTGTTGCCGGAGTGGCCATTGCACCTATCCTGACAGTTTCTCCAGGTCTGGCCAGCCAGATGGGAATGGATGCCTTTATTGTTATTATTGTGGGCGGATTCGGCAGTCTTGGCGGGGCTTTTCTGGTTTCCTTGATCTGCGGTCTGCTCAGTTCATACGGCATACAGTTTTTGCCGCAGTATTCGGCTGTGCTGATATTCATATTCATGGCAGTGGTTCTGGCGGTTAAGCCCGAAGGTCTGTTTGGAGAAAAAACATAATGGATAAAAAAACCAGATGGATGTTCTGGATAGCAGGAATTATTATTTTTGCCATTTTCCCAAAACTGGCTGGTATTTATTATTCAAATATTGTTGTATCCATGTCTGTCTGGGCATTGTTTGCGGTCAGCCTCAATATGCTCTTAGGGTTTACCGGCCTTTTAAGTTTCGGCCATGCCATGTATTTTGGTACCGGTGCATATGGCGCAGCCCTGGCACTCACCCATGTGAACGGACTTTCTTTTTTCTCGGCCATGGCTGCAGGCTGTCTGTGTTCGGTGGTCTTGTCACTCATTGTTGCGCCTGTTGTGGTCAGGGTGAGCGGCACAGCCTTTGCCATGATACATCTGGCCTTTGCACAATGCATGTTTGTGCTGGCCCTCAAATTTCGCAACATCACCGGTGGTGAGGACGGCATCGGCGGATTCAGTGTTTCACACATCCGTATTCCCGGTCTTTTTTCTCTGGACGTGACCGATCCTGCAGTCTTTTTTTATTTAAGCATCGGTACGGTTATTCTAAACTTACTGGTTCTGTGGTTTGTGATCCAGACCCCCTTCGGCCAGGTCATGGCAGGAACCCGTGACAATGTAAAACGCATTGAATATCTTGGTTTCCGGGTTTCCCATACCAAGGCGGTCGTCTATGTCCTGGCAGCCGGGTCCGCCGGCGTGGCAGGCGCTGTCTCAGCCATGCACCAGAACCTTGTGGCGGTAAATGATGCCTATGGCATGATGGTCAGTGTTCTTCCCATCATGATTGTCATGGTCGGGGGTGCCAGAAGCTTTTTCGGACCCATATACGGTGCTGTTTTTTTTGGTTTTCTCGAAGAGTATGTCACTGCCTATACAGATAAATTCGAATTGATTCTGGGTCTTATACTGATCATTTTCATTATGTACTGGCCCCTTGGCCTGGCTGGTATCTTTTTAAAATTAAAATTCAAATGGCTGACGCGAAAACAGTTTTTAAAACGCTCAGGCGGAGGAGCCGGATGAATATTCTTGAAACCCGGAATCTGGAGCACGAATTTAACGGATACAGTGTTCTGAAAAAGGTAAATCTTGAAATCAGAAAAGGGGAAACCCATGCCATTATCGGGCCCAATGGGGCCGGGAAAACAACGCTGTTCAATGTGATCTCCGGCATGTATACCCCGTCAAAAGGCAAGGTGATTTTTAAAAAAAAAGATATCACCGGTTTTAAAGCATACAAAATCCAGCGTCTGGGTATGGGGCGATCTTTTCAGATTACCGCCACATTTGATAATTTAACTGCATTCCAGAACATCCGGATGGCAGTGCTGTCCAGAAAAGGGATTCGCTTTAATCTTTTCCGGTTTGTTGACAAAATGAATGATGTGACCACTGAAACTATAAATGTTCTTCAAAACCTGGATTTATGGGAAGCGTGTCATACCCCGGCGGGCATGCTGTCCTACGGTAAACAGCGGTCCCTTGAAATCGGGATGGCGCTGGCCACAGATCCGGATCTGGTCATGCTTGATGAACCTGCCGCCGGTATGTCTGCGGATGAAACCCATACTGCCGTAAGTTTGATCAAAAAACTGACAAAAGAAAAAACCGTGGTCATCATCGAACATGATATGGATGTGGTGTTTTCCCTGGCAGACCGGATCACGGTGTTGAATCACGGCACCATACTGGCCACAGGCATCCCAAAAGAAATCAAAGCAAACAAAGATGTTCAGGCTGCGTATCTCGGACGTCTGGAGGATGAATAAACATGCTCATTGAAATTAATGATCTGAACACCTTTTACGGACTGAGCCATGCGCTGAATAATGTATCCTTGAACATTAAAAAAGGGGAAATCGTTGCACTTTTAGGCCGCAACGGAATGGGGAAAAGCACACTGCTTAAAAGCATCATGGGGTTGATCAAACCAAAATCCGGTAAAATTGTGTTTAACCAAAAAAATATCTGCGGTCAAAGTCCTCATAAAATAGCCGCAGCCGGTATCGGATATGTACCGGAAGAAAGAAGAATTTTCCCGACACTGAGTGTGCTGGATAATCTTAAGATGGGCATCAAAGGGGGGCGAATCAATTTCTCCAGCCCTGAAGCCTGGACATTTGAAAAAATATTTCACTATTTTCCATTCATGAGAGACCGGACGCATCAGAAAGGCGGCCACCTTTCCGGGGGAGAACAGCAAATGCTGACCATTGGCCGGGCGCTCATGGGAAATCCCGGCCTGCTTCTGGTGGATGAACCCACAGAAGGTCTTTCGCCTGCAATGGTGGATACGGTCAGAGATATTTTGCTGGACGTTCGCAAATCAGGTGTTTCCATTCTGCTGGTGGAACATAATTTTAAAATGGCCATGTCGGTTGCAGACCGGGTGTATCTCATGGGTAAAGCACATATCGGGTATTCCGGAACCGTGGAAGAACTGGCAAATGATCCAAAAACCCGAACCCGGTTTCTTGAAGTTTGAAATACTGCGACCGCCTTTAATTTACGCTTGCCATAAAAGAACATGCCTGATAAATATCAAAATGATCTTCCATCGTTCAAGCAGCCCAATTAAATGTGCTTGAAAAATCGCTCGCAAACGCAATAAAATCGTTTAATGTTAAAGGCAATGTGCAATCGTGAAGGAGACGTTTTGAAAAATACAACCTTTCAAGAAAATGACCTGATCGATAAAATTATAAAAAAAAAGCCATTATCAAGTTCTCTTAGAATTCTTATTCCTTTATATACCACCTATACGGTTTTTATTTTAAGCATTTTTTTAATTTTTATTCCGCAACAGGAAAGACAGTTATTAAATCAAAAAAAAGAAACCATTCTTCAATTAACCGAAAATGTTATCAGCCTGTTGTCTGAAATAAATTCAAGAGTTGAGCAGGGAATAATAACACCGGAAAAAGCCCGCCTGCAGGCGATAGAGCAGATTCGCAACCTCCGGTACGGTCCTGAAGGCAAGGATTATTTCTGGATCAATGACATGCATCCGATCATGATCATGCATCCGTATCGCCCTGATCTTGAAGGCCAGGACCTGACATCTTTCCAGGATGCCCAGGGAGAATACCCGTTCATTGCCATGGTCAAAAAAGCAGCACAAAATGAGGGCGGCTATGTAAAATATTACTGGCAATGGAAGGATACCCCGCAAAAAATTGTGCCCAAACTTTCATATATTAAAAGATTTCCTGCATGGAACTGGATTGTGGGAACAGGTCTTTATACAGATGATATCCACACGGAAATCAGCCTGATCACCCGCAAATTTGTCCAGATATTTGCAGGCATTCTGGTCTTTATCGTCATTTTGTCCATTTATATTTCCAAACAGGTATTTAAAATTGAACAAAAAAAAGAACAAGCGGAAAAAGAAAAAGAGATAGAAACATTACGTTTGAAAAAAAGTGAGGCGCGCTATCGGCTGTTAGCCGATAATGCAACAGATACCATCTGGATTATACAACTTTCGGATTTCACTTATCTTTATATCAGCCCGTCAATACAGTCGCTTCAGGGATACAGCCCGGAAGAGTTTACAGGAGCGGGCATCCGCGATTATGTGACTGAACCCTCCTTGAAAGCAGTATCCAGGATCATATCCGAAGAGCTGGCCCGCGAATCCGACCCCACGGCTGATCCCGAAAGAACCCGGGTGATTGAAATGGAGATGGTGAAAAAGGACGGTTCAACTGTCTGGGTTGAAATTACCGCACGGTTTTTAAGAAATGATTCAGGCGAACCTGACAGGATTCTGGGTATCACCAGAGATATCCACCAGCGCAAGATGCTTGAAAAAGAACTCATCGCCAGCAATACTGCCCTGCGACATGCCCAGCGCATTGCAAACATCGGTAATATTTTTCTGGATCCCCAAAAAAATATGACCCTGTGGTCAGAAGAAGTCTATCGCATCTGTGAACACGATCCTGGCCTAAACCCCTTATCCATTGCAGAACATCAGAGTCTGTTCAGTTCAGATGACTGGAAAAAATTTGAATCTGCCTTTCAGACAGCTATCAGCGACGGGCTTTCATTTGATTTAGAGCTCAGGCTGGTATTGCCCTCGAAAAATAAAAAATGGATCAACCTGATCGGCAAACCCGAACAGGAACGAGGGCCTTGGGGCCACTGTCTGCATGGAACAATTCAGGACATCACGGAACGAAAAAAAATGGAGCTGCATATTCAACAGGTCCAGAAGATGGAAGCGCTTGGAACACTTGCCGGCGGAATTGCGCATGATTTCAACAATATTCTGTCCTCTATTTTCGGATTCACAGAGCTTGCCAAACTGGATGTATCAGACAATGCAGATGCCACTGAAAATTTAAACCAGGTACTGTCAGCAGGATTAAGAGCAAAGGAACTGGTGAGGCACATCCTTACCTTCAGCCGCAGGTCTGATATCCAGAAAGACCTGATACAGATTGTTCCACTGATCAAAGAATGCGTAAAATTTTTAAAAGCATCCATATCGCCGGACATAAAAATTCAAACCCATTTTATTCACACACACAGCATCGTCTTTGCAGATCCGACTCAATTACATCAAGTGCTGATGAATCTTTTTACCAATGCGGCCCATGCAATGAAAAAAAATGGCGGGGTGCTTGATATTACCGTAAAATCCATTGATATTCTGAAAGCGGATATTTTTCAGTTAAAAGAAATCAAACCGGGAAAATATGTGCAGTTAACCATTTCAGACACAGGATGCGGCATTCCTAAAAACATCATTGATAAAATTTTTGAGCCCTTTTTTACGACAAAAGTCAAAGGAGAGGGCACAGGTCTGGGCCTGTCCCTGACCTATGGCATTATTAAAGGAATGCAGGGCAATATTTCCGTTTACAGTGAACCGGGCATGGGGGCAACATTTCAGGTTCTGATTCCTGAACAGGCAAACTGCATTAATGAAAATGAAATGACTATTGACCGCTTTCCTGTTAAAGGCAGAGGCAATATCCTGATTGTGGACGATGAAACCGCCATCACAAAATGGACGTCACAGGTTCTTTCAAGGCTTGGATATAAAGTGATCTGTGAAAATCATGGGCCAAAAGCGCTTGAATTGTTCAATGACAACCCCATGAAATTTGACCTGATTCTGACAGATTTGACCATGCCTGATATGACCGGCCTTGAGTTGTCATCCCATATAAGCGCAAAAAGACCTGATATTCCAATTATCCTCTGCACAGGGTTCAGCGAAGGATTGACATTCCAGAAAATCAAAGCCTATGGCATTTATGATATGATAATGAAACCCATGATCGCAAGTGAACTTGCACTTATTATCAATAAAGCGTTGACCCGGAAAAGCGAGCCGCATGATTAACGTACTGATCATAGATGATGATTTAAAAATCTGTCTTTTTTTCTCCAGACTGCTTGAACAGATGGGACATTGTTTCAAGGCTGCACACACCATCAGCCAGGGAAGGCAGCTTTTTGAAAAAGAGGCTTTTGATCTTGTCCTTCTGGATCTGGAACTTCCAGATGGAAACGGTCTGGAAATACTGCCTGAATTTATTCACTCCTTTTCCAGCCCTGAAGTGATTATTATTACCGGGACCGGTAATGCCAGAGGTGCTGAGCTGGCATTTAAATACGGAGCCTGGGATTATATACAAAAACCCTTTCTTCTGGAAGAGGTGTCTTTGCCAATCACCCGGGCAATCCAGTACAGAACAGAAAAACAGGCTGCCCCTAAATTAATTTCCCTGGACAGATCAAAAATTATCGGAGAATCCCCTGCCCTTCATGAATGTCTTAAAGAGGTTGCAAAAGCCGCTTCAACAGATGCCAGCGTGTTGATTACAGGAGAAACCGGTACTGGCAAGGAACTGTTTGCTAAAGCCATCCATGAAAACAGCAAAAGAGCATCAAGCTCCTTTGTGGCTGTGGATTGCGGAGCTCTCCCCGAAACACTGGTTGAAGGCACCTTGTTCGGTCATGAAAAAGGCGCTTTTACCGGCGCCGGGAAAAGGCAGGAAGGACTGCTTGTTCAGGCCCACGGGGGGACGCTGATGCTGGATGAAGTTGGCGATCTTCCACTGGCTGCCCAGAAATCATTGCTGCGAACCCTTCAGGAAAGGCGGGTCCGTCCCCTTGGCGGAACAGTGGAAATCCCTGTTGATATCCGGCTGGTTTCGGCAACCAACCTTGATCTTGATCAAATGGTCAGCCAAAAATTGTTCAGAGAAGATCTGCTTTACAGAATCCGGGCCATGGAAATAAAACTGCCTGCTTTAAGAGATCGGGGAGACGATATTGAAGAAATCGTGCTCAAAAAACTCCACGAACTTTCCCGGCGATACAATATGGAAACAAAAGCGGTCTCTTCGGAATTTCTTCAATTATTAAAAGCCCAGAAATGGCCGGGAAATATCAGGGAACTGGTCAATGTTCTTGAATATGTCCTGGCCTCCTCCGGCATGGACCCGACACTTTTTCCAAAACATCTGCCGCCGGAATACAGACTGTCCAGTCTTGAATTTGATTCTGTACCTGCGAACACGTTAAGGATGCAGCACCCCGTCTCCCATTCAACGGAAAAAGACGATTTTCCAACCCTTAATGCCTATCGGACAGCACTTGAAAAAACCTATCTAAAAGAACTGATACAGCGGGCAAAGGGAAACCGTCTGAAAGCAGGAGAATTGTCCGGTCTTTCCCAGTCCCGGCTGTACAGCCTTTTAAGCAAACACGATCTGTCCGGTTTTAGCAAATGATAAAAACCTTTCTCCTTCCATAAAATTCCCCTTTACTGAACCTGTACGATATTCCTGTTTTCAGGAATACACCCATTCCTGTTTTCAGGAAAATCTCCTTGTTTTTTTCGATGGCAATTTCAATATATTTTCTAACAATCTGATTCTAAAGCATTTTTTCAGTCAGCTGCTTCCTGGCATACATCCTGCTATATCACAAACAAAAGATATGATTAACCCGAATATAAAAAAGGGAATCTTTAAAATATGAAAATCCTCCTGTACGCAAACAACCGGGAAAATACCGGAAAACAAATTGAAAAACACATAAAGGAAGAACCCCGGATCGAAATTGAAACACTGGATTCAGTCACATCCCTTTCACAAAAACTGTGTCAGCCCTTGCATCGGATCATGGTTATTATCCTTGTCATTCAAACAAAAGAAGAAATCACACAGTTTCTTGATTTGATTCCGCTTCTTGAAAATATCCGGATAATTTTAGTGTTGCCGGACAGAGACAAACACACCCTTGCCGTTGGAATCAAATTAAATCCCAGCTTCATCAGCTATACAGACGATGATTTGGACGACATTACACAGGTTTTAAAAAAAATACAGAAAATAACACTACACTAAATGAAGGAGTTATAACCATGAAAAAAAGATCTCTTAAATTCAAGCTTATTGTCGGAGGCATTCTGGCGGTTTTGCTTCCCTTAACCGTTGTCGGGCTTTTTGCAATCAACAAAGCATCAACCGCTTTGATTGCTGCAGCAAAGGGACAGGCGCTCCATATTGCAGGAAACCTGACCGCCATGATCGATGTTGCCATTGAACAGGAAATCAAACTGGCAACAGAAATGGCGCTTGAACCCCTGATTGAGGATGCTGCACAAAAAGTCTTTGAAAACGGACAGGAGAGCAGCATGGACGATTTAAAGGCTTTGGACAGCTTTCTGGTAAAAGTTTACAAACAGATCGGCAGCGGTTATGACCTTATGTTCGTTACAGACAGCACCGGTACAACCATTGCTGACAGCACCGGAGGTTCCTTTCGGGAATCAAGGATGTCTGTGGCAGACAGGGATTATTTTAACGCTGCCAGAGCCGGCAGGATCAGCACTGGAATCCCTAGCCTGTCAAGGGCCAGCGGCAAACCCATCTTTGTTGTCGCCATCCCCTTGAAAACACCGTCCAATCAATTTGCAGGAATATTCGCAACCGTTGTTCAGCTGGATACCTTATCTGACAAAATTACAAAAATAAAAGTCGGCAAGACCGGATATCCATTTATGATGGATAAGGCAGGACTTACCATTGCGCATCCGAACAAAGAATTTATTCTTCAATTGAATCTGGGCAAACTTGAAGGGATGGAATCCATTACTGATGCGATGATGGCCCAGAAATCAGGTGTTGAAGAATATACATTTAACGGCATCAACAAGATTGCCGGATTTGCGCCTGTTCCTGCCACGGGCTGGAGTATCGGGGTGACTCAGGATGAGGCTGAATTCATGGCGCCTGTTGTCTCAATCCGCAATGTTATTCTCATCTCTACTGGAATCTTCCTTGCCATCACCCTTCTGGGTGTTCTCTGGTTTGCCCGGGGTATCACCCTGCCGATCAACCGGATAATAGATGGTCTGAATGAAGGATCAAACCAGGTTGCAGCAGCCTCAAGCCAGGTATCGTCCTCCAGCCAGTCTCTTGCGGAAGGCGCTTCTGAACAGGCAGCGTCCATTGAGGAAACCTCCTCGTCCATGGAAGAGATGTCCTCCATGACCAAAAAGAATGCCGAAAATGCCGCCCATGCAGACGGCTTGATGAAAGAAGCAAATCTGGTGGTCACCGAGGCCAATGCGTCCATGGAAAAATTAACCGTGTCCATGGCGGATATTTCAAAGGCCAGTGAAGACACATCAAAAATAATTAAAACCATTGATGAGATTGCATTTCAAACAAACCTGCTGGCTTTGAACGCTGCCGTGGAAGCTGCACGGGCAGGCGAGGCCGGTGCAGGATTTGCCGTTGTGGCTGATGAGGTAAGAAATCTTGCCATGAGAGCTGCCCAGGCCGCAAAAAACACAGCCGAACTGATTGAGGGTACCGTAAAGAAAATCAATGACGGCTCACAACTTGTTTCAATGACCAATGAAGCGTTCAAAAAAGTATCTGAAAGCTCCGCCAAGGTCGGCAGTCTGGTTTCAGAGATATCAGAAGCCTCAAAAGAGCAGTCAAGTGGTATTGAACAGGTGAATCTTGCAATCTCTGAAATGGATAAGGTGGTGCAGCAGAATGCCGCAAATGCGGAAGAATCCGCATCTGCATCAGAGGAAATGAATGCCCAGGCAGAACAGCTCAAATCCTATGTCGGGGATCTGGTTGAGATCATCACCGGCAATGATGAAAGCACGTCTGAAAGAATGATGACAAAAAACATAAAACACCGTACGCAAAGTCTTTCAGCAAAACGTATGCCATCAAAGCACACCCTGCCATCCCGAAAAAATGAAATCAGACCAGAGCAGTTAATCCCCTTTGATGATGATGATTTTAAAGATTTTTAAAGACTAACCTTTGCTCCACAATCAAAAAGGGTTCTGGAATAATTTCCAGAACCCTTGATTTTTTATGGTAGGCACGAGCGGACTTGAACCGTGTCGATATATTAATCAAAAGCCTTTTTTGACAGTTATTTAGAATGATCCTATTTTTTGATGGCTTTTTTAATATTCATTGTTTTTTATTAACATGGCAGCAAATTTTATCAACAAAAAAGATCGAGGTCAGGAAATCCATTATTATCCAAAAAGCCCATTGCTGTATAAGGGCAACATTCTATAGAGGGTTTAGAATTGATCAATGATGAAATCGATTTCAACCAATCAGAACTTGGCCCGAGCTTTTTAACCAAAAACCACAGAATACAAATCATACCAAAAATTCTTTTTCGGGATCTTTTATCAAGAGAAAGCTTATTAAAATATGGTATATCCAGAACACTAAGAGGATTGTTTGTTGACTGGTTCCAAATTCTTGAATGATGTGCACATCTATTTCTTAAAATATTTATCTCATGTAACCAATTTTCTACGACTTTTTCATTTGAAACGCCTAATCGCATCGATATTTTCCTTTGGTATTTTCCCCTGAGCATAGAATAATATTTTGATAAAGTTCCAAAATCCCAACTCTCAACAGCAACCCAAAAAGGGATTGGTTTCTTTGCAATTCGATGCCATTTGATACAATCTTCCTGACTTCTTAAGATGAGAATTTGCTGCTTAGATCTCCACTCCATCCAAAGATTTCTAATCCTCTTTGTGCTTTTATCTTCATAGGTGCACATTTTATTAGGATTTATAAAAGAATCTTTTTGATATGCGAGAGGATCATGATACCCCATTTCATGAGCAATTACAGATCGGATATGTATTTCAACCCTCTCGATGGCATCTATCATTAATAAACGAAGTTTTTTATCGAATAAATAAAGACTTACTATTTGGTTGAAATCAACGCTATCTTGAAAATTATCTTCTCGTATTGGGAACTTTGTTCCAGGGTGCAAAAGCCCTTTACCCAAGGAATCTTTTTTTACTTCTCTGCATGGAAACCAAAATCCACTTAATCTATAATATCCTATTTGAGACAGCTTCCTTTTGGCACGATCTCTATCTGATATGATCATACCTCTACTTTTAAGAAGATCCACCATTTGGGAATAACTATAATGTGGCTTAGAAGAAATAGGAAGATTACATTTTGCCATTTTGAAAGGCCCTAAAAACAAGAAGGCCCAAACATAATATCAAACAATGTCGATATCAGAGGTTCGGGCACGATTAAGTGTAAATTAACAATACAAAAATCTAATGTCAAGCTAAAATTTCGCCAATATCGAAAAAACGATGCATTATTATACGTAAATTCTTAAAACTGTCAAACAATAAATCTCATATAAGTTTGTATAAAAACTTATAAAACCAACAAATCAACCGGTCACAAAATGGTCACAAAAATCAAAAAGGGCCTTCAGTGGAAATCTGAAGACCCTTGATTTTTTTTATGGTAGGCACGAGCGGACTTGAACCGCTGACTTCTACCGTGTCGAGGTAGCACTCTACCAGCTGAGTTACGCGCCTTTAGTTGTTATGCTCTATTACCAGACCCCCGGGTTTGTGTCAAGAAAAACGTGATCTAATCCAAAGGGGTTACGGGCCTTTCTTCCAGCGGAACAGAACGGACTTTTGAATCCTTGCCCTGCCCGGAAGCGTCTCCTTTTTCAATAAACCGGATGGTGACCAGACTGTCTGTTACCTCTAAAATTTCAAGACCGAAAGAATCAAAGGTTTTAAGCATGATCGCATCGGCAAACTGGGAGGATTTTCCTTTATAAAAGACTTCCATCATTGCTGTATTTGAACCTATTTCTTTGGGCTGCATATTTTCAATGCCCGGCATCTGATTTAGCTGCTGCTTTAAAGCAATAAACCGGCTTAAGAAATTTTCTCCCTCCAGTTTAACATCAAAGGTATGCTCTTTTCTTAAATTCTTCTGCCAGTATGCATCAAGTTTCTGGCTCAAATCCTGTGAAGACAGTTGTGCTGCCTTCACCATGGCCAGAATATTTCCCTGTCGGGCATCTTCATTTTTTGTTACTGCCTGAATCTGGGAGACAACCACTTTTTCACCGGTCTGGATATTATATCCTTCAAGATCAATCCGGCCATGAAAGGTTTTTTCCTCACCCATGCGGTTAATGGCTTCCGATGAAACTGCATGGCCAAACACAATCATGTCTGCTTTCATTTCCCGCCCAAGCCTTTTGGCCGCTGAAACATCAGAGACAGAATCAAAATTTATATTATAAAACAATGGGTCAGGCCGGTTGGTTCCATTTGCGATAACGACAAACCGGTCCTGAATCATTTTGTCTGCAATAATTTTTTCCGATATCAATTCCCCTGGAGCAGATTCTTTCCCCCACCAGTATCTGGGCATATCATCCCAGGGCATTTTTTCTGCAATAAAAAACAAAATGGACGGCTTATCCTTTTTGACATTTAAAATCCTTGCAGCTGTCATGGTTTTTTCCAGCAGTTTCAGGTTGACTTTGGACTCAACACCCACAAGATAATACCCCTTGTCTTCAATACTGCCAAGAACCTGATACGTTATAATATAATCTGCTGTGCGGGGCAGAACAGTATCATAAAAAAAGGTAAGGTTGGATGCCAGCATCTGACGGGAAACAAGCGCAACATATGCTCTCTGCAGGGCAATGCCCAATGCATCGGACACGGCCTGCTGCTTGGCCTGCTGATTATTCTGGTTCACAATCATTTTTCTGGCAGTAGTCACACCTGTCAGCACATCCGTGTCCTGGGCGGCAAACAGCGGATTGAACAGAACGACCAAATTTACAAAAAAAATGATAACACTTAAAACAACCGGTTTTTTGTACATTTTTACACCTTTCTTTCAATTGAATAGTCTGCAATAAGACCTAACAACTGCCGGGAATAGCTGTCATCAAAGATCTCAAGGCAGGATTTTGCTTTTTTCACATGATCTTCGGCAGTTTTGCGGGTAAACTCAATTCCATTATAAAGAAACAGTTTTTCTTTCAATTTTTCAAACTGATCCGGATTAAAATCCGGGTCTGCCATGACGCTTTTCATCCAGATCTGATCTTTGGAAGATGCATTTGCAAGACTGTGAATCAACGGCAGGGTCAGTTTTCCCTCACGCATATCAGCACCGGGATTTTTGCCCAGTTCCTGTGCGCTTGCCGTATAATCCAGAAGATCATCTGCCATCTGAAATGCCATGCCTGTATGAAACCCGTATTGATCCAGCGCCTGTATCTGTTCTTGTGATGCGCCGGCAAGGATGGCTCCGCTTTTACAGGCGCCCTGGATAAGAACAGCGGTCTTTTTTTCGATAATATCAAGGTATTCTTCCACACGAAGATCCAGCCTGCCTTTTTTTGAAAGCTGATCAATTTCACCCTGGGACATATCCTGAGTAATTTTTGCAATCACAGTGATGATTTCCGGCAATTGTGTTTTTGCTGCAATATCAAGGGCCCGGGCCAAAAGAAAATCGCCGGTCAAAACCACCTTTGCTGCAGACCATTTACGGTGTGCCACTTTCCTGCCCCGACGAAGATCTGATTCATCCACCACATCATCATGCAAAAGTGTGGCTGCATGAAGATATTCAAAAATGGTGGAAAATTCAATTTCAAAGCCCTTTGCATATCCGCAAAGCCGAGCGCTGTGAATCATCAAAAGCGGCCGCAGCCGTTTTCCCCCGCTGAACAGAAGATGGGAAGCAATCTGCCGGACCAGTTCAAGATTGGGCTCCAGATTTTTTTCAAGGGCTGCTTCAACCTTTTCAAGGTCCGGTGCCACCTGTTCAATGATTTTTTGTTTTAACCCCGTTTTCATGCAAGCTCTCCGGCAATATCATATTCGTACGCATCTGTAATTCTTACCCTGACTATGGTATTGATTTCAAGCTCTTCTGCATAAATAAACGTCATGCCATCCACTTCCGGGGCCTGGAACATGGTTCTGCCGATATAGACACCCGGTTCCGGGTGTTCTTCCACAAGAACATCGTAAATCCTGCCCACATGGCGCTGGTTCACCCGTTCAGAGATTCTGGCCTGGGCTGCCATGAGTTGATCATACCGCTGTTCTGCGATCTGCTCGGGCACATGATCTTTCAGGCAATGGGAGGGCAGATCCGTTGAATCCGAATATGTGAAAACACCCAGATGATCAAATCCGATGTCTTCTATGAATTTCATCAGAATATCAAAATCCTGATCTGTTTCTCCGGGAAACCCCGCAATAATGGTGGTTCGCAATGATGCATCCGGGTCCAGTTCCCGTATGGTTTTAAACAGATCATACAGATCCTCAGTGGTATAGGGCCGTCCCATTTTTTTTAATATGGATGAAGATGCATGCTGGACAGGCACATCATAATACGAACAGATATTTTTAAAAGAAGCCGTCACATTGATGACCGCCTTGCTCAAGGTGACAGGATGCGTATATAAATATCGAATCCAGACAGGGGATTTATTTGGCATCTGATTCAAAGTGTCGGAAAGAGAAAAAAGAACCGTTTCAAATCCGGTGCCGTCATTTAAATCCTGACCGTAATCTGTGGTGTTTTCCGCAGTCAGAATGATTTCTTTGATGCCCTGTGAAACAAGGATTTTTCCTTCTTTACAGATATCTTCTACAGGCCGGGAACGCTGTGTGCCTCGAAGCTTGGGGATGATGCAGTATGTGCATTTCTGGTTGCAGCCTTCAGACACTTTGATATATGCAAAAATTTCATCTGCCAGCTGTCTTTTTTCAGTCAGATCCTGAAAGGATCGCTGATTCGGGTCTGGAAAAAGTGTCAGGGGTTCAACTGTTTTTCCCTCCACCGCCTGAACAATCCTGTCACAGGCACCGGTTCCTAAAAACGCATCCACTTCAGGAAGGGTGGACACCAGATCATCGTCTTTATACCGCTGGGCAAGACACCCGGTTGCGATCAGCCGTTCACAGGCACCGGTTTTTTTATATCCCGCCATTTCCAGAATGGTATCAACAGCCTCATCAGAGGCTGTTGAAATAAATGTGCAGGTATTGACAATAATCACCTGGGCAAGCGACGGATCAGAGGTTAATGTATGACCTTTGGCCACAAGCTTTCCCAGCATGATTTCGCTGTCCACCTGGTTCCTTGAACATCCAAGGCTTTCGAGGAAAATGATCATATGGACTTGGCCATCAGATCCCCCAGTTGTCTGGAAAATCTTGCCGGATTATCCAGCTTGCCGCCTTCACTGATCACTGCAATATCAAACAAAAGGTCACTGTAATCCTGAAGTACCGGGTTGGTGGTATCGGTTTCAAAAACAGCTTTCAGTTTTTCCATGAGCGGATGACTGACATTGACTTCCATCACCCGTTTCTGGTCCGGCGTTTTCTGGCCGGAGGCTTTAAGAATTTTTTCCATATAAGCACTCATGCCCCAGTCGTCGCCGGACAGACAGGAGACAGAATCTTTCAGACGGTTGGAAACCACCACGTCCTTGACCTTTGCTTCCAGTTTTCCCTTTAAAAATGCCAGAAGTGCTGAGTATTCATTCTTTTTCTCATCATCAACCTTTTCAAGGTCCAGATCCCCTTTTTCCGCACTCTTTAATTTCTTTTCCTTGTATTCAGGAAGCGACTGGGTAACCCATTCATCAATGGGGTCCACCATCAGAATCACTTCATAGTCCTTTGCCTTCAAAGATTCCAGAAGCGGTGAATTCATCAGGGAGGTCAGGCTTTCACCGGTCAGATAATAAATTTCCTTCTGGTCTTCTTTCATGTTTTCAATATACTGATCCAGAGAAATATATTTACCATCGGATTTGGTGGTCTTGTATCTTAACAGGGCAGCCAGCCGGTCTTTATGTTCAAAATCTGTGGGGATACCGGCTTTGAGTGCCTGGCCGAATTCCACATAGAATTCTTCGTATTTTTCTTTTTCCATGTCTTCGAGAACAGAAAAAATCTGCTTGACCAGGGTCTTTTTGATATTTCTCACCAGTCGGTCTTCCTGGAGTATCTCACGGCTGACGTTCAGGTTCAGATCCGGTGCATCCACCACACCCTGGACAAATCCCAGATATTCTGGCAGAAGTTCCTTGCAGTCATCCATGATAAAGACCCGTTTGCAGTACAGCTGCATACCGTGTTTTCTTTCCGGACGGAACAGGTCAAAGGGCGCTTTGCTGGGCAGATACATCAGCACATCATATTCGGTAACGCCTTCAAATCTTTTATGGATCACCTCAAAGGGTTTATCCCAGTTATGGCTGATATGCTTATAGAATTCTTCATGCTCTTCCGGGGTCACATCCTCCTTGGCTTTTGACCAGATGGCCTTGCGGGAATTCAAGGTCTCATCTTTTCTGACCTTCCGATAGGTGTCGCCAATTGGCTTGCCGTCTGAACCCTTGATGATCTCATTTTCAGGAACGGGTTCGCTTTTTTCAACTTCCATGATGACAGGATAGGTCACAAAATCCGAATGTTTCTTTACAATATGCTGAATGGTATATTGTTCTGTAAAATCCTGATCACCCTCTTCAGGTTCTTTCAGGAACAGGGTAATGGTGGTTCCCCGATCCTTTTTTTCAATTTCCTGAACCGTATATGAGCCCTTGCCGTCAGATTCCCACCGGACGCCCATCTGCTCGCCAGCCGCTTTTGTGTCCAGCTGGACCCTTTCGGCCACAATAAAAGAAGAATAAAACCCCACGCCGAACTGACCGATCAGTTCCGGTGAAAGGGTGTTTTCTTTTTTGGAATTTTCAAGGGCTTTCATGAAAGCGGCAGTCCCTGACTGGGCAATGGTTCCGATATTCTCGTTCACTTCGTCCATGGTCATGCCGATACCGTTGTCGGAAATCTGGAAAGTCTTTGCCTCAGGGTCCAGCGTCAGACGAATATGATAGTCATTGTCATCGGCAAACAGTTCCGGCTGGGTCTGTTCCTTGAATCTTGCTTTATCAATGGCATCAGATGCATTTGATATCAGTTCACGTACAAAAATCTCCTTGTTTGAATACAAAGAATGAATAATCAGATGCAAAAGCTGCTGCACCTCGGTTTTAAATTTTTTTGT
>JAHJLV010000003.1 GCA_018821535.1 Pseudomonadota bacterium | reverse complement strand
TTTTATTATACAGTTCAGGTTTACATTATACAATTATTTGTAATTATTAACTATTATATATTAAGGTGAAAATATGACAAAAAAAATGCAGACAATAGATGGAAACACTGCTGCAACACACGTGGCGTATGCCATGAGTGAAGTTGCCGCAATTTACCCGATTACCCCCTCAAGTCCTTTGGGGGAAATAGCAGATACATGGGCATCCAAGGGAAGAAAAAATATTTTCGGTCAGGTATTAAATATTAAACAGATGCAGTCTGAAGCGGGTGCTGCCGGCACGGTCCATGGCTCTCTTGCAGCAGGTGCGTTAACCTCGACATTTACAGCTTCCCAGGGTTTATTGCTGAAAATTCCAAACATGTATAAAATTGCAGGTGAATTACTGCCCACTGTTTTTCATGTTACCGCCCGTTCTGTTTCTGCACATGCGCTGTCTATTTTCGGTGATCATCAGGATGTTATGGCCTGTCGTCAGACCGGTTTTGCCATGCTGGCATCCTGTTCGGTCCAGGAAGCCCAGGATCTTGCACTGGTTGCGCATCTGGCCACTATTGAAAGCCGGGTTCCCTTTCTTCATTTTTATGATGGCTTCAGAACCTCCCATGAAATTCAGAAAATTGAAATGATCGAATATGAAGATATGGCCAAATTGTTTAATTACGATGCCTATAAAGCATTTAAAAGCCGCGCGGTGAATCCGGAACATCCGGATACCCGAGGAACAGCCCAGAACCCGGATGTTTATTTTCAGGGAAGGGAAGCTGCCAATTCATATTATTTGAAAGTTGCCGGCATTGTTAAAAAATACATGAAAAAAGTCAGTGATTTGACAGGGCGCGAATATAATCTTTTTGATTATGTGGGAGATCCGGAAGCAGACAGAGTGATTGTTGCCATGGGTTCAGCCTGTGAAGCCATTGAAGAGTCCATCACCCAGCTGAATGCCCAGGGTGAAAGACTGGGTCTTGTTAAAGCCCGTTTGTACAGACCTTTTGATACTCAAAGTTTTTTAAGGGCCATTCCGTCAACAGTTGAAACACTTACGGTTCTGGATAGAACAAAAGAGCCCGGCTCCATTGGCGAGCCTTTATATACGGATGTGTGTACGGCTTTTATGGAAAACGGCGAAGGTCCCAAAATTATCGGCGGCAGATTTGGTCTTTCTTCCAAAGAGTTCAATCCCAATATGATCAAGGCTGTATATGACAATATGAAGTCTATCCAGCCGAAAAATCATTTTACCGTGGGTATTAACGATGACGTTACTCATACCTCTCTTGATGTTAAAACCGGTTTTAACCCGGCGCCGGAAGGAACGATTGCAGCAAAATTCTGGGGTCTGGGAGCAGACGGAACTGTTGGCGCAAACCAGAGTGCCATTGCGATTATCGGTGATAATACAGATAAATATGCACAAGGGTATTTTGCCTATGACTCTAAAAAATCCGGCGGTTTGACAGTTTCTCATCTGCGGTTTGGAGATGTGCCCATTAAATCGACATATCTGATTGATGAGGCTGATTTTGTTGCGGTTCATAAATCCAACTATGTTGAGCTGTATGATGTGCTTAAGGGATTAAAAGAAGGTGGAACATTTCTGTTGAACTCTCCCTGGACTGTCAAAGAAATGGAAACCTTTATTCCGGGAAATGTCAGAAAAACCATTCATGATAAAAAAATTAAATTTTATAATATTGATGCAGTTAAAATTGCCACTGAAGTTGGACTTGGCGGAAGAATCAATATGATCATGCAGACCTGTTTTTTCAATCTGGCCAATGTGCTTCCTGTTGAAACTGCCATTACCCTGCTTAAGGATGATATCAAGGCAAAATTTGGTAAAAAAGGTGAAAAAATTGTTTCCATGAACATTGAAGCGGTTGATAAAACCCTTGCCAACCTGAAAAAAGTAAAAGTGCCTGCTTCATGGGCAAATGGTGTTGCACCGGAAAAGAAAGAAGAAAAAACCACTGATTTTGTAGACAATGTCATGAAAAAGATTAATGCCCAGGGCGGCGATGACCTGCCGGTCAGTGCTTTTCCTGTGGATGGTGTTCTTGAAAATGGTACTGCCCAGTATGAAAAACGCGGGGTCGCCATTGAGGTACCGGAATGGATTCCTGAAAACTGTATCCAGTGCAACCAGTGCTCATATGTCTGTCCGCACGCGGCAATTATACCGATAGTCGCCACAGAAAAAGAACTTGCTGCGGCTCCGGCTGATTTTATTACCGTTGACGGCAAGGGCAAGGGAATGGATGCATTTAAATTCAGAATCCAGGTGAATCCTCTGGATTGTCAGGGATGCGGAAACTGTGCAGATATCTGTCCTGCCAAAACATGTGCGCTTGTGATGAAACCGATTGCCAGTCAAGTAAAAGGTCAAAAAGAAAATCATAAATTTTCAAAAACCATTCCATTTAAAACCGATATTCTTAAACGGGATACGGTTAAGGGAAGTCAGTTGTTTCAGCCGCTGCTTGAGTTCTCCGGCGCATGTTCCGGATGTGGAGAAACGCCTTATGTCAAGTTGATCACCCAGTTGTTCGGCGAGAGAATGACCATTGCCAATGCAACCGGCTGTTCTTCCATCTGGGGAGGATCTGCGCCATCAACCCCCTATTGCACAAATGCAGACGGCGAAGGTCCTGCATGGGCAAGCTCATTATTTGAAGATGCCGCAGAATTCGGGTTTGGTATGATGCTGGCAACGAACACCAGAAGAAAGACCCTTGCTGCAAAAATGAAACAGGCGGCACAGGGCAAAGTTTCTAAAGAAGTTAAAGCAGCACTTGAAGGATGGATTGCCGGAAAAGACAATGCAGAGGAATCCAAAAAATACAGCATGGCATTAAAAACCCTGCTCAAAGACGAAACCGATGATCTGCTCAAAGAGATTTATGAAGACAAAGATATTTTTGTGAAAAAATCCCATTGGGTTTTTGGTGGTGACGGCTGGGCTTATGATATCGGATTTGGCGGTCTGGATCATGTTCTGGCATCCGGAGAAGATATTAATATCCTGGTTATGGATACAGAAGTGTATTCCAATACCGGTGGCCAGTCTTCAAAAGCCACGCCAACAGGTGCGATTGCAAAATATGCAGCTTCGGGTAAAAAGATCGGTAAAAAAGATCTGGGTCGGATGATGATGAGTTATGGTTATGTTTATGTTGCATCTATTTCCATGGGTGCAAATAAAAATCAGACCATGAAAGCCATTATGGAAGCTGAAAGCTATCCCGGGCCGTCTTTGATTATCTGTTATGCGCCCTGTATCAACCAGGGCATCCGAAAAGGTATGGGTAAATCACAGCTTGAAGGTAAACTGGCTGTTGAATCCGGTTACTGGCCACTGTACAGATATAACCCGGAACTGATTAAAGAAGGTAAAAATCCGTTTGTTTTTGAATCAAAAGAACCGGATGGAACACTTCAGGAATTCTTGAGCGGAGAAACTCGTTTTGCTGCTCTGGAAAAGAGCTTTCCGGATGAATCAAAACGTTTGAGAGCAAAAATTGAAGAAGAAGTTGCCGACAAATATGCCATGTTTAAAATGATGGCTGACGCTGGCAAAGAAGAAAAATAGTATTCAGGGTATAAAAGGGAGGGGTGGATGTTTCACCCTCCCTTTTGTTATATTTAAACAAACAGCTAAATATCATAAATATTAATTAAATATAACCACCATGTCTAATAACATCATAACCCGCCAAAAACTGGAATTTCCTTATAAAAAAGCCTGTTAAAGAAAATCAGTCATATAAAAAGACGCTGGTACACATTTTGATAGCTTTAATTATCGAAGTCAATTTACCCGGTGTTTTAATAGCCGTTTTTAAATTACTACATATGGAAACGTGATAATGATAAAAAAATTGAACTGGACCTGTGGATTATGGATGTTGCATTTTTTTTTAATCTGTGTTTTTTTTATATCCGGATTAAATTCTTCTGCTGTTGCCGGGTTAGACAAAAACACCAACAGAATTTTCCCCATTATTCTGCCTGATATTCAAATTGTGAAAAAAACGGTTAAAAACGGGGATACCATTTCAACCATATTGAATCAATATCTGCCGTTAAGAACGATTTATAAAATCAACGATCAAAGCCAGGATGTGTTTCCGTTGAAACAGATCAGAAAGGGGCAGCGATATAAAATCATTTTACGGGATAATCATTTTTGGGGTTTTGAATATGATATTGATAAAAATGATCGATTGATCATTCAAAAGGAAAAAGATCATTTTTCCATTAACCAGGAACCCATTGATTATGAAGTTGAACTTGAAATTGTCTCTGCCACGATTAATTACAGCCTGTTTGAAGCGGTCAGAATATCCGGGGAGAAAAATGAACTTGGCCAGAAATTATCTGATATTTTTGCCTGGGATATAGATTTTATTAAAGATATTCAATCCGGAGATCAGTTTAAAGTTCTTGTGGAAAAGCGATATCGGGATGGCAGGCTTTTCGGATACGGAAAAATCCAGGCTGCTTTTTTCAAGAATAAAGGAACTGTTTACAAAGCATTTTTACATAAGGATTCAAATGGAACATCAGGGTATTATGATGAAAATGGAAAATCACTTCAAAAAGCGTTTTTAAAAGCACCGTTAACCTATTCCCGTATTTCATCCGGGTTTACTAAAAAAAGACTCCATCCGATTTTTAAAGAATATCGCTCTCATCCAGGAGTGGATTATGCAGCCCCAAAAGGAACACCCATAAAAACTGTTGGTGATGGAATTATTGCAAAAATTGGATTTCAAAAGGGTCTGGGAAATTATATCACCATTCGCCATCCCAATGGATATACAACAAATTATAATCATATGTGTAAATTTGCCAGCGGTATGAAGACAAACAAACGGGTTTTGCAGGGAGATGTAATCGGTTATGTTGGAATGACAGGATATGCCACCGGACCGCACCTTGATTTTCGAATGACAAAAAACGGGAAATTAATTGATCCGTTAAAATATAAATCCCCCTCAGCAAATCCGATCAAATCTGAAGAAATGGAGCATTTTCTTGTCAGAATATCTGAATTATCGAAAAAGATATTCATGGTAGAAGAAATTGTTCTTCTGGATAAAAACGCAACTTAAACAACTAAAATCGCTGTTTTAAGGAAAGCGCCTCTTCGTTATTCGGATCTCTTGACAGCACTGTATTCAGATAATTATCCGCCTGTATGGGTTTTTTCCTGTCAAAAAAGATTCTGGCAATTTTCAGTTTTATATCAATACGGCTGCCCTGGGCTTTCTCTGCCATAAAAAAATATTCAAGCGCTTTGTCGATCTCTCCCATCATTTCACAGACCACACCGGCTTTGAAAATCAGATCAATGTTTGAAGGATATTCTTTTATGGCCTGTTTTAGAATCTGCATTGAATATTCAAGTTCTTTGTATTCAATACAGATTTCAATAATTTTTGCTTTTGTCTGAAAGTCTTTTTCCATCCGGGAAATGGTTTTTGAAAAAATATTTTTTGCCAGGCGGTTGTTGTTTCTTTCAAGTAACTGTTCTCCAAGTTCGATGGCCTGGCTTGAAAATTTACGGGTCATGGAAAGAACTTCCAGAAAATATTGAGCTGCCAAAATCAAATCATCATTTTTCCAGTAAAACCGGGCGAGAAGATGCCGGGTAATTACATCCCTGGGATTTGCCAGAGCCGCCTTCTGAAGGCATTTTTTCATGGTTTCCTCATCACCGTTTTTCTTATATAACAAACCCAGATTCCTTAATATTCTGGATGCTGCAGGCTTGAGTTGAACAGCGTGTTTCATGTGCTCAATAGCAGCAGGATAATTATTATTTTCTTCTAAAATCCGGGCTTTTTTAATATGGATGGTTGCCTGATCAGGAGAATTGACCTGATCAATAATATGTGTGATGCTTTTTTCCAGGATTGCCGGTGTCAGTGGTTTGATAAGATATCCGTCCACTTCAATTTCAGCAGCCTCCAGCACAATATCCTGCTCGGATTCTGCGCTGACAATCAGAACAGGAATATCTCTGAGCTGTTTATCGCGCCGGATAATTTCTAAAAGGGTTGCCCCTGACATGACAGGCATTTTCCAGTCGATGATGGCAAAATCAACCCGGGCGGAATTGAGTATGCTTAATGCTTCCACCCCATTTTGCGCCATGTGGATCACTCTTCCGATATTCAAGCTTTTAAGCATCTTGCGAACAATGGAGCGCATGGTTTTTACGTCATCAACAATCAGAATGGACATATTTTCAAGCAAGATCATCTTTCTTATCCAGTTTATACAGGCAAATATCAAATAATCAGGAACGTTTCACGCAGTTTAGTACGGTAAAAATGATTTGTAAAAGGAAAAATTGTTTATAAAAAATTAAACCACCTCGATATGCCAGGGTTCAAACCTTACGCCAAGATTATTATTCTGTTCATATCTGAATTTGAGATATCCTAAGCGGGTCAGCTTTTCATAAACATCGGTCCGGGTGAACTGTTCAGTAAAATTATGAACACCAAACCCAATTTTCCCCACATCAAAATCGCCAACACCATGAAAGGAATATCCGGGCGGGGCCAGAGATCTTGATGCCATGGACAAATTTCCATTACTGGCTTTTGCCTTGTTCAAGAACAGTAAAAACTGTTTCATGATGCTTCGAACTCCGGAGGTCAGAGTAACATCCGGGCCGATTTCTTTTTTCAGTTTATCATACATTTCCATGGGCTTGCCCCGGTACAGATAATTACCGGTATGTGCGATTTTTTTCACTTCTTTTTTGATAATTTTACCTGTAATGGTTTTAATCGGTTTTTCACCCATGAAGCCATATTCATCCACCCTGGAGTAAAAAAGCATCTCGAGAAAATCAAGCTCCTGTTTTGAAAAAGATCCGACCGTGGAATATGATTTGGAAATTTTTATGGCATCATCAAAATTGAGCAGAGAAAAATTACCATATCCTACGATTTTCTGCATTTTTTGTAACCGAAATAAAGATGCGTCCAAAAGCGGCAACTGACTGCTGCTTAAAAAAATATCTTCATCATAGACTTTATTAAACAGCCGTTTTTTACCCAGAAGGTCTTTTATGTGCGGATCAAAAACAGAGGCGGTATTTTTAACGGATATCTCCGGGCGACCTGCAAATGCCACAGGGGTATTCAGGGAAACAAAAACAAAAGCGGCGTGTTTTAAAAAAGCTCTTCTATGCATTTACCCGTATCTTTGAAGTTAGCAGTATCCAAGATAAACCTTTGCAAAAAGGTAATATACTTTATGGTAAGGTTCAAGTTAAAACTTTAAATATGATTTATGAAAATTGTATCCTCTGCAGATGCATGCTATATATTCGGCTTTAATAAAATAAATGGAAAGGAAATAGAACCGAGTGAACACCAAACGATTTGAATTTTTAAAAACTGATTTTACACAGGGATTTCCAGCTTTTTGCGGCATGACAACCGGCCAGGTCAGTCCGGGGATGTTTGAGTCCATATTGATGGCAGGCCCAGACCATAAACAGCGTGAAGGCTTTGTGCATGCAGGCATGCTTGCAACCATGGCAGATCATACCGCAGGGTATGCAGCCTATACTCTGGTGCCGGAAACGCACAGAATTTTAACCATTGAATTTAAAATTAATTTTTTCCGTCCGGCAATTGGAGAAAAGATTATCTGTCAGGCCAAAGTTATAAATCAGGGCAAAAAACTGATTGTATCAGAAGCTGAAATATTTTCTTATTCAAATGACCAGAAAAAGCGGGTTTCCAAAGCCACGGTCACGTTGATGGTGATACCGGAAAAAGAGCTTGTTCAAAAAGAACCTCATGAAGATAATTGATAACAGCACGCTTGATATCCCGGCACTTATTCAAACCAGCACCTTTTTTTTTTCAACCTATGGCATATCAAAGCTTATAGAAAATTCTTTTTTTTCAGAGATTGAGCAGGATGAAAAAACATCCCTGTTTGACATATTCATTGAAAAATGCGGGTATAAAAACAATCTATCTGGTTTTTTTCATTTTCTTTTTGCAAAAATCAATGCCGGAGAAAAACATCCTTTTTTCATTCAAACGATTAAAATTCCATTATTGTATATCTACACCCTTCTTGAAAACGTTTATCCCGGCAATGGTCTGCATGCCGTCAAAACAACGGATCAACTTAAAGACACGGCTTTTTTTCTTCCTGAAGATGTTTCGGCCATTCAGACGGTGATCGACCGGTTCCCGGTAAGGTTATCGGATCATGTGATCCGTCAGTCACAGGTTTCCCATGCAGTTGCAATGCAGTATCTTCCTTTTGCAGGGGAACTGGATGAGACAGGGGAGACCCTCACTTTTGACGGGCATTTTAAAGACGGGGTACTGGAGCAGATGTACCAGAACCGGGTGATATTCCTTCTGGACAAGCATTGCCCGGTGTATTGCCGATTCTGTTTTCGAAAACACAAAAGCACCCGGAAACAAAACAATCCATCGCCCCGGGATGTTCAAAAGGCGGTTGAATATGTTGAATCACACCCTTTAATCCATGAAATACTGATTACCGGGGGAGAACCGCTATTAAACAGGCCCAATATTGAAATCGCGCTGAATGGACTGATGAAAATTGGTCATGTGAAGACCATACGTATTGCTTCGCGGTCTGTGTCCTATTATCCGGAACTGTTTTTAAAAAACAATCAGGCATATATTCATTATCTGATTGAAAAAAACAGTCAGTGCGAAAAAAACGGTAAACGCATTGAGCTGGGAATTCATTTTGTGCATCCGGATGAAGTTTCAATCCAAAGTCTTGATATTATTTCCCGGTTTGTCAAAAACGGCATTCAGGTATATGTTCAGACGCCTTTTTTAAAAGGCTTGAATGATGATGGAAAAACATTAAAAGACCTGTTTTCTTTATTAAGACAGGCCGGGGCACAGATTTATTATATCTTTACGCCCTGTCATACCATTCATGGAACAAAAGAATACTGGACACCCATTTCACAGTCCTTTCAGGCGCAGAGGGATTTAAGAAAAAACATTTCTGACCGGTGTATCCCCAAACTCTGTACAGCAACCGCTATTGGAAAGATCGAGTGGAATACCAGCGGATGGGCGGTTGAAAAAGATAAGACACGCCCGGAATATACCTGGATCAGAACACCTTATACCCTTGACTATTTTACGCAGTTTATTCAAGATCCCGGCCAGATGCCGGAGTATCGAATCAATACGGAAGGAACCCTTGATGCAAAATTTCATCTGGATATGGGAGATTCCTCTTTATATGCGGGCAACCGGTCTTTTAATGCCGGAATAAATAAAACAACAGAAGAAAAAATCTGTTCCCGGCAATTGCAGGTTTTTTATTCCTGTCTTTATAACAGCCCTGAGCTTGCACCGTCTGTCAGTCCGGTACCGTGTGCAGATATTTCAAGAATCCACAAAACCTGCCTGGAGATAAAAATATTAAAAGAAAACATATGGTTTGATTACACAAAAGAACACCAGGAGATTACAGATGTAATTATTCACTGGGATCATGATCCCATGTTTTTGCTGGAGGATATTCATAAGGCAGTAGAACAGCTGAAAACCCTTTCCCATATTGTCAGTGTTCGATTAAGGATCAGCGCTCTTTCATGCTCGCCATCGGATATGGATGACACCGTGATTCAAAGGATTTCTTTGTGGCGTGATTTTTCCATTGGCAACCCATTGAGAATAGAACTGGAAACCTGGTTTCTTGACCCGGATCAGATTACGGATCTGCACACGAATATTGTAGGAAAACTGATGAATATCGGGGTAAATGTTTATGCCAATGTCCCACTGATAAAAGGGGTTAATGCTGAACCAGAGATCATTGTACGGCTTGCCGATGCTTTAAGAACAGCAGGAATTGAATTCCATCATCTGTTTGCAGGGGGGCTGGATATTCAAACAAGGAATGGACAAACCCTTGATGCACAGCGTGTGATCGATATTGCATCGAAGGTTCGGACACACTGTTCAGGCCGGCAGATTCCTTTATATGTGGTTCAAACCCCGGAAGGAATAATTGATTTTGGCCTGGATGACGGTTTTATCCCCTTTTTGCCTTGAGTGTTTTTTTAAGGGCAAAAAGGAATATTTAAAAAAATTGCATTTGTAAAAATTTTGTTTTATATTGTCCGCTCACCGACTTAGAGCGGTTTTTGCTTAAACTTGAAAAAAATCAGGAGGGGGAACCATGAAACATGTTGCGCTTTTAATTACAATGGTGTGTTTGTTATTTTTTATCGGATGCGGGCAGGATGACAAGGCAGAAAAATCTTCTGCAGCCACGGAAGAAAAAGCAAGCCAGACAATGGAAATGGCCAAAGAAAAAGCTGCGGATGTAATGGATGCGGCCCAGGAAGAAACACAAGACGCTGTTGAAGCAGTAGAAGATGCCACCCAAGAAGCTGTTGAAGCAGTAGAAGAAGCCACCCAGGAAGCTGTTGAGGCTGTTCAGGAAAAAGCTGCGGAATCTGTGGAAGCTGTGAAAGATGCCGCTGAAGAGGCAATGGACACCACTAACGAAAAGACTGAAGACGCAATGGATGCAATGAAGGAAAAAACAGATCAAATGTCCAACTAAACGATTAAATTCGGATATTGACGATATTGAGTGGCAGGGCTTATAAAAAGCGCCCTGCCATTTTATTTTTCACCGGTATAAAATTTTGCCGGCCGCATTAAGAATTGCAAGCCCTTGTGTCTTGCGCTATCTGTAGTCCTTATAAAGGATATTATATCTTGAAGCCTTGTATGAAAATTTTCTTACCGTGATCCCGATGAGTTTTGCCGCCTTGTTGATGTTGCCCTTGGTATTTTTCAGAGCATCCATCAGGATTTCTTTTTCAAGGTGGGCTACAGCGTTTTCAAGGGACAGGGGAAGCGTCTTGGATTTGGTTCCGGTCTGCAGGGTGGCAGGCAGATGATAGCTGTGGATGGCCCCTTCATTACAGAGGATGACGGATCGTTCAATACAGTTTTCAAGTTCTCTGACATTCCCGGGCCAGTGGTATTCCATCATCATGTCAATGGCCGGGGTTGAGATGCGCTTTATATTTTTCCCGTGCAGTTTGCGGTATTTTTCAAGAAAATGGTCTGCCAGCAGGATAATGTCTGTTTTTCGCATTCGAAGGCTGGGCAGGTAAATGGGAAAAACATTGAGCCTGAAATAAAGATCGTCCCTGAATTTGCCATTCTGGACCATATCTTCCAGATTGGAGTTTGTTGCGGCAACAATCCTGACATCACTTTTGATGGGTTTGTATCCACCAACCCGTTCAAATTCTTTTTCCTGCAGCACCCGTAATAATTTTACCTGGGCGGAAAGTGCCATATTCCCTATCTCATCCAGGAAAATCGTGCCCTGGTCCGCCATTTCAAACCGGCCTTTTTTCAGGTGGGACGCACCGGTAAAAGCGCCTTTTTCATGGCCGAACAATTCGCTTTCAATGAGATTTTCAGGAATGGCCGCACAGTTGATTTTCAAAAACGGTTTTTTGTTTCTTTCACTGTTATAATGGATGGAATTTGCGACCAGTTCTTTTCCTGTGCCGCTTTCTCCGCGAATAAGAACCGTTGCTGAAGATCCGGATACCTGGGAGATCATCTGGAAGACTTCTCTCATCTTGTTTGAGTTCCCAATGATATTGGTAAAGCTGTATTTGTTTTCAAGTTCTGATTTCAGCCGGATATTTTCTGTTTTGAGCTGTTCTTTTTCAATACGGATACTTTCAATATTGATAACATGATGGGCCACCATGGTGGCGACAACCGTTAAAAGTTTTTCTCCTTCCTCCAGAGATTTTTTGCCCTCAAAGGGCCGGTCTGCACTGATGGCACCGACCACACGGTTTTCTTTTTTAATGGGGACGCAGATAAAAGAATAATCCTGGCCTTCTACAAAGTTTCTGGAGTGGGTTTTGTCAAGAAACAAGGGTTCTTCTCTGATTCTGGGAACAACCGCTGCTTCTCCGCTTTGAATAACTCTTCCGATAATTCCTTCTCCTGGAAGATATTTAATTTTTTTTGTGGTTTCTTCAGAAATTCCATGGGCAATTTCAATTCGAATTTCACTGGTTTCAGAATTGGTCAGAAAGATTATCCCTCTCACAAGGGAAAGGGATTCAGAAAGAACACTCAGCACTTTAAATAATGATTTTTTCATGTCCATATGCTGGTTCAGGGCTTCGCTGATTTCATGAAGCAAAGAGAGTTCTTTAAAGGTTTTCATATTGTGTTTTCCAGATTTTTTAATATTCAATACTTACGCTGACCAATTTTTTATAAATAAAAACTACATTTTTGTTTGATCATTATTACATAAAATACGAAAATTTCACAAGGCATAATGCACAGTTCAGGGAAAATTCATTATTTCTTTTGTTTTTTTTCTGTTATAACTCAAATGAATTTATATGCTCTTTAAAGAGGTTTTTCAAAATTGGCTCATCCAATAACCGAAAATGATGTATCAGGACGTATTTCTCCTTTTTTTAAAAAATATCTGGCACTGCTTGTTGTGCTTATTCCTGTGAGCATGATTTTTATCTTTTCTGTTTCAATCCTGTACTATGGCACTCCGGAATTCAGGGTGGACAAGACCCAGTATGGTTTAAAAATCGGAAAGATTCATCAAGCACTGAATCCGGTGCAGCCGGGTGATATGATTATCAGCATTAATTCATTTGACTATCATCACATTCTGCCGCTTTTTTTATCCTTGGACCTGTTTTCAAAAGGACAGGCCCATGTGGTTATTCAGCGGGGAGGACAACTCATTGAGTTTGAGCCGAAACTGAATCCGGTTTCACCGTTCAGGTTTTTTTCCATTGCATGGCCGCATTTATTATTGATGTTTGTTCTTCTTTTTCTGGGCGTATTGGCGTATCTGCGAAGAACCTCGGATCAGCCGACCCGCTTGTTTTTAATAACAATGTCATTTTTTGCAACGATATTTTCAGCAACCTTTCCTTCGTATTTCGGTATTCTTGACCCCCATATTATTTCTTTGAGTTTTTTTGTTCTGGCCATAGGGAACTGGCTGGCTTTTGGAGCCTGTCTGCATTTTGTTTTCAGTTTTCCCAATGAGCGCAATATCATTCAAAACAGAAAATGGCTGATTGCCATACTGTATTTAACCGCACCGTTGATCAGTATTGCAGGAAGCCTGATACTGGCGGATAATGCCGGAGAATTCTGGGGCTGGCTTCAGCGGATTCGAAACCTGGCTCTGCCTTTCATGGCTGTCTGCGCATTTTTAAAACATGTGATTGATTATCGCAGCCTGTCTTCTTCCCTTGAAAAAAATCAGGTAAAATTGATTATCAGTGCATACTGGTTTTCTTTTGGGCCCTATATCCTTTTTTATGCTGTTCCCAATATGCTGTTTAATAATCCATTTATTTCCTTCCGGCTGGTGGTTATTTCAGGGGCTATTCTTCCCGGGGCATATTTTCTTGCCATGCTTCAGTACCGGCTTTTAGATGTGGATAAAATGATTTCCAGGACAGTTTCCTATTTTCTGCTCATTGGCCTGCTGATGTTTTCTTATGCATCCCTGGTTATTTATTTAAAAAGAACCTTTATGGGACGTCAGATGTTTTCAGAAGAATTATTTCTGATTTATGTTGTCGCCATTGCAATTTTGTTTGAACCGGTAAATCGTCTGATCACCCTTGTTCTGGATAAAATATTTCTGCCAAAAGCTCTATATCGATATGATATGATACCTGCTTTGAGCAGAAGTATAGGATCTTCTGTCAGCCTTGAAAATCTGATTTCCATTTTAACACAAACCATTCCAGAAAAGTTTCATGTCAAACATCTCTGGGTGGCAATTTTTACTGAGAACAGAGTTGCATTTTATCCGGAACAGAACCATTCAGAGATAAAAACGATAGATATCAAACTGCTTAAAAATGCGTTTTCAAAAAAAACAGACTATTTGTTTTGCAATGCATTAACCCATGATACAGAGTTGAAAACGCAATTAAACGGCTTTCATTCGATGGGGATGGAAATTATTTTTGCATTAAGGGGGAGCGCCGGGTTGTCAGGATTGCTTCTGCTTGGAAACAGAGAGGATGAAAGGCCCTATACCAGAAGAGATGTGGAGTTTTTTACAATGATTTCTAACCAGGCCGGACTGGCTCTGGAAAATGTCCTTTATCATGAATCCTTGATTGAGAGCAAAAATCAGATAGAAAAAATGTTTGGAAAAGTGGTTCAGTCAGAAAAAATGGCGGTTTTAGGAGAAATGTCAACCACCCTTGCCCATGAGTTGAAAAATCCGCTGGGTATTATTCGCAGTTCTGCTCAATACCTGACTCAAAATTTTAAAAATGTTCAAACCAGCCAGGAGCTTTTAAATTTTATTATTGGTGAAGTGGATGGTCTTGAATCGGTCATTAACAATATGATGGGGCTGGCGCGATATAAAACTCCTGAGCTTGCGCCGGTCGATTTATGCCCGAGGATAACCCGGATGATCAACCACTGGGTGCAGTCTGATAATCACAACAGGGCTGTTTCCATTGAATTTGCGCCATTAAACGCGCCTTTAACTGTTTTTGCTGATTTCAAACAGTTGCAGCAGGTTTTTTTAAACTGTATTGTGAATGCTGAGGATGCCATGCCCGATGGCGGCAGCATTTTTATTGCCATTGATGCCCGGGCAGATGAAGCCATAGATATTTATATCAGCGACACCGGACCCGGCATTCCCAAAGAAGATCTGGAAAATGTATTTAAACAGTTTTTTACAACCAAGGAAAAAGGAATGGGGATAGGGCTTTCCGTCTGTAAGCAGATTATTCTGGCCCATAATGGCAGCATCAGCCTGGAAAATATACCCCGGGGAGGCGCGAGGGTAATAATTCATCTGCCCGTTAAACCATTGAGTACCCTTGAATTTTCTCGCCCGGTTGAATCTCACAAAAAGGAGCCGTCTTTTGTCTGAAAAAATATTAATCATTGAAGATGAAACCCGCATGAGAAGAGTCCTGCAGTTAGTGCTTGAAACTCAGGGGTATCTGGTAGAAACCGCCACAGACGGTGAAGATGGAATTTTAAAATGGAAGCGGTTTTTGCCGGATCTGGTTTTTACAGACTTGAAAATGCCAAAAGCAGACGGTATGGCGGTTTTAAAATTTAGAAATCAAAAGTTTCCCCATACACCGATAATTCTTCTGACAGCATTCGGAACCATTCCTGCAGCGGTTGACGCAATGAAGCTGGGGGCCTTTGATTATATTTGCAAACCCATAGACAATGAGATTATTATTGAAAAAGCAAAAGCTGCACTTCTTACAAAAAAAGCGGCTATTTCCAGTGCACAGAAAACAGATCAGCCGGTGTTCATCGGGTCTTCTTTGGCCATGGCAACCCTTAAAAAAGAGCTTGCGCTGGTGGCTTCGACAAATACATCTGTCTTTATTACCGGAGCATCCGGTACGGGAAAAGAACTTGCCGCAAAGATGATTCACTTTTTGTCTGCCCGAAGAAGTCAGCCCTTTATTCGTGTGAATTGTGCAGCAATTCCCAGGGAACTGATTGAGTCTGAATTATTTGGTCACATCAAAGGCGCATTTACCGGTGCTGTGCAAAATCGGACAGGTGCGTTTATCCAGGCAAACGGGGGGACTCTTTTTCTGGATGAAATAGGAGAGCTGCCGTATGAAATCCAGGCAAAGCTTCTTCATGCGGTTGAAGACCGGGTGATTACGCCTGTCGGTTCAACAGATTCCCTGAAGGTGGATATTAAAATAATCAGTGCAACAAATCAGAATATTGAAAAAATGCTTGAAGAAAAAAAATTCAGGTCAGATCTGTATTTTCGGTTAAATACCTATACGGTTTTTATGCCTTCTTTAGAAGAGCGTCAAGCGGATATTCCAGAGCTTACAGAATATTTTTTAAATTTTTTCAGTGCTGAATTCGGTCAGACAACGCCTGTGATTCAGGCCGGTGCCATGAATGATTTATCCGATTATGACTGGCCGGGCAATGTCAGGGAATTGAAAAATGTACTGGAGCGGCTGGTGCTTGTATCAAACGGCCTGGAAATTACAAAAGAGATGATAGCGTCTCTGGTGAAGAAAAAATCAGTTGAGATAAGAACCGGAAAAGAAGATCCCCCGCCCAAAGATCTTTTTTTGCAGGAAAAGAAAATGATTGAAGACGCATTGGCTGCCTGCGGCTGGAATATCTCAAAGGCCTCCCGTCAACTGGGGATCACCCGGAATACCCTTCGTTACCGGATTAAGAAGCATCATCTGAACCCCTGATGTTCTCGCAGGAGAAACGCTTAAAGGTCCAGCTGAATACCAATGGTCTTTTTATCCGGACTCTGCCAGATAAGCCGTCCGGTTTTTTTAACCGGTTCTGGCTCAACAAGAGGAGGTGTGTGCATTTCTTTTTGCGGAAAATAAATCAATTGCACATTTGAAGCAATTTTTATGGTTTTTAATGAGTGGGCTTCAATAACCAGACCGCTGGCACTGATGTTTTTTATGATACCCAGATGCCAGGCAGTCTCATGGTTGTGTGCCTCTTCGCATTTTACAGACACAAGAAAGTTGACATCATTCCTTGGCCATTTTCGCCGATCTTCGATTTTAAATACTCCCTGTCAAAAATTGAATATTTTTTATTTATGATTTCCATATTTAAAAGCAATTGATGTGCCGGATATGTGTCCTTCTTAAAAGTCACATAAAAAGAACAGGTTATTAAAAAGGCGTTGTTTTTGATGGTATAAAAAAACCAAAACCGGTTCAAATACACCACCGGAAACTGGTGCATTTGAACCGGTTTTTATCAAAGCCGTAAAGCGGTTCTTTGGCCTTGATAAAAAAAATTTTTAATGGAATAATACAAAACTTTTGGGTGTATAAACTTCCTGAAATTTTGATAAACGGACAACTGATTTTGATATTTTTAAATCCAATAAAAACAGCAAAAAAAAAGCGGGATACAGGCAAAACCATAGAAGCGCTGTTTAAAATTTCTGACGCAGTTACCCGTACCCGGAACCTGGATGAACTTTATACGGTGATTCATGAAAGTCTGGATGAGATTCTCAATGTAGATAATTTTTATATTGCCCTGCTTGATGAAAAAGAAGATGCGCTTTTTTTCCCGTATTATGTGGATGAAAAGGATAAGGCGCCGGAAAAAATTCTAAATTTCAGCCGGATAACGTCTTCCACCGGCATGGTTATCCGGAACAGACAGCCCATGATTTTTTATCAAGAAGATATTATCCGGCTGTCAGATCCGCTAAACCCCGGTATCATGGGTACACCCAGTAAAATCTGGCTGGGCGCTCCCTTGATAATCAATGATAAAGTTAAAGGTGCCATTGTTATTCAAAGTTATTCCTCGCCGGATGATTATGAAGAAGAAGACCTGGAGCTGCTGAACTCAATTTCTCATCATATTGCCCTTGCCATAGAACGAAAAGAAGCAGATGAAAAATATATGGAGCAGCAGTCGGTTCTTGAAAAAATTCTGGAATCATCACCTGTGGGAATCGCTCTGGTTCAAAACCGGATTTTTAAATGGGTGAATACTGAAATGGTCCGGATGTTCGGATATATGAGCAAGTCTGATTTTGAAAATAAAAGTACCCGGATGATTTATATGGATGGCAGGGATTATGATAATACCGGAAAAACCATCTATAAGGGCCTTAATGCAAATGGAACAGCAGAGTATGAAAATATTCTGCTTAAAAAGGATGGCAGCCTTTTCCCGGCGCATATCAAATTAAACTCCAGGGACAAGACCAACCCCATGGCGTGGACCATTGCCACCTTTACCGATATTTCACAAAGAAAAGCCACTGAAAAAGAAACCAATGAAAAAGAGCGGCTTCAGGGGGTTCTTGAAATGGCAGGTGCGGTCTGTCATGAAATCAATCAGCCCCTGCAGGCGATTTTGGGATATTCAGAACTGCTGCTGATGACTCATTTATCTGAAGATGCTGAAGAAAAAGGCATTCAGGCCATAAAAAAGCAGGCTGCACGACTGGGCAGAATTACGCATAAATTATCCAAAATTACCCGTTACAGAACCGTGGATTATCCGGGAAATACAAAAATTGTTGATATCTGGGGCGCAAGTGAAGACGTGAAATACTAAGCGTTATCCTGCCCGGACCGCGGCTTCTTTTTTTTGTGCAAGTCCATCCAGATGTCTTTCAACAAATGCCCTCAAGTTTCTGTCCGGATCAAGCCTGTCTGAATGATAATTTAAAACCCACCACAGGCTGTTCAGCTTTTCACTGTCATTTTGCCACCAGGAGACAGACTCTTTAATTGCTGCAGGAGAATCGAATTCAGTATTAATTTTGATATAGAAATCGTGACACATTGTCCGGGTGACGGGTTTAAGACTGAGCACCTTGACTGTGTTTCGGTTGATCATTTCGGTCTCCTTAAAACGTTGCGAAAGTGAACAGGGTTTATTTTCTAAAAGACCTACAATAATATTTTTGTCTTGTAAAGGGATAAAAAACATATTTGAAATATACTATAATTTCAAATTGTTAAGTTGTAAAAGGGTTTTTGTTTTATCCTTTGAAATTCCATATTTTAAGTTGCCAATGCCAGTACAGATACGCTATTCTGTTCAATAAAGCAAATTAGACACTGACAAAAGGATTAAACGGGTTTTGAAAAAGAATATAACACTTGTCATTGGCGGATGCCGGAGCGGTAAAAGCAGTTTTGCGCTCAGTCAGGCCAATGCAGTTCACGGTAAACATAAATATTTTATTGCCACGTCTGTTCCAACCGACACAGAAATGGAAAAACGGGTTCAAAAGCATCAGAAAGAAAGAGGTTCAGACTGGCAGACCATCGAAGAAGCTGTCAATCTTCACAAGATCATTGATCAGTTTTCATCAACGGCCAGTGTGATTCTCGTGGATTGCCTGACCTTGTGGGCATCCAATTTACTGTTTCATTCCTATGATTCCGTTAAGATTGAAACAGCGGTCACGGCGCTTGAAAACAGTCTTGTCAACGCCGCGTGCCCTGTTTTTTTAGTGTCCAATGAGGTGGGCATGGGAATTGTTCCGGAAAATGCCCTTGCCAGGCAGTTCCGGGATGTGGCTGGGCTGGTTAACCAGCGGATGGCAAAGGCCGCTCACAGGGTGGTCATGACAGTTGCAGGCATTGCGGTTCAGATAAAACCGGGCAAGACTATTGCGGATAGCATAGAGGAGAATTCATCAGATGCAGTATAAACATATTTTTGGTCCGATTCCGTCCCGGCGGCTTGGCGTATCTTTGGGAATAGATCTGGTGACCCATAAAACCTGCTCCCTTGACTGCCTGTATTGCGAGTGCGGAAAAACAACCCGGTTAACCCGTAAAAGAAAGGAATATGTCAAAACAGAAGATGTGACAGCAGAGCTGGAGCATTATTTTGATCATCATCCGCTGCCGGATTATGTGACATTTTCAGGGTCTGGGGAGCCCACCTTGAACACCGGTCTGGGTCAGGTCATTGACTATATCAAGCAGAAAAGCCCATCTGTGAAAGTCGCGGTGCTGACCAATTCCACACTTTTTGATGATCCTCAGGTCAGAAAGGAACTGCTCAAAGCAGATCTGGTGGTGCCCTCTCTTGACGGGGCCACCCCGGAGGCTTTTGAACGGATCAACAAACCCATAAAAGGAATGGATGTTCAGGATATCATCCAGGGGATTATTGATTTTTCCAAAGAATATACCGGGAAAATATGGCTGGAGGTATTGATTCTTCCGGGAATCAATGATGGGGACGCAGACCTTGAGGTGCTCAAAGACGTTATTAAAAAAATCAAGCCGGACACGGTTCAGCTCAATACGCTGGATCGACCGGGAACCTGTGCGGATATTGTTCCTGCCTCAAAAGAACAGTTGGAGCAGATTAAAATCAAACTGGAGTATCCATCAGTCCAGATTATTGCGCGGGTGGATGAAACGATTAATGCCCGTCTGAATATACAGGATCTGGAATCGGCCATTCTTGAAACCGTTCATCGCAGGCCCTGCACAAAAAAGGATCTGCTTCAGATTTTTAAAGACAAAAAAGCACAGCTTGACGAATGTCTTGCACAGTTGATTGAAACAAAACAGATTATTGGAAAATCCCGTCAAAGGGGTGTGTTCTATGAAACCGTTAAAAGTGGCCAGAAAGACAGAATGAAATGAAAACACTAAAATGAAAACATTCATAACAGACCTGCGCTCGGCACTTTTGTTCATCACCATTCTTCCGGCAGGAAAAAATGTGGCATATTCACCCATCGGGATGATCAAGTTTTTTCCTGTTGTGGGATTGATCCTGGGAGGTCTTCTTCTGGTTTTTGACCGGTGTGTTTCGTTTTTCTGGCCCCCCGGGACAGTTGCGGTTCTGGATGTGGTTTTTCTGGTGGTCATTACGGGTGCTTTTCATCTGGATGGACTTGGAGATGCGGCAGACGGCCTGTTCAGCCACCGGTCAAAAGAGCAGGCACTGGAGATTATGAAGGACAGCCGCACCGGTATGATGGGGCTTGTGGCTGTCTTTTGTATTCTTGCGATTAAAATTGCCGGGATATATGCGATCAAGACAAATGGTCAGATATCCACCACGCAGTGGCAATACCTGTTTCACACCGGCCTGATTTTATTGCTTGTGCCGGCATATGCCCGTGCAGCCACACTGTTTGGTATCCGGTTTTTAGAATATGGCAGAAAAAATACCGGGACTGGCCTGGATCTGTTTAAAAAGCCCATTGGATTTAAAGATTTTTTCTTTGTGGTGATTATAGTGGCCATCTCTTTGGTTTTAGGCTATAAAGGCCTGGTTTTAAATGGTGTATTTATGATCACCACGGTATTGATAGTGTGGTTTTATAAAAGAAAACTCAATTGTATTACAGGGGATATGCTGGGCGCCATGACAGAAGTGACAGAGGCTGTTTTATTTTTGACAGCCGGCGCAGCTTTTATTTAAAGGAAACAGACAAATGATTATCGGCCATGGCGGCAATAAAAAGGATCTGGCAGTAAAACTGGGGTGTCACATGGATCAGATCATTGACATGAGCAGTAATTTAAATCCGCTGGGTCCGCCTGAAAATATACACAGATTTATCTGTGATCATGTGGAAAAGATTGAATCTCTGCCCTTGCCGGATGCTGCGGGCATGAGAGATGGTTTTGCACGGTTTCATCATATGGACAGCAGCCGGGTGATCGCAGGAAACGGAACCACATGGTTTATTTACACGATCCCCAGGGCGCTGGAGGCAAAGCGGGTTCTGATCGTGGGCCCCACCTATTCTGACTATAAAGATGCCTGCAGCATGCACGACATCCCATATGATCATCTTGTTTCAACACCGCAGGACAGATTCATGCCGGATATGGATCAGATATCTGCCTGCGCGAAAGCGTGTGATCTTGTCTTTATCTGCAACCCCAACAATCCGACAGGGGCTCTGATCCGGAAAGAACCGCTTGAATATCTGATTCAAAAGCATGAAAATACGATATTTGTGATTGATGAATCCTATCTTCCCTTTGTGGACAATGCCGATCAGATATCTTTTGTGGGGGATATAGCGTATAAAAATGTGATTGTTTTATCCTCCATGTCAAAAATTTTTACCATACCGGGGCTGAGAACCGGATTTTTAAGTGCTCATGCATCCATTACCCAAAAGATCATGGCCTGTTATCAGCCCTGGAGTGTAAATGCGCTTGCCCAGGCGGTCATCGAGCATATATTTGATCATCCTGAAAAAATAGAACCCTTTTATCAGAAAACCCGGGCATTTATAAAAACTGAAAAAGCGTATTTTTATGATTTGCTTGAAAGGGTTAAGGGTCTTGAACTGTTTGACAGCAGTGCGTATTTTATTCTGGCGCGCCTGACAGGAAACCAGAATTCAAAAACCCTGTGCGAAAAAATCGGCCAGCATAAAATACTGATACGGGACTGTGCCAATTTTGAGGGATTATCAGATCGCTATGTGCGGTTTTCTTTAAAAACCAGGGATGAAAATCAACAATTGGCCCAATATATTAAACAGGAATTAAAAGGTTCGTTATGATTGATATTCAATGGTATGTCGTTTTAGGGGCATTTGCCCTTGATTTTAAATTCGGAGACCCCGGAAGATGGCCCCATCCTGTGGCACTCATGGGAAATGCCATTTCTTTTTTTGAGCCGGTATTCAGAAGAATTGATAAAAACCCGGTGGTGTCCGGCTGGCTTTTTGCTGTTTTTTTAATCGGGTCCACCTGGCTTTTGGGTCTGTTTATTGTGCTGTTCAGCATGGCAATACATCCGTTTGTCGGTATGGTTGTTCAGGGTATTCTTCTGTTTTTCTGCTTTTCGTCCCGGACCCTTGAAAAAGAAGCCATGAAAGTTTTTTGGACTTTAAAGAATCAGGGGATTGACGCTGCCAGAAAACAGGTGGCCATGATCGTGGGCAGACAAACGGAAAATCTGGATGAAAAAGGGGTCACCCGGGCCTGTGTGGAAACCGTAGCAGAAAATTTTGTAGACGGATTTTTATCTCCTTTGTTTTTTGCACTGATCGGCGGGGTTCCTGCGGCCCTTGCCTACAAAATGGTGAATACGCTGGATTCAATGGTGGGATATAAAAACGAGCAATATTTTTATTTTGGCAGAGCATCTGCACAGATAGATGATGTGGCAAATTTTATTCCATCAAAATTTTCTGTTATCTGTATTGCGCTTGCCGCCTGTTTTTTTTCTCTCAAAAAAGGAGAGCAGGCCTTAAGCTTTGGTTTTTTTGAGGGCAAACTGCACAAAAGTCCCAATGCCGGATATCCGGAAGCCGCCTTTGCAGGCGCGCTTGAAATCCGCCTTGGCGGGCCCAGCATGTATCATGGCCATCTGGTGGAAAAACCCTGGATAGGCAGCCGGTTTAAAGACCCGGACACGTATAAAATAAAGCAGGCCTGTGATCTGATGATGACAAGTTCCATTCTTGCAGTGCTCATGGCATGTATTATTCTTGTTATAGCTTAAAAGGATCATATGGCAGCAAAAAAGGGTCAACGACTGTTCCGGCTGGGAACCACCTCTTTTATTTATCCGGATCATATTCTGCCCAATGTAAAAAAACTGGGCGCATTTTTTGATGAAATTGAGCTGCTGATTTTTGAATCCTGCCCGGAAACCGTGCTGCCGTCAAAAAATGAGGTGAATGATCTTCTGGCTGCTGCACAGGATCTTGATCTGACCTATAATATTCATCTTCCCACGGATATCAGTCTGACCTGCGAATCTTTGGTCAAGCGTCAGCAGGCCGCAGATATGTATTTAAAAGTGATTGAGCGCTTTGAAAAACTGCAGCCCACCACCCATACCCTTCATCTTGACATGCCGGAAACCGTAAAAAATTCAGACCGCCAAATGTGGCAGGAGAATGCACATGACGGTCTGGAAAAACTATTGTCAGGCGGCATGCACCCGGATATTTTTTCCATAGAAACTCTGGATTATCCTTTTTCAATTGTTGAACCGCTCGTCAACGCGTTCAATCTGCCGGTGTGCATGGACCTGGGGCATTTGATCAAATATGGGGATAATATCCAGGAGATTTATCAGGCGCATCAATCCCGGATTCCTGTGATGCATCTGCACGGGGTTGAATTTTCAGGCGACACAGTCAAAGACCATACCCGGCTTGACCGGATGCCTGAAACCGCCTTTAGAACAATCCTGGATATCCTTGAAACCTATCCCGGCGTGGTAAGCATTGAAGTGTTTAATCTGGAAAATCTGAAGCTTTCAATGAAGTTTCTTTCTCAGTTTTTTTCTGATATTCCGGAAAAAAACCATTATTGACAGACAAGCATGATGCTGTATAATGACACCAAGATGCCATCATATATAGACATTATAAATCTGAGGGGGTCATATGAAAGCAATAACCATCCGGGGGGTAGACGCCCGAGTATCAGAAAAACTGAAAAAAGCAGCAATAAATGAGAATAAAAGTATTAATCAATATGTTATTGATATTCTAAAGGAAAATTTGGGGATTACCAAAAAAAAGCAATTCACAAAAACGCATAATGATCTTGATCATCTGTTTGGAAAATGGTCTCAAAAAGAGTATGAGAATATTCAAAACAGTATTGATGCAGGCAGAAAAATTGACAGGGAGCTTTGGGAATGACCCGGCTGTTAATTGACACAAATATTTATTCCAGTGCCTTCAGGGGGCATGAAGAAATTGTTTTTAATCTTCAGAAGGCAGACTTGATTGGAATTTCTGCCATCAGTATCGGTGAGCTTTTAAACGGGTTTAAAGGCGGGGACAAAGAAAGACAGAATCGATCAGATCTTGAGGCGTTTCTGGATTCTCCTCGGGTGGCGCTGTACCCGGTGGATATGGAAACCGCTGATTTTTATGCCCAGATTCTTGACGCATTAAGAAAACAGGGAACCCCTATTCCCACAAATGATATATGGATTGCGGCAACAGCATTTCAAAACGGCCTGAAAATGTATACTCAGGACAAGCATTTTATTCAAATCCCCGGGATAAACCTTTTAAGATAATCTTTTCATAAATTTTCACCGTACGGTTAATTTCGCTTCGACCGACAGTTTTTAACCGTATGGTAAAAAAGGATGAAGATGACACAAATAACATATCCATATCGTGTGCGTCTTGTTAAATATATTGGCAGGGCGATAAAAGATATCCGGAAAAAAAAGGAAATGACTCAGGGAGACCTGGCAGATATTACAGGCGTCAGAGTAAAATAGGGGACAGACCCCTGTTTTTTTTCAGATATTCCAGCAAAGATAATATTTGAAGCCTTTGCCGTAAGGATGTTTAAGCTATCGGATAATTGTCAGATTAAACTCCCTGGCCATGTGCAGCGCTTTTTTATATTCATCCGGCATCAATGGGAGATAAAGCGCTTTAACTTTAAAAGCGTCTCCCATTGGGCGGTATTGGGACATGATATTCACATGGGTATGAGAAGAGATTTCCTCTTTGAGGAATCTTAAAATCTGGCGGGTCTCATCCAGGATTCCCGGCATGACAAGATGCCGGACCAAAAGACCGGAACATGCAATGCCGTTCTTATCCATCTTTAAATCGCCGACCTGATCATACATTTCCTTTATTGCTTTTTGTGCCACCAGAGGATAATCTCCGGCATTGCAGTATTGCCTGGAAAGCGAAGAACTCCAGAATTTAAAATCCGGCATGTAAATATCAATAATCCCATTTAACAGACGCAGGGTCTCGATGCTTTCATATCCCGAACAATTATATACAAGCGGAAGATTCAATCCGGAATCAATGGCAATATCCAATGCTTTTAAAATCTGAGGAACCACATGGCTGGGGGTCACAAGATTGATATTGTGGCACCCGATTTTCTGCAGATGCAGCATGATCGATGCAATCTGCTCATCATTCATCTCCTGTCCCTCGCCGTGAATGCTGATATCATAATTCTGACAAAAAATGCATTTCAGGTTGCAATGGGAAAAAAAGAGGGTACCAGATCCATTGTTTCCCACCAGCGGCGGCTCCTCACCAAAGTGAGGAGAAAAGCTTGCCACAACAGCTTTTTTCCCGGTAGAACAATATCCCTTTTCGTTTTGCGTCCGATCCACCCGGCACTGTCTTGGACATAAGGTGCATGAGGCCAGCATCGCTGAAGACCGTCTGATCTTCTCCGACAAACCGCCGCGCTGTTTTTCTTTTATATATCTCATAAAATCGTAAAATCGGGGACAGACCCTGTTTCTGTTGGGTTTTCTTCTTCGGTCTGCCTGCTTTTCCCGGAAAAACACGCCTGCCAAGCATCTCGCTGATTTCTTCCTGAAAATGTCTGGCTCCTACAGCAAAATTTCCATTTGTGGCCTTTCTGATCTTGTCGATTTCTCCTGATTCCAAATCATATCGGAACAGTTCTCTATAGGCAGATTGTTTTTCTTCTTCAGTCTTGCCAAGCGCTTGATAAAGCGGATGTGGTGAAATTAAATCACATTTTTTGCCTTGTCCGTTACTGCCATAGCTTGACCATTGGAAGTCTCCCGGATATTTTACGATATTGGCACGAACCGGATTCAGCTCTATATATCGCTGACATGTCAATAAATATTTTTCTTCCTGGATCAGGCAGGATCGAAACCTGCCTTCCCACAAGGTACCCGTTCGCTTGTAAGTACGGTTGATATATTGAACATACCGTTGACCCAACCTTTTTAATAAATCTCCCGGGCTGTTTTTCCTTTGAGGTGTAAGTAAAAGATGCACATGATTTGTCATTAGAACAAAAGAATGGATTAAGCACCCTGAAATCAATGCGTATTCTTTAAGCCATTGAAGGTAAATCAGGTAGTCCTCATCGGAAAAGAAACACGCCTGTCTATTATTCCCTCTTTGAATAATATGAAGCGGGTTGCTGGGAACTACTATTCTTGATCGTCTCGGCATGATTTAAAAAATATATTTTATGATATAAAATGTAAACAAAAAAAGGTGGTCTGTCCCCTATTTTTTGTCCTATTTTTCTATTTTTCGACCGCATACAGCCTGCCAATATCATTGGGGATATTGTGGGGTTGCAGGTGGACCATAATCGTCGATTGAAACTGAGTCCCCAGAGATTTAAACTTTGTCTTGAATCCGGCCTGTCCGCATGATACTGACAAACCATGAACGATAAACTTCAAAATTCCCATGACAGCCTTTTCAAAGAAACATGGAGCAACAAGGCCAATGCCAGGGCTTTCTTAGAAAATTACCTGCCCAAAAATGTATTAAGTGTTGTAACCCTGGATTCTCTTGAAATCTGCAAAGACACATTCATAGAAAACGATCTGAAAAATTATTATTCAGACATGCTGTACAAAGTGGATTTTGAAGGAACACCAGGATATATCTATTTTTTGTTTGAACACAAAAGTTATCCTGACAAACTGGTACACCTCCAATTGCTTGAATATATGCTCAAAATCTGGAGGCTGGACTTAAAACAGCATAAAACCAAAAAGCTGTCCATTATTATTCCCCTGCTTTTGTATCATGGCCCACAAAAATGGACAGCAAAAGAAAGCTTTTCATCCATGCTTAAAGGGCCGGTGGATATCATGAAAGACTATATCCCGGATTTTCGCTATGTTCTGTATGATCTTTCAAGATATTCTGACAATGATATCAAAGGAACCATAACAGCCCGTGTGGTCATGCTGATATTCAAACATATCTTTAAACAGGACTTTGCCCAAAAACTGCCTGGTATCTTTACTTTATTAAAAGACCTGTCTGAAAAAGAAACGGGTTTGCAATATTTTGAATCTCTGATAAAATACATTTTCAGCAACGTGGAAGATATTACACCTGAACAATTTCAAACCATTGTATCAAATACGTTGTCTGAAGATAAAGGAGGTATGATCATGACACTGGCTGAAAAATTAAGAGATGAAGGACGACAAAAAGGGCTTGAGCAAGGGCGTGAAAAGGGGCTTGCTCAAGGAATCGAACAAGGGCTTGTTGAGGGGCTTGAGTTTGCGGTCAGCATAAAGTTTGGTGACACGGATGATTGCAAAACCGTTATTACCAAAATCAAAAGCATTAAAGACATCAACCGTCTGAAAGCTTTAAAAGGCATAATTAAGTCTGCTAGCACAGTTCCGGAACTGATCAGGTTTATTGAAAATTAGTTCACCAGATTAACAACGGTGACAAAGATACTTTTGAATAATGCACCACAGGGGGCCAGACAGATCATGTCCGGCCCCCTGACTTTTTGTTCATTCTCCCGTTGTGATCATAAAATTACGGGATCATTTTGATGCGGATTTTACCCGGGGCATCATAAGAAAAAAAACTATATATAGCAGGCAAGATGCGGGTTTTGGCAAAATGGCACTATAATTCTCTCCAAAAGACCATATTAATTTGGCAAAACGTCAAAAAACACCTCAAATCTTATGATCTGTAATTTGGCAAAAAGTACGACAGGAATTTGGCAAATCACCTCTATCAATTCGTCCTCCAGGGGTCAAGGGCAGAGACCTGACCCCTTTTCTTGGCCCTCCTTTCTACTCAATTTCGACTCCAGTATTTAATATCTCATTAGCAAAAGGATTTGACGCTTTAAAGTCAGAATCTCTAAATGCGTGGGGCTCAATTCTGGTATCAAATTTCCTTCGAAGTTTCATTAATTTAACCTGCATATCAAAAGCATCATTAAGATTTGTGAAAACAATTGCCAGATCGATATCGCTGTCTTCTTTGCTTGTGCCTTTTACAAAAGAGCCAAAGATATAGGCCTTTTTAATATTTGAATCCCTCTTTTTGATGAAATGAACATATTCGAGTGCTATTTGAGCAGCTTTGTCTTTATCCATTTTCTAAACTCCTTGATATTGTGAACCCATTCTTTTGTAAAAGCAGGTGAACATTTTTTATAAAATTCTCTTTTATAATCATCATATCGTCCACGGATATTAAAAGTGGAAATTGTGTCCAGAATATCCTTTTGACTTTCATCAAGTGTCAAATTCCCTTTTTCAGCCAAACGCACAAGATCATGAATAAAAGGAGGAGTATTAAAATTGTTTTTCATGTACCAGGCTTTTAGCAATTTTTCTAAAACCAGATGCCCAATAAATAAAGACCAGGTGTAATCCTTTTTTTCAAACAAATGAGTCATTGCCTGAAAATCATCATCAGAGCTGTCAATCCAAAATTTAATAAGTTCATTGATTTCCATGATTTATAGCATACCGCTTACAAAAAAAAATGACAAATGATATTTTAAGGCATCATTATCAGAGCGAAAAGCAATTTTATCCTAAATTGTTTCAGGCATATTCTGGAATAAAAGATCTGTTTGATCTGGGCATTTTCTTAAGTGCATATTTTTAGCCCAAAAAGGTGTGTTTAAGACCTATTTCGGGCTAATTTTATAATTAATTCATTGTAATTACAGCCTCTTACCTCGGACAGACCTCAATGCTGATTATAAAAACTGATTCAATAATTTTGATATATTTTCTTTAAGTGCTGAATCTGTTTCCATGCGATTTTTGAGACGTTCTATGGCACTGCTCACTGAACTGTATTTTTTAATTCCCATGGACTGGCCGATAGTTTGCAGGCTGTCCTGCCTAAGTCTGCGCATCAGAAAAAGCGCAACATTCCGAGGTTCATTGAACGCTCCCCGTCGGGAATAATCAAGGCTTTCACGTGTTACGCCGTAATATTTGCAAACACTTAAGATAATGTGTTCTGGTTGAGGCGCCAGTTCTTTTGTTTGGGTAATTTCCGGATCAATTTTAGAATAATGCTGTTTGATCTGGTCGGTAAATTCATTACCGCCCAATATGCCCGGCCATTTTTCTCCCTCAAGCAATCCGGTGAGATCTGAATCCTGTTTTTCAGTTATAAATCGTTGATATGTTTTTATCGGATCCTTTCTATTATTTTTTGTCAGCAGATTATATACAAAATCTTTATATATCCAGTCCCAGGAATTATCATCACTAATATATCCTTTATGGCTACTCCATTTGTATTGAAGAAAAGACGCCATATTTGCCTTTGACGGGTTTTTATGAACATACCGCACCAACGCCAGTAAATAATTATCCGAATCAATTAGAATGGATTTATACCGCCCCCTGAACAAAGAACCATCGATTTTGTGTTTTCGATTAAACCGCTGGGTGTAAACCCCGTTAATATGTCGCATGCCCCGTGAAATATTGGCCAAGGGTGTCTGGACAAGAAGATGATAATGATTTGGCATCAGGCAATAGGCACAAATCCGAAAACCCCAGGCCTGAGTGGATTCTTTCAGAATATTGATGAATAATTTATAGTCGTCATCATTTCTGAAAATCTTCTCTGCTCGCCGTCCCCGGTTCATTATGTGATACCAGGCATCGGGATATTCTATTCTTAATGGCCGCGACATAAAATATCTTTATCAACTCACCCACCAAGAGTCAAGGGCAGACTTGACCCCTTTTTTTGACAATTTATAATGGGGGCCAACCCCCAAACCCCCGGAGTTTATGGCTTAGGGACCAAAGTATGAGACCTAAAAGTATCAGGCCGTACATAATAGTACGGCCCTCATACTTCGGTCACCTTCTCGGCGCTCGGGTTGCTCTC
>JAHJLV010000068.1 GCA_018821535.1 Pseudomonadota bacterium | reverse complement strand
TTTTCATTGTTGTTATTAAATATTCCCTCCAAAATTATTTAATAACATTATTAATTAAACAATGAAGTATTATGACACAAATTGTTAAGGTAGGACATTTCTACTTGGCTACACTAGGACATTATCATGTGGCTGCGACATCATTGACTTAAAGCTATTATTTGTTATCATACAATTATAACCTATGAAATCCAACCAAAGCATAATTTTATTGAATTGGTGGTGGGCTTTGCAGATTTACCCGCAAAGTCCTAGTTTTGCTTTGGCCTAAAATATCTTCTTAAAATCTAGCCATCAAAACTCCTCCTAGACTTCGCGGGAGGAGTTTTTCGTTTGTGTTTATGGCTGGATATTTTATCAAAAAATATATAGCCACCAGCACGAACGTCGTGCTGGAATGTTCTTTAAAAACCAGATAAGGAGGCACGTCATGAAAACATATGGAATTGAGCGCGAGCGTTTTATTATGAATTCTCTTGGGCAGATTGTTCCAAAAATCGGAACCTTACTACCAAGAGTGCATGAATTAGCCAAAAATAACGGTCTACCAGAAAGACTATTCTCTTATGAGCTTTTTGCGGGGCAGATCGAAGACAGAACACCGCCATGCCGTAATCTAGAGGCGATCAAGGTCGCACTTTTGGCAAATGACGGGATTTTGTTAGAGGCGGCTAGCAACCTTGGTTTAGCATTCGATCACTCCGAGTTTGTTGAAGAGGATATGGTCGTTGCGTTCGAGGTCAACCCGTTTGATGAGCGTCACCGGCGAATCTGGGCATCCATCCCGAACGATAGGCGTATTGCCGCTTCGGTGGTTGTTGCAGTGCATGTCCACGTTTCTGTGGCCGACGAGGAAGCGGTACGAATCCTAAATCTCTGCCGAAAGGACGTAATTGATAGTCTAGTTTCTATTGGTGATCACTCGAGTCTCAAAAGAATCAACGCATACCGCATAATGGCCGCGACTGATGGCGTTCCTCCTGTGTTTGCCAGCTTCTCGGAGGTGATGAAATACATCGCTTCCAAAGGAGGAGAGAAAAATGTGTGGGACCTCGTCCGATATAAACCAACCACTAAGACCGTGGAGTTCAGGATGTTTGGCGCCACGCAAAGCGTTGAAGAAATTCTTAAATACGTCAAGGCTTGCCAAGACGTATCGGGAGTCTAACTTGTAGTGGGAGTTGCTAACAACAACTCCCATCTTTTCTTCAAAAAATAAAATAATAAAATACAAGTATGAAAATAATACTCAATATCTTGACTCATGGCGATGAAAGAATCGGATTAAAAGTCGCGAAAGAGATACGAAAATTAAACATTGATAGAAATATCCTTACTGTTCAGATTGCAAACAGCAAGGCTTTTAAGTTTCGTAAAAGATTTATAGATCAAGATCTCAACCGATCTTTTCCAGGCAAGAAAACTGGCAATTACGAGGAAAGACTTGCCTATAAACTATCTGCTGCTATAAAATCTGCAGACTTTGTTCTTGATATTCATTCCACTAAAAGTGAATTGAAAGATGCTATCATCGTGACCAATCTTAACGATGAAACTTTAAAATACGTTAAGGCTATACAACCAAAATATGTATTAATTATGAATGCAACAAAAAATAATGCGTTGATATCTCAGGCAAAAATCGGCATTGCCTTTGAGTATGGCAAAGACAACAATCCTGACGCATTAAAAAAGATCGTTGCAGATGTTAAAAAACTATTCTCACACATTGGTTTAATCAATGTTAAATTACACAGACAGAGGCAAGTAACGAATTATTTTAGTGTAGTTTCTGAAGTTAAAAAACCAAAAGGATATAAATTACTAAAAAAGATAAAAAATTATAAGCTGATACGCAAAGACGAGGTTTTTGCAACTAACGGCAAAAATTATCTTGTAGCGGAAGATAGCTTTTACCCAATTCTTTTTGGAGAAAACAATTATAAAACTATTTTTGGATTTAGGGGTAAGAGAATGTCTTAATCTTCACCAAGCCGTTCATAGATTTCGCTTTTTAGATTTGTGCAATTAACTGCTACGGGCTTACGCCCGCCGCAGGGCGCGTGCCGAGGCGCTTTGCGCCGAGGCAACAAACGCCGAACATACAATTTGGCTCAGGGGCATGGACTCGAACCATGATTAACAGGACCAGAACCTGTCGTCCTACCATTAGACGACCCCCGAAATCAATTA
>JAHJLV010000011.1 GCA_018821535.1 Pseudomonadota bacterium | reverse complement strand
CTGATACACCCTATTGCCATGGAAAAAGAACTCAGGTTCGCCATCAGAGAAGGCGGCCGGACGGTTGGCGCCGGTGTTATCGGTGAAATTGTAGAATAAGTCCTGAGGAGTTTATAAATGGACAGAGTCTTGATTGCTTTAGCATGTACAGAGTGCAAGAGAAGAAATTATACAACAACAAAGAATAAACGAAAGACACCGGATAAAATAGAGTTTAAAAAATATTGTAAATTCTGCAATAAACATCTGGTCCATAAGGAAACCAAGATAAAATAAATACAAACTTTACAGGTCAGTAGCTCTAATTGGTAGAGCACCGGACTCCAAATCCGGGGGTTGGGGGTTCGACTCCCTCCTGACCTGCCAATGTTTACAGTTTGTCAATTATCTGGGGTTTTCCGGAAACGGTTTTTTTAAAAAAGTTAAGGCAGATGAAAAACTGTCAGGAGTTGTATGTCACGAATACAAAAGAAAAAACCAGTCAGCGAGAAGTTGAAACAGAAAGCTGTACAGGAAAAACAAAAAGAGAACGGTTCAGGATCTGAAAAACCGGTGGCCCAGAAGGCTGTTTTTAGTGCAAAACCGGAGAAAAATGCGGTGGATGCTAAAATCAGTGACCCCAATTTTTTTCAAAGATCCATGGAGTACTTACGGGAAGTCAAGGTTGAATTAAAAAAAGTGACCTGGCCAACGCGTAAACAGACCACCCAGACGACTATTGTTGTCATTATTTTTGTTTTTGTTGTAGCCGGTTTTCTCGGGATTTTTGATTTTGGACTGTCAAAGCTTGTTCAAATTGTGCTGACATAAAACAAGGGAAGTAACATGTCTCTAAAATGGTACGTTGTACATGTGTATTCAGGTCACGAACAGAAAGTGAAAATTGCTCTTGAGGAAAAAATTCAGAGCTCCAAACATCCTGAAAAATTTGGAGAGATTCTCATCCCAACTGAAAATATTGTTGAGCTGGTGAATGGGAAAAAAAGAGAATCATCCAGAAAATTTTATCCGGGATATATTCTGGTACGGATGTATCTGGATAATGAGACATGGCATATTGTGAATTCAACACCAAAGGTCACAGGTTTTCTGGGGGGGAAAAATAAACCGGCTCCCATCAGTGACAAAGAGGCCAAAAGTATTGTAGATAAAATGCATCAGGGCAAGGATAAGCCTCAGCCCAAATACTTTTTTGAACCCGGTGATGAAGTAAGGGTCGTGGATGGACCATTTTCTAATTTTAATGGAACCGTCGAAGATGTGTCGCCGGATAAAGAAAAAATCAAGGTTCTGGTGAGTATTTTTGGACGAGCAACCCCTGTGGAGCTAAATTTTATACAGGTAAGCAAAATTTAATACAGTGAGTTTCAGGAGTTAAAAAAACATGGCAAAAAAAGTAATGACACAAATAAAGCTTCAGGTTGAAGCTGGGAAAGCCAACCCGTCTCCACCGATTGGACCTGCTTTGGGCCAGCATGGTGTGAATATCATGGATTTTTGCAAGGCCTTCAATGCAAAAACAGCCAATGATGCAGGAAATATTATCCCAGTCGTCATAACTGTTTACCAGGACAGATCATTTAGCTTTATTACAAAGACGCCCCCGGCTTCAAGATTGCTGCTGGCTGCAGCAAAACTGACAAAAGGTTCTGCTGTGCCAAACAAGGACAAGGTCGGAAAAGTCACACAGGATCAGGTCAGGGCAATTGCCCAGACCAAAATGGAAGATTTAAATGCCTCTGATATTGAAGCAGCTGTCAGGATTATTTCAGGGACAGCGGTAAGCATGGGGATAGAAGTAGTTTAACATATAAGTAAAAGAGTGAAAAAAATGCCAAAGCGGAGTAAAAAACATACAGAAGCACTTAATAAGGTCGATAGAACGGTTCAATATGAACCCATGAATGCCTTGGAACTGACAGTCTCCTCAAGCTATGCAAAATTTGATGAAACAGTTGATATTGCCGTAAAGTTAGGTGTTGATCCGCGGCATGCTGACCAGATGGTCCGTGGCACTGTGGTTCTGCCGAACGGCTTGGGGAAAGATGTAAAGATTCTGGTATTTGCAAAAGGCGAAAAAGAAAAAGAAGCCCTGGATGCAGGTGCTGATTTTATTGCAGATGACGAGACCATAGAAAAAATCAAAAACGGCTGGTTCGGGTTTGATAAAGCAATTGCAACACCGGATATGATGGGCGCGGTCGGCAAGCTGGGTAGGGTTCTTGGCCCCAGAGGTCTGATGCCTAATGCAAAAACGGGTACGGTTACATTTGAGCTGGAAAAAGCCATTAATGAGCTGAAAGCCGGAAAAATTGATTTCAGGGTGGAAAAAGCAGGGATTGTCCACGTACCGGTTGGGAAAGTGTCTTTCGGGGCGCAAAAGCTTGCTGAAAATTTTAAAGCGTTTATTGATAAGCTTGTTTCGCTTAAGCCGGCATCCAGCAAGGGAACATATTTGAAAACCATAACCGTATCTTCAACCATGGGTCCTGGAATAAAAGTGGATCCTCTGTTGGTGAAATAGGCCGGCAAAACACAGCCGGTTTCAATACGCCAGGTAAAACAGATCAGGCGCAAATGTGTTCTGGTCTGTATTAAGTAGAATATATATTTAAACCTGTCATAGACAGTAGGTGTGCTTTTTATAAAGTGCATAATCGGATTTGCCGGCCTGCCGAGATAGAAAATAAATTGATTTTTGTTTTGGTTTAGTTGGCACCTTCGGAAAAATTAATTAATGGAAGGAGGTGTAAGAAAATTGCTCAATATTTCACAAAAAAAAGAACAGGTAGAAAGACTCTCAAAAGAGTTTTCTGAAGCTGAAATTGCAATTCTGGTCAATTATAAAGGCCTGAATGTATTGCAATTGACCCAGTTGCGTTCACGGCTGCGAGCCGCAGATGTTCAGATGGAAGTCGTCAAGAACACGCTGCTGTCCAGAGCGGTTGAGGGTACGGGTTCAAGCTTGATGAAAGATTTCTTTAAAGGGCCAAGTGCTATTGTCCTGTCAAAGAAAGATCCCGTTGCTCCGGCCAAGATCCTTGTGGATTTTGCAAAGGACAATGAAAAACTTGAGATCAAAGCAGCGGCCTTAGGCGGTAAGCTTTTATCTGTTGAAGAGATTTCCCAGCTTGCGAAAATGCCTTCGAAAGAAGAACTTCTGGGTAAACTCGTTTGTACGCTTAATGCAGTTCCGACATCATTTGTTAATGTGCTTGCCGGCGTGCCAAGAGCATTCGTTAATGTGCTTAATGCAGTTAAAGATCAAAAAGAAGCTGCTTAAAAAAATAATTATTATATATCAAAGGATTTGATAATTCTTTATCGTTTTATTTTAGGAGAAAAAAATGGCTGATATCACAAAAGATGATGTTATAGAATTTATATCTAACATGAGTGTACTGGAACTTTCCCAGCTTGTAAAAGAACTGGAAGAAAAATTTGGAGTAAGTGCAGCAGCTCCGGTGGCTTTTGCAGGTGCAATGCCGGTTGCAGGTGATGCGGGTGCTGCAGCTGAAGAAAAAACTGAATTTGATGTTATTCTTGAAACTTTCGGTGACAAGAAAATCAATGTCATTAAAGAAGTCAGAGCAATTACCGGTCTGGGCTTGAAAGAAGCCAAAGAGCTTGTGGAAGCTGTGCCCAAACCAATTAAAGAGGGAGTCTCTAAAGACGAAGCCAACAAAATCAAAGAACAGCTTGAAGGAGCTGGGGCACAGGTTACCGTTAAATAATTTATGTTTCAGTTTTTATCCTGAAACAATTTTATTTGCATAAAATTTATGCGGGGGCAGGGCAATAGTGCCATGCCTCCGCTTTTACGGTTGGAAAAACTCACACTGGGAGATATCATGACCGGAAGTCTTTTGACAAACAAGCGTACAAGAAAAGAGTTTGGCAGCAGAAGTAAAATTATTGATATTCCTGATTTGATAGGAATGCAGAGGAATTCTTACGAGAGTTTCCTTCAAAGAGATGTTTTGCCTGAAGACAGGCAGGAAAAAGGGCTTCATGCTGTATTTAAATCTGTTTTTCCGATTAAGGATTTTACAGACACTTCCTCTCTGGAATATGTTTCATATTCATTTGGTGAAGCCAAACATTCCATTAAAGAATGCACATCACGGGGAATGACCTATGACATTCCCATTAACATAAAAGTCAGACTTGTTGTTTATGATTATGACAAAGAAACCGGGGTTTCTTCTATTCGTGATATTAAAGAACAAGAAATATATTTTGGTACAATTCCTTTGATGACCCGTCAGGGAACCTTTATTATAAATGGAACAGAAAGAGCGGTTGTCAGTCAGCTCCATCGATCTTCCGGCGTATTTTTCGACCATGATAAAGGCAAAAATTATTCCACAGGGAAAATTATATACAGCGCCAGAGTAATTCCTGTCAGGGGATCCTGGATTGATATGGAAATTGATATCAAGGATATCATCTATATCAGAATAGACCGTCGTAGAAAATTTCCAGTATCCATTCTTTTCAAGGCATTTGGATATACCAGTGAGGATATCCTTGATTTTTTCTATACCCGGGAACGCATTGTTAAAAAAGACGGTTCTTTTTTCAAGGCGTTTTCAGAGGAAAATTTAAAGCGCCAGCGGGCAAGTTTTGATATAAAATCCCCTCAAACCGGTGAAGTGATTGTCGTTGCAGGTCGGATATTTACAAAAAAAGCCTTAAAGCAACTTGCCGACGAAGGCTTGGAATATATTCCCATACTTGAAAATGAATTGATCGGCAAAGCCTTTGCTGAAAATATATATGATACGGATGCCGAAGAACTCTTCTTTAAGGCAGGTGATCTGATTAATGAAGAAGTCCTTGAATTCTTAAATGAAAAAGGGATTAATACTTTTGACATTCTTTATGTCGATCCAAGAAGTTCAGACTCCATGAGAAAAACGCTTGTTTCTGATAAGATCGAGACAAAAGAAGAAGCGCTTATGGATATCTACCGCCGTCTGCGGCCAGGTAATCCGGCAACGGTGGAAGTGGCCCAGGATTTTGTGGATCATTTATTTTTCAGACAGGCATATTACGATCTGTCCAATGTCGGCCGTTTGAAAATGAATCATCGTCTCGGGGTGGATACCAAAATTGATGTTAAAACCCTGCGTAAAGAAGATGTTCTTTTAACTGCGATCACTTTGATTGAACTCAAGGATACCCAGGGACAGGTGGATGATATTGATCATCTCGGAAACAGACGTGTCCGGGCGGTTGGAGAACTTCTGGAAAATCATTACCGGATCGGACTGGTCCGGATGGAGCGGGCAATTAAAGAAAAAATGAGCATGCAGGAAGTGGATGCCATGATGCCCCATGATCTGATTAATCCAAAACCGGTTTCTGCAGTGGTCAGAGAATTTTTCGGGACATCCCAGTTGTCCCAGTTTATGGATCAGACCAATCCCTTGTCAGAGACCACACATAAAAGAAGGTTGTCTGCACTGGGACCAGGGGGGTTGACCCGTGAAAGAGCGGGTTTTGAAGTCAGGGACGTCCACCCTTCTCACTATGGAAGAATCTGTCCGATTGAAACGCCTGAAGGGCCGAATATCGGATTGATTGTGTCGCTGTGTACCTTTGCAAGGGTCAATGATTTCGGGTTTATTGAAACGCCTTACAGAATTGCTAAAAACGGTAATGCCACTAAAGAAATCAAACATCTGTCCGCATTTGAAGAAAAAAAACATCCCATAGGGCAGGCCAATGCACCACTGGATAACGATGGGAATTTTATCAATCCTCTGGTTTCTGCACGTGTGGCAGGTGAGTTTGAAATGGTTGAAAACCAGGATATTGAGTTCATGGACGTATCCCCCAACCAGCTGGTGTCCGTATCCGCATCTTTGATTCCTTTTCTTGAAAATGATGATGCCAACCGTGCATTGATGGGCTCGAACATGCAGCGCCAGGCGGTTCCGCTGATCATCAGTGAGGCTCCGCTGGTTGGAACCGGCATGGAGAGTGTGGTTGCAAGGGATTCCGGAGTCACGATTGTTGCAGATTATGATGGTGTGGTTGTTGACGTGGATTCCAAGCGGATTGTTGTCCGGAATAATGATACTGAAGACGGCAGTTTTGAAAAAGCGGTATCTATTTACAGCTGCAAGAAATTTGTACGTTCCAATCAGAATACCTGTTTTAATCATCGGCCCATTGTTAAAAAAGGGGAGTCGGTAAAAAAAGGTCAGGTCATTGCAGACGGGCCATCCACAGAAATGGGAGAACTGGCACTGGGAAAAAACGTGACAGTGGCCTTCATGCCCTGGGACGGGTATAATTATGAGGATTCCATTCTTGTCAGCGAACGTCTGGTCAAAGATGCAGTGTATACTTCAGTTCATATTGAAGAATATGAAGTCCTTGCCAGAGACACTAAACTGGGCAAGGAGGAAATTACCCGTGATATCCCCAATGTAGGAGAGGATGCACTGAAAAATCTGGATGAAAGCGGTGTGATTCGTCTGGGTGCAGAAGTGGTGTCCGGTGATATTCTTGTGGGAAAAATTACACCCAAGGGCGAAACTCAGCTGTCTCCTGAAGAAAAGTTGCTCAGAGCGATTTTCGGAGAGAAAGCCGGAGATGTAAAAGACACCTCTTTGTGTGTTCCTCCCGGAGTAAAAGGGAAAGTTATTGATGCAAAGGTATTCTCAAGAAGAGGTCTTGCAAAAGATGACCGTACCCGTCTGATTGAAGATGAGGAAATTGAAAAATTTGAAAAGGACAGAGATGATGAAATAAAAATTATTTCTTCTGTGGCCCAGGAAAAAGTTGAATCTATTCTGGATGGCCATAAGATTATTTCTGATCTTGAAAAAACAGGCAAAGTCGTTGTCAAAAAAGGGACAAAAATTGCCGCAGGTGTTTTATCGGATGTTCCGGTTTCTGTTCTGGTCAATATTGAGGTCAAAGATCCGGTGCTGACGGAAAAAGTTCAGTTGATACTGGAAAGCGCCCAGAATCAGATTAAAAAAGCACGCGAACATTTTAATCGTCAGGTATCCCGATTTGAAAAAGGAGATGATCTCCCGCCGGGCGTACTGAAAATGATAAAAATCTCAGTGGCCATGGAACGGGTTCTGTCCGTTGGTGATAAAATGGCAGGACGTCACGGAAACAAGGGTGTTGTGTCCAGAATTCTGCGGGTTGAAGATCTGCCGTATTTTGAGGACGGAAGACCGGTGGATATGGTCCTTAATCCTTTGGGTGTTCCTTCCCGTATGAATGTAGGGCAGATCCTGGAAATTCATCTGGGTCATGCTGCCTTTGGTCTGGGACAGCGAATCGATGAGCTGCTGAATCAGATGAAACTGGATCAGCTCAGACAGAAAGTCATTGATATTTTTTCCATGACAGAAACCCAGAAAAAAAATGACCGGAAAGATACTCTGGCTGAAGATATTAAAAAGATGACCGATGAGGAACTGATTGATTTTGCAAAACTTTACAGGCGTGGCGTACATATGGCGACCCCGGTTTTTGACGGTGCCAGTGAATCGGAAATCAAACAGTTGATTGAACTTGCCGGATTTGATACCTCAGGCCAGGCTGTGTTGTACGACGGGAGAACCGGTGAGCCGTTTGATAAACCGGTTACAGTCGGGGCCATGTATATGCTCAAACTCCATCATCTGGTAGATGACAAGCTTCATGCACGGTCCATCGGTCCATATTCTCTTGTTACTCAGCAGCCGCTGGGAGGTAAGGCCCAGTTCGGAGGTCAGAGACTCGGGGAAATGGAAGTCTGGGCCATGGAAGCTTATGGAGCTGCTCATGCCCTTCAGGAGTTTTTGACCGTGAAATCCGATGATATGACAGGACGTACCAGAATGTATGAAAAAATAGTAAAAGGTCAGAATGTTCTTGAGCCTGGAATGCCGGAATCATTCAGGGTCTTGACTAAAGAGCTCAATAGTCTGGGTTTGGATATGAATCTTATAGAAGGTAGCAAATAAGGGGAAGACATTGGACAATATATATGATTTCTTTGCAAAACCAAAAGATCCCAAGATTTACCAGGGCGTTCAGATAAGCCTTGCATCTTCAGACCAGATCAGAGAGTGGTCTCATGGTGAAATCAAAAAACCTGAAACAATAAATTACAGGACCTTCAAGCCGGAAAGAGACGGGTTGTTCTGTGCAAAAGTATTCGGCCCCACCAAGGACTATGAATGCAATTGCGGAAAATATAAGCGCATGAAGCACCGGGGTGTGGTATGTGAGAAATGCGGTGTTGAAGTTATTCAGTCGAAAGTGCGCCGTGAGAGAATGGCGCATATTGAGCTGGCCTCTCCGGTTTCACATATCTGGTTTTTAAAAAGTCTTCCCAGCAAAATCGGCAATGTTCTTGACCTGACGCTGAAGAATCTGGAAAAGGTGCTTTATTTTGATTCTTATATTGTCATTGATCCGAAAAATACCGGATTAAAGAAATATCAGCTGCTGTCAGATGATCAGTATTATGATGCCATCGAAGCCTTTAACGAGGAATTTGAAGCAGGTATCGGGGCTGAGGCCATTTTAAAACTGCTCAATGAGATCAATCTTCAGGAAGTGCATGATGAACTTAAAAAAGAGATTCAGCTGACCAAGTCTTCTGCCAAACAGCAGAAAATGGCCAAGCGCCTTAAAGTCATTGATGCATTTTTAACTTCCGGCATTGAACCGTCCCGAATGATTCTGACTGCCTGCCCGATTCTGCCGCCGGATTTAAGACCGCTGGTTCCGCTGGAAGGCGGGCGATTTGCAACATCTGATCTCAATGACCTGTACCGCCGTGTGCTGAATCGGAACAACCGGTTAAAACGGCTGGTTGACCTGAATGCCCCGGATATCATTGTCAGAAATGAGAAAAGAATGCTTCAGGAAGCCGTGGATGTATTGTTTGATAATGGTCGTCATGGCCGAGTGGTTACCGGGACCAATAAACGTCCGTTGAAATCATTGAGTGATACTCTGAAAGGCAAGCAGGGCCGATTCAGGCAGAACCTTCTGGGAAAACGCGTGGATTATTCAGGCCGTACGGTTATTACGGTGGGCTCCGAGCTTCGGCTGCATCAGTGCGGTATTCCTAAAAAGATGGCATTGGAATTATTCAAACCGTTTATTTATAATTATCTTGAGAAAAAAGGGCTTGTTTCAACAGTAAAAAGCGCCAAAAAGATGGTTGAACGGGAGGAAACAGAAGTCTGGGATGCACTGGAAGCAGTTGTAAAAGAATATCCTGTCATGCTGAACCGGGCACCAACTCTCCATCGTCTGGGCTTTCAGGCATTTGAGCCGGTATTGATAGAAGGAAAAGCCATTCAGCTGCATCCTCTGGTCTGTCCGGCATTCAATGCGGACTTCGACGGTGACCAGATGGCGGTTCATGTCCCCCTTTCCCTTGAGTCTCAGCTTGAGGCAAGGATCATGATGCTGTCCACCAATAATATTCTGTCTCCGGCAAATGGTCAGCCGATTATTGTTCCTACCCAGGATATTGTTCTGGGTATCTACTACATGACCCGGGCTGTCCGGAACCAGAAAGGCGAGGGGATCGTATTTTCTTCTATTGAGGAAGTCAGAAACGCCTTTGATGCCGGTGCGCTGTCCCTGCATGCCAAGATCAAGGTGCGGATAGATGGCAAAATGTATGATACCACAACCGGAAGGGTGCTTCTCTGGGAAACGATCCCTGGTGATATTCTTCTGTCGCTTACACGGATACGGACAAAAACCCTTGAAGAGTGTGAGGCTGCATTAGCGGAGTTAAAGTCTGGAAAACCCTTTGACACGGTTTTGAAAAAATATACCGATGAAGAGATCAAAAAAACAAAAGGAAAAACCGAACTGCTTACCCGCAAGGCGTTTAAGAATATTTTTCAGGTTTCCGAGATTGTTGTTGAACAGCTTTACGGTCTGAAACAGGATCAGTTTACAGAAGTCAGAAAAGTGGGAAATTCCTATATGATCTTCAAGGTGGATCAAAAAGAGACTACCCTGCCCTTTAATCTTGTTAACAAATTAATGGACAAGGGATCTATTGTTAATCTGATTGATTATGCTTATAGAAATATAGGACTTAAAGAAACGGTTATCCTGTCAGACAGGCTTAAAGATATCGGATATAAATACTCGACTCTGGGTGGACTTTCCATTTGTGTAGACGATATGATCATTCCGGATGAAAAATGGGATATTATTGCCAAAGCTGAAAAAAATATTGAAGATATCCGGAATCAGTATTCAGAAGGTCTGATTACCCAGGGTGAAAAATACAACAAGGTTGTTGATATCTGGGCCCAGAGCACGGATGATATTGCCAATGCCATGATGGAGGTGATGAAAAATCCCACCAAGTCAAAAGACGGGGAAACATCCGAGGCGATCAATGCGGTTTATATCATGGCGGATTCAGGTGCTCGTGGCAGCAAGGACCAGATGCGTCAGCTGGCCGGTATGCGTGGTTTGATGGCAAAACCGTCTGGTGAAATCATTGAAAATCCGATCACTGCCTGTTTCCGTGAAGGATTGACGGTTCTTCAGTATTTTATTTCCACCCATGGTGCCCGAAAAGGTCTGGCTGATACTGCATTAAAAACGGCAAACTCCGGATATCTGACCCGGCGTCTTGCAGATGTCGGTCAGGATTGCACCATTGTTGAAACCGACTGCGGAACAATCAACGGTATTGAAGTTGAAGCCCTGTATGAAGGTGGCGAAATTATTCAGACCCTGGGGGAAAGAATTCTGGGAAGAGTTACCCAGGAAGACATTCATGATCCGTATTCAGATGAATTTATTGTGGGTGTGGACACCGAGCTGAGTGAAAATGATGTTAAGCGCATAGAAGCTGCCGGAGTTCAGAAGGTAAAAATCCGGTCTGTTTTAACGTGTAATTCCCAGAACGGTGTATGCTCAAGATGTTATGGTCGGGATCTGGCCCATGGCGTCACCGTTGAAATCGGACAGGCCATCGGTATTGTCGCTGCCCAGTCCATTGGTGAGCCGGGAACCCAGTTGACCATGAGAACATTCCATATCGGCGGTACAGCCTCAAGAAAGGTTGAAGTGGCCGAGATCAAGGCCCGTGTGGGTGGAATTCTCAAATATAATGAAGATATCCAGACCGTTATTTCTGCTGACAATGCTGTTATTGTCATGAACAGAAAAGGGGCCGGGATTACCATTGTGGGTGAAGAAGGCCGTGAAAGAGCCAAGGAAACCGTTATTTACGGTGCAACACTTCATGTTAAAGACGGTCAGGCCATTGAGCCGGGTGAGGTCATTGCCACATGGGATCCGTTCACAACACCGATTATCACAGAAGTTTCCGGCCGTATCCGGTTTGCAGATATTGAAGTCGGAAATACGGTACAAGAACAGATTGACCAGGTAACCGGCAAAGTGTCCCGTACCATTATTGAAGGAAAGGACAGTGAGATTCGTCCCCGGATCACCATCAAGGATAAAGACGGAAAAGGCGTGAAACTGCCGAATTCCAAGCTGGCCGCGAGGTATTATCTGCCGGTGAATGCGATCCTTACAGTGGAAGAAGATGAGCAGGTCATGGCAGGAGATGTTGTTGCCAAACTTCCAAGAGCAACCACCAAAACAAAAGATATTACCGGTGGTCTTCCACGGGTTGCAGAACTGTTTGAGGTCAGAAAACCAAAAGATCCGGGCGTTCTGACTGAAATCAACGGATATGTGACCGTGACCAAAGGAACAAAAGGTCGACAGAAAGTTACGATTACGCCTGCAGATGTCGGTGATAAAAAAGAATATTCCATCCCCAAAGGTCAGCATGTTACTGTTTATGACGGAGACTATGTAAAAGCGGGTGACCCGCTTATTGCCGGCAGCGTGAATCCTCAGGATATCATGAATATCAAAGGAGAAGTCGCGCTTGCTAAATATCTGGTGGATGAAGTCCAGGAAGTTTACCGGCTTCAGGGTGTTCGAATTAACGACAAGCATATTGAAGTTGTGATCCGTCAGATGATGCGCAGAGTAAAAGTCATCAGTACGGGAGACACCAATTTTATACCCGATGAGCAGGTTGATCGGGTAAAATTTGAGGAAGTCAACCGTGAAGTCGCCATGAGCGGTGGAGAACCGGCCAAAGGGGAGCCCTTGATTCTGGGTATCACCAAAGCCTCTCTATCCACAGACAGTTTTCTGTCTGCTGCTTCATTCCAGGAAACCACAAAAGTGTTAACCCTGGCTGCCATTGAAGGCAAATATGATGATTTGAAGGGTTTGAAGGAAAATGTTGTCATGGGCCGCATCATTCCGGCAGGAACAGGTTTCCCCGGATACAGCAAAGTAGAAGTGGCTTTTGGCGAGGTTGAGCAGGTTTGATTGAAATATTAAAAAAAACTTGACATTATTAGCGGACGAAAGTAAAATTCCCTATTTTGTCGTGTATGACAATAGTTAAAATTTGATAAGGAGCGTTGGGAAAGTTATGCCGACCATTAATCAGTTGGTTAGAAAAGGTAGAAAAAAAGCGGAAAAAAAAATCAGTACACCGGGTTTGAAGGGTGGTCCGCAGAAACGGGGTGTTTGTACCAGAGTATATACGTCAACTCCTAAAAAACCTAATTCGGCTTTGAGAAAAGTGGCAAGGGTTCGTTTGACAACTGGAATGGAAGTTGCGGCATATATCCCGGGTATGGGTCATAATCTTCAGGAACACTCTGTTGTCCTTGTAAGGGGTGGAAGAGTAAAGGATTTACCTGGTGTGCGTTACCATATTGTAAGGGGTGCATTGGATACTCTGGGTGTGGATGACAGAAGACAGGGTCGATCAAAATACGGCGCAAAGAGACCTAAATAATTATAGATGTTAATTAAAGTTACGGTGGAAAAATAATGGCTAAAGAGATCAATCTTGATAATAGGACAAAAACTGCAACCGCAGAAGAAAAGCTGGCTGCTAAATTTGTTAATTGTGTCATGAGAGACGGCAAAAAAAATGCCGCCCGCAGAGTGGTTAAGGATGCGCTGCTGATGGCAGAAGATAAAATTGGTGAGCCTGCTTTGAGTGTATTGAAAAAAGCAGTTGACAATATCAGGCCTGCAGTGGAGGTTAAATCACGGAGAATCGGTGGTTCTACCTATCAGGTGCCGACGGACATTAAGCCGAACCGGCAGACAGCGCTTGCCTTCAGATGGCTGATAACTTTCAGTCGAAATCGTTCTGAAAAGGGATTTGTAAACAAGCTGGCGTCAGAATTGCTGGATGCATACAATAACCGTGGCGGAGCGATCAAGAAAAGAGAAGATACCCACAAGATGGCAGAAGCCAACAAGGCTTTTGCACATTTTAGATGGTAACAATATACTATAAAAATACCCTGATAACATTCCGGACAGGAATTAACCAAGAGGAGTAAAAAAGGATGGCTAAGGAGAAATTTGAGCGGACCAAGCCGCATGTGAACATAGGAACAATCGGTCATATCGATCATGGTAAGACTACGCTTACAGCAGCAATAACAAAACATGCCGCTTTGAAAGGCCATGGCAAATATGTTCCGTTTGATGAAATTGATAAAGCCCCGGAAGAAAGGGAGCGCGGTATAACAATCGCCACAGCGCATGTAGAGTATGAGTCAGAAAAGCGACATTATGCGCATGTTGACTGCCCGGGTCATGCGGATTATATAAAAAATATGATAACCGGAGCAGCTCAGATGGACGGAGCGATTCTGGTTGTCAGTGCAGATGACGGTCCAATGCCCCAGACAAGAGAGCATATTCTTCTTGCCCGCCAGGTAGGCGTTCCGACCATTGTTGTATTTTTGAATAAATGTGACATGGTGGATGATGAAGAGCTGATCGAACTGGTTGAAATGGAGCTGCAGGAACTTCTGGATACCTATGAGTTTCCTGGAGATACGACACCGATCATCAGGGGCAGTGCGCTCAAGGCTCTTGAATGTGATGATGTGAACGGAGATGATGCCAAATGCATATTTACGCTTCTGGATACACTGGATTCATATGTTCCGGAACCGGAAAGAGATGTTGCAAAACCATTTCTGATGCCGATTGAAGATGTTTTCAGTATTTCCGGCCGTGGAACAGTTGTAACCGGCAGGATTGAACGCGGTATTGTTAAAACCGGAGAAGAGATTGAAATTGTGGGTATCAGGGATACCCAGAAGACAGTTTGTACCGGTGTTGAAATGTTCAGAAAGCTTCTGGATGAAGGTCAGGCCGGTGATAATGTGGGCCTTCTGCTTCGCGGAACCAAACGTGACCAGGTGGAAAGAGGCCAGGTTGTATCCAAACCTGGGACCATCAACCCCCATACAAAATTCAAAGCAGAGATGTATGCATTAAGTAAGGAAGAAGGTGGACGTCATACTCCGTTTTTTACAGGATACAGACCCCAGTTCTTTTTTAGAACAACAGATATCACAGGTGTATTAACTCTGGATGAAGGTGTAGAAATGATCATGCCCGGAGATAATGCCACCATTAATGTAGAGCTGATACACCCTATTGCCATGGAAAAAGAACTCAGGTTCGCCATCAGAGAAGGCGGCCGGACGGTTGGCGCCGGTGTTATCGGTGAAATTGTAGAATAATTTAGGAAGAATGATCTACCATGTTGAAAACTAAAATCAGGATCAGGCTTAAAGCATATGATCATAAACTTCTTGATCAGTCTTCAGTAGATATCGTTGATACCGCAAGAAAAAGCGGGGCCAGAATTGTTGGTCCAGTTCCGCTTCCCACACGGATCAACAAATTTACTGTACTGCGTTCTCCTCATGTAAATAAAAAATCTCGTGAGCAGTTTGAAATCAGAACGCATAAAAGAATGATGGATATTCTGGAACCCACCCAGCAGACAGTTGATGCACTGATGAAACTTGATCTGTCTCCTGGCGTGGATGTAGAAATAAAATTATAGTTGAATAACAGGAACCAATCATGAGCGCATTAATTGGAAAAAAAATCGGAATGACCAATGTGTTTTCCGCAGATGGGAAGCTCGTTCCTGTTACCGTTTTGCAGGTCGGACCATGTGTTGTTACCCAGATAAAAACTGTGAGTACAGACGGGTATAATTCACTTCAGCTCGGGTTTGATGAAAAACCGGTTGGAAAGTTGAATAAAGCCATGGCAGGGCATTTGAAAAAGACGAGTGATAAAGGATTTCGGGTTTTAAAAGAATTGAGAACCGACGATGTGGAGTCTGTTCAAGCAGGTGCCAGCATCGGAGTGGATATTTTTACAGTGGGTGAAAAAGTTAATGTCACCGGGATTACCAAAGGCCGAGGTTTTCAAGGTACAGTTAAAAGACACGGTTTCAGCCGTGGTCCTGAAACGCATGGCTGCAGGAATCACAGGAAACCGGGTTCCATTGGAAACAGTGCATGGCCAAGCAGAGTTTTTAAAGGCAAAAAAATGCCGGGGCATATGGGCGTGGACAAGAAGACTGTAAAAAATCTTACAATTATGGATATAAGGCATGATGAAAATCTCCTGTTGGTAAAAGGTCCGGTACCGGGCTTTAAAACAGGTGTTTTGGAAGTGCGCAAGGCTAAGTAATTTATAGAAATACTGAAGTCTGAATAAGACTAAAATGCGGCTATGGGTATTGCAGAACATTTCGCAGTGATGCATGGCTGATCAAAATTTATGAGGAAGAATATGGCTGCTGTAGATGTATTAAACAGTGCAGGTGAAAAAGTGTCTGAAGCTCAGCTTTCTGACGATATTTTCAGCATTCCCGTTAAAACAAGTGTTCTTCACCAGGTTGTACGGTCCCAACTCGTTGCAAAACGGTCTGGGACTGCTGCGTCTAAAACCCGGGGGATGGTGAAAGGCAGTACAAGAAAACTTTTCAGACAGAAGGGCACCGGTAATGCACGTGCTGGGAGTATTAAATCACCGCTGAGAAAAGGCGGCGGTGTTATTTTTGGACCGCATCAGAGATCCTATGAAATCAAGGTCCCTAAAAAAGTGAAAAAGCTTGCGCTGAAAATGGCATTAAGCTCCAAGGTCGAAGATAAGACAATTTATGTCATTGATGATTTTAAGCTGGATGCTGTCAAGACCAAGAACCTGGTCAATGTCCTGAACGCATTGAACCTTAATGATACTTTGATTGTATCGGATGCCCAGGATGATAACCTTGCACTTTCTTCGCGAAATATTTCTGATGTCAAGGTGATCAAATCAGAAGGTTTGAATGTGTATGATATACTTAAATTTAAAAATCTTCTTCTGGTCGAATCAAGCATTCAGAATATTGAAGGGAGGTTTTAATTTAAAATGATAGCATATGATATAATAAGAGGTCCGTTGGTTACAGAAAAAACGACCCTTCAAAAAGAACTGAACAACCAGGTGACGATCAAGGTGGATAAAAGAGCCAACCGGGTTGAAATTAAAAATGCTGTTGAAAAAAGTTTCAACACCAAAGTAAAGCAGGTTCGAACAATACAGGTAAAAGGAAAAGTGAAACAGCGCGGAAGAATCATGGGCAAGAAAAAAGACTGGAAAAAAGCTGTAATCACATTGATGCCAGGACAACGAATCGACTTTTTTGAAGGTGTTTAAGAGGTATATATATGTCAACAATTATTAAGTCCAAACCGACATCTCCCGGACGACGTGCTCAGGAATACCTTTCTTTTGAGGAAATTACAAAGACTAAACCTGAAAGACGGCTGACAAAAAATATTAATAAACGGGCCGGTCGCAACTCATACGGTAGAATCACAGCAAAACACAGAGGCGGTGGTGCAAAAAAGAAATACCGCATCATTGATTTTAAAAGAGATAAAGATGGAATTCCGGCAAAGGTGTCTGCTATTGAATATGATCCGAACAGAAGTGCAAGAATTGCACTTTTAGTATATGCAGATGGGGAGAAAAGATATATTCTGGCACCCTTGGAAGTACGTGTCGGTGATATTCTTGAAACAGGACCCGGCGCGGATATTAAACCGGGAAACTGTCTGGCGCTGGAAGACATTCCTACGGGTACGCGGATTCACAATATTGAACTAAAAGAAAACAAAGGCGGCCAGATTGTCAGAAGCGCAGGTGCGTTTGCCAGACTGATGGCCAAAGAAGGCACCTATGCACAGGTTCTTTTACCCTCAGGTGAAGTGCGTATGGTTCACTTGAAATGTAAGGCAACCGTGGGTCGTGTGGGTAATGAAAAACATGGTGATGTAAAAATTGGCAAAGCCGGACGCAGCCGCTGGATGGGGAGAAGACCTTCTGTGCGAGGTGTGGCAATGAACCCGGTTGATCACCCGATGGGCGGTGGTGAAGGAAGATCTTCAGGTGGACGTCAGCCATGCAGCCCATGGGGAGTTTTAGCCAAAGGCAAGAGAACCCGGAACAGTGCAAGAACGGATCAATATATTGTAAAAAGAAGAGCAAAGCGAAAATAAATAGGTGACAAATTATGCCAAGATCATTAAAAAAAGGACCTTATGTTGCCCCGCATCTTTTTAAAAAGGTGATGGATGCAAATAATTCCAAAAGTAACAAAGTCATTAAGACCTGGTCGCGTAGATCCACCATCTTTCCAGAAATGGTTGGTATTACATTTGCTGTTCATAACGGTAAAAAATTTATTCCCGTTTTTGTATCAGAGAACATGGTCGGTCATAAATTCGGTGAGTTTTCACCTACCAGGACATTCTGGGGGCATGCCGGAGATAAAAAATCCAAGAGATAAGCTTTTTGTTTGATTAAAGGATAGTGATATGGAAGTTAAAGCAATTACAAGGTATACAAGAATTTCACCGTTCAAACTCAGATTGCCCATCGCTGAAGTTAAAGGCAAAAGTGCATCACAGGCACTTACGCTTTTAAAGTTCATGCCGCTTAAAGCAGCCGGAATTATCTATAAAACGCTCCAGTCAGCAGTAGCAAACGCTGAAAACAACAATGAGCTGGACGTAGATACATTGGTTGTCAAGAATATTTTTGTCGATCATGGGCCGATGATGAAACGGTTTCGACCCAGAGCCAGGGGAAGGGCAAACAGAATTTTGAAACGGAGCAGTCATTTGACAGTTGTTGTCGAATCGACTGACAAATAGGAGGAAATAAGCTTGGGCCAGAAAGTACATCCCACCAGTTTAAGATTAGGCATCATCCGGACATGGGACTCCAGATGGTATGCAGACAAGGAGTATGCCTCTTTTGTTGAAGAAGATTTCAAAGTTCGAAAATTTCTGAAAAAGAAGCTCTATCATGCTGGCATATCAAAAATTGAAATTGAACGTTTTTCCAAACAGATTCGTTTAAGGGTTTTTGCAGCACGCCCGGGAATTATCATCGGGAAAAAAGGTGCTGAGATCGCACTGCTTAAAACTGAGCTTGAAAAAATGCTCAAACCAGCAGTACTCATAGATATCAAAGAAGTCCGGCGTCCTGAAATTGATGCCCAGCTGGTTGCAGAGAACATTGCGCTTCAGCTTGAAAGACGAATCGCTTTCAGACGTGCGATGAAACGCAGTGTTACATCAGCCATGCGGTTTGGTGCAAAGGGAATCAAGATTATCTGTTCCGGCCGACTGGGTGGTGCAGAAATGGCAAGGACCGAGTGGTACAAGGAAGGTCGTATTCCGCTTCATACTCTGAGAGCAGATGTGGATTACGGTTTTATTGAAGCCAAGACCACTTACGGATTAATCGGGATAAAAACCTTTGTTTTCAAAGGTGAGGTATTAAGCCCGAATGAGCAGGCGTTGGCTTAATTGCGACGATCAGGAGACTTAAAAAATGCTTAGTCCAAAAAATGTAAAATTCCGTAAACAGTTTCGTGGCAGAACCAAGGGAGCGCCAGATAAAGGCAATAAGCTGAGTTTTGGTGACTTTGGTCTTCAGGCAATAGAATGCGGATATATAAATGCAAGACAGATAGAAGCTGCCAGGGTTGCTTTAACCCGTCATGCCAAAAGAGCAGGTAAAAGCTGGATCAGATTTTTTCCGGATCATCCTGTTACCAAAAAACCTGCGGAAGTCAGAATGGGTAAAGGTAAGGGGGCCACAGATGCATGGGTTGCACGGGTAAAACCCGGGAAAATTCTGTATGAAATGGAAGGTATTTCCAGAGAAATTGCCATGGAAGCCATGAGACTTGCAGCCAGAAAGCTTTCCGTGAAAACCCGGTTTGTGGAAAGGAGCAAGTAACTATGAAAACCGCAGAAATAAGAGAATTTGAAACAGATCAGTTTAAGGCAAAGCTTTTGGAATTGAAAGCAGAGCTTTTTAAGCTCCGGTTTCAAAATGATGCAGGACAGCTTGAAAATACCACGGCGCTTTCAAATGTCAAAAAGGATATTGCAAGATTGTATACAATATCTAAAGAAAAGAACATAAACATTAGCTAATTTGCGAAGATACTATTATGGAAAATACTCAAAAAAATAAAAAAGAGCTGATTGGCGTCATTGTATCAGATAAAATGGATAAATCTGTTGTTGTTCAAGTTGAAAGATATGTCCAGCATGTAATTTATAAAAAGTTCATGAAACGTTATAAAAAATATCATGCTCATGATGAAAAGAATGAATATAAAATTGGCGATACTGTAAAGATTGTCGAAACAAGACCTTTGAGCAAGCTCAAACGTTTCAGAGTTGTTGAAATGATTAAAGAAGCTGTTTGATTAAGGGAGTTGAGAAATGATTCAGAGTGAAACAAGATTAACAGTTGCAGACAACTCCGGTGCAAAGGAATTGTACTGTATCAAAGTACTGGGCGGGTCTAAACGACGGTATGCCACCATTGGTGATATTATTGTATGTTCAGTAAAAGAAGCGATTCCCAATGCAAAAGTAAAAAAAGGGGATGTTGTTCAGGCTGTTATTGTCAGAACAAAAAAAGAGATCTCCCGGCCAGACGGTTCAATGATCAGATTCGATGATAATTCAGCGGTGATTTTAGCCAAATCAAATGACCCGGTTGGTACGCGTATCTTTGGACCTGTGGCAAGAGAGTTGAGGGCCAAGAAATTTATGAAAATTGTTTCTTTGGCTCCTGATGTGCTTTAAAATGTCAGGTTATGGGATTTAATTGTTATGGAAACTATGAAAATCAGATTGAAAAAAGATGATAAGGTTAAGGTACTGACCGGTAAGGATAAGGGTAAGATTGGCAAAGTTCTCAAAATTGTCAAAAAGACAAACCGTGCCGTTGTGGAAAACATTAATATTGTGAAAACCCATCAGAGACCAAGCCAGGCAAATCCGCAGGGTGGCATCGTTGAAAAGACAATGCCCATTGCAATATCCAATCTTATGGTGATGTGTAATTCATGTGTCAAACCCACCCGGATTGGAACCAAGCAGCTTGAAGATGGAAAACGGGTCAGAATCTGCAAAAAATGCAGTCAACAGATAGACGCTTAAGAACAAAGGCGGAGAGAATACATGTCAACTCTTAAGGAAAGATATATTAACGAAGTTGTACCTCAGCTTAAGGAAACCTTTAAGTATAAAAATGTACAACAGGTGCCGAAGCTGGAAAAAATTGTGTTAAACATGGGATTGGGAGAAGCTGTAAGAAATCCCAAAATTGTGGATTCAGCAGCTGCGGAAATGGCATTGATTGCCGGTCAGAAGCCCGTTGTTACCCGGGCTAAAAAACCCATTGCAAATTTTAAGCTCAGGGCAGATTTGCCGATCGGCTGCAAAGTGACACTGCGTCGTGAAAAAATGTATGATTTTTTAGATCGACTGGTGAATATTGCTTTGCCGCGTGTTAGGGACTTCAGGGGAATATCAGGAAAGGCTTTTGATGGAAGGGGCAATTACAGCCTCGGCATCACAGAGCATATCATATTCCCTGAAATTGACTATGATAAGACCGATACTATTAAAGGTCTTAATATTACAGTTGTGACTACAGCTAAAACCGATGAGGAAGGCAAGGCGCTCTTGAAATTTTTCGGGATGCCTTTCAAAAATTGATGATCTTAAGGAGGAAAGCTTGGCTAAAACAGCTTTAATCGTAAAGGCAAACAGAAAATCTAAATTTTCAGTACGGTCATACAACCGTTGTCCTTTATGTGGCAGACCAAGAGGATTTATTAGAAAAGCCGGTATTTGTAGAATTTGTTTTAGAAAACTTGCATCGGAAGGAAACCTTCCAGGCGTTACCAAATCAAGCTGGTAATCCATGCAGCATCAGATGAATTAACAAATATTAGCGGCGGATTTTTAAGGAGATTTTAAATGGCAAGTAGTGATCCCATTGCAGACATGCTGACAATCATAAGAAATGGTGGTACAGCAGGGTTTGCCAAGGTGGATATCCCCGGGGCGAAAATTAAGCTGGAAATGCTGCGGGTGCTGAAAGAACAAGGATATATCAAAGATTTTAAGTTTCTGGAAAATGAAACACAGGGCGTGATTCGGGTCTATTTAAAATATGTCTCCGATGGACAGCCAACCATCTTTGGAATAAAAAGAGTCAGTAAACCCTCATGCAGAGTTTACAGTAAGTCTAAACAGATTAAGCCGGTTTTGAACGGCCTGGGCATTTCGATTGTCTCTACCTCCAAAGGATTGATGACGGATAAACAGGCTAAAGAAGCGAACGTCGGCGGTGAAATTCTTTGTAACGTATGGTAGTACAGGAGTGATATATGTCTAGAATAGGAAAAAAGCCGGTTCAGCTTCCAGATAAGGTCCAATTTGCCCTTAACGGAGATATGATTTCGATTAAAGGACCCAAAGGTAATCTTGAACGCCAGTTGCATCCGGCTGTGAATGTAGAAATTAACGATAATGTTGTCACCGTGAGTACAGATCCGGATGATAAGAAAAAAGTGGCTTTACAGGGACTGTTCAGATCATTGATTTCTAATATGGTCACCGGTGTTTCAACAGGGTATGAAAAAAAATTAATCCTGTCCGGTATCGGGTATCGCGCTGAGGTCCAGGGGAAAAAACTGGTTCTCAACATTGGCTATTCCAATCCGGTGAATTTTGATCTTCCGGAAGGAATTGACGCAAGTGTCGATAAAAATACCGAAATTTCATTGTCAGGTATCAATAAGGAAACACTGGGGCAGGTCGCTGCAAACATAAGAGCATTAAGACCGCCTGAGCCTTATAAAGGCAAAGGGATTATGTATTCAGACGAAAGAATTATCAGAAAAGCTGGTAAGACTGCAGGTAAAGACTAAAAGGTTGAAATAAAATATTATGGCAAATACATCACCAAGGCTTTTATCAAGGCTTAAAAGAAAGAGAAGAATCAGAAAAAACATATCTGGTAGCCAGGATCGCCCGAGATTAACTGTGTTTAGAAGTTCAAAACATATTTATGCCCAGATTATTGATGATACTCAAGGGGCTACGCTTGTATCCGCTTCTACGCTTGATAAGGAATTTAAAGAAAACAAGGTAGAAGGCAAAAAGATCGAGATTGCAAAGGCTGTTGGAAGCCTTATTGGCAGGAGAGCTGTTGACAAAGGAATTACCAAGGTAGTTCTTGACAGAAATGGTTATTTATATCATGGCCGGATTAAATCGCTTTCAGATGGCGCTCGGGAAGCCGGATTGAATTTCTAATTAAGGAGGAATACCTTTGGCAAGACAGCAAATAGAAGATAGTGGCATGATCGACAAAGTTGTCAGAATAAATCGTGTCGCCAAGGTTGTAAAAGGCGGTAGAAATTTTACCTTCAGTGCGCTCGTTGTTGTAGGTGACGGCGAAGGCAGTGTCGGTTTCGGTCTTGGAAAAGCAAAAGAAGTGCCTGAAGCAATTAAAAAGGGTATGGAAAAAGCAAAAAGAGACATGGTTAAAATTTCTTTAGTAAACGGGACTGTTCCGTTTGAGGTGGTTGGTAAGGCAGGTGCGGGACGTGTGCTGCTCAAACCGGCTTCCCCGGGTACCGGATTAATTGCAGGCGGCGGTATACGTGCAGTTCTTGAGGCAGCAGGTGTAACTGATATATTAACCAAATGTATTGGCACTAATAATACTCAGAATATTGTGCGGGCAACAATGGCCGGACTTCAGTCACTGTGCACCAAAGAAGAAGTTGCAAAACGTCGTGGTCTTCGACCCGAAGATATATAAGAGGTTCGTAAAATGGCTGATAAAATTAAGATTACACAGATTAGAAGTACCATTGGCCGGCCAGCCAAGCATGGTCGGATAGTTCGATCCCTGGGATTGAGAAGAATGCATCATACTGTTGAGCATAATGCAGACCCGGTGATTCTTGGACAGGTCAAAAAAGTTTCACATCTTGTGAAAGTAGAGGAGGTGTAACATGCAGCTTCATGACTTGTCACCTGCCACAGGTTCAAGAAAAAAAAGAAAAAAAGTAGGCCGCGGTCCGGGTTCCGGAATGGGTAAAACATCCACCAGGGGGCATAAAGGTCTTAAAGCCAGAGCTGGCGGAAGTGTAAGACCTGGATTTGAGGGCGGTCAGATGCCGATTTACAGACGGCTTCCCAAAAGAGGGTTTACCAATATCTTCAAGACCAATAATGCGGTTCTGAATGTTCAGGATCTGGATCAGTTTGAAGATGGATCTACCATTAATATGGCAGTGCTTCGCGGATCAGGTCTGGTAAAGGGATCTCGTGACGGCGCAAAAATTCTGGGCATGGGTGAAATTACCAAAAAACTGACTGTTAAAGAAATTCTTGTTTCTAAAACGGCCAGAGAAAAGATTGAATCTGCCGGCGGTTCGGTAGAATAGTTCAGACTGCATATTGAAACATAAAAAAAGAAGGCAATTAAGGACACATAAATGATCGATAACAGCTATCAGAATTTATTTAAACTTCCTGAGCTTAAACGGAAGATCTTCATTACGCTCGCACTGCTGTTTGTTTACCGTGTTGGTATCCATGTTCCCACACCTGGCATTAACAGTGGTGAGCTGGCTTCTTTTTTTGCATCTGCAGAAGGCACATTGTTTTCCATGTTTAATATGTTTTCCGGCGGTGCTTTGGAACGCCTTTCTATTTTTGCTCTGGGTATTATGCCCTATATCAGTGCATCCATCATTCTGGAGTTGATGACGGTTGTTGTGCCTCATCTTGCACAGCTTAAAAAAGAAGGTGATGCCGGCCGCAAAAAGAAAACACAGTATACCCGTTATGGCACTGTTGTTTTAAGTGTTATTCAGGGATTGGGAATCAGTGTCGGTCTGGAGTCAATGATGTCTCCGGCAGGCGTTCCTATTGTTGACTATCCTGGATGGGGATTCAGACTGATCACCATTATCACCCTGACAGCCGGTACTGCATTTATCATGTGGCTGGGAGAGCAGATTACCGAACGCGGTATCGGAAACGGTATATCCCTGATCATTTTTGCAGGTATCGTTGCCAGCATGCCTTCGGCCATGGGAAACACAGTACGGCTGATGAGCACAGGAGAAATGAGTGTATTTGTTCTGATTATTCTCCTTGTTCTGATGGTTGCGGTTGTTGCTGCCATTATTTTTATGGAGCAGGCACAGCGCAGGATTCCGGTTCATTACGCCAAACGGGTCGTGGGTAGAAAAATGTATGGCGGCCAGACATCCCATCTGCCGCTTAAGATTAATACAGCCGGTGTTATTCCGCCGATTTTTGCCTCCTCTATTATCATGTTCCCGACAACCCTTGCCCAGTTCACGGATCTGCCGATTATGCAGACGCTTGCGTCAATGTTTTCGCCGGGTACTCCATGGTATTATATCCTGTATGTAGGGTTTATTATATTCTTCTGCTTTTTTTATACTGCCGTGCAGTTTAATCCGGAAGATGTGGCTGAGAATATGAAAAAAAATGGCGGGTATATCCCGGGGATCCGTCCGGGCAAAAAAACCAGTGAGTATATAGACAGAGTGCTTACCCGGATCACCCTTGGCGGAGCGATTTATGTTTCTGCGGTGTGTGTTCTGCCAACAGTCTTGATGAGCAAATTCGATATACCGTTCTATTTTGGCGGAACAGCGCTTCTCATTGTTGTAGGGGTATCAATTGATACAATATCCCAGATTAATTCCCATTTGATTACCGGAAATTATGATGGATTCATGGGACGCAGCAAAAGAATTAAGGGCAGATCCTGATGCAGTTTTTTGATTTATTCAAAGGAGTTTACTAACACTATGGCAAAAGAAGAACCCATCAAAGTTGACGGGAAAGTACTTGAAACATTACCCAATGCCATGTTTAGAGTTGAGCTTGAAAACAAGCATGTTCTGCTGGCCCATATTTCAGGCAAAATGAGGATGCATTTTATTAAAATATTACCGGGTGACAGGGTGACAGTTGAAATTTCACCTTATGATTTAAGCCGGGGAAGAATTACATATAGATTTAAATAGTATTTAAATTTTGAAGTATCAAATAAATTAGTTTAGGAGCAAATAGATGAAAGTTCGAGCATCTGTGAAAAAAATCTGTAGAGATTGCAAAGTAATAAAAAGACGTGGTGTCATAAGAGTCATTTGTATTAACAAACGCCATAAACAGAAGCAGGGATAGGGGGAAGAAATTTGGCACGTATCGCAGGGGTAGATTTACCCAGAAACAAACATGCATGGATAGCTTTAACCTATATCTATGGAATAGGCGCGAGCAGATCACGGCTGATTCTTGATAAAGCAGGAATTGATCCCACAATAAAAGCAATGGATCTTACTGAAGAACAGGCCAATGACATCAGAAAAATTATTGATGCCGAGTACAAGGTTGAAGGTGAACTGAGAAGTGAAGTTTCCATCAACATCAAACGCCTGATGGATCTTGGTTGTTATAGAGGGTTGCGTCATAGGAAGGGTCTGCCCTGTCATGGTCAGAGAACCAGCACTAACGCCAGAACACGAAAGGGTCCAAAAAGGGCTGCGGTTAAAAAGAAAAAGTAGGATAATTTAAAAAGGTATTAATAATTATGGCAAAAAAGTCAAAAAAAGTGGTGGCTAAAAAAAAGGTCAGAAAGAATATCTCCACTGGTATCGTGCACATTCAATCTACTTTTAATAATACCATTGTCACAATCGCTGATGAAAATGGAAATACCATATCATGGGCCAGTGCTGGCGGTCAGGGATTTAAAGGATCCCGTAAAAGTACGCCTTTTGCTGCTAAGCTGGTTGCAGAAGATGCGGGTGCAAAGGCAATGGAGCACGGGTTGAAAACGGTTGGTGTATATGTAAAAGGACCTGGTCCTGGACGGGAATCCGCGTTAAGGGCGTTGCATTCGCTTGGATTTACCATATCCATGATAAAAGATGTCACACCGGTCCCACATAATGGATGTCGTCCGCCTAAAAGAAGAAGAGTGTAAGTTTCACTGGTTGATAAAGGAGAATAACATTGTCACGTTATACAGGTTCAGTTTGCCGGCAATGCAGACGCGAAAATATGAAACTTTTTCTGAAAGGCGATCGCTGCTTTTCAGATAAATGCAGTTATGATAGAAGAGGCTATCCCCCTGGACAGCATGGACAAAGAAGAAGCAAATTATCTGATTATGGTGTCCAGCTGAGAGAAAAACAAAAAGTAAGAAGACTCTATGGTCTTTCTGAAAAACAGTTCAGGCTTTCTTTCCAGAAGGCAGACAGAAAAAAAGGGATTACCGGTATCAATCTCTTAAGTATGCTTGAAACCCGTCTGGACAATACAGTTTTTCGAATGGGATTTGTCAATTCCAGAAATCAGGGGCGCCATTTTGTAAGACACAATCATTTTCTGGTAAATGGGAAAAAAGTAAATATTCCATCTTACCAGGTTAAGAAAGGCGATAAAATCGAACTTCGTGAAAAGAGCAAAAAAATTCAGGTGATCACAGACTCACTGGATGCGATTGTCAGACGCGGAATTCCCCAGTGGCTTGAAATTGACAAGGATAAATTCCAGGGTGAAGTTTTAGGGGTCCCGGTTCGAGAGGATATCACACTGCCGATTCAGGAACAATTGATCGTAGAGCTTTATTCCAAATAGACAGACGTATACGATAGTCTGTTCAATTATTTATTCAGGAGATATAAATGTCATCTGAACAACTTGCATATGTTAACTGGCGAGAGATGATCAAGCCGGAGAAGCTTGATGTCACAACAACTTCAACATATGGTAAATTTGTATGTGAACCCCTGGAAAGAGGATACGGTATTACCATTGGTAATTCACTGCGCCGGATTATCCTTTCATCCATATACGGTGCAGCCATTGTCTCAGTCAAATTTGATGATGCGCTCCATGAATACAGTGTTATATCCGATGTCCGGGAAGATGTTTCAGAATTGATTCTGAACTTGAAGGAACTTAAGCTCAGGGTTGATGATATCGAAGATAAGATTCTGACGTTGAGTGCATCTGGGGAATGTGAGGTGACCGGTGCGGACATTGTAAGTCCGGACGGCAGGGTTGAGGTGCTCAATCCTGAACAGCATATTGCTACGCTTTCTAAAAACGGGAAGTTAAATATGACCATGGTTGTCAAGACTGGAAAAGGATATGCGCTTTCCTCAGCCAACAAGGATGACGATGCACCTATCGGAACCATTCCTATTGACAGTGTGTTTTCACCGATCAAACGGGTAAAATACACCGTTGGAACTTCCAGGATCGGACACAAGACCGATTATGACAAACTTACGTTAGAGGTCTGGACAGACGGTTCTGTTACCCCGGATAATTCTGTTGCCTATGCTGCAAAAATACTCAAAGAGCAGATGAACCCGTTCATTAATTTTGATGAGGATATGGAACCGGATCAGATTGATGACACCAAAGATGACACAGATAAAAACTTTAATGAGAATATTTACAGGTCTGTTGATGAGCTGGAATTATCCGTCAGAAGCTCCAACTGCTTGAAAAACGCAAGAATCAACACCATTTATCAGTTGGTTCAGAAAACAGACAGTGAAATGCTTAAAACCAAAAACTTTGGCAGAAAATCTTTAAATGAGATCAAGGAAGTATTAACTTCCATGGACTTATCTCTTGGCATGGACCTTGAGGGCTTTGAACCGCCAGAAGAAGAGAATAATCAGGAAGGAGAATAATTTTCCATGAAACATAGAAAATCAGTATTAAAATTGAACAGGACTTCAAGCCATAGAAAGGCGATGTTCAGAAACATGGTAACTTCTCTGTTCAAACATAGTAGAATAAAAACCACAGAAGCAAAAGCAAAAGGCCTTCGCTCTATAGCGGATAAAATGGTCACACTTGCCAAAAAAGGGGATCTTCATGCAAGAAGACAGGCCCTTGCCGTTATCCGGGAAAGTGATGTTGTCCATACCCTTTTTGATGAGGCATCCCAAAAATTTAATTCCCGTCAGGGCGGGTATACCCGTATTACAAAACTTGGACCCAGAAAAGGGGATGTTGCCTCAATGGTTCAGATTGAATTGATTTTTGACTGATATTTACAGTTGAAATATCAAAAGAATTACAGCCCTGACAGATCGTTTTTTTGTCAGGGCTTTTTTTTGTTTTTCTTGGCCAGATACAATTCTTTATCTGCCGCTTTCAGCAGGATTGCAGAAGTATCCATCCCCTTATCAAACACAGAGGATAAACCATGGCTTACCTTGATGGTGAACTGAGACTGGTTCGTTTTGATGGGTTCATTCAGCAGTTTGTGTTTTACACGCTCAATATAATTCTGCGCTTGTCTTTTATTTGTTGACGGTAAAATAACAACAAATTCATCCCCGGCAAAACGGGCCACAATATCAGAATCCCGTTTCAGATAATTCAAACAGTTTGCCATATGACACAGCGCCCGATCTCCATTGTCATGGCCAAAATTATCATTGATAGATTTGAAATCATCCAGATCCAGAAAAAGAATCGTCAGATCAATGTGGTACCGTTTGGATCTTTGAAATTCCCTGTCAAGGATGCGTTCCATAACGCCTCGGTTCAAAAGACCTGTCAGGGGATCATGAAAAGCCAGGAATTTTAATTGCTCGTGGGCAGTAACATTGGACAGGCAAAGGGAAACCTTTAAGGCCAATTGCTCTAAAAGCGAGGTGTCAATGCCGGGCTTGAACCGGATGCTGTTTTCATCTGCCTGATTAAAGCTTCCCACAATTTCACCATCCAGTGTTATCGGGGCAATCGCAATGGAACCAATCTTATATTCAGACGCTTCCGGGATAAGAATTTTGAACCTTTCCAGGTCCTGGTTTGCCAGAAGCGGTTTAAGCCGGTTCCCGGTGATATCAATAAACTCCTGTTTGGACAAAAAGGCTGTGGATGTTTTCAACAGCCTGGAGTTTTGAATATTGTGCAGATAGCCTGCAATACTGCTTTCTTCTATGATGGAAACCCAGGTAAAGGGAACAGCGAATTTTAAGCTGATTTCCGATAAGAGTTCTTCAATAAAATCATGAAAATTCAGAATGGTTAAAATGCTGATTTCTATCTCATGAAATTTTCTGGCAATGATTTCATTGTTTTTCAAACGTTCTAAAACGGAATTGGGAAGGGTCATGGAATTTTTAATATCATATTTATTCATAGCAGTACTGTATTTTTTAAGGTGATCGCCAAAGAAAGTCAATAATAATCAAAGATCAGAACACAAAAGAATTTTGCAATCAGCCCCCATTTTCAGCTGCTGAAAAAATTACACTATAATCTTAAACGTGGATTGGGGTCTTTGGGTGGGCGTTCCCCCACCAATATCTGCAGGCATACGAAGCGGCTGATGACATTCTTTGCAATTTTTGATGACGTAATTTTTCATAGGTATTGTTTTGAGGCGCTATATTATTTTTTGGGTGTTTTCTTTAAACCAGCGGCTAACCCCGCTCAAAGCATAGTCACCTTTTCCTAAATTTTCAAAAAAAACAACTCTTTGCTCTGGAGAAACAGCGAAATCCCAACCGTGCAATCTTAAAAACAGGCGAGATACAACATAGGCTGTTCTTTTATTTCCATCTAAAAATCCGTGATTTTTTGTTAACCCAAATGCATAAGAAGCTGCCAATTCCGGGAGATCAGGGGAACTATATGCCATGAGGTTCCTGGGCTTGTTAACAGCACTTTCTATTAATCCAAGATCCCTTATCCCACTTGCCCCGCCGTGCTCCTGGATCTGCAGATCATGAATGACAAGGACTGTTTCAAGTTCAATCCAGGAATAGTTCATCTTTTAGACAATTCCCGCAAAAGGTCTTTGTCTTGCTGCATTATTTTCTCAGCTTCTGCAACCTGTTTTGAAAAATTTTCATTATAGCCGCTTAATCGGTAACCGCCATCTTCAGTCTCAGTACAATACAGAATTTCACCTTCTTTAACCCGCAGCCTTGATAGGGATTCTTTTGGCAATACAACCCCTAAAGAATTACCAATTTTTCTTACTTTTAATTCCAGCATATCGCACCTCCAATGTTATAACTATTGTAATAACAAATTTTCAAACTGGCAATCTATTTCATGGATAATATTTTTTTGTTTATCTTTAACAGCCTGAATGTCCCAATTCATTTTTCAAGGACTTCTACGGCGCTTATATGGTAAAATTTCCAGTTGTCTTCTATTTTCTCAAGAAGGCACTCAAACTCTATTATGTTTTCTTCGGCCTCCCCACTGGCAGAAGTTGTCCTGGTCTCTGCTGTGATAGCAACAAGCGCTGTATTTTCACCTGTCAGTTCAACAGACAGATCGTAAAATTTCACCTGCACCGCAACAAACCGGGATTTAAATGCCAGGATGTGCCGGGCCATCTCTTTTGCAGTGATCTTTTTTTGCGTGTCATACTCCGGGATATCAACCGTGCAGGTGTGTGAAAAAAAATCTGCTGCAGCCTTTGCTTTGCCAGCAGAAATCAGCGGGGATTCGCCGGTCTGTTTTTCCAGTTTTTCAGCCAGAACCGCGAACTGTTTTTGAATTTGCTTTTCAGGGCTGTCGTAAATAAAAAAATAAAAGACAAATCCTGCCACAAGCACGATTGCACTGGTCACTGTCCATTTATGAATTACCATAACGGCCCCCCGACAATTCGTTTCAAAGGTGTCTGCCCGAAATGGTGTGAATCCACGGGCACGCTTCGGTTGTCCCCCACCACATAGACATAGCCTTTTTTAACACTTCTTGGGGCAAGATTCCACGCTGACGGATATCTGACATATTCTTCGTCCACCTGTTCTCCGTTTAAATAAAGCGTCCCGTCTTCAAACGCCAGCGTATCCCCTTCCAGAGCAATGATGCGTTTGAGCAGCATCACCTTTTCACCCGCCAACCGTATCATCACCACATCCCCTCTTTCAGGCTCAGTAAAAAGATAGCGCTGTTTAAAACAGAAATTAAACCCGCCATCTTTATACGTCGGTTCCATGCTCTGTCCTTGTATTGTAAACGGCAGACATACAAATTTGAAAAACAAGTACACCCCGACAGCCACAGAAACGATTCTGTACACATAATGCCGGGTGAGTGGCGGAAGAAGAAAATTTTTTAATTTCTGGTTCAAAACATCTGCATCCAATCCAAATTCAAGTTTTGCATAATTTAGATATTTTAAGCATCAAACTGAACTCTTACAATATCTGAATCCATAGTTAATTATTTTCCAAAGGATGTTTGTTGTGAAAAGCGAGAAAAATATTAATAGGTTTAACAAGGAAAGTTCACTCTCCTTTTTGAAAAGGGTTATATAGCCAAGCAGTCTAAACAAATATTGCATCAAGACTTGATCTGGCATTGATATTAAAAACAGCTTATGAAAATCCCAAAAATGATTATTCTTGATTTACGGTCAATGGGGAAAATCAATTTTTTGTATTAGAATATTTAACGTTGCTTTTTTAGCGGGCACACAATGTTTGGGCTCCGCTGGGAAACCAACGTTAATGTTTTTTAAAATTCACGATATGGTGTTTCAGACCTTAATATAGGTAATTCATAATCATTAAGTGAATCGTTTCGTAATATTGCTTCATTAACGAATTCAAGCAAAGAAGAGTATGCCAGTTCTTGATTTTTTATTGGCCCTACCATAATTGATTTGATACAATCAATTGATATCTTAACTTCTATATATGGAACAAGCATGGCGCCTTTAACACGATATTTCTTTTTATTACAATATTTCATCTTGGATTCCGATGAATAAGTATAGTGAGATCCAGCTTGGGAGATTCTTCGATATTCATTTTCTTCTTTGAAATTATTATGTTTAAAACAAGCCAAATCGGAAACTATTTTTATTAATTCATCAACTGAGAATAGATTGTTTCCAGTATTTATTTCTTTCTCAATGCTTTCGAAAACCTTATAAATTCTTTTTTTCGCATAGTCGATTTTATCATTTTTTTCATAAATGCAAGGATCTATTTTCCCTATCTGCTTCTCAAGAAGCTGCTTGTCGAATTCAATCGAGTATTGCCCGTATGCTCTCCATTGACTTAAAAGATCTTTTTTGGAACTGAATGAAAATATAAAAACTGGTTCTGATCAGCGACTGCTATAACTCCCATTGAACGACAAATAAAATTCCCGAAATGTAAGACCTTAAAAAAAATGGTAAAACCATCCAAATCGAATTGAAAATGGAGGTTTGAATGGTAACGGACCAGCAAGTGAGGAGGTTATTCAAATTGATTCAAACAGAAAAGAATTTCGGGATCGCATCAATGAAAGCAGGCATGG
>JAHJLV010000070.1 GCA_018821535.1 Pseudomonadota bacterium | reverse complement strand
CCCAGCAGTGGAGTAAACATTACCGTTACTCCAAATGATAACAACGGACAAGGAAGCGGTACAACACAGTTCACACGGACTTACAATAATAACACGACGGTAACCTTAACTGCACCATCAACAGTATCAGGGAACAATTTCCAGAAGTGGCAGCGTGGCGGTGTGGATTATTCAACGAGTCTGACTACGACTGTAACGATGGATGCCAACTATACGATGACGGCAGTTTATGTAACACCCCCATCTCCAAGAATATCCGGGTATGTAAGAGATGGTAGTAGTAATCCGATTAGCGATGTCACGATAACATTCAGTAATAGTGGAGGTGCAACGACAACAAATTCGAGTGGTTATTATGAGAAAACAGTAACAAGTGGTTGGAGTGGAACAGCAACACCTAGTAAAACTGGATGGACATTTAGTCCGACAAACAGACCATATACTAATGTAACAACAGACCAAACAAACCAGAATTATACTGGAACACCACCTACGAATCCAAAGATATCAGGATATGTAAAAGAGAGTAATAATAATCCGGTTGTAGGAGTTACGATGACGTTTAGTAATAGTGGAGGTACAACGACAACAAATTCGAGTGGTTATTATGAAAATACAGTAAACAGCGGATGGAGTGGATCAGCAACACCTAGTAAGAGTGGTTATTTATTTAGTCCTACGAGTAGGCCTTATAGTAATGTAACGTCAGATCAAACAAATCAAAATTATACAGGTACGCCCTGTTCTATTACCTGGCAAAGTAATATCATTTTAAGTGACGGATGTGCTGGTACCAACACGCTCACATTTGGTAGAGCGCCGTGTGCAACCGATGATATCGATTCTAATTTAGGCGAATCAGAATTACCTCCACCTCCGCCAAGCGGTTTGTTCGATGCAAGATTTGTTCTTCCAAATCCATATTCTTCTAAATCCTCTTTGAAAGATTTTAGAGATGATGTTGGAAATACTAAAACTTGGCGAATGACATTTCAACCTGGTTTATGCGGTTATCCAATTACCTTTAACTGGAATAACTCAAGTCTCCCTACTGGTAGTTTCTTCTTAAAAGACGAAGTAACTGGTTCAATAATAAATGTGAATATGAAAACACAAAACAGTTATACTTTGACTAACACAGGTATAAATTCCTTGAAGATTGAATTTTCAGCTATAAGTTGTAAAGATGTTGCAGTTAATTCTGGATGGAACATTATTTCAGTTCCCTTATTAGCTGCGGATATGAGTGTCAGCAGTTTATTCCCGGGAGCGGCTTCATCAGCATATGGATATAATTTAGGCTATACGATAGCAACAACATTAACTAATGGCAAGGGTTACTGGTTGAAGTTTAACAGTGCAAACACCTTCAATATCTGTGGTTCGATAGTAACTCCAAAAACCATTTCTGTAAATTCTGGATGGAATATGATAGGTCCGTTTGAAAGTGATGTTCAAACCACATCAATCGCAACCTCACCAAGTGGGATAATAGCTTCTTCATTTTACGGATATAATAATGGATATACTACAGCGACAACTCTTCAAGTTGGTAAAGGTTATTGGGTAAAGGCATCACAAGCAGGGACTTTGAATCTTCCCAGCGGACCAGCCAAAACCAGTGACACAAATCAACAGCCAGCGGAGATTAATAGCTTTTGGTCAAGAATAGAAGTTGAAGATATTAATGGTAATAGAGGTTCATTGTATTTTGCTCCGGGTACTGAATCTACTCAACAATACGAATTACCACCAATTCCTCCGCTTGGAATATTTGATGTAAGGTTTGCCAGTGATAAAAAAGTCGAAAGCATTGATAAAGGGAGCTATGAAGTTCAAATAAATTCAGCCTTATATCCAATTAAACTAAGGATTTACAATTTTGATTGTCAATCTCTAAGGGTAAAAGATTTATTTGGCGGTAAGTTGGTAGATGAGATTCTGCAAGAAGGGGGGGAATTATTAATTACCAAAGGCTTAGAAAGAATAATGATAGAGAAATATAAGTTGCCTAATAAATTTGAATTAAGTCAAAATTATCCTAATCCATTCAATCCAACTACAATCATAAAATTTTCAATATCTGAAAGTGCGAAAGTAAAGCTGGAAGTATATAATATGTTGGGGCAGAAACTTAAAGAATTGATTAATTCTACACTTGAAGCAGGTTATCAACAAATTGAATTTTCTGCTGATGGTTTATCATCAGGTTTGTACATTTATAAGTTGACTGTAGTACCAAACAATGATGACGGTATTACTCCTTCTAATGGTTTTAGTTTTGTAAAAAAAATGTTGGTTCTGAAGTAAATTATACGAGGTATAAAAATGAAAAATTTGAAAAGGAAGTTTATTGCATTATTTACTTTTTCAATATTAACCTTATCCTTAAACTTATGTTTAGCTCAAACTCCAGCAATTGATATTCCCATAACGGTCACTGATAATTCTGGAGGTACACAACAATTGAATTTTGGATTAGATCCCACCGCAACAGATGGAATAGATGTGTCCTTAGGCGAATCTGAACTTCCACCACCTCCACCTAGTGGTATATTTGACGCTAGATTTATGGGCGATGATATAAGAATTGATCTAGGTCAAGGTTCACT
>JAHJLV010000010.1 GCA_018821535.1 Pseudomonadota bacterium | reverse complement strand
TCATTATCCCGTCAAGATTCAAGGAAATCCTGAAAGCGGATAAAACCTACGGTGTCATGGTTACAAACAAGGATAACTGTTTGTACGCCTATACATTTGGTGAATGGGAAAAACTTGAAAAGAAAATTCTGTCTGCAAACAGTCCCAATATCAACGAGTTCAGGCGATTTTTTCTCGGAAACTCCTGCGACTGCATATGTGACAAGCAAGACCGCATACGCATTCCGCAGAATTTAAGAGAATATGCAAACCTGACAAAAGATATTGTGCTTGTGGGCAACCTGGACCGGTTTGAAATATGGGATCGGGAAAACTGGGATCAGGTCAACAAAACAGTGGAGATTAAACTTAAAAAGAAAGAAGTCAAAGAGGAATTTACTCCTTTAGGGTTGTAAAATGGAATTTGAGCATACGTCCGTAATGCCTCAAGAAGTACATGAGCACCAGAATCTCAAGCCCGGAAACATTTGTGTGGATTGCACACTGGGCGGAGCAGGTCATGCACTGGCAACCTTGAAATCTATCCTCCCTGACGGTAAGCTGATCGGCATTGATCAGGATCTGGATGCAATCAAGCATGCAAAAAAAGTATTGCAGCCATTTGAAAATCAGGTTCTGCTCAATCACAGCAATTTTTCAGATCTCCCGCAGATTTTAAGCAGCAACAACATTGAAGGTGTACATTCCATACTGCTTGACCTGGGCTTTTCACTGAACCAGCTAAGAAACGGTAATCGCGGATTCAGTTTTAAAAAGGAAGAACCATTGGATATGCGGATGGATATTAGAAACAATCTGACAGCCTCGGAAATCATCAACTCTTTCCAGGAGAAAGATCTGGCAGATCTGTTTTTCAGGTTTGGCGAAGAAAAACTCTCCCGCAGAATTGCCCGCCGCATTGTCCAGGAAAGGACAACCGCCCCCATTCAGACCAGCCTTGCGCTGGCTCAGATCATCGAAAAAGCAGTGCCGTCCAGGCAAACCTACAAACAGCGTATTCATCCGGCAACCCGGGTATTCCAGGCATTAAGAATTGCAGTGAATGCAGAGCTTGAACAACTGGAAACTTTTCTGGAAACCGCCCCGTCGCTTTTATTAAAAGGCGGACGGCTTTTAATCATCTCTTTTCATTCCCTGGAGGACCGGATTGTAAAACAGGCGTTCAAAAAATTTGAAGACGGCTGCACATGCCCGCCAAAACTTCCGGTCTGTCTTTGCGGATTTACCCCTGTAATGAAAACAATTACCAGAAAACCGATCACACCGACAAAACAGGAAATTGAAAACAATCCCATGGCAAGAAGTTCAAAATTAAGGGTGGCCCAGAAAATTTAACAATGGTGATCAAAAACAATGGCAATTAAAAACAACATACCTGCAAGACCTGCAAAACAGCCAAAAGAATTACTTGGCTGGCTTTTGATCATCATGGTTATCTTCTGCCAGCTTTTAGCATATACCTGGGTACGGACAGAATCCACCCAGACCATTCTAAGAATCACCCAGGCAAGAGAAACGCATTCCCGGAAAATCTCTTACAACAAAGCGCTTTTGGTTGAAAAAGAACGACTGATGTCTGATGAACGCATCACACGGATCGCAAAAACACGGCTCAGTCTTCTGGAAGACACCGCAGGCCAGACCATATATTTTTCAGGAGAAGATTCCTGATGCTTAAAGACACCAATAAAAAAGCATATATACGGCTTATCATTGTTCAATTCATGATGGTGGGGCTGATCTGTTTTATCGGTGCCAAATCCTTTGATATCCAAATTTTTGACGGCCGGAAACTGTCTATAATGGCTGACAACGATCATTCCCGCTATGTCACCATCAATGGCGAAAGAGGCAATATTCTGGACCGGAACATGAATCCGCTGGCCACAAGCACTGAAGCATTCTCCATCACAGCCAATCCGTCAGAAATTAAAGACCCGGCAGCCATCGCCCGGAAGCTGTCCGCTATTCTGGGCATGAATGCCGGAAAACTTGAAAAACAATTATCATCCGACAGAAAATTCACCCTGATCGCAAGAACGGTTCCACCTGCGCAAAAAGACCAGATCGAACAATTGAACCACCCCCAGATTTTTTTTGAAAAAGATTCCAAACGCCTGTACCCCAACCGGGATCTTGCCGCCCAGGTCCTTGGATTTACCGGTCTCAGAAATCAGGGGCTTGAAGGCCTTGAATATAAATACAATGAAATTTTAGACGGCCAGTCCATCAGAATTAAGATTAAAAAAGATAAAAAAGGCGGTGTTTTAAGCCTGAACCAGCTGACACAGCTTAAAGGCAAATCCATTGTTCTCACCCTTGATAAAAAAATTCAGTTTTTCAGCGAAAAAACCCTTGAGCATACCGTGAGAACCTATCATGCAAAATCCGGGATGGCCCTGGTCATGCAGCCTGAAACAGGTGAATTTTTATCCATTGCGCATTTCCCTAAATTCAACCCCAATAATTTCAGCGCATATGACCAGGCAATTTTCAGAAACCGGGCAGTAACTGACCCTTTTGAACCCGGTTCTGCAATGAAAGTATTTACCGCTGCCGCTGCCCTTGAAAACGGATTTGACCCCAAAGCGATCTTTGATTGCAACAATGGCACATACAAAGTGGGAACCTTTACCATCCATGACACTCACCCCCATGACTGGCTGTCCATCAACCAGATCATCAAATTTTCCAGCAACATCGGTGCGGTAAAAATTGCAGAAACCATTGGGAATAAAACCCTTCATCAGTATTTGACCAGCTTTGGTTTCGGAGAAAAAACATGGATCGACTCTCCAGGAGAGACCGCCGGCAGCCTTCTGCCTTATCACAAATGGTCAAAAATTGATGCCAGCGCCATTTCCTTTGGGCAGGGCATTTCAGTATCTGCCGTGCAGTTGATCTCTGCCATCAGTACGATTGCCAATAACGGACTGATGATGAAACCCATGCTGATCAAAAAGATCATCTCAAGTTCCGGAGAAGATGAATTGGTTTACCGGCCAGAGCCTGTCCGTCAGGTGATTTCACCGGATACTGCCCGAAAAATCAAACGGATGATGAACCTTGTCACCCATGAAGATGGCACCGGAACCAAAGCGGCCATGGACGGATACCCTGTTTGCGGCAAAACCGGCACTGCCCAGAAAGTGCGCCAGGATAAAAAAGGATATTCCAATACCAGATACACCGCAGTATTTGCAGGATTTGCACCCCTCAAAGATCCCAAGCTGGCCATCCTGGTTATTATTGATGAACCGGAGAAAAAATATCATGGCGGAGAAGTTGCAGCCCCTGCATTTAAAACCATCATGGAAGAATCCTTCAGTTATCTGAATATTCCCCCTGAAACAGACAAAAACATGATTGCGTTGATGTCCGGCGGGGTGAAACAATGAAACTGTCTCAATTACTCCGGAACTGTTCTTTTTCACAGGCAGCATCTGTGGAAAACAGTGAAGTGTTAAATTCAGATATTCTGGATATTACCTGCAATTCAAAACAGGTGAAGCCTGAAAGTTTATTCATCGCGGTTAAAGGACTGGATGCCGATGGCCATGAGTATATCCAAGATGCTTTTTTCAACGGGGCTGCCGCGGTGATTGCACAGGCCAATCCGGAAAATCTGGAGAACGTCATTCTTGTAGAGGACTCCCAGGCAGCCCTGGCCTGGATTGCTGCAGAATTCCATGATCACCCGTCAAAGGGAATGACCCTTATCGGTGTCACCGGGACCAACGGCAAGACCACAGTGACCTTTCTGATCGAAAGCATCCTGAAAACCTGTGGATATCGCACCGGTGTTATCGGAACAATCAATGTCCGGTATGCCGACAAAATCATTGACACCCCCTATACAACACCGGACAGCATCTATCTGCAAAAAACGCTGAACGACATGAGATCTGCCGGCGTCACCCATGTTGTCATGGAAGTGTCTTCCCACGGACTTGCACTGAACCGGGTGGATGCCTGTTTTTTTGATATCGGTGTTTTTACGAATCTGACCCAGGATCACCTGGATTTTCATCAAACCATGGATGCGTATTTTGAGGCCAAAAAAAGGCTGTTTACGCATTTTCTGGCCCCTGAAATCCAGCCAGCTGCCCGGGCAGTCATCAATACGGATTCCCCCAAAGGCCTGGAACTTTTAAAATCCATAACCTGCAAAACCATTGATGTCAGCACAAAGCACAAAGCACTCATTCACACAACAGATATCCGGGATGATATCAACGGTCTGTCCGGAATTCTGAATCTGAACAGTGACTCATTCAGCTTTACCTCTCCTTTGACCGGGACCTTCAATCTTGAAAATATTCTGTGCGCTGCAGGCGCAGCCTTTGCCCTGAACATAAACAGTTACGCCATTAAAGCCGGAATTGAAAACTGTCATGCGGTTCCAGGACGGCTTGAACGAATTGACAATAGCCTTGAGCGATACCTTTTTGTGGATTATGCGCATACTCCGGACGCCCTGGAATCCGTATTGACCACACTTGCGCCAAGAGCGCCCAAACGCATCATCACCGTATTCGGATGCGGCGGAGACAGAGACCGCAAAAAACGGCCTTTAATGGGTCAGACGGCATGTCGGCTCAGTGATATCACCATCATCACGTCAGACAACCCCAGAAGCGAACACCCGGATACCATTATTAAAGATATTACTGCGGGTCTGGATGATTTTGATACTCTTGATCTCCAAACCATTGAACGCACCCCGTTTAAAAAAGGGTATCTGGTGCAGGCAGACCGCAGGAAAGCCATCCGGGCAGCCATTGAAATTTCAAAGCCCGAAGATATCGTCCTTGTGGCAGGCAAAGGTCATGAGACCTATCAGATTACCAATGCAGGCACCATTCACTTTGATGACAGAGAAGAACTTTCAAATGCAGCAGAACAATTCTCCCGGCGATTTGATCCCATCCCCTGGACTGCAGATGATCTTTGCACTGCCCTGGATGAAACACCGGCCATATCCAACCTGGCAGCAGATTTCAGGTTCAGCGGCATCAGCACGGATTCCAGAACCATTGATTCAAGCCAGGTGTTCATTGCCTTAAAAGGAGCGCATTTTGACGGGCATGCCTTTGTATGCGAACTTGCTGACAGAGGCATCAAGGGCTGTATTGTTCAAAAAGGATTTCTGGCGGATTCAGATCAAAAAACAGCATCTCTTCTGAAACAAAAAGAACTGATCCTTTTTGAAATCAATGACACCCTTATCGGTCTTGGGAAACTGGCCCATTTCCAGCGGCTGCGTTCAAACGTAAAAGTTCTTGCCATTACAGGTTCCAGCGGGAAGACCACCACACGGAAAATCACCCGGGAAATCTTTTGCACCCGTTTTCACACCCATGCGACCATTGGAAATCTCAATAATGAAATTGGTCTTCCCCTGACCCTGCTGAAACTGTCTTTGGCCCACGAATGGGCCATTGTGGAAATGGGAATGAACCATGCTGGCGAAATTGCCCGCTTAAGCCGGATTGCAGCTCCTGATATTGCCATGGTGATCAATACAGGCGAAGTTCATCTTGAGGGTCTGGGCAGTATTGAAAATGTGGCCAGGGCCAAGGCGGAAATTTTTGAAGGGGTCCATGAAAATGCAGTTGCCATCATTTTCAGCGATGACAAACAGCGCCCTATTCTGGAAGCAGCAGCGCAGAAAAACAATAATATTAAAACCCTTATGTTTTTCGGTTCAGACCCCGAAGCAGAGGTCTGTCTGTCCAGTATTATGAGTGGCCCTGAAACAACAGATTTCAAAGTACAATTCAATGCATGTATGGCAGATTTTTGCGTCCCCTCCCCTGCCCGGTTCATCGTGGACAACTGTCTTGCTGCCATCAGCGCGGCCATTGCAGCAGGAATTGATACTGAATGCATGCAGAAGGGAATCAAGGCCTTTACTCCGGTTGCCGGTCGTTTGAATATTTACCGGCTGGCCAGCGGCATTCATCTGATCGATGACACATACAATGCCAACCCGGTCTCGGTCACCCAGGCCTTGAATACACTGGACAGTTTAGGAAAGAACTGCAACCGCATTGCGGTCCTCGGCGACATGCTGGAGCTTGGTAAAAAATCAGAAGAACTGCACAAAAAAATCGGACACACGGTTGCTCAGCTTGGAATCTCAAGGCTCTTTGTTTTTGGTCCGCTGGGTGAACATACCATTAAAGGTGCCATTGAAAACGGGTTTCCAGCGCAAAACATTTTTTCAGGAACAAAATCCAGGATTGCCCGGAAACTTGCGGACACTGTCAGTAAAGACACCTGGATTTTATTCAAAGGATCACGGGGCATGGCCATGGAAAGCGTTATACAGGAATTTACAAAAAATATTAACACTCAATTCTAAAGGGGAAAAAAAATGACAAAAACCATGAACTCTGAAGAAAAGAGAATCATAAATGACAGAAGAAAGTTCAGTTACACTGCATACTCCCCTGAAAGGCGTTCCGGTGTGGACAGAAGACAGCAGAACCAGCAAAACACATTGAAGTTCGCATAAGGCAAAAGCAACATGCTATACGAGTTCTTATACCCATACCATGTGGATTTTTCATTTCTGAATATTTTCAGATATATCACTTTCCGTACAATTTACGGCGGGTTGACCGCATTTTTAATCTGTTTTATTTTCGGCCCTTTTGTCATCCGGAAACTGACAAAAATGCAGATCGGCCAGATCATCCAGACCGACGGCCCCAAATCCCATCTGGGCAAACAGGGCACTCCGACCATGGGCGGAATCCTGATTCTTTTTTCCATTTTCATGACTACCCTCATCTGGGGCAACCTTGGCAACCATTACGTGAATATTATTTTACTGACCCTCTTGCTGTTCGGCTTTATCGGTTTTTTTGATGACTATATCATGCAGGTTAAAAAGCGGAATATGGGATTCACGGCCAAGGGGAAATTTCTGCTCCAGGTTCTGTTCGGGCTGTTTATCAGCTGGCTGATCTATAAATGCCCGGATTTTGATTCAAGTCTGACGATTCCGTTTTTCAAAGATATCTCCCCTGATCTGGGCCTCTGGTATATCCCCTTTGCCTGCTTTGTCATTGTGGGGACATCCAATGCCGTAAACCTGACCGACGGCCTGGACGGGCTGGCCATCGGGCCCTATATCGTGGCCAGTGTCACCTATATGTTTTTTGCCTATGTGGCAGGACATATGCAGATTGCAGAATATCTTCATGTCCGCCATATCCTGTCCGCAGGAGAAATCTCGGTTATCTGCGGCATTCTGGCCGGAGCAGGCCTGGGCTTTTTATGGTTCAATGCACATCCGGCCCAGATCTTCATGGGTGATTCAGGTTCTCTGCCGCTGGGCGCAATTCTTGGCACGGTGGCGGTTATTACCAAACAGGAACTCCTGCTGATTGTAGTTGGCGGACTGTTTGTCATGGAAGCCTTGTCCGTCATTCTCCAGGTTTCTTATTTTAAACTGACCAAAGGAAAAAGAATTTTCAGGATGGCGCCCCTTCACCATCATTTTGAACTTAAAGGCTGGCATGAATCAAAGGTGATTATCCGGTTCTGGATTATATCCATCACCCTTGCACTGATTTCATTGAGCACATTAAAAATAAGGTAAAAGCGTGAGAACACTCCCGAACACATATCATCTGGTTATCGGCCTTGGAACCTCCGGGATGTCCATGGCCAGATTTCTGCACAGCATCGGCAGGTCGGTGGTTGCAACCGATATGGATGCATCCAAAACAGATGCAGCAGAACAGCTGAATATGCTGGGGATCCAAACTCAAATCGGTTTTCACGACCCGCACACCTTTAATCATGCAGCAGTGCTTGTGCCAAGTCCCGGAATCCCCGCAACCAATACATATATCCGGGCTGCCTTAAATTCAGGGGTAAAGCTGTCCAGTGAACTGGATATCTTTTTTGAATTTAATGATCGTCCCGTGATTGCCATTACCGGCACCAACGGCAAAACCACCACCACAACACTCATCGGCGACATGCTGCGCGCCTGCGGCAAAACCGTTTTTGTGGGTGGAAACATTGGAACTCCTCTGGTGGATCATCTGATGCAGGAGGAAAAAGCCGATATCATTGTCGCAGAAATTTCCAGCTTCCAACTGGATATCTCAAAACAGTTCAAGCCGGAAATCGGTATATTGCTCAATATTTCCCAGGATCATCTGGACCGGTATGACAGTTTTAAAGCGTATGAAGATTCCAAATGGAGTCTGTTCAGCCGCCAGGAAAAATCGAATTTTGCTGTAATAAATACCGCTATAAAAGGATACAAATCCCGATCAGAAAAACTGACTTCAACACCCCTGACCTTTTCTTCTCAAAAAGATGCAAAAAACACCTGCAATGCCATTATCAGCTCTGATGATATCACCATCCATTTTGAAGAAACCCGGCACAGGATTGATATCCGGGACTTAAAACAGCTTTCCGGCACCCATAACCATGAAAACATTGCCGCAGCGGTTCTTGCCTGTCTGGCAGCAGGCGCTGACATCAGCGGAATACAAAATGGACTTGCACAGTTTAAAAATCTTGCCCACCGGATTCAGTGGGTTCGCGACATCAACGGCATCCGTTTCTATAATGACTCAAAAGGCACAAATACAGATGCGGTCATCCGTGCGATACAGTGTTTTGACAGCAAAATCATCCTGATTCTGGGCGGCAGAGAAAAACATACTGATTTTTCCGAGCTTTTACCCGCTGTCACACAACAGGTGAAAACCATTATCGCCATTGGAGAATCCAGACAGAATATCACCCGGACCTTTAAATCCACCTGTCCTGTAATTGAAGCGCAAACCATGGAGCAAGCGGTCCAAATGGCTTTTCATGCCGCAGATAAAAATGAAACCGTATTATTATCCCCTGCCTGTGCAAGCTTTGACATGTATGACAATTACAGCCACCGGGGCAATGATTTCATGAACCATGTAAATCAACTGGAAAGCAGATAAAATGGCCCAGACATTTAAAACCATACACCCGTTTTTCAGTGAAAAGAACATTCTTTTCCCGGTGATCCTGCTGTGTGGCATCGGTATTGTCATGGTGTATTCAGCCAGTTCTGCCATCAGCATGCAGAGCCATAACACGGCGTTTTATTTCATGAAACGCCAGGCCCTGTTTTTCTGCATCAGTCTGGGTGTCATGTTTGTTACAGCTTCTTTTCCCTATAAGCTGTACAAAAGCATTTCGTATCTGATTCTTTTCATTGCCATTGCACTGCTGATAGCGGTTCTCATTCCCGGATTAAAAATTAAAGGCGGCGGCGCTTACCGATGGTTGAATCTGTTCGGGTTTACCTTTCAGCCTGCAGAATTTGCCAAACTTGCCCTGATATTGTTCCTTGGATATTCTCTGTCCAAAAAACAAGACCTCATCGAAAAATTCTCCGTGGGGTTTTTCCCGCATTTCTCCATCTTTATGGTCTTTGCCTGTTTGATCATCTTTCAGCCGGATTTCGGGACAATAGTTGTTTTAGGACTGATCGTATGGGGAATGATGTTTATTGCCGGCGTAAAAATATCCCATCTTTTATCTCCTGTCCCCTTATTCATTCCCCTGGCGTATTTTCTGATCACGGATGAAAAATACAGAATGGACAGAATAACCGCATTTATGAACCCCTGGCAGGATCAGTTCAACACCGGATATCAGATCACCCATTCACTTAAGGCCATCGGTTCCGGGGGATTTTTCGGAAAAGGGATTGCCTTGAGCATGCAGAAAATGCATTATCTGCCCGAACCCCATACGGATTTCATTTTCTCCATCATCGGAGAAGAACTGGGGCTGATCGGCGTATTGGGGATTCTATCCTTGTATCTGATCCTGATTTTAAAAGGAATCAATATCGCCAAAACATCCACAGATATGTTTGCCGCCATCACCGCAGCAGGCCTGACCATCTATCTGGGTGTTCAGGTCATCATCAATACCGGCGTGGTTTTAGGGCTGTTGCCCACCAAAGGGCTGACATTGCCGTTTATCAGTTACGGCGGGACTTCACTGGTCATCAATATGGCGGCCATGGGGATTTTAATGAATATCGGAGCATCACAGGAAGATGAAAACCATGTCTGATGTGATCATAGCCGGCGGGAAAACCGGCGGGCACCTGTTCCCGGGGATTGCTGTGGCCCAGGCCCTTGGACGGCTGAAGCAGGACATTCGTGTGCTGTTTGTCGGCACCCGTGCCCCGTTTGAAATCTCCACCCTTGAAAAATACAATCTGGCCCACACGGCTATTTACGCAAAAGCGATCAAGGGCGGCAATATCCTGTCCAAGTCTGGCTCCATGATCATGATCGCTGTTTCCTTGCTCCAGTCCATCATGATACTGCTGCGGACACGGCCGGGGTTTGTTCTGGGGGTTGGCGGATTTTCCTCTTTTGCAGTGGTTCTTGCGGCATGGCTGTTAAGAATCCCTACAGCCATCCAGGAACAAAATGCATATCCTGGACTGACAAACCGGATGCTTTCACGCTTTGCCCGTACAGTTTTTATTTCTTTTGAAAACACCAAAGGCTTTACTGGCAACCCGAAGGCCAGATTTGTCGGCAATCCCATGCGCAGAGCACAGGACAGTTCACCACAGGACACCTCAGTGCTTTATGGTTTTGACCCTGAAAAATTCACCCTGCTGATCACCGGCGGAAGCCAGGGGGCCGCAAGCATTAATACAAGTGTTGTTCAAGCCCTGGAACTGATGGGCTCCCGGGCCTTGAACCTGAATATTATTCATCAGACCGGAAAAACAGATGAGTCCAAAATCAAAGCGGCCTACCAGCGCCTGAATATCCCGGCCACAGTAAGTGCATTTTTCCATGATATGCCGCAACTTCAGGACATGGCAGATTTGATCATCACCCGTGCAGGCGCAGGAACGCTGTCTGAACTGTGCGCCAAAGGAAAACCCGCCATTCTTGTCCCCTTTCCCTTTGCCGCTGATGATCACCAGACCTTCAACGCAAAGGCGCTTGAGGAAAAAGGCGCAGCCGTCATGATAAGGGATCATGACCTGTCCGGACAGACCCTCAAACAGACCATTGAACCTTTGATGAAAAACAAAAATAAACTTGAAACCATGCGCAAGGCACTGCTTGCGCTTGCCATGCCGGATGCGGATGAAAAAATTGCCAACCATATTTTACAAACCATGAAGGCAAGAGGATAACCATGTATCAGAAAAACTATCATATTCATTTTGTGGGAATCGGCGGCATCGGAATGAGCGGCATTGCAGAACTGCTGATTCATCTGGGATATACCGTTTCCGGATCTGACCTGAAATTATCCCATATTACAAAACGGCTGGAGAAAAAAGGCGGAACCATTTATCAGGGCCATCGAAAAGAACAGGTAGCGGGTGCAAATGTCGTGGTCACATCCTCTGCGGTTTCCAGTGAAAATCCCGAGGTTCTTAGAGCCAAAGAACTTTCAATCCCGATTATCCCGAGGGCGGCAATGCTGGCTGAACTGATGAGAATTAAATATGCCATCGCCATTGCGGGCGCACATGGTAAAACCTCTACCACGGCCATGGTTTCCCAGGTTCTCAACACAGCAGGTCTTGACCCCACCGTTGTCATTGGCGGTCTGCTCAAAGGGCTTGACACCAATGCGCTTCACGGAAAAGGAGACTATATTGTTGCAGAAGCAGATGAAAGTGACGGATCATTTTTAAAATATACGCCCGCCATTGCGGCAGTCACCAATATTGATCTTGAACATCTTGATTTTTATAAAGATATTGAAGACATCAAAGACAAATTTGTTCAGTTTATCAATTCTGTGCCCTTTTACGGGCTTGCCATTCTGTGTCTGGATAATGAACATATACAGAATATTCTTCCCCGGATCAACATCCGGTATACCACATACGGAACTACCGCACAATCCGATCTCCAGGCAAAAGAAATTGAATATAAAGGCAGCAAATCCCATTTCAAGGTTTTTCATCATGAAATTCCCCTGGGTGAAATTGAACTGAATCTTGCAGGCAAACACAATATCTCCAATGCCCTTGTCAGTGTTGCCGTTGGAATTGAGCTTGATATCCCCTTTGACATTATTAAAACTGCCCTGGAAAAAATCAAAGGTGTTAAAAGACGTCTTGAAATCAAGGGCGAGAAAAAAGGCATCCTGGTCATGGATGATTACGGCCATCATCCCACTGAAATACTGGCCACGCTGACAGCCATCCGGGAAAGTTATAAGGACAAACGCCTGATTGTCGTATTTCAGCCGCACCGGTACAGCAGAACCCGCGGATTGTTTGATGAATTTACCCGGTCCTTTTATCAGTGTGATGTTTTAATTGTCCTTCCGATATATGCAGCCAGTGAAGAAAAAATCGAGGGCGTGAACTCGGAAATTCTGTGTGACAGCATAAAAAAACATGGACACAAAGATGTGTCCTTTGCACCTGATTTTACCCAGGCATTGTCCATAGTCACCCATAAAATGAAAAAAGGGGACATGGTATTAACGCTGGGCGCAGGAGATGTATACACCCTTGGAGAACGTCTGGTGGAAATTTTATAATTCATGATGACAGTTAAAACACACCCTACCGCTTATGCCCGTCTGATCAAAAATTTTGATCTTAAGACAGATGCGGCATTAAAAGCATATACCTCTTTCAAGGTCGGCGGACCGGCAGATCTTTTATCCATACCTGAAAGCAGAGCCGAACTTGAACAGCTTTTAAAGGCTGCAGCAGATCTGGACATTCCGGTTACATTTTTTGGCGGCGGCACCAATCTTCTGATCACGGACAAAGGGATTCGAGGTCTTGTCATCATTATCCGCCAGCTAAAATCCGATATCCGGATAAAGAAAACAGATTCAGATCATCATTTGCTGACCGTTGAAACCGGTCAGCACCTATCCTCTCTTTGCCGCTTTGCCCTGGACAACAGCCTTACCGGGCTGGAGTTTGCCGCAGGCATTCCCGGAACTGTGGGAGGCGCCATTGCCATGAATGCAGGAACTGTCAAAGGTCAGATGTCAGACGTCATTGAATCCATCACTGTCTGGAATCCCCAAACCCAGAAATTTGTGGCCCGGAAAAGGGATACCCTTGCGTTTTCGTACCGGAATCTGGATATATCAGACATTATCATTGAAGCGGACTTCCAGCTGAAAAAAGGCGATAAAAAGCACATCGAAGCCCTTTTCAATCAAACCCTTGCAAACAAAAAAAACAGCCAGCCGGTTTCCCAGAAAAGCGCAGGCTGTTTTTTCAAGAATCCAAAAACAGGTATGCCCGCAGGAGAACTTATTGAAAAGTCAGGGTTAAAAGGCACAAGAATAAACGATGCCATGGTTTCTGAACACCATGCCAATTATATTGTCAATCTCAACAATGCCACAAGCTGCGACATCCTTGCGCTAAAACAGCTGGTGCAGAAAACCGTATTTGAAAAATTTCATATTAACCTTGAAACAGAAGTGAGGATTGAAGGTGAGTAAAAAAATCAAACCCAACAGGTACAGACCTGAACCGGGAAACGTCAGCGAAGGACTGCTGAACGATTCCGGAGATGCCATTGATTTTTGTCTCAAATGCATCATGATTGTTGCTTTTATCAGTATCTTGAGTCTTGCTTCCATCTTTATCTATGATTTTTTTACCCAGTCCAGTTTTTTTAATATCAAAAACATTAAAATTTCCGGGCTGGACCGGGTTGAGAAACAGGACATCATGTCAATGACAGGTTTGACCGGAGATGAAAATATTTTCAGTATCAATGTATTTACCCTTGAAAAACAGATTGCATCACATCCCTGGGTTCAGTCTGTTCGCGTGAAAAGACACCTTGAATCCATACTGTCTATTTCAATTGTTGAACAAACACCGCTTGCCATTGTCAGGATTGAAAATCTTTCCGACATCCTCATCAATACACAGGGCACGGCATTCAAGGAATATGACCCTGAAAACGACCGGATTTCAAATCTTCCGATCATCACGGGGCTGGACCTGACGGCTCAAGAGGGGCAATACCGATTTCACGGACCCTTATTCGACGCCATCATGACGCTTTTGAACATGAAAGACATCAACCCTGTTACACAGATCAAAGGGGATCCAAACACCGGTATCATCGTTGACATCATTGATACATACAATCGTGCGCCGGAAAATTCAAATTCAATTATCTCAATCAAACTGGGATTTGATGATTTCAAGGCAAAACTGGATAAGGCCGGCAAAATAAGCAGATATATTGGTAAAAACTTTCCTGACAAGGCAATCTGCGCAATGGATCTTTTTAATCTTCATAAAGTATTTATCAAGACAAAGATGGCCGATACTCTGCACACTAATTTTGAAAAGGGGGTTTAATTTGCAGGGAAATGAAAAAATAATCGTGGGCCTGGACATCGGTACAACCAAAATATGTGCTGTTGTCGGCGAAATGATTGAAAACGAAATCAATGTCATTGGTGTGGGTTCCCACCCTTCCACAGGGCTGAGAAAGGGAACCGTCGTCAATATCGAATCAACCGTGGATGCCATCAAAAAAGCGGTGGAAGAAGCAGAACTCATGGCTGGATGTGATATATCCTCTGTCTATGTGGGCATTGCCGGAAACCATATCAAAGGCCTGAACTCCCATGGCATTATCGCCATCAAAGGCCGGGAAATCACAGATCAGGATGTCGAACGGGTCATTGATGCGGCAAAGGCTGTTGCCATTCCGACCGACCGGGAAATTCTCCATGTCATTCCCCAGGAATTTATTGTGGATGATATGGAATCCATCCAGAACCCGGTGGGAATGACCGCAATCCGGCTTGAAGCCAAGGTTCATATTGTTACAGGCGCGGTTTCATCGGCCAGAAATATTGTTAAATGCTGCAACAAAGCCGGCCTTGAAGTATGCGATATTGCACTGGAATCACTGGCCTCGGGCATTGCCGTGCTTACGGATGAAGAAAAGGAACTGGGGTGCATTATTGCGGATATGGGCGGCGGCACCACAGACATGGCCCTTTTCAAGGATAATAATTTAAAATTCATATATGAGCTGACTCTGGGTGGACACAATCTGACCAATGATATTTCCATCGGGCTTCGCACCCCTCTGCCGGAAGCTGAAAAAATTAAAATCAATCATGGCACCTGCATGCCGGCAAATGTCAGAAGCAGCGCAACCATAGAAGTTCCTGCGGTGGGCGGCCGGGAACCCAAAAAGCTGTCCAAGGGAATTTTAGCTGAAATTCTTGAACCCAGGGTAGAGGAGATCTTTTCTCTTTTAAAAAAGGAACTGTTTGCCAATGGCCTGGAAAACGCATTCCCGGCAGGATTTGTTCTCACCGGCGGCAGTGTGGTTCTGGACGGGATCACTGAAATTGCAGAATCGGTTTTCAATGTGCCGGTCAGAATAGGAGAGCCCAACAAAATCGGCGGGTTAAAAGATATTGTCAGAAATCCTGCATATGCAACCGGGGTTGGGCTGGTTATTTTCGGCTCAAGCGCCACCTGTCAAAAAACGTTTGTGGATATGGAAACCCAGGGGTTTGCAGGAATATTTAACAAAATGAAACAGTGGTTTAAAGATATTATTTAATTTAAATGGAGGTGGGTATGGCATTTTCTTATCTGGAAAACGAAAATTTAGCAAAAATCAAGGTTATCGGTGTCGGCGGCGCTGGTGGTAACGCTGTAAACAACATGATTGATGCAAAACTCAAGGGCGTTAAGTTTATTGTTGCCAATACAGATGTACAGGCACTGGAGGCATCCAAAGCTGAAGTTAAAATTCAGCTGGGGAAAAATCTGACAGAAGGACTGGGTGCCGGGGCCAATCCGGAAAAAGGACGGGAAGCTGCCCTGGAAAGTGCCGATGAAATCAGAGCAGCCCTTGCGGACAGCCACATGGTTTTCATTACTGCAGGATTTGGCGGCGGAACCGGAACAGGTGCTGCACCCATTATTGCAGAAATCTGCAAAGATCTGGGTATCCTGACCGTTGCCGTAGCATCCAAGCCCTTTTCTTTTGAAGGCAAGAAAAGAGAAAAACAGGCCCTTGAAGGATTAAGCAAACTCCATGACATCACCGATACCGTCATCACCATTCCCAACGACCGGTTAAGAGGCATTGCCCCTAAAGGTGCCAGAATGGTTGACATGTTTATCAAGGCCGATGAAATCCTGCATCATTCCGTAAAAGGAATTACCGATCTGATCATGATGCCGGGTCATGTCAATCTTGACTTTGCAGATGTCAGAACAACCATGCAGAAAGCCGGAAAAGCCCTCATGGGAATCGGTATCGCATCCGGAGAAAACCGTGCTGTGGAAGCTGCGGAAAAAGCCATTTCCCATCCGCTGCTTGAAGATATTTCAATCTCAGGTGCCAAGGGTGTTCTGATGAATATCACCTCCAGTTCCGATCTTACGCTGGATGAAATGACCGAAGCCTGTGACAGAATCTACCAGGAAGTCGGTGATGATGCAGAAATTATCTGGGGGCAGACATTTGATGAAGAACTGGGCGATGAAATCAGAATCACGGTAATTGCCACCGGAATCGGGATGGATGAAGAAAAAGCCACCTCAAATATTCACCATTTTGACCCGATTGCACAACCGGCAGCGTATCAGCAGGCACCGGCACAGCCTCAGCAGATGCAGTCCCTGGTATATGAGCAGAACATCTCAAAACCGATTCAGACTATTGCAAGAGGCCAGGTTCGAACTCCCACAGCAGAAGAATTGTCACACTGGAATGAATATGACACTCCGGTGATTATCAAAACCAAAAAAGCAGTTGGCGATGATCATATGATGGGCGACTACAGCAATCTGCATTATGATAATGATGATCTGGAGGTTCCGACATTTTTGAGACGAAAAGCTGACTGATAAATGAAAAAAAGGCTTAAACCTGCCCGAAACAGTGGTTTGAAAAAACGAGTTGAACACGGAGCCACTGTTAAAAAAGGCAAGGGGCTGATAAAAACGGCCCTTGTCTATCCGAACACCTATCAGGCAGGGATGTCAAGCCTTGGATTTCAGACTGTTTATAAACTTGCAAATCAATTTTCGTTTGTTGCCTGTGAACGGGTGTTTTTAACGGACAAAAAGCACTCTTTCGGGCATCCGGAAAGCATTGAAAGCAGTTTGAACCTTGATCAGTTTGACATCATCATGTTTTCGATTTCATTTGAAAACGATTTTCTTCACCTTGTTCAACTCCTTGAAGAAGCGGGCATCCCCTTGCGATCATCCGATCGAAACCACACCCACCCCCTGGTGGTCGCAGGGGGAGTCGCCTGTTTTTTAAACCCGGAACCCATTGCGGCATTTATCGACTGTTTTCTTCTGGGAGAGGCAGAATGCCTTCTGGAAGGTTTTTTCACTCTTTTTAACAAAACCCGAAAAAAAACACCCTTTTTAAATACGCTTGAACTTGATCTTCCCGGTGCCTATGTGCCAAGCCTGCACTCAGACAATGCACCTTTTGAAATCCAGGTGCAGTATCTTAAAGACCTGAAACCTGTCACAACCGCCACCAGCATTCTGACAAATGATGCGGCTTTTAAGGATACATTTTTAATTGAAACTCTGAAGGGCTGTCCCCATGGATGCAGGTTCTGCAGTGCAGGATTTATTTACCGGCCCCCCAGAATTTATCCTGCGCACAATATTTATGCTGCCATGGAATCTGCCAAAGGACGTACAGACAAAATCGGCCTTGTCAGCTCTGCCATTGCGGATCATCCTGATATAAACAGCATCTGTGAGTTCGGCATCCTTCACGGGTTTAAACTGTCCTTTTCCTCCCTGCGGGCAGATAAGCTCAATGACGAACTGATCCATGCGCTTTGGGCCTCAAACGTAAAAACTGCCACCATTGCACCGGAAGCAGGATCTGAGCGCATGCGGGCAGTGATCAATAAAAATATTGATGAAGCAGATATCCTTTCTGCTGCAAAACGGCTGGTTCAAGCCGGGATTATCAATTTAAAACTGTATTTTATGATCGGACTTCCGTTTGAAACCGATGAAGACATCCATGAAATTGTAAACCTGACCTTAAAAATCAAGGATGTCTTTCTTGCGGCATCAAAAATTCAAAAAAAAATCGGCACCATCACTTTAAGCGTCAACCCGTTTATTCCAAAGCCTGCCACTCCGTTTCAGTGGGCTGCCATGACAGATGAAAAAACCTTAAAATCCCGAATTCAGATAATCCATACCGGACTTAAAAAAACAGCAAACCTTAATATCAATGTTGAGTCTCTTCGGCAGGCCAAAATCCATGCACTGCTTTCCTGCGGGGATAAGAGAACAGCAGATATCCTTGAACTGGCTTTAAAAACAGGATGGCCTGCTGCCATGCGAGCGCACAAAGCCTATTGCGATCGAATTATTTATGAAGAAAAGCCAATCGAAACCACCCTGCCCTGGGACTTTATCAACAACCGCATTAAAAAAGATTTTTTACTCAAAGAATACGCCAAAGCCGGACAGGAAAAAAAATCTGTCCCCTGCCCCATGATTGAATGCAAAAAATGCAAAACCTGTATTTAAAAAAATGCCCGTACTAAAACTTACCAACAGGCGCGGCACAACAGCTTTTGCTGAAAAATGGAGTGGGAAAATGGAGCTTGACGAAGCTAAGTTACTATTGAACGATCTTGCGAACGGAATAGACCCTATAACGGGTGAAGTCCTCCCGGATACAAGTCCATATAACGCGCCGAGAGTGCGCCCGACGCGCTCACATTTTCCAGCCTTTCAGCAGAGGTAAGACCCTCTATGACGGTTCGACCCTCCGTTACACTATTCGATAGCGTATACCTGTCCGACCTGTCTGACTTCTTTCGATTTACTTGAGAGAAGATGATGCATTTCAACCGAAAAAGGGTGCAGTCGCACTATCAACCGATGTCGAGAGCCATCAGGTTAGCGCACCTATCATTTTAATGCTGCGCTTTTGCCACCACCACAAGGCAATTACCATGGTGATGCCGGTGATATCGGTGATCAGGCCCGGGATAAAGCAAAGCACTGTGGCTACGGCAAAAAAGATCCATTCGATCCATGTCGTTCGTCGCACCAGGTAACCCATGGTCAGCGCGGAAAAGGCCAGGGTGCCGGCAGTGGCCGAAAAAAAGCAGAATGCCACGTCCATGAAGGGGAATGCTTCGGCTGGGGTCATATCCCAGTTTTTGAGCAGGATTTCCGGAGTGTAGGCGAATAAAAACGGCATTACATAAAGCAGTTTGGCGAATTTGAAACTTGTCCAGCCGGTTTTCCAGGGATCGCTCCCGGCAATGGCCGCACCTGCATAAGCCGCCACGCACACGGGAGGCGTGATATTCGAATCCTGACTGAACCAGTATACGATCTGATGCGCGGCAATGATCATCACACCCATTTCACCCAGGGCCGGCACAGCCAGAACCGCGGTGATCAGGTAAGCGGCCGTTACCGGAACGCCCATGCCCAGCACCAGGGATGCCAACCCGATCAGTATGATGGCGATGGACAGATTGCCATTGGCCAGGGAAATGATGATGTCCGAAAATTTGAGCCCGATGCCGGTAAGCGCGATGGAGCCGACAATGATGCCGATCACGCCCACGGTGGCGCCGATCACCAGGGTGTTGCGCGAGCCGGTGAGAATGGCTTCCCAAATTTCCTTTACGCCCATTCGGGTTTCCTTTTTGAACCAGCTCACCAGGATGCAGGACAGGGTCGCCCAAAAAGCGGAAAGGCCCGGTGAAAAGCCCATCAGCATCAATACGATGATGACCAGGAGCGGCAGAGAGTTATACCACTGCTGTTTGAAGATTTCCCAAGGTCTGGGCAAGTCGGTCAGGCCTTCGATGCCGTGCTTTTTCGCCTCGAAATGCACCATGGTCAATACGGACAGGAAGTATAGCAGGGCAGGAAAGACGCTGATCAACATGATGTTCACATAAGCGATCCCGGTCAGTTCGGCCATCAGAAAGCCGCCCGCGCCCATGACCGGCGGCATGAACATCCCGCCGATGGAAGCCGCCGGTTCGATGGCGCCGGCCACGTGCGGTTTGAAACCGGCTTTCTTCATCATTGGGATCGTGAACGCGCCGGTAGCCACGGTGTTGGCAATGGCCGAACCCGAGATCGATCCGAAAAGGGCGGATGCCATGACCGCCACCTTGGCCGGACCTCCGGCGCTGCGGCCGGCAATCGCCAGCGGCAAATCGATGAAAAAGCGCCCGGCGCCGGACTTCTGGAGAAACGCACCGAAAAAGATAAACAGGATCACATAGGTCGCCAGGACGTCGGCCATGACGCCGAACACACCGTCCTGGGTCAGGAACAGCGCATTCATGATACGTTCGAAACGGAAGCCGCGATGTGCGATAACTTCCGGCATGTAGGGCCCGAACAGGCAGTATAAGATGAAACCGATCCCGATCGCCGTGAACGACCAACCCAGCACCCGGCGGGCCACCTCGATGGAAATCAGGATGCCCAGAAAACTTATGTAAAAGTCGAGGGTCGATTCACTGCCCATGCGGTAGTTGAGGTTTTCGAATTCCATGATCCAATACAGCACGACCGAGGCCGAAGCGATGCCCAGGATTATCTCCACAGGGCTCGGGTTTTTGGGAAAACGACGCTCGGACCACAGACCGGCGGCATAGAGTCCGCCGCCCAGGATCAGGCCGACGACGAGGACTCCCCAAAGCGGTCCCATTGCCGCCAGTGCGGAAGTCAGTCCCTGGTCCATGAACGCTTCCCTGACGCCGACCACTTTGCCGTCAAAAGCATCCAGGTTCTCGAAAAAAAATGCGACCGCAACGGTCGTTGCCACCCCCACGCCCGTCATCAAAGCCAGGATGGGCCGGAACCATTTGCTGCCGGATGGAAACATGATAAAAACCAGCACATAGGTCAGCAAAACATAGATGCCCCGATGAAGTTGAGCCGAGATCGGGCTGATGCCGGAAGAATAGAAATAAATCAGCACCATGGCGGCCATGATCACCGCCGACACCCAATACCAGAATCCCTTTATGCTACGGGTGCTCTTTTCTTCCTTTTCCAGGAGCTTTTTCACCTGTTCGTTTTTCTCGATATCGACCGCGATTCCAAGATCCATCATTGGATTTTTATCTTTTGTTTCCTCGGGCATCGTCTGGTTCTCCTTTTCCTGAGTGCAATTGCGGGTTGGGCGCATCCGACTGAATTTGAAAAATCGAAGAATTTCATTGTCGGAGCATGAAGATCATCAGTTGTCTTTGCGGTCGCCTGCGCTAATGCAAAGGGGGCGACCGCAAATATCAAACCGACAATGTCGGTTATTGTGCCTTGATAGCGTCAGGAATCTGCACTCCTTGTTCGGCCCAGAACTTGTCAGCGCCAGGATGCAAAGGCAGCGGAACGCCTTTGATGCCGTTGGGCACGGACATTTCACCGGCGGCCTTGTGAGCTTTGAGCATGTGCTCCAGACCTTCCGCTGAAAATACGACCTTCAGGGCCTGATAAACGGTTTCGGCGTTCAATTGTTCGCGAGCGCACCAAAGCGTGGAATCCTGGAAAGTGTTGATGTCCGCGTTCTGACCCTTGTACGTGCCGGCCGGAATCGAGGTGGCGGAATAGGCTGAAAACTTGTCGTAGAAACCGCTTTCCCTGCCCGCCTTGTCCAGATCGAGCAACAGAATGTCATTGGTGGTGCCGGCTTCGATGATGGATGCGTTGGGGTAGCCGACCAGCACCCAGAAACCGTCGATCTTGCCATCGCCCAAAGCGGAAGCCGCTGCGGAATAGCCCAGAAATTGCGGTTGCATTTTGCTCCAGATGCCCAAGGCTTCAAAATAGCGCTGTGCGGAAAGAGCCGCGCCGGAACCTGCATTGCCCACGGCCACTTTCCGACCTTCGAGTTGCATCGGATCCGTGATGCCGCTGCTCTTGAGCACTGCGAGTTGGGCGGGCGCTCCGTAGAGGTAGGCCATGGGGCGCACTTTTGCATATTGCTTAGCGTCTTTGGGCAGTTCCCCCTTGGACCCGAGAAACAAGTCCACCGAGTAGACGATTCCGAAATCCACGTCGCCGGAATTCAAACGCTTGAGGTTCTCGGCCGAACCGCCGGTGCCTTCGCTGGAAACTTCCAGATTCTCGATGTTTTTGGAAAGAAGGATGGCGATGCCGTTGGCGAAATACTGAAAAGTCCCGCCGGTCGGTCCGCCTCCGAAAGCCAGCCGTTTTTTCGCAGCCAGAGCACTCCCGCCTACTGCCAAGGCCAAAATTAAAACAACTGCCAGAATTCCGTACATTTGTTTTTTCATGACGTTTCTCCTTTTGTGTTTGAATGATGTTGATTTGCGAATTATCGTACTGGGATTCTCCCGAGCCAATATTCAATGGACTGAATGACTTCATAATATTTATCGGAAAATTTGTAAATAGAAGAATTTCTGATTTTCGTGTAAGAATATTTCGGATAAATGACTTTTTGACGTCCGCTGCCGGATCGGAAAGGGAACTGCACTTATTACGCAAGCCTCGCATACCGAAGAGCGTCTGATCAAATATATCCTGACTATGACAAATTTGGGGGAAACGGACTGCCGATAATGAAGTCATGCTCCGTTTTTCGGTCAAGGGTTCCGGGATGATATTGCCTTGCCTCAGAATCCTGCGGGCGTCGATTTTAACACCGGGTTGAAACGGGTGGCCGGAAATCGAAAACTGGGCGGATATGCGCGATATTGTCCTTAAAACCTTTCCGCAGGCGCCTCGATTAAACCAGAACCCCGATGAATATCTTAAACATGTCGATGATATATATGTGACTGATGCCTATCATTCACTTTCTATTGAAGGCTATCGCGTCAGCCAAGCACTGATTGAACAAGTTCGCTGTAAAAGCTGTTTTAGGCCATTTTTTCTTTGTTTATATTCACCCTTATGTTGATGGAAACGGCCGGATGGGAAGATTTCTGATGAATGTTGTGTTGGCCAGTGGCGGCTATCTATGGACCGTTATTCCACTTGAAACCCGCAATGAATACATGGCCACTTTGGAAGAGGCAAGCGTAAGAAAAAATATAGAACCGTTTTCCAGGTTTTTAGCTGAGGTTCAACCAGTTTCCATCGCTTGATGGCCCCGCCGCTAACCTATGGATACTGCAGTTGAAGCGAATTTCACAGCTTATTTGAGGTGTTCTTTGTATTGAACCAGTGCCTTTATCGGAAGGAATAATAACAAGGGATTCCCTTTGAGGGAGATAAATCCAAACTGTTCATAGTATTCTTTGGCATGGGGATCTTTTGCGTCGACAAAGAGTCCAATTATGCCAACGTTTTCTGAAATAAAAATGACTTTTTCAACAGCACTTCCTATCAAATAATTTCCATAACCTTTGTGCTGGTGTTTTTTTGATACAGCAAGTCTCACCAGTTTTAAAGCAGGAACTTGATCTGGATATTTTTTAGTGATAACAGATGGTAAATAATCCGTTTCAACTTCACAAATCGACAGGGTGTAAAATCCAAGAATTTCTTTGGAGTTTTTATCATTAATCAATACAAAGGTGCGGGACATACCTTTAGTAATATGCTGCCTGGCAGTATTTTGCAGAAATATATTTAATTGAGTGTTACCACAGTCAAACTGCATTCTGTCATGCGATTTCTCCAAAAGCTCGATCTTTATCATTTCAAATCCTGCTGATACTGTTTCATTGCTCGAGCCAGTTTGGGATTGGCCTTTGGAGGTTTTTCAATCAATTCAAACAAATGCCGGGCAGATTGTTTATTCAACCTGATTTTATTTTCATGTTCAATAATGGCCTGGGCTTTTTCAAGCGCTGCGTGTACTATAAATTGATTTAACGTAGATCCCATGATTTCAGATGCCTCGAGATGCAGATGAAAGCGCATAATTTCGTTTTTTCATTTTATTTTTGCCTCATATTTGATACCGTCTATGTCTGAAACAAAAGACGACACCAAGAACTGCATTTTTTCACAGTATTATAGATAAAAAGGACACTGCAATGTTTGAGAATCTGTTTTCATTAGAAGGACGGACAGCACTTGTAACCGGCGGATCACGCGGGATTGGAAAAATGATAGCTGCCGGTTTTGTTGCACAGGGAGCCAGGGTGTATATTTCGTCCAGAAAGGCTGAACAGTGTATGGAAACAGCAGAAGAATTATCTGAGGGCAATGGACAATGTATTGCCCTGCCTCAGGATATCTCTACGGTTGAAGGCTGCAAAGCCCTGGCCAAAGCATATAAACAGAAAGAGAATCATCTGAATATTCTGGTAAATAATGCGGGTGCAGCCTGGCTGGCTGACTTTGATGAATTTTCTGAAGCTGGCTGGGATAAAGTAATGAACTTGAATATAAAATCACCTTTCTTTTTAATTCAAGCAATGCATCATCTATTAAAAGCGGGTGCGTCAGATGCCTGTCCGGCAAAAGTGATCAACATTGCCTCGATAGATGGAATTCGATTGAATCCTTTAGACACCTATTCATATCACGCATCAAAATCCGCATTGATTTATTTAACACGGCGTCTGGCAGCTCGACTGATCAGCGAAAGAATTGTTGTCACGGCAATTGCACCAGGCCCGTTTGCATCTGAAATGAATGTTGCTGCAAGAGATAATGCTGAGGGAATTGCCAGCATAACTCCCATCGGAAGAATTGGAAAGCCTGAGGATATGGCAGGGGCTGCGATTTATCTGGCCTCCAAAGCAGGGGATTATGTGGTTGGAGATACCATTGCTGTTGACGGCGGGCATGCTTATGCAAAACTGTAACAAACGTCTATTATCGCTATTCAATAGAACTTCAAGAATACCTTTCTACTGAGAATTTAAGCCGCATGATGTTTTCAGGCTGCATTTTTGGAGATGTCCGGCTGTTCAGGCAGTGTTGCAACCCGATTCAGGGAGCCGGACAAACCGATCAAAGACAGCTTTTCCCGGGTTTCATTCAACAGATCTGACAGCTCACCTGCAATCTCTTCTGAAGCATCAGTTGTCAGCAACTTTGGAATCTCAAGATATTTTTTCAGTGCCCTCTTTTTTTTGATGAAGGCGCTGATGCAGGGCTGCTTTAGCAAGAAAATGAGCGCTGATCGGTGCTGTGATGAATAAAAAAAGCGTGATCAGCACTTCATGCAGGCTGATGCGGCCGGATTGAAAGGAAAAATAAATGGCCGAAGCAACAGCCATGCTGCCCACACCCAGGGTGGTGGATTTGGTGGGGCCGTGAAGACGGGAAAAAAAATCCGGCAAACGGTATGAACCAATCGACCCGGCAAGGGCAAAAAATGCGCCGAGAACGAGAAAGAAAGAAACGATAAATTCAATAAAGATAGTCATGTGAACTCCTGTGTACCGCTTTATTCCACAATGTCGCCGCGCATGAGATATTTGCAGGTTGCCACCGTGCTGATAAAGCCCATCACGGCAATAATCAGGGCGGCTTCAAAATACGTGGTGGTGGTGGTAAAATAAATCCCAAGCAGAATAAACAGGGCAATGGCATCAATATACATGGTATCTAAAGCCAGGATGCGGTCTGGAAGGCTCGGACCCTTGAACAGCCGGTAAAGGTTCAGCAGCTGGGCGATGACCATCATGATAAAGGCAATGGATATGGCTGTTTTCAGCATAAGAAAATCTCCTTAAGGGGTTTTTCATAACGGGTTTTAATGGTTTGAACCGCAGCTTCCGGATCTGGCACATCAATGCTGTGGACGATCAGAAGGCGTTCTTTCAGATAAACTTCAGACGAAACTGTCCCCGGTGTCAGTGAAATGACACTGGCAAGGATTGAAATCACCATGGGATCATCCGTGTCCAGAGGAATCTGTATGAATCCGGGGGTCAGTTTTGAAATATCCGGCTGCAGCATCAGCCGCACCACTGTGATGTTGGCCACAATGATATCAAAGAGAAACGGGGAAAAAAAGAAACGCAAAAGCAGCACAGGATTGCTGATTTGTGGCCGTTCCGGCCAGAACCGATTGGTGAACCATGGAATGATAGTCCCCAGAAAAGTGCCAAGAAGGATATGGGCAAAGGATATCGTATTCATCAGCAGAAGCCAGATGATGAGCAAAGTAAGCGTCATCAGCGGGTGAGGGAGCCATCGATATTCGGGAGCAATGCGTTTTTTAAGATCAGGCATGATCAACCTCCTTTGGATTGAAGCAGCAGGACGGCATTATCCAGACCTAAAACCGCTTCGACATATTGTGCAGGACGGGTTATCTGATCGGCTGTTGCATAGGCAAATTCGCTGATCGGACCGCCCAGCAGCACCAGTAACGGGCTGATGCTCAGGAGTGTCAACGCTGGAAATGCATGGACAAAAGAGATTGCTCTGCTGGTATGCAATGGGTTTTCCGGCAGTGTTTTCCAGAAAATGATGGTGCCGGCGCGCCCCAGAACAATAAGGCTTATCAGTCCTCCGGCAAGCATCAGCGCCCAGAGCCATGGTGCAGCAGAATGGGACTGAACCGTCATCAGCATCATCACTTTGGCTGTGAATCCGCTTAAGGGGGGCAGTCCGACAATAGACACAGCCGTGCCGAGAAACAGAAATCCCAGAAGGGTTTTCTGCCTTACCGGCTGATCCGGGGTCAGACCTGTCCCGGCATCCGGCCGCTGCCGGTCGATCATGTCAGCTGTCAGAAACATTCCCGCGGTCATGAATGTGGTGTGGGGCAGATATACCATCGCTGCTGCAATGGCCGCCATATCAAATGTTCCGATAACAGCCAGCAGGGTTCCGACAGACATCAGTACCAGGTATGAACTGATCTGCCGCAGATCAGTTCCGGCCACAAGGCCGATGGCACCTGCCACCAGAGTTGTCAGGGCGATCGGCATGAGCCAGGGTGTGATCAGGTTGGCAGCGACTCCGGCACCATCACCGAAAATCAGCGTATAAATTCGTAAGATTGCATACACCCCGACTTTTGTCATGACCGCAAAAAGAGCAGCCACAGGTGCGCTGGTAAAACCATAGGCACTGGGAAGCCAGAAGCAGAGCGGCAGCAGTGCGGCTTTCAGCGCAAAAACACTGAAAAGAATCAGTCCGGCAGCTTTCAGCAGCGCTGCATTTTCAGCAGGAGCATGGGTCATTCTCACGGCCAGGTCTGCCATGTTGAGTGTTCCCAGAAGCCCGTAGAGCACACCGACCGCCACCAGAAAAATACTGGATCCCACCAGGTTGAGTATGACGTAGTGCAGGCCTGCACGGGTTCGGTATCTGCCTGCGCCATGCAGGATCAACCCGTAAGATGACAGCAGCATGACTTCAAAAAAAACAAACAGATTGAAGATATCACCGGTGAGAAAGGCACCGTTGATTCCCATGATTTGAAATTGAAACAGGGCATGAAAATTTTTGCCCTGTCGATCTGTTTCCTGCGCCGCATAGATCAGGCAGAGGAATGCCAGCAGGGATGTGATCAGAATCATCATGGCGCTGAGCCGGTCCAGAACCATGACAATACCAAAGGGTGGACGCCAGTCACCCAGTACATAAACCTGGATGGGTTCGGTGGCACTTTGATAGATCAGTGCAGTGCTCATTACCGTGACAGCCAGACAGCTGGTCAGTCCCAGAAGACGTTGCCGGAACAGGGACTGGTTTACAAGAAGCACACTCAGGGCACCGGCCAGCAAAGGCAGCAGCAAGGGTCCAAGGATCAGATGGTTCATTGTGTTTTCTCCGGCTTCCCGTCAACATGATCGGTTTCAAGTTCACGACCGGCGCGAAGCGCCAGGACCACCACGAATGCGGTCATGGCAAATCCGATCACAATGGCCGTCAGAACCAGCGCCTGGGGGAGCGGATCTGCATATATGGACCGATCCGGAGAGATAATGGCAGGCAAATCAGTATGGAGACGTCCGGTGATAAACAAGAAAAAATTTACGGCAAAGCTCATGAGGATCAGGCCCAGCACTACCGAAAAGGTTCGCGCCCGAAGCAAAAGGTATACCCCGCAGGCAATCATTACCCCAAGGCAGGCAGAGATCAGCAATTCCATCAGAACATCTCCTTTTCCGGTTCAAGATCCGGGTGGTGTTGTGCAAGTGTTGATACCGTCTGGGCGTCAGGCGAATTCACAGCGCCAAGCTTCACCAGGATGAGCATGACAGAACCGACAACCACAAGGAAAACTCCCAGGTCAAAGACAATGGCGCTGGCAAGTTCAAATTTTCCGATCCACGGCCAAGAGACATAGGTAAACGTGCTGGTCAGAAACGGATAATGAAAGACCCAGCTGCAAAGCCCTGTGACAAGTGCCACGATCAGTCCCCAGGCCATGACAATGTGATTGTCAAAATTCAGGCGGGGCCGGGTCCAGACAATGCCGCTGGCAATGTATTGAAGAATCAGAGCGGCCGCAGTGATGAGTCCTGCGATAAATCCCCCGCCAGGCTCGTTGTGGCCGCGCAGGAAGATATAGGCGGAAAAGAGAAGGGCCAGCGGCAATAGCGGTCGGGTAATGTTTGCCAGAATCATGGGAAACCGGTCTGAAGTCCAGGGGCGTCCCAGCGCGTCGGTTTGGGGGGCTTCTATCTCAAAATTGTGCAAAAGTGCATAGATGGCCAGGCCTGCAATGGCAAGAACGGTGATCTCTCCCAGGGTATCAAACCCACGAAAATCCACCAGAATGACATTGACAACATTGGTTCCTCCCCCTCCGGGAACGCTTTGGGCAAGGAAAAAATCAGAAATGGTTTCATAGGGCCGGGTCAGTATGCCCATTGCCAGGGCGCCTGCACCGCCGCCGGCCAGTCCTGCCAGAAGAACATCTCTCTGACGGCGGTACCGGGATGAGTCTTTTGGGGAGTTGCGTGGCAGCATAAACAGAGCCATCATCAATAGAATAATGGTGACGGTTTCAACTGAAATCTGGGTCAGTGCCAGGTCCGGGGCTGAAAAACGGCTGAATGTCAGCGATACGATTAACCCGACAGTTCCCAGCATGATAATCGACAGAATCCGGTTGCGGTGCGTGATCACTGTGGCCAAAGCACACAGAATCAGGATAATTCCCATGATGAATGTCACCGGATCAATTGCTGTCATGGTGGCAGTGCCCAGAAATTTGGTTTCTGAGCGCCAGAAAGGAGAACTGCCCAGCACAATGACACTGATGATCAGCAGTGCCATGTATCGCTGCAAAGAACTGTTGAAAACGGCCTGATTCAGTCGGTAACCGCTTTGAATCAACCAATCTGTAACGGTCTCAAAAATGGCTTTTCCGTCACAATACCGGGAAAACCAGATATGGGAATCAAACAGATAACGCCGGAATTTAAAGACAACGATTCCGCCGATAATGGCAATGGCGCTCATCGCCAGAGCCAGGTTGAATCCATGCCACAAAGAAAGCGTGAATTCCGGCATTTCCGGTCCCAGTATGCTCTGTGCTGCTGCATTCACCATGGGACCTGCCAGAACTGCCGGAAAAATTCCCACCAGAAGGCACAGTGCCATGAGTATTTCTGCCGGCAGGCGCATTCCACGGGAAGGTTCGTGGGGCTGTTTGTCCATATCCGTTGCCGGGCCGTTGAAAAAGACCTCATGGATCATGCGGATGGAATATGCAACAGCAAAAATGCTGGCCAGAGTTGCACCCAGCGGTATGATCCAGGCCTGATCCCCGAACAGATTGGGTTTCAAGGTTTGTGCAAGAAACATTTCTTTGCTTAAAAATCCATTAAACATAGGAATGCCTGCCATTGCCGCACATCCGGCCATCGTCAGGGTGGCGGTAACCGGCATATATTTCCACAGACCGGACAATCGGTTCATATCGCGGGTGCCTGCTTCGTGATCAATAATACCTGAAAGCATGAACAATCCGGCTTTAAACATGGCATGGTTGAACAGATGAAAAACAGCAGCAACTGCTGCCAACGGGCTTCCAAGGCCCAGCAGAAGCGTGATCAGCCCCAGATGGCTCACGGTTGAATAGGCCAGCAGGCCTTTGAGATCATCTTTGAACATGGCCATGTATGCTGCAAACACCAGGGTGACAAGACCGACAGGGGCAACAAGGTAAAACCACAACGCGCTTCCTGACAGGACCGGAAACATCAGGGCCAGCATAAAAACCCCTGCCTTGACCATGGTGGCTGAATGCAGATAGGCACTGACCGGAGTGGGTGCGGCCATGGCATGGGGCAGCCAGAATTGAAAGGGAAACTGGGCGGATTTGGTAAACGCCCCCAGCAGGATCAGCACCAGAGTTACCGCATACAGGTGATGGCCCTGAACCTGTTCTTTTGATGCCAGAATGTCGGTCAGTTCAAAGCTGCCGACAATATGCCCCAACAGGATAAATCCGGCCAGCATGGCAAACCCGCCGCCACCGGTGATAATCAGTGCCATTCGCGCACCCTGCCGGGCATCGGCACGATGTGTCCAGAAACCGATGAGTAAAAACGAGCTGATGCTTGTCAGCTCCCAGAACATCATGAGCAGAATCAGATTTTCAGAAAGAACAATCCCCAGCATTGATCCCATGAACAGGAGCAGGTATGCATAGAATCGTCCCATGGGATCTTCAGTGGAAAGATAGTATCGCGCATAAAGGATAATCAGCAGGCCGATCCCCAGAATCAAACAGGCAACCAGAAATCCGAATCCGCTGATCCGGAATGCAAAATTCAGACCGATTGCCGGTATCCATTGCCAGCTGTGGATGGGCATTTGCCCAGCAAAGACCGCCGGGGCCTGGGCAAGGAGCAGGATCAGGGATACTCCCGCAACACATCCTGCAGCCGCTGCATGATGACTGCGACTGGAGAACAAAAACGGTATAATGGATCCTGCAAGAGGGAGCAGGGGAATCAGCGCAATGATCATAGCAATCCTTAAGAAAAGAAGTTCATAATAAAGAAAATAGAAGAAGAAATCAATATATTTCAAATTTCCTGAAAGGGAATCATATCAAGACTGGCATGTACCCAGTTTCAAAAACGTATATACGAATTCGCTGAACATTTGCAATTTTTACTTGTTTATATTGTCAATTAATCTTATAAGAGACTTTTGTTTTTTATATTAATTTGCAGTAAAAAAAAGTACGTATGGATGGTCATAACAGGTTGTGATCATCAGAATAATAAAAACAAGACTACAATTTATAGGAGGTTCTATGTCAACTTTGGTATTTGGTCACAAAAACCCGGATACAGACTCAGTGGTTGCTGCGATCGCACTTGCTGATCTCAAGAAAAAACTTGGTGAAGATATCGCACCGGCAGCTCAAGGTGCCCTTAACCCTGAAACAACTTTTGTATTAAAAAAATATGGTGTTGCCGCCCCTCAGGTGGTGACTTCTTATGCTGGAAAAGATGTCTACCTTGTGGATCATTCTGATCTGGCTCAAAGTCCTGACGACTTAGGCCAGGCCAATATCCTGGGTATTGTGGATCATCACAAACTGGGTGATGTTACAACCGGACAGCCTCTGGAATGCTGGATCTGGCCTGTAGGCTGCACCTGTACTGTTGTTGCGTCCATGTACAATTACATGAATGTTGAAATTCCTAAAGACATTGCCGGCATCATGCTGTGTGCCATTCTTTCTGACACTGTTATTTTCAAATCCGCTACCTGTACTGACGCAGACAAAAAAATCTGTGAGCAGCTTGCAAAAATCTGTGGTGAAAAAAATCTGGATGCATTGGGCATTGAAATGTTCAAGGTTAAATCTGCTGTTGAAGGCACACCGATCCGCGAACTTGTTTTCCGTGACTACAAGGATTTTAAAATGGGCGGAAAAGGCGTTGGATGCGGACAGCTTGAACTGGTTGACCTTTCCATCGTTGATGGCATTAAAGCCGCTCTTGAAAAAGACATCCGTGATCTGAAAGCTGAAAAAGGTCATCACACTGTACTGCTGATGCTCACTGACATCATGAAAGAAGGAACCGAACTGCTGGTTGCTTCTGATGATGAATCTGTGGTTGAAAAGGCATTTGGCGTTGCTCCCAAAAATGGTAAAGCATGGCTGCCTGGAATCATGAGCCGTAAAAAACAGATTATCCCCTTTCTTGAAAAAGTTTTTGGATAATCCCTGAACTATCTGATACAAAAAGGGTCTGGAAATAATTTTCAGACCCTTTTTTTATGCTTTTTTATACTTATCCCGGTTTTTTATACTTTTTCCGGCAATATTAATATCTGACTGATTTTTTCTGATAAGGTTTCCATGTCAAAGGGCTTGAGAATAAAACCATCGCAGCCTTTGGCCATCATTTCCTCGATCTGTTCTGCCCGGCTGTAACCGGATGATAAAAGCACCTTTGCTCCGGGATCAATCTTTTTGATATTTTCAAAAGTTTCCTTCCCGTCCATTACCGGCATGACCATATCCAGGACCACCAGATCAATCTGAACATCATTGCTTTTTATCATGTCCAGGGCTTCAAGACCGTTTTGAACCGCCTCAACTTTATATCCAAGTGTTTCCAGCATTTCGGAACACACCTCAATCACTCCTTTTTCATCATCCACCAGGAGGATTGTTCCCTTTCCATTAATAATTTCTTTTTTCTGCCGGAGCAACTCTCTGGTTCGCTTATTCCGGATCCGGGTGGCGGGAAGAAAAAACATGAATGCACTGCCTTTTCCCGGCTGACTTTCCACTTTAAGCATCCCCTGATGACTTTTTATGATTCCATATGCGGTGGCAAGCCCCAATCCTGTACCCTGTCCTCTTTCCTTGGTGGTAAAAAAAGGATCAAAAATCCGATTGATAATGGCTTCATCAATTCCGCAACCCGTGTCTGCCACTGTAATTTTTACATAGGTTCCCGGATTTTCGAGACCGTAATCATCGATAACCACATTTTCGGATTTAATAAGGATTTTACCCCCGCTGGGCATGGCCTGACAGGCGTTAACAAACAGATTCAGCAGGACCTGCTTGATCTGCCCTTCATCCACAACAGCACCCCACAAATCCCTGGCCAGATTCTGTTCGATCACAATATCTTTTTTGGTCCGGCCGAACATTTTTGCGGACATTTTTAATAGATAATTCATATTGATCAGCGCTGTTTCCTGACAGGTTTTCTGGGCAAATCCCAGCAGCTGCTTGGCCATTTCAGCACCACTGAATACATATTCATCAATGCTTGAAAGGCGCTTGAATTCATCACTGTCCCGGTCAAAACGACTTTTTACCAAGGATGCATACCCTTGTATTCCCATGAGAATATTATTAAAATCATGGGCAATCCCACCTGCCAGGGTTCCAATGGCCTCCATTTTCTGGGCCTGACGAAGCTGGTCTTCCAGATTTATCCGGTCGGTCACATCCCTTGCAACGGCATATACTCCGCTAAATTCCCTGTTTTGGCCTTTCCCCTCATAAATAGGAGATGCTTTAAGCTCCATAAAGGCAAAATTATTATAGGGATCATATTGGTCCCCGTCTTCTGATTTTACTTTTTTGAATCTGAAATGCAGTTCGCGGCCTTCCTGAAGCTGCTGGGAGTTTTCTTCATACTCTATGAGGGCTGCTGCCTTGGAAAAATCGCCTTTGTGAATAATATTTTCAAAACGGGTATTGAGAAGTTTTTCTTTGGGAAAACCCAGAAAATTTTCAAACTGCTGATTTGCAAAGGTGAAACAGCCGTTTCTGTCCAGTGTAAAAATCAGATCCGGAGAATTATTGACCATATATTCATACTGGCGTTCGGATGCTTCCAGTTTTTCAGAAACTGCTTTTTTTTCCTGAATGAGTTTTTGCTGAAAAAGGGCATTCTTGACGGTTTTAATCAGTTCGGCATATTCAAACGGCTTTTTCAGATAATCCCAGGCACCCATTTTAAGCGCCCGAATTGCAGATTCAACAGATGCATATCCGGTGACCAGAATAATGATGACATCGCTGTCCATGCCAAAGATATGTTCCATGACTTCATAGCCGTTCATACCCGGCATGCTGACGTCCAGCAGCACCAGATCAAATTTCTTCTGACCAAAAAGTTTTATCGCCTGATCACCATCATAAGCACTGGTGGCCTCAAATCCCTCTCTTTTCAGGCATAAGATTATGTTTTCTACAATTCTTCTTTCATCATCAACAACAAGTATCTGTTCAGATCTCATATGCTATCCAATTAACATTAGTATTAGAGCAGCACTATTTTACTGATTTTCATCCGGCCGCCTTGGATTTTTCATAGCAGACAAGGCCGCATCTAAGGCATCTGTCTGCTTCAGCATGGGCCTGTTCTTTTGTAAAGCCCGTTGAAAAATTATCTGAAGATCCTGTCCGGATCTGTCTTACTTGCATGATGTTTCGAGCAGACGCATTCACAGACATCAAGGATGAAATATCCTGGAGATGTGAATGTTCTGTAATAAGATCGTGTGATTCCTGAAACGGAATATCATACATCAGGTTCTGAATGGCTGCAGCCGCTTTGCGTCCGCCGTTAATTGCAGAAACCACTGAAGGATACTCGCTGATCACATCCTGGTCTGAAAGCAAACCGATCTGCGGGTTGTAATCGGGTTTTTTCAACAGTTCAACACCTTGCCAGACCAGCGGCCCTGTAACTGCAGAGTCTTGGGTATCCTGGGAATCGGTATCTGCTTTAACCGGGACAAAAACCAGTTCCGGAAATCTTCCTGAACCGATAATCAGCGTATCCGACTCAACACTGACTTTTTCACCGGTATCCAGCGCAGCATATTCAACTGATTTTAAGTGTCCCAGCTCACCTGTGACTTTTGTGATCCCGGCTGTATAAACAATGGTCACACCCTCTTTTTTAAGGGTATCCACAGCAGACTGATCCATGCCTGAATCTTTCTCATCTTTCCGGATAACAACGGTTATGTTTTTTGCACCCTTTTTCTTTAGAATCTGTACAGCTTCCGGAACAAGCGTGCTTCCGCCTGCGATCACAATATTTTTTCCTGAATCAACAACAATATTTTTATCCGACTGGCCTCTTAAGAGATCAATCAGCAGATAAGCGCCTGGAAATACGGAGTCGGCCTGGCCGATATCCTTTCTTGCAAGCCTGGAATCCCAGCCGCCGGTGGCTGTAAAAACCGCCTCAAATCCCTGCTGCAGCAGACTGTCTATGGTAAAATCCACACCTGCCTTTGTTCCGGTTTTAATTTCAACACCCATCTGACGGATACCTTCGATATCCCAGTCCAGCACATCCATATCAAGGCGGTTTCTGTCAATGGCTTTTCTTAAGATTCCCCCCAGCTCATCCGTGGCTTCAAAAACAGTGGGTTCATGTCCAAGCCTTGCAGTAAAATAAGCTGCAGATAATCCTTCAATACCACCGCCGATCACCGCCACTTTTTTTCCGGTAGCCGGTGCTTTATAGGGCAGGGATCTTTTGTCCTGGGTCATTTCATAATCACAGACAAACCGTTTCAGGTTATTAATCCCAACAGCTTCATCCTGCAGCAAGCGCCTGCAGTTAAACTCACAGGGCGCAGGACAGATTCTTGAGATCACAGTTGGAAACGGATTGCGTTCTTTTATGACCTGGACCGAGCCTGCATAATCCCCTTCCTTGATCAATTGAATATATTTTTTGATGTCAATCCCGGTGGGACATGCACGCTGACACGGGGTAATGCATTCTTCCAGCGTGTATTCTCTCATAATTCTGCGGGTGACAGAGGTCAGGCGAATGATATTCTTGGGGCACGCCCGTTCACAGGCACCGCACCCGGTACATTTTTCCTGATCCACTTTCGGCAGACCGTCTTTCCCAATGGAAAGTGCGCCGAACAAACAGGCATTCACGCAGGTGCCAAGGCCAAGGCATCCGATTCTGCAGACTTTCATCCCGCCAAACAGCATTGCTGCCGCCCTGCAGTCCGTAATCCCGTGATACCGGTATTCCATATCTGCTTCATCTTTGCTGTAGTAGCACCCAGGGCCTGCAAATTCCGGCTCCTTATCGGAAACAGATACCCCCATGATTGCAGCAATGGCCATGGCCACCTCGTCGCCTGCCGCCACACAGGAATTCACACTCTGGATTCCTTTAACGATGGCTTCAGCATTGGCGCTGCAGCCGGGATACCCGCATCCGCCGCAATTTGCGCCGGGAAGTTCACCATTAACTGCCACAACCTTCGGATCTTCATAAACGTAAAACGCCTTTGACGCAATTACCAGAACAGTGCCGATGGCAACACCAAGCCCTCCCATCATCAGAATAGATTGAAGCATTTATATATTCCTTACCCGTTATTTTTTTAAAATTGTACTCAAAATCTTATAATCCATACTGTATACTCTTCTAAAAAATGAAAAGTCAATATTATCAATAAAAATATTATAGGACAATTGACAATATTTTGCTTACGGTGTACTTAAATATTCGTTGTCAGGGCAAATAACTATAAGAGTTTAAACAACATACTCCGGGAAAATAACCATGGAACACAACACAATAATTATAAATGAAAATAAACTGGATTTTGAGCCTGGTGAGACAATTCTTGAAGTTGCACAGCGCAATAAAATAGATATCCCCACCCTTTGCCATTTAAAAAACACCCTCCCGACGACCACCTGCAAAGTGTGTGTTGTGGAAATCAAAGGGGAGCCTGAGCTTGTCGAATCCTGCGCCACCAAAGCCAGACAGGATATGACGGTTCTTACCGAATCACCAAAAGTGATCGCGGAGCGACAGAAAAATATCAGCCGGCTTCTGGCTTCGGGCAATCATAACTGCGCCATCAGAGCATTTGACACAACGGACTGGACATCTTTCCAGCTTAATGTGCTTAAGGATGACGGCAAAGAGGATTTATGTCCGGTCTGGGGGGATTGTGAACTTCAGAATCTTGCTTACCGCTACCAGGTCAAAACCCTTGGCATGCCCCTGAATAAAATTGAATACAAAACCGAACGCGCCAATCCATTCATCATCAGAGACTTTTCACGGTGCATCCTTTGCGGCAGATGCGTTAAAGCCTGCAAAGAAATTCAGGTGAATAATGCCATTGAATTCGGTGAAAACGGCAAAAAAATCATTGCCAAAAACGATGCCATCCTGAAAAATTCAGATTGCGTTTTCTGCGGCGAATGCCTCCAGGCCTGCCCGGTGGGTGCTCTGATTCCTGACAAAGCTTACAGGGATGAACGGTTTAAAGACACTCAAAAAGTTCGCACCACCTGTTCTTTCTGCGGCGTCGGCTGTCAGATGGATCTGTTTGTCCAGGACAATAAAATTGTCAAAATCAACGGTGCTGATGCGGACCTTGCCCCCAATAACGGCAGCCTGTGTGTGAAAGGCCGGTTCGGGTATGAATTTGTAGCGTCTCCGGAACGTCTGACCACACCCCTGATCAAAAAAGACGGAAAACACGTTGAAGCGTCCTGGGATGAAGCACTGGATCTGGTCGCAGCAAAACTGTCTGCCATAAAAGAAAAATTCGGTCCTGACAGTTTGGGTGTACTGACATCTGCCAGAGTCACCAATGAAGACAATTATATTGCCAACAAATTTACCCGGGCGGTGCTGAAAACCAACAATATCGACCATTGCGCCCGACTGTGACACAGCTCCACCGTAGCCGGTCTGGCTGCAGCATTCGGAAGCGGCGCAATGACAAACACCATTGCAGATATCGAAACCTCTGACATGATACTTGTCACAGGGTCCAATACAACTGAAAACCATCCGGTTTTATCCACCTTTGTAAAACGGGCCAAATTAAAAGGTAAAAAACTGTATGTCATTGATCCCAGGAAAATCAAACTGGCGGAATATGCAGACAAATGGCTGCGCCCGCATCCCGGAACAGATATCGCCTGGATCAACGGTTTGATGCATATCATTATCAAAGATGATCTTCACAACACATCCTTTATCAGTGAACGCTGTGAAAATTTTGAGGCATTAAAGGAAACCGTAAAAAAATATACACCTGAATATGTTGAAGGCATTACCGGAATCAAGGCAGCTGATCTTGCCGAGGTTGCGCATGCGTTTGCAAAAGCCCCTGCGGCTGCCATTCTCTACTGCATGGGCATCACCCAGCATACCTGCGGTACGGACAATGTCAAATCCCTGGCCAACCTGTCCCTGCTTTGCGGACACCTTGGCAAACCCGGCGGCGGTGTTAATCCGCTAAGGGGTCAGAACAATGTTCAGGGCGCCTGTGATATGGGCGGACTTCCCAATGTATTCACGGCATATCAGCCGGTTAACAATGATGAAGCAAGGGCCCGGCTTGAAAACGCCTGGGATATTACCGGCCTGTCTCCGACTCCCGGCCTGCCCGTAACCGAGATGATTCAAAAAGCCCATGACGGTGAAATGAAATCCTTATATATTATCGGTGAAAATCCGCTGGTCTCTGATCCGGATTTAAACCATGCCAGAAAATCCATTGGGAATCTTGATTTTCTGGTGGTGCAGGATATTTTTTTTACTGAAACCGCACAGATGGCCGATGTTGTGCTCCCCTCTTTTTGCTTTGCTGAAAAGAATGGAACCTTCAGCAACACGGAAAGAAGGGTTCAGCGCGTCAGAAAAGCGGTTGAAGCCCCTGGAGAATCCCGCCAGGACTGGGAAATTCTGTGTGACATTGCCACCCGCATGGGATACAGAATGTCCTATTCAGGTGCAGAAGATATTTTCAGAGAAATTGCCGCGGTTACGCCTTCATATCGAGGAATCACCTGGGAGCGGATCGACAAAAAAGGAATTCACTGGCCCTGTCCGGATGAAAACCATGAAGGAACCCCGATCCTTCATACCAAGCAATTTACCCGGGGCAAAGGCATGTTCCATGCCATAGAACACCAGCCGCCGGCAGAACTGCCGGATGCACAATATCCCTATATCCTGACCACAGGACGTGTATTATATCATTACCATACCGGAACCATGACCATGAAAACAAAGGGGCTGAACACACTGTCCCCGGAATGTTTTGTGGAAATTTCCTCCAAAGATGCTCAAAAAATCGGCGTGGATGATGGTGCCATGGTGGATGTATCCTCCCGCAGAGGAAAAATCACAGCCAAACTGCAGGTGTCTTCAAAAGCGGTGGATGGAACTGTTTTTATCCCCTTCCATTTTGCCAAAGCAGCCGCCAATATGCTGACCAATGCAAAACTGGACCCCACAGCAAAAATACCGGAGTTCAAGGTCTGTGCCATAAAAATAGAACCTGCAACTGCATAATCTCACGTCTGCATTAAACATGACACAGGCCGGATAAGATATCTTGTCCGGCCTGTGTCATGCAGCTAATTCATCCGCATTCCGCCACAGACATTGATGGCCTGACAGGTAATGTTTGAGGCCAGCTCAGAACACAAAAACAAAGCCATGTGACCAATATCCTCACCACTTTGAAATCTTCTCAAAGGAATGGATTTTTTTATTGCATCCTCCATCATCTCTCTGGGTTTTCCGGAACGCTTTGACAACTGCTCAACCAGGCCGCCGCCCTGTTTTTCACCCAGTTTAGTCACAATAATCCCGGGGCAGATGCCGTTAACATTGATATTATGCCGTGCCACTGCCAGGCCGATACTCTGGGTCAAACCGAGCAGTCCAAATTTTGATGATGAATAATGAGAGAAAAAATCACTTCCCATCCGGGATGAAGCAGAAAGGATGTTGACAATCTTACCTTCTTTTCGCGGGATCATCTTCTGGAGTGCCGCCTTACAGCAGTTATCCACACTGATCAGATTGACTTCCAGAATCTTTCTGAACTCATCATCCGTGGATTCCATATATGGCTTATTGATGGCAATGCCGGCACAATTGACAAGATGATCAATTTTACCATTATCTTTTTCAATTCTATCGATCAACGCATAGACATCGTCTTTTCGGGTAACATCAAGCCCCACCGCTTCTGCCATTCCGCCTTCTGCATGAATCTGATCGGCCTTGACCTTTGCATCCGCATATTCCAGGTCTGCCACGTAAACCTTTGCGCCTGATCTGGCAAACACTTGGGCTATCCCCCCTCCGATGCCGCCACCTGCACCGGTAATCAAACTTACCCTGCCTGACATATCCATTGTAATCATGTTAACATCCTTATATTTAACGTTTTTTTATCCTGGCGCATTTGATAAAGCGTTACAAGGTATCACCAAAGGCCCTGAGAATAAAATTAATTGAATAATGCACTTTTAAATCCGCCTGAACATGTTTGGCTATTCCGTTCACACTGGCCCAGCATCCCGGACAGTTTGTACTGACATTTTGAGTGTTTGTTTTCAAAATCTGTTCAAACTTGGGTTTTCCTTCCAACCCGACCTTTACATGGTCATAGTCATTTCGAATCCCTGTGGAAAATCCGCAGCAGGCTGCATTATATTTATTCTGCTCCATCTCGATGATATTCACCCCTGCAGCAGTATGAAGCCCTCTGAGTGCCTCATAAAAACTTTCACCCAGCTCACTGCTGTAGCAGGAATCCGCAATGACCATATCTGTTGACAATGGCTTTTGAATCTGTATTTCACCTGCATTATATTTTTCCCACAACCACTCATACAACGATATCACCTGAAAAGGAAGTTTCACCCCATGATAATTGGGCCAGATATTGCCCAGATAATTTGCACATGAACCACAATAGCACACCAGGCGCTGCGTATCCAGAGAGGATAGATGGGCATGGGTTCGTTCCACTGTTTGAGAAAAAAAATCATAATCCCCGAAGCGGTGGGCAATCTCGCCGCAGCAGGCATCTTTTGGAGCAAATTTTGGCAGTTTTTCAAGGGTTCTGGAATGTTCAATGCCCTTGGGCACGGAACGGCCATAGCATCCGATAAAAAGAATATCTTCCGAGGCTTCCGGCACAACCGCCCATTGATCTAAAATCGTCTTGTCTTCTTCATCCCCTTTTTTATACAGGTCATAAAAGAAACCGGACTCACTTTTGCCGGTCATCATATATTCCGCAGTTTTTGGAATAGTCTTTCCCTGTTTCCGGTTGTGCTCCACCATGCGTTCCATAATCAGCAGATACGGATTCAATCCCTGGGGGCAATAGTGATTGCAACTGTAGCAAAACATACATTCTTTCAAAACCCTTTCAGGTGTCTGGCCTTTAAGCAGCCTGGAAATTTCAGCCTTTGATTCCTCTTTTTCCATTTTCATTACCGGACATTTTTGAAGACACAGGCCGCAGTTGATACACCCTTTTTCTTCTTTTCCTTCTGGAATAAATCCGTCAATATAAGATTTACTGATCATTTTCATCTCCTTTTTAACCGTAAATTTATCTGCCTTTTTATCTTTCAGCGCCAATTTATCACTTGATCAAATATATAAATAGTGGCATAAACGGCATTATAAGTCTGGAATACGACAAATGAAAAAAATCACAATTTTAGCACTCCACAATACAATGGCAACAACGGTATCCGGCCCCATGGATGTTTTTTCCCAGGCTGGCATTTTATGGAATCATATCAATGGTATTCCGGCAACCCCTTTTTTTGAAGTGAGGATCGCCTCTGTTGACGGGCAACCGGTTCAATGCCTCAATAATATATTGATACAGCCCCACCAGGCAATGAATTCCATAGAGAAAACAGATCTTGTCATTATTCCCAGCATTGCGGATATTGAAAAAAACAGAAGATACAATCAGCCGATAATAAAATGGCTTCAGGACAAATACAAACACGGCGCCAGCATTGCCAGTGTCTGCACCGGGGCTTTTCTGCTGGCGGAAACAGGACTGTTAAAAAACAAAAGCGCAACCACCCACTGGGGATTTGTAAACCAGTTTAAAAAAATGTACCCTGATGTTCATCTTAAATCAGAGCGCCTGATCACCGATGAGGGGAACCTGTATTGTGCAGGCGCACTGGGGGCCGGCATTGATCTTTCTGTTTATCTTGTTGAAAAATACTGCGGCCATGAAATTGCTGTCCAGTGTTCAAAGTCGCTGATTCATGATATGGATCGAAGCTCCCAGGCGCCCTATAACGTCTTTGTGTTTCAGAAAAATCACACGGACGAAATGATTAAATCCGCCCAGCTCTGGGTTGAAAATCATTTTGATGAACCCGTAGATATTGACCGGATCTGCAGGGCGCACAGCATGACCCGGAGAACATTTGAACGCCGGTTTAAAAAAGCAACAGGGGATTCTCCCTTACTTTACCTTCAGCGGGTCAGGGTGGAAGCTGCCAAGCGCCTGCTGGAAAGCAATACAAATGCATTCACTGAAATCTGTTATAGGGTCGGCTATGAGGACAGCGCACATTTCAGAACCATATTCAAAAAACATACCGGTGTTCTTCCCTCTGAATACCAGAGAAAATTTTCAACAAATTAAGTTTTCCCCGGCAGTGACAGAATTTTTAAAATTTCATATCCTATGCAGCAACCGGCTTATTAAAACGGTTACGATAGGTGCAGGTCTGACATAATATTTCGGTCACTTTTCTTTTTGAAAAATTTTGATACAACGCTTGTGCCCTTTGAGAGGACAGGATGGTTTCCAGTGACTGACGGTGAATATTTCCCAGGTTTATGGTGCCCTCACTGTCCAGGCAGCAGGGCACTACGGTACCATCGACAAGAATGGCCACCTGATTCCGCAGCCCCAGACAAAACCCCTGGGTCGTTTTTTCTTCAATGTTTAAATTCGGCCAGGCAAAAGGCATGGCCTGATTGATATACAGATTCTCAGCCAGCCTGATACCATTTCCCCGGGTGGCTGCTGCCTGTAAGCTGAACGGCAGAGTTAAAAACGTTTCAATTTTTTTCAGCAGATATGCGTTTGTGTTCGATATGACTGTCTGAAGATTCCATAATCGCAGGCACACAATCAATTTTGGCTGGTGTATTCTGGCCTGCACAATAAACTCAAATATTTTTTCAAGATACATATCGATTTGGTCTGCAGGCGTATTGTCTTCAAGGCAGTGAAGTGAAAAATTGACCATTCTCAAAGCAGGCTGTTTTAAAAGGTCATCCATGTTTTTTTGAATCAGCGTTCCATTGGTGGCCAGATTGACCTGATAATTCTGTGCCTGGCATCTGTCCAGAAAGCCTGCCAGTTCAGGATGCATCAGTGGTTCTCCCATCACATGAAAACAAAGATGTCGAGTGTATCCCTGCAGGCTGTCAAGTATTTTTTCAAACAGCGGCATGTCCATGAATGCGGGGGAACGGGAGGTTTTAGGGCAAAAAGAACATGACCTGTTGCAGATATTGGTTATCTCTATATAACATTTTTTAAAACGGAGGTTGCTTTTAATAGAATCCATCAGCAAAAAATATCCGGCAGCTTAATCATTTTCAAGCAGTGACTGAATTTTCATAAAATCCCGGGGAGGATCAGCTGCAAAAGATACCCTTTGACCGGAATACGGGTGGCGGAAAGAAAGTTTCCAGGAATGAAGCATCTGTCTTTGTGCCATGCTTTTTTGTTTTCTAAACCGTCTTGGCTGATACACCTGATCGCCGATCAAAGGATGATCCATGGCATAAAAATGGACCCTTATCTGATGCGTTCTCCCGGTCTTCAACAACACCTCCAGCAGACAGGCATTTTTATACTGCTGTTTAATTTCCCAGCAGGTCACAGCTGATTTTCCATCTTCATGATTAACAGCCATCAATTGACGCTTTACCGGATGCCGGCCAATGGGAAGGTCAATCACTCCAGCTGATTCAGACATCTGACCAAAAACCAGTGCCAGGTATCTTTTTTCCACCCGCCGCTGCTTGAATTCCTTTTGAAGAAAGGTTAAAGCGCTTTGATTTTTTGCCACCACCATCAACCCGCTGGTATCTTTATCCAGGCGGTGGACAATCCCGGACCGGAAATGATCATCCCCTGCCATTTTGATTTCAGGTGCATGGGATAATAATGCATTCACCAGGGTATTGGACATATTCCCGGGAGCCGGATGGACCACCACCCCCGGTTTTTTATTGATGATTATTAAATACGGATCTTCGTAAATAATATCCAGGGCAGTTTCTTCAGGTAAAATTGAAACAGATCCTTCCTGAACCTCAATATCAAGGGAAATATGGTCTCCATGCTTTACCTTGTACCCTGGCTTTTTCTGACAGGAATTAACAAGAATCTGTCCCTGCAGAATACCATCAACTGCACAGGCCCTTGAACAGGAATCAACCTGTGCTGACACAATAAAATCCAGCCTTTTTCCGTCAAGCTCTTCTGATATGTAAATGTTTTGTTTCATCATAAAAAAAAACCGGCGAAAATATTAATCATCCGCCGGTTTTCTAAATCTTGTTAAATTTTAAAGGTGTCAGGTAAAAAGGTTCTCAATCTCCTGCATCATGGATTTTTCATCAATATCCTTGGCAGTTGACAATTCTTGAACCAGCAAATTTTGAGCCGTATCAAGAAGCTTTCGCTCCCCAAAAGAAAGATCTTTTTCAAGTTTCAACTGAAAAAGATCCCTGAATACTTCAGCCACGTCATAAATGGAGCCGGTTTTAATCTTGTCCATATATTCGCGGTAGCGTCTGTTCCATGTCTGGTTATCCGCACCCCGCGCCTTTTCTTTCATGACTTTATAGACCGCGGGAACCTCTGTCTCAGGAATGACCTCTCTTAAGCCGACTGACTCGACATTTGATGTCGGGATCATAATCACCATTCCATTTTCCACAATTTTCATCATGTAAAAATTCATGGTGTCTCCGTTTATCTCCTTGCTTTCAATTGACTCGATACAACCAACACCATGTGCAGGATAAACAGCCAGATCACCTTTAAGGAATTCCTTTTTAGCTTTTGTCACTTGTTCTGTCTTGTTTTTTCTGGATTTTTCACCCATTTAATACCCCACCTTTATATTTAAAAACAATTAGCCCATTCTCAGGCAGAGAACCATATTTGAACAATATTGTCAACTGATTTTTTTTAAAGAACAGGCATTTACAGACATCATCAGGAAGCAATTTTCAATAAACAGGGCAGGAGAAACAGGAACTTTTTGACAGAATTTTCACTGATTAACGAACAGTATTAAACCTGTTCATGGCAATCGTCACCCCTTTTTCAAGCGCACAGATACAAGCCTCGGATGCAGCATTTACGCACTGATCCAGGACCGCAATTTCATCAGGGGAAAATCGTCCGAGAACATGGCCGGTAATATCTTTACCGGAACCCGGATGTCCAACCCCCACCCGAATTCTGACGCAGTCTTTTTGACCGAAAACTTCAAGAATGGAACGTACGCCATTGTGACCGCCATGACCCCGGCTTTTAACAATCTTGATCTGACCGAAACTCAGATCCATATCATCATGAATCACAATAATATCATTGATATCTATTTTATAATAAGACGCAAATTTTTGAAGGGGGAATCCGCTGTTATTCATGTATGAAAGCGGTTTGATCAAGAAGACCTCGTTTGCGCCAATTTTAGCTTTTGCATACTGTGAATCGAAACGGGATTTATCCAGGGACAGGCTGAACTTTGAAGCAATCGCTTCAACAACTAAAAATCCAATATTATGACGGGTCTGGGCATATCCGTCTCCCGGATTTCCCAGACCCGCAACAATTTTAAATCTTGAATCCGACATTTACAAGACGATTAGTCTTCTGAAGCAGTTTCTTTAGCAGGCGCTTTTTTAACTTTTACTTCAACTTCATCATCATCATCTTCTTCAGATGCTGCTTCCTCGGTAGTCGGGGCCACAATAGTAATTACGGTAAAATTAACTTCATGGGGGATTTCAATGGCATCACCAAGATCAATATCGTTTACATGAACAGCATCGCCAATTTCCAATGCTGAAATATCAATCTGGATGGTCTCAGGCGTATCAGCAGGTTTACAGATAACTTCAAGCTCACGCCGGATAATCTGGAGCAACCCGCCCTCATGCACACCGATACTTTTTCCGACAGCTTCAACAGGAACCATGACTGAAACTTTTGTGTCCAGATCGATTTCAAGCAGATCCACATGAAAATAATTCAGACCGAAAACGTCCATCTGCAGCTCTTTTAACTGGGCAATTTTCTTTTTGCCTGAATCCCCTTCAATCTTAAGATCAAAAAACAATCCGGATGCCCCGTTGTCTCGAATGATCTTATCGAGTTCAGATGTAACGATAGACAGATTCATCGGCTCTGTTTTTGCCCCATAAACGACCGCAGGAACAGCATTATTTCTTCTTAGTGTTCTTGCAGCACCCTTGCCTGTTGCTTCTCTTACTTTCGCATTTAATTCAATTAGTTCCAAAGCTCTTTCCTCCGTTTCTGCAAACCTTTATACAGAAAACTCATATCAAATATTTTATACAAATAAAGAATTTACAGAATCACCCCTGTAACTGCGCATTATTGCTTCCCCCACCAGGTTGGCAATGGATAGCGTCTCAATCTTTTCACACTGTTTAGCCTCATCAGACAACGGGATTGTATCTGTCACAACAAGAGAATTCAAAGATGATTTTTTGATTCGATCAATCGCAGGTCCTGACAGTACGGGATGTGTACAATAGGCATGAACCTGTTGTGCGCCATTTTCAATGATTACACCGGCTGCCTCTGTTAATGTTCCTGCAGTATCAACCATATCATCAACAATGATAGCCGTCTTTCCCTTGACCTCCCCTATGATAGCCATGGCTTTTGCCTGATTGGGAGCGCTTCTTCTTTTGTCCACAATAGCCAGGCTTGCATCCAGCCGCTTGGCATATGCTCTTGCACGCTCAACGCCGCCGGCATCAGGAGATACCACCACCAGATTTTCAGAATGTCGGGCTTTTATATCTTCAATAATTACCGGAGCCGCATAAAGATTATCCACAGGACAGCTGAAAAACCCCTGAATCTGTCCGGCATGCAGATCCATGGTTATCACCCGGTGAACACCTGTATTCTCCAGAAGATCGGCAACCATTTTTGCGCTGATCGGAACCCTCGGGGACACTTTTTTATCCTGCCGGGAATACCCGAAATATGGAATAACTGCCGTGATTCTGCTTGCTGAAGACCGCTTGAACGCATCAATCAATAATAACAGTTCAACAAGATTATCATTTACAGGTTTACAGGTGGACTGAATAACAAAAATTTCCTTTTTCCTGACATTCTCATGGATTTCAACCTGAGTCTCCCCATCACTGAAACGATTGACCTTCAATCTTCCCAATGGTTTTGCAAGATACTCTGAAATCCGGTCTGCAAGAACAGGATTGGAATTTCCTGCAAAAATTGACAAGTTATTCATATCAAATCTCTTTTTTCCCCGATTTAAAAAATCTGGTTATACAAATTTGGCTGGGGCGAGAGGATTCGAACCTCTGAATGCAGGGATCAAAACCCTGTGTCTTACCGCTTGACGACGCCCCAGTACATTAAACTTAAAAAACCTCAGTTAAACGAGGAAAGAAATAGTTTTCTTTGGGTTCCATGCCACTGTTTCTCAAGCTTTTTAAAGCCTTCTTCAGCATTTTGCCTGGTCGAAAAAAGAGCGAACAGAGAGGCACCGCTTCCCGTCATAAACACCTCCCGGCATAACAGCAACTCCATTGCCTGCTTTGTTTCCCTGATGCCCGGATAAAGCCGTAAAGCTGACTCCATAAGGTCGTTATGAACCTTCCCCAGAACATCAAATCCCTGCCCCCGTAACGGCATATTCAAACCAGTACTCATATTATATTTTGACTTTGATGTCAATCTGAAATCAATATTTTTGTAGACTTGGGCCGTGGATGCCATCACCCCCGGATGACACAAAACAAGAAAATAAGGCTTTAATTTTTCAAGTTTTTCCAGCCGCTCTCCCACGCCGGTGGCTATGGCAGGCTTTCCGAAAATAAAAAACGGCACATCTGCTCCCAGGCGCAGACCTGTTTCCATTAATTTTTCCCGGGACAAAGGATTATTGTGATATTCATTCAATGCCATCAGAACAGTTGCTGCATTGGAACTTCCCCCACCCAGACCGCCGCCGGGAGGAATCTGTTTTTCAATCCGGATACCCAGCCCCTGGTTTTTTCTCCTCCCGGCAGGTGGCAAAGATTCAAAAAACAATTCTGCTGCTTTATAAACCAGATTGCTCTCATCTTCAGGCACGCCGGGATATCTGCATTCCACCTGAATGCATGGAAAATCAAAATCAATATACACATCATCCTTTAAATCAATCTGCGTCATCAAAGAATACAGATCATGGTACCCATCTGCCCTTTTGCCCGTGACATATAAAAAAAGATTGATTTTTGCAAAGGATGAATAGTGTCGAATCAAGCCTTTGCCTCAACAAAAGCCATTCTGATTTCACTGAGAAGCGCCTTTAACAGATTCTGCTCTTCCTCATTCAGATTACCGCGGGTTTTTTTTTCCAGCATGGCAATAATTTCAATGGTGTGCTTGGCCAGATCAAGGTGAACCGCTTTTTTGCCCGTTGACGGATCTTCCACTTTGCCAAGCTGAACAAGTCCCGATGAATACAATGACAGAACAAAACTTGAAAAATCAATTTTCGGTAATGGTTTTTCCTCCTTTTCAGAGGATTGGTCCATTATAAAACCGTCTCCTTTCTCCATTCTCTTCTCCTTGGATTTTCTTTAGCTTTCTTTATCCCAGCACCCAGTTAACATCGCATTGATCTTTGGTCACTGCTGCAAGGTAATCTTCAAAATAAAAATTTTCAATACAATATTTTTCATTTTGAAAGCGGATAATCAAATATGTATCATCCAGGACACTTTCAATTTTTGTCTTTGACAACCCCTTGATCCCGACTGTTGTTTTTTTCAGCACTGCTTCCTTGGCTGTAAATGCCCTGAAAAAATTAAGTTTCCGATCCTGAGATTTAAACTGCATATTTTCATCAGGGGTCAGGATTTTTTTGAATACCGCATCTGATACCGGTTTAATTTTCTCAACATCAATGCCGATCCGCTGCGTTGATACAACCCCTGCAACAACATTCTCCTTGTGTGCAACGGACCAGAAAATCCCGTTGAAAGACACCGGCACCCCCTGTTCATCCTTTTCAAACACATGAACCGAAAGCCTGGATTTTTCAGCAGATAGCAAGGCTGCTTTCCTGGCATATCCGCTTAACGCCTTAACCTTGTCCTGACCTTTCAAATATCTGATTTCATCAGGGGTATATTGAATTACCGGATATACGATAATCAGCTCTCCTGATCTTCCAGACGGATAATCGTATCCGCAACCGTTGTGCCTTTTCCTTCCTCATGCACAAACAATGGATTGATATCCAGTTCTTTGATCATGGGATGATTGTCCGCCATGACCTTTAAAGAGACAATATGCTTTTCGATGGTTTCAATATCTGATGGCCCGTCGCCTCTGAGCCCCTTGAGAATCGGGTATCCTTTTATGCTTCTCACCATTCTTCTGGCGGAATTTCTGCCCATGGGAGAGAGCCTGAAGATCACATCCTTATATACTTCAACAAAAATTCCGCCCAGCCCGAACATGACTGCATGACCAAATACCGGGTCTTTTGACAATCCAAGAATAACCTCTTTTCCTTTAGCTGCCATTTTCTGAATTAAAACCCCGTCTATTTTCGCACTCGGATCATAATCTTTGGCCTTCTCCATAATATCTGCAAATGCGTGTTTAACAGCATTGGCATCTTCCAGGCCCACCACAACGCCACCCGCCTCTGTCTTATGCAGGATATCGTCAGAAACAATCTTCATAACCACCGGATACCCGATTTCTTCAGCGATGGTGACTGCCTGATTTTTATTTTTTGCCAGCGCCATGGGAAGGGTTTTAAATCCATAACACTGAAGCAGTTCACTGCCTTCAAGCTCACCTAAAACCGTCTGGCCTTTCTGTATGCAGTTCGCAATAATCTGGTTTGCCCGTTCAACATCATACGTCAAATTAAACTGGGGCAGAATTTTCCTGAACAGCCATTGAACGCCAAGTCTTAGTGCGCCCAGAGAACGGGCTGCACTTTCAGGGAACTGATACACCGGAATCCTGTTTTTCTGCAAAAGCTTAACCCCGTCTGACACATCCACAACGCCCATAAACGCACAGACAATCGGTTTTAAATTGTTTTTGGCGATATTTACAATCGCCTCGGCTGTGCCTATGGCATCAGTCATGGACTGAGGTGTAAGAATAATCAACGCGGCATCAACCGCATCATCACTGAGTACCGTTGCAAGGGTGTTCTCGTACCGATCCTTTGCAGCATCTCCGATCACATCCACCGGATTATGAAAATTTGCTGTGGACGGCAGATATTTTTTTAATTCTTTTACGGTTTCCTCAGAAAATTTAGCCAGTTTCAATCCGGACTGCTCACTCATATCCGTTGCAATAATTCCGGGTCCGCCGGCATTGGTGATAATCGCAATGTGGTTGCCTTTCGGATATTTATTGCCGGCAAATGCCTGGGCATAATCAAACAGCTGGTTCACTGTTGCACATCTTAAAATGCCTGACATGGCAAAAATGGCATCATACAGGGCATCTGAACCCGCAAGGGCACCAGTATGGGATGCTGCCGCCTTTGCTCCGGCATCAGAAGACCCTGACTTGATGACAATGACATGGGTGGGATTGGTCCCGGACGTCATTTCCCGGACCTCGGATATGAATTCCTCAGCAGTTCTGTTCAGCTCTTCCATATAAATCATCACCACATCTGTATCCGGATCATTGTGATAATATCTTAAAAGATCCAGCTCATCCACATCTGCCTTATTTCCAATGGAGATGAACTTGGAGAAACCAAACCCCTTATCTGCCGCATAATCCAGAACAGCCGTGCACAGCGCACCGCTCTGGGATATGAAAGATACATTTCCGGGTTTGGGCATCCGGGCAGAAAAACTGGCATTCAAAGACACTTTTGGAGAAGGATTAATCACCCCCAGACAGTTTGGCCCCACAAGCCTTACGCCTGAATCGGCACACAGTTTTTTTATTTCAAGCTCTATCTTTTCACCTTCTCCGCCCACTTCCTTAAAACCGGCAGAAACAATGACAATGCCCTTAACCCCTTTGGTTATGCAATCCTTAACCGCCTGCAGTGCGCCTTTCGGTGGCAGAATAATCATGGCCAGATCGATCGGATCGGGAATATGAGCAATCGTGGCATAGCATTTCACACTTAATACAGATTTGGCTTTTGGATTGACAGGGTATAAAGTTCCTGTATAACCGCCGGAAAGAATATTGGCAAAAATATCATGACCGACTTTGCCTTTTTGAGTTGATGCGCCGATCACTGCAATGGTTTCAGGCGCAAATATTGCATCCAGTTTATCCATGCTTCCCCCTTCATTATATATATGAATAATTATTTTTTACGTATGTTTGAAATTTGTATCCCGTTCGAACAACAAGGAATTAAAAACGAGACATGAGATAATACCATTTGATTAAATAATTATCCACCCTTTGATGCACATCTGAATTCCTTTTTACATAAAGTCCGTCAATAAATATAAAAAGGCCCCCCCGCTCGTGCGGGAAAGGGCCTTTTTATATTTATTATGTACGAATGTATCTTAAACAATCATGACAAACTGAGCTGTGCAGATCTGAGCGTGTTTTTCATGAGCATGGCAATGGTCATTGGTCCGACACCGCCTGGAACCGGCGTAATTTTACCGGCAATTTCCTTGGCTTTCTCAAAGTCAACATCTCCTTTAAGAATTACCTGTCCAGTTTTTTCATTCATGCCGACCCTGTTAACGCCGACATCAATAACTGTTGAACCGGGTTTGATCCATTCAGGTTTTACCAGATCAGGAACACCGGCGGCAACAATTAGAATGTCTGCACGTTTACAATGGGCTGCAAGATCTTTTGTCCGGGTATGCACAATTGTAACCGTTGCATTGGCACCCTTGCCTTTTTGAGCCATCATCATGGCAATGGGTTTACCAACGATATTGGATCTTCCCACAACAACAACCTCAGCGCCGGAGGTTTCAGTTCCTGATCTGACAATCATCTCCTGAATACCTGCAGGTGTGCAGGGAAGAAATTTGACTTCATCACCACCGATCATCAGACGGCCGACATTCACCGGATGAAATGCATCAACGTCCTTGTCCGGATTAATGGCATTGAGCACTTTTTTATCGTCAATGTGTTTGGGCAGCGGAAGCTGAACCAGGATACCATGAATGGCCGGATCATTGTTGTATTTGTCAATCAAAGCCAGCAGAGCTTCTTCAGAAATATCATCTGGCTGATCATCCTGAATTTCATGAAAACCTAAAGAGATAGCTGTTTTTACTTTCAACGTGACATAGCTTATGGATGCCGGGCTTGAACCAACAAGGATGGTGACAAGGCCAGGGACTTTGCCGTGTTTTGCTTTCATTTCTTCGACTTCCGCTTTTATTTCAGCAAGGATAGTCTTTCTTATTTCTGTTCCGCTTATAATTTCAGCAGTCATTTTTTTCTCCTAAATCTATCTATATAGTTCTCGAAAATTTTAAGATTTTATTTGAATACAAGGCAGACTCAAATTTCCCCCTCAAACATACTGTGGTATGTCGAGAAAGAAAATTTGAGTCTGACAAAGTCGTTTCTAAAAAAAATTACAATTTTCGACTAGAATACGCCCTGAACCTTACCGGTTTCCACATCAACATCCACCCGTTTGAAGGCAGGGTTGGAGCTGGTACCCGGCATCAGGGAGATAGCACCTGCAACCGGAACAATAAATCCTGCACCACCGTAAGTGAGAACTTCTCGGATGGTCAGTCTCCATCCGGTTGGAACGCCTTTAAGGGTTGGATTGTCAGACAGGGACAGATGTGTTTTTACCATACACATGCCAAGTTTTGCCAGCTCAGGATCAGCCTGGATTCTTTCAAGGGCTTTGTTGGCATCTGCTGAATAATCAACACCATCTGCGCCGTAAACTTCCTTGGCAATAAGCTCAATTCTCTGTTTAATCGGCATATCCAGCTCGTACAGAAATTTGAATTCAGTTTTTTCTTCGCAGGCTTCAACAACTGTTTTGGCAAATTCAATAGCGCCCTCACCGCCTTTTTCCCAATGACGGGAAAGAGCCACTCTTGCGCCTTCAGCTTCACACAGTTCGCGAACTTTTGCAATTTCAGCATCTGTATCAGTATAGAACGCATTGATGCAGACAACCGGAGAGATACCGGCTTTTCGAACGTTTCTGATATGATGAATCAAGTTGCCGCATCCTTTTGCAACCCAGTCCACATTTTCAGTCAGATATTCTTTAGGCATGGCTTTTCCGGGAACTGGAACCGGAGCGCCACCATGGCATTTAAGTGCACGGATAGTTGCAACAACAACCGCACAGTCCGGTTTAAGACCTGAATAACGGCATTTGAGGTTCCAGAATTTTTCAAATCCGATGTCTGCACCGAATCCGGATTCTGTAACATGGTAATCTGCCAGTTTAAGACCGATTCTATCCGCAATAATGGAACTTTGACCAATAGCGATGTTGGCAAACGGACCTGCATGAACAATAACAGGCTGTCCTTCAAGAGTCTGAATCAAAGACGGATTCAGCGCATCAACCATCCATGCGGTCATGGCGCCGGCCACCTGGAGATCTTCAGTGGTAACGGGTTTACCTTTTTTGGTATAGGCCACAACGATCTTGCCCATTCTTTCACGCATGTCTTTTAAATCTTTTGCAACAGCAAGAATGGCCATAACTTCAGAAGAAACAGCAATACCGAATTTTGATTTCATCATGAAACCGTCGGTTTTCCCGTTCACGCCATCAATACCGATGATGATGTTACGCAGTGACTGGCAGCAGAAGTCAATAATCCACCCCATTTCAACTCGTGTGGGATCGATATCGATTCTTTTCATGCCGGACAGTCTTTCAAGCTGTTCGTCAGTATAGTTTCTTTCATGCTGCAGACGGGAAGTCAACGCAACCATGGCAAGGTTATGTGCGTTCATGATCGCATTGATGTCACCGGTGAACCCTAAAGAAAAAGGAGTCAGGGGAATACACTGGGCCAAACCACCACCAGCAGCAGACCCTTTGATATTCATGGTTGGTCCGCCGGAGGGCTGACGAATGGCAGCACAAACTTTCTTGCCGATTTTACCCAGACCCTGAACAAGGCCCATGCTGGATGTTGATTTGCCTTCCCCCAGAGGTGTCGGTGTAATTGCTGTTACATCGATGTATTTTCCATTTGGTTTGTCTTTAAGTCTCTCAAGAACTGCTCTGAAATCAATTTTTGCAATATAGTGACCCTGGGGAAGAAGTTCTTCTTTTGTCAATCCCAGCTTCTCACCAATTTCATAAATTGTCAGCATTGTTTTTTCTGCATCTTGTGCAATTTCCCAATCTGCATGTTTGGTTGGATCTAATGCCATGATATACTCCTTTAATACTGTGGACTCAAACCTGAGCCGATTTTAAATAAAAGATAATGTGAACCCAATATATTCGTTTTTGGTCATAAAAATTCTAACTGCATTGATCTACCTATTAGATTAAGCAAAAAAAATCAATATTTTTCACCTGCACAGACACAATTTATAAAATAAATTTGATTCAGGGATATACCACACAGTAGCGAAGGCCCTTAAAAACAGCTCGTATCAAGGTTTTCGAGCCTCGATTATCCGTGTCATTAAATTCATTCAACTATTGACAAAAAAACCTACAAATTATATGAAATACGCTGTTATTAATGAATATTGGATTTAGGATATAGTACGGACAGATATATGGGAAAAAATATCAAATTAAATTCAGCAATGTTTAATCTGAAAATCCTGTTGTCTATCTGTCATTTTCTGATGGCACCCTGTCAGTTTAATCTTAACCCCCCAAACTCATAACTATTATGTTAAATCTTAGGAGGTAAACGTGGGATTTGAAATAACCAAAGAAAAATATGCCGGCAGTATAAAAGGCATCACCATAGGAAAAGGTGACAATGCACTTACTGTTGGTGGTCAGACCAGTTATCCGTTCTACCAGTTTGAAGGCAAAATGCCCAATAAACCCGTTATTGCAATGGAAATTTGGGATATTGTTCCGGAAGACTGGCCGGAAGCCGCTCTTGCTCCTTTTAAGGATGTGGTTTCCGATCCTGCTGCATGGGCAAAAAAATGTGTTGAAGTCTACAATGCACAGGCCATTGTTCTGCAGCTTAAAAGCATTGACCCCAATGATAAAAATGCCAGCGCAGAGGATGCTGCCAAGACAGTTAAAAAAGTTCTGGCTGCAGTGAAGGTACCGGTCATCGTATGGGGATGTGCTGTCCCTGCCAAAGATGAAGAAGTACTCAAAAAAGTATGCGAGGTCTGTGACGGTGACCAGCTTGTTATCGGACCTGTTGAAGAAAAGAACCATAAAGGAATCGGCGCTGCTGCCATGGGGTATGGTCACACCGTAATTTCTTCTTCTCCCATTGATGTCAACCTTGCCAAACAGGTGAACATCCTTCTTGAAAACCTGGGTGTATCCCTTAATAAAGTCATTGTTGATCCGACAACCGGCGGTCTGGGGTATGGTCTTGAATATTCCTATTCAGTTATGGAAAGACTCACACAGGCTGCAATGTCCCAGGGAGATGACAAACTTCAGAACCCCATGATCAACAATCTGGGCAATGAAGTATGGAAATGCAAAGAAGCAAAACAGACAGTAGCGGATGCGCCTGAACTGGGTGATCCTGAAAGACGCGCCATCCTCATGGAAGCTGTGGGCGCTGTTTCCTATCTGATGTCCGGTTCCAGCATTCTGATCATGCGTCATCCTGAAGCGATCAAACTGGCCAAAGCATTCATCAACCTCATTTCTGACGGCGGATCTGCAATGGATGTTGCACCCATTGCCAAACAGCTGGATGATGTTGAAATTGATTTTGCAGCGCTGTCTCCGGCACCTGATCTGACCATTGAAGAAGAAAAGAAAAAAGAAGCGCCTGCTAAAAAAGCAGCTCCTGCCAAAAAAGAAGCTCCAAAAGCTGAAGCTAAACCAGCGGCAAAAACTGAAGCTGCGCCTGCTGCTAAAGCTGCTGCACCCGCAGCTCCTGCCGCACCTGCCGCAGACCCTGCTGCTGAAGCAAAAGCAAAAGCCGATGCCGATGCTAAGGCAAAAGCCGATGCTGATGCAAAAGCTGCTGCCGATGCTGCTGCAAAAGTAAAAGCGGCTGCTGATGCAAAAGCAAAAGCTGAGGCAGATGCCAAAGCTGCTGTTGAAGCTGAAAAACAGGCAGCAAAGGATGCTGCAGCCAAACGTGAGGCTGATGAGCTGGCACTGAGAGAAAAACGTGCCGCAGAAAAGGCCAAACATGCAACAAAATCAGATGAAACCCAGAAAACGATAGTTAGTATGACTGCAGCAAAAGTCCAGAAATCAATGCTTGACAAAATCATTGAAAATTTAGACCGGATTCACAAACGCGTCAGCTAATGGCAACATGGTTGCTGCTGCGATATCCGCAGTACAACCTTTTATATATCATAATCAGGAGGAGGAACCTCTAATGACCGAAAAAACGATCGAAAAAGGACCAAAGCTTGCTGATCCTATAGAAGCATCATACGAAGTATCAACCCAGGAAATGATTGTCCGCTCTCACAAACTTGGTATTGAAACCATTTTTGACAGAGCTGTCAATATGAAACCCTGTAACATAGGTATCCAGGGAATCTGCTGCAAAAACTGCGCAATGGGTCCCTGCAGACTCCCACTGCCCAAGGGTGGCATTGAAGGCGAAGATACCCGAAAAGGTCTTTGCGGTGCCACTGCAAATACCATTGCTGCAAGAAACTTTGCCAGAATGGTGGCTGTTGGTGCTGCTGCCCATTCAGATCATGGCAGATGCGTTGCAGAAGTTTTTATGGCTGCTGCAAAAAAAGAAACAAACGCTTATCGAATTAAAGACACCCAGAAACTTATAGCCATTGCACCGCATTTGAATGTTGCAACCACTGTTGAAGTTGACGGCGTAAAACAACAAAGAGACATTGATGAAATTGCTCTGGAAGTTGCTGAAGCTGCCCTGAATGAATGGGGAAAATCTTCCGGTGAGTTGCTGTATCTGAAACGGGCACCTCAACCCCTTCAGGACATCTGGAATAAAGAAGGTGTAAACCCGAGAAATATCGACAGAGAAATTGTTGAAATCATGCACCGGACCCACATGGGTGTTGACCAGGATTATAAAAATCTGATCAAACAATGTACCCGAGCATCCCTTGCAGACGGATGGGGCGGCTCCATGCTGGCCACCGATCTTCAGGATGTGCTTTTCGGAACACCCACACCGCTCCAGTCTGAAGCCAATCTGGGAATCATGAAAAAGGACCATGTAAATATCATAGTGCATGGTCATGAACCTGTTCTTTCCGAGGTCATTGTTGCCGTTGCCCAGTCCCAGGAAATGCTGGATTATGCTAAAACAAAAGGTGCAAAAGGCATTCAGCTGGGCGGTATCTGCTGTACAGCCAATGAAATGCTCCAGAGACATGGCATCCCCACAGCAGGTAACTTCCTGCAGCAGGAAATGGCCATTATCACAGGCGCCTGTGATGCCATGGTTGTGGATATCCAGTGTGTTATGCAGAATCTGGCCAATGTTGCCAAATGTTTCCATACTCACCTGATAACAACCCATCCCATTGCGCGAATGGAACAGGATAATGTTATCCACATTGAATTCAACGAACATTATGCACTGGAAGATGCCACACGTATTGTGAAAATGGCGATTGACAACTTCCAGAACCGTGGCGCCGATGTCATGATTCCCCAGCATAAAGCGACTCAGATTGCAGGTTTTGGTGTTGAATCTATTGAATACCATTTAGGTGGAACTTTCAGAGGCACCTATTATACATTGAATGACAATATCATTAATGGTCGAATCCGTGGCATTGCCGGCGTTGTTGGATGTAACAATGCCCGTTCACGCCACAATGAAATGCACATTAAAGTCATTAAAGAACTCATCAAAAATGATGTTATCGTTCTGACCACCGGTTGTGACGGTATTACTGCTGCGATTCACGGTCTTCTCACTCCGGAAGCCGGTCAGGTTTACTGTGGCCCGGGTCTTGCTGAGATTTGTGAAACTGTGGGTATCCCACCGGTTCTGCATTTAGGTTCCTGTGTAGATAATTCAAGAATTCTGCTGGCAGCCACTGAAGTTGTTAAAGCTGGCGGACTTGGAAAAACCATTGCTGATCTTCCTGCTGCAGGAAGCGCACCTGAATGGATGAGTGAAAAAGCCATTTCCATTGGACAATACTTTGTTACTTCCGGTGTATATACTGTATTTGGTGGAACTTTCCCCACTTCCGGTGCTCCGGTTTTCCATAATTATCTTTCCAAGGAACTGGAAAAAATATATGGCGGCATGTGGGATCTGAAAACTGATCCGATCGAACATGCATGGGCAATGATCAATCATATCGACAAAAAGAGAAAAGAACTCGGTATTGATAAGGCAAGAGAAAGAGTCCTCATGGATATGGCTGATCGCCAGGCACTTGAAGGATAATGAACCCTTGAGGGTAAACGACTTTTAATTCAGAAAACAAATAATTAAATCCTCAACGAAGGAGGAAGAGAATATGTCAAAACTAATCGCATTTGCTGCCATTCAAGGTGGATACAAAGTAGTTGCAGACGCTGAAGGAAAACTGGAAAAAGCTCTCCAAACCTATGACGCCAGCACTAAAGTGGGTTTCCCGAATACAGCATATTATCTGCCGGTTATTTATTCATTAACCGGACTTAAAGTAGAAACACTGGAAGATCTTAAAAAACCTATGGCTTTTGCAAGAGGACTTCTTCCACCCCATATCAAACTGAAAAACTGGCTTCCGTACCTTGGACCACTTCTTGATGCCGGTATGGCAGGTATTCTGTCCTATGAAATCATCGAAGCCTTAAGATACCTGAATGAACCGGATTTTTATATTGCCCAGGAAGATCCGGATCTGGAAAACGGTAAAAAATGGGTCGGTGCTGCAGATGATACCATTCTAAGAAAACGTGGCGTTGAATTCGTTGACGGTTCAGCCCCCGGTTTTGCCGCAATGGTGGGTGCTGCACCCAGTGCGGAAATTGCCAAAATGATTATTGAAGATTACCAGAAAAAATCCTTGTATATTTTCTGCGCTGCGAACCATAACGGAAAAACACTGATCGATCAGTGTCTGGAAGCTGGTATGCAGGTTGGTTGGAATACCCGTATCGTACCGTTTGGTCCGGACATCTCATCTGCTGTATTTGCCCTTGGTTTTGCCAACAGAGCAGCCATGGCATTCGGCGGTGTTCAGCCCGGAGATTACAGAACCATTCTCAAATACAACAAAGACCGTGTTTTTGCATTTGTCAACGCACTGGGAGATGTTGGAACTGAGTGGGGTGTTGCAGCAGCCGGTTGTGTTAACTGGGGTTTCCCGACAATTGCCGACACACCGATTCCTGAAATTCTGCCCACAGGTATCTGTACTTACGAACATGTTGTGGCCCCGGTTGCCCATGAAGACATGGTACAAAGATCTGTTGAAGTCCGCGGCCTTAAAGTTCAGGTTACTGAAATCGATATCCCCTGCGCATTCGGTCCGGCTTTTGAGGGCGAGCGTGTAAGAGGTGCTGATCTTTATGCACAGTGCGGTGGTGGAAAAACACAATGCACCGAGCTGGTTAAAAAAGCAGAAATGAGCCAGATTGAAGACGGTAAAGTTATTATCGTCGGACCGGACCTTGCAGGTATCAAAGAAGGCGGGACTTTCCCGCTGGGAATCAAGGTTGAAATTGCCGGCCGTGAATTCCAGGATGATTTTGAACCCATCATGGAACGTCAGATTCATCATCTGGTAAACTATATCCAGGGTATCATGCATATCGGACAAAGAGATATCTCCTGGATCCGTATTTCCAAAGCCGCTATTGACAAAGGATTTACACTCAAAGATATCGGCGTGGTGCTTCATGCTAAATTTCATCAGGATTTCACCAAGATTGTGGACAAGGTTCAGGTTACCCTTTACACCAACGCTGAAGATGTTGACAAAATGACTGAACTTGCAAGAGAAAATTACCTCATGCGTGACGCCCGTGTGGATACCATGAGAGATGAAGATGTTGAAACCTTCTACTCATGCACATTATGCCAGTCTTTTGCACCTTCCCATGTATGTTCTGTAAGTCCTGAAAGAACCGGACTTTGCGGCGCATACAACTGGATGGACTGTAAAGCAGCATTTGAGATCAATCCGACAGGTCCGAACCAGCCCATTGAAAAAGGCGAGGTTATTGATGCCAAACTCGGTCAGTTCAAAGGCGTTAATGAATTCATACAGAAAGCCTCCAGAGGCGCTGTGACTCATTATAATTTTTACTCCATGGTTCATGATCCCATGACCACCTGCGGTTGCTGCGAATGTATTGCAGCCATGCTGCCGGCCTGTAACGGTGTTATGACCGTTGGCCGTGACTACACAGGTGATACCCCCTGCGGTATGAAATTCACCACACTGGCCGGTGTTATGGGTGGTGGTGCTTCTTCTCCGGGGTTCGTGGGTCACTCCAAACACAATATCACCCAGGGTAAATTTATCCTTGGCGATGGCGGACTTTTGAGAATGGTCTGGATGCCGAAAATGCTGAAAGAAGAACTCAAGGACCGTATTGTAAAAAGAGGCGAAGACATGGGTGTTCCGGGTTTTTATGACATGATTGCAGATGAGACTGTGGGTATTACAGAAGAAGAGATTCTTCCCTTCCTCCAGGAAAAAGGTCATCCTGCACTGACAATGGAACCCCTTGTAGGATAATTACTAAACCCAAAAGGTCCGGCAGTTTTTCACACCAGAATAAACTTTCGGACCTTTAGCATAAAGTTTTGCTAAACTTAAGGAGAAAAAAATGGCATTAACCGGTATACAGATATTCAAACTCCTGCCCAAAACCAACTGTAAGGAGTGCGGAGTTCCTACATGCCTTGCCTTTGCAATGAATCTTGCATCTGGAAAGGCTGAACTGGACAGCTGCCCTTACGTTTCTGACGAGGCAAAAGAACAGCTTGCTGAAGCATCAGCGCCTCCGATCCGTCCTGTTGCCCTGGGTAAAGGTGTTCGGAAGACCACAACGGGTGGAGAAACTGTTCTTTACAGACATGAAAAAACCTTTTTTAACCCGACGGTTCTTGCAGCAACCGTATCTTCTGATATTGCTGCGGCAGATCTGGATAAAGCGCTTAAAGTATATAATGCATTCCAGTATGAACGCGTAGGTTTGAACCTGAGACCTGAACTTCTGGTTGTTAAGGATGCGGGCAAAGGGGCAGCTGCTTTTGCTTCAGTTGCTGAAAAAATTGCCAAGGAATCTGAGTTCAACCTTGTTCTGATGACAGAAGATGTCGAGATCATGAAAGCGGCTGTAAAAGTGGCCGGATTCAAACGTCCGCTTCTTTATGCTGCAACTGCAGCCAACATTGACGCTATGGGTGCGCTGGCCAAAGAAAATGACCTGCCGATAGCTGTAAAGGCGGATTCAGTTGATGCGCTTCAGCCTCTAACTAAAAAACTGACCGAAATGGGTCTTAAAGACCTGGTACTTGATCCGGGCTCAAGAGAAATCAAACAAGTCCTGGAAGATCAGGTGGCGATCAGACGTGCTGCACTTAAAGCATCCAACAAAGCCCTGGGTTTCCCGACCATTACCTTCCCCTGTGAAATGGCTTCCAACCTTGATATGGAAACCCTGATCGCGGGTATGCTGGTTGCCAAATACGGCGGAATTGTGGTGATGAGCGATTTTACCGCAGAATCCTTATTCCCGCTGCTGCTTGAAAGACTCAATATTTTCACTGATCCTCAGAGACCCATGACAGTTACTGAAGGTATTTTTGAAATCGGCAATCCGAATGAAAACTCTCCGGTTCTGGTTACAACAAACTTTGCATTGACTTACTTCATCGTATCCGGTGAAATTGAAGCCAGTAAAGTTCCCGCATGGCTGCTGATCAAGGATTCTGAAGGCCTTTCTGTTCTGACTGCATGGGCTGCCGGAAAATTTGGCGGTGATGATGTCGGCATGTTTGTAAAGAAAAGCGGTATCATGGATAAAGTGAAACATACTGAACTGATCATTCCGGGTTATGCGGCTGCGATTGCAGGTGATATTGAAGAAGAGCTGCCCGGCTGGACCATTACCGTTGGTCCAAGAGAAGCTGCTCACCTGGCAGCATTCCTTAAAACAAAATAAATAACCTCAAACCGGGCTTTTTTTGTAAAAAGCCCGGTTTCATATGTGTAACATTTTAACCGTAAAAGGAAGAGAACATGGAAAACATGATTCTATTTGGAGAAAGCCTGAACGTCATTTCCAGAGTTATCGGAAAAGAGTTTAAAGAGGCTGATCCTGCTAAACGTAATCCTGTACCCATCCAGGAAGAAGTTGTCAGACAGAAAGAACTTGGTATGGATTATATTGATATCAACCTGGGACCTGCAAAAAAATTCGGTACTGAACTGATGCCATGGGTTGTCAATGTTGTTCAGGAAGCTGTGCCGGGAATGCCCCTGCTGCTTGACTCCTCTAATATCGATGCCATTGAAGCCGGTCTTAAAGTATGTAAACCCGCATCTGCTCCGCATATTGTCAACTCCATCATGGCCCGCCCTGAAAGATATGAAGCCATGGTTCCGATGGCCAAAAAATATGATGCGGATTTTGTTGCCCTGATGTGGGGTCCTGAAGGCTTGCCCCGTGATGAAAACGAACGGGCAGCTCTGGCAGTAGAACTCCTGTATTACGCCAACGAAGCAGGTATCCCCAACGAAAAAATATGGGTTGATGGTATTGTAACCCCTGTTAATATCCAGCAGCAGCAATGCATGAGCCTTCTGAATTTCCAGATGATGCTTGAAGACATTGCACCGGGTGCAAAATCCACCTGCGGTCTGTCCAACATTTCCAATGGACCTCCGGAACATCTGCGTCCCATCCTCAACTCCACCTATATGGTCATGTTGTGGAAATACGGCATGAAGTCTGTTATTGCAGATCCTCTGGACAAAAGACAGACTGCCATTGCCAAAGGTCAGCGTTCAGACATTACCGACCTGATCTGGGGCCTGATGGACGGCAACGATCCTGGACAAGCCAGCGTGACAGGCGAACTTCTGGACTACTACAAAACCTATAAGGTTATCATGGGTGAAACGCTCTACTCTGACTCATGGCTTGAAATTTAGTCTTTTTTAGACTTAATTAAAGTTTTCAAGGCCCCTGGTTATTTCTATGACCAGGGGTTTTTTTATTTTTCACGTATTTTTCCTTTATTTTTAAATAAAATGCCTTATATTAAACTTCATTAAAATAACAGAAAGGAAATAAATTTTGGAACATCAGATGGATACAATTTCAATAAACGACACCTGGTTTTATGTCATCATTCAAAATCCCGGCATTGACGAAGAATTTCTCGGCTTTAATGATGAAACCACCCATAAAAAATTTATACCGGCATTTAAAACCAAGGAAGATGCTAAAAAATGTTTTGCATTAATGCCAAGAGATTTATTCAAAGAAAAATATGAGGCCCAGGCAGTCATTGGAGAAGATATTTTACTTGCTGCAGAAGAACAGGGACATAAGGTTTATCTTCTGGATGAAAAAGGACGCATTCTTCAACACTTAAATTAAAAACAGGAGTACCTATTTTGAGCTTGAAACTTGCCATCGGCGGAAAAGGCGGAGTTGGTAAAACAACCATTACCTCACTTCTTGCCCGATCCATTGCCGCTTTAAATACAGATACAAAGGTCATTGCCATAGATGCAGATCCCGTTGCCAACCTGGCTGCAGGGCTCGGTATTGATGAAAGCCGCCCCATTACACCCATTTCAGAGCTTTCTGATTTAATCGCAGAAAGAACCGGCGCCACCCCTGGAACCATGGGCGGATTTTTTACCCTGAATCCTAAGGTGGATGATATCCCGGACAGATTTTCCATAGAAAAAGACGGGGTAAAATTACTGGTCATGGGAACGGTTCAAAAAGGGGGTTCCGGATGCATCTGCCCGGAAGCAACCATCTTGAAAGCGCTCATGAACCATCTGGTGCTTGCCAGAAATGAAGTGGTTGTCATGGATATGGAGGCAGGCATCGAGCACCTGGGAAGAGCCACGTCCGGTTCTGTGGATGCGCTTATCGTGATTGTCAATCCAGGCAGAAGAAGTCAGGTTGCTGCGGATAAAATCCGCAAACTGGGTCAGGACATCGGCATTAAACGGATTGTTGTCATTGGCAACCGGGTGAAATCCCAAGCAGACAAACAACTGATCAAAGACAGCATGCCGGATTATGAAATTTTAGGATTTATCCCGGAAATGGATGAAATTGTGGCATCGGACAGAAGCGGGAAACGCCCTTTTGACGATATCACCACCCTTCCGGATGAAATAAAAGAGATTACCCGGAAACTTGTGGCGCTTGCCGGATAATTCACATCTGAAGCTGTTAAAAATAATATTCTGACCGGGATTTCAATAAGATGCTTATCCGGCTGCAAACGCTGCAATGGTTGTATCCAGCATCCGGTTGGAATACCCCCATTCATTATCAAACCAGGCCTGGATTTTGACAAGGCGGCTTTTGCTCACCCGGGTCTGGTACAGATCAATCACAGCAGATCTGGGATCATGATTAAAATCACAGGAAACAAGGTGCTCATCCGTCACCCCCAGAATGTCTTTTAATTCACCCTCCGAGGCTTTGATCAATGCATCATTGATTTGTCGGACATCCGCATCCCGATTTACTAAAACCGTGATATCCATGATAGACACATTGGTTGTCGGCACCCGGATGGCCAGGGTTTCAAATCTGCCTTCCATGGAAGGCAGAATTTTTGAGATTCCTTTTTCAAGGGCCGTATTCACAGGAATGATTGACTGGAGTGCGGACCGCGTTTTTCTTAAATCCGGATTATAGGCATCAATCACCGGCTGATCATGCATGGCAGAATGAATGGTTGTCACACTTCCGCTTTCAATGCCAAAGGCATGCTCCAGAACAAACAATACCGGAATAATACAATTGGTGGTGCAGGATGCATTGGAAATAACGGTGTGGTTTTTCTTCAATATCTGATGATTCACCCCATATACAATCGTGGCATCCATTTCGTCCCCTGCCGGCTGTGAAAAAATAACTTTTTTTGCACCGCAGAGCAGATGCAGATCAGCAGACTGTCTGTCATTGTAGATGCCTGTACACTCCAGAACCGCATCAATATTCAAATCCTTCCATGGCAGATTCATGATGTTTTTTTCCTGCAGTATCCGGACACGGGTATCTCCGATAACAAGAAAGCTGCCTTCTTTTTTTAAAGCCAGCGGGAATCTGCCGTGGGTGGAATCATATTTTGTAAGGTGATAAATGGTCTGGGCATCTGCGGTTTCATTCACGGCGACCAGATTGATGCGATCAGAAAACCTGCGGGACTCATACAGGGCTCTGACCACACATCTTCCGATTCTGCCATATCCGTTGACTGCTATATTAATTTTCATTTTTAATTTTCATTTTTATTGTATTTTCAGTATAAGTATACTCTTGATAGTGCATATATCATAAATTGAACAATACGTAACCTCAAATTATAAAGGAGAAAAATTATGAGACCCGTAATTAAACTGGCTGTTTTTTTAACAGCTGCGCTTTTTTTATTCACCTCATGCGCCACTGTGAAAACAGCCCGGGTAGTTCCTGAACCCCCGGTAAAAGACTTGAATTCCAGCTATCTGGCAGGTGAAATTTCTTCCAAAGTGGATGGATGGGTTGTTCTTTTAGACACCTCATTATCCATGCACAAAAGAACTGAAGAAAACTATGTCAAATTTGATATAGCAAAGACATTTGTGCAAAGAATGAATAAAACCCTTCCCCCGATTTCTTCTGTCTCCGGTCTGCGAACCTTTGGCCAGGGTCCTCAGCTGTCAGAAAATGAGACCCGGCTTGTTTACGGCATGTCTGCTTTTGATCAAAAAGACATGAGAACCGGAATTTTGTCCGTAAATCATACCGGCGGCCCGACACCAATGACAGCAGCGATTGACGCTGCTGCTTCTGATCTTAAAAATATCAAGGGAAACAAAGCCGTCATTATTGTCAGTGACGGTGAAGATCTGGATAACACCCCTGTTCTGGCAGCCCAGAAAATGATTAAAGCCCTTGATAACACAGTCTGTATTTACACTGTCCATGTGGGAAATGATAAAGACGGTAAATTATTAATGGAAAACATTGCCAAAACATCCTCCTGCGGTTATATGGTTTCTGCCCTGGACATGGTGCCTTCCGATCCCATGGCAGAATATGTGACAGATGTTTTCCTGGGTCATAAAAACACCGGACTTGGATATCACAAAGCCGTCTTGCTTCTTAAACCCTTGAGCACCATTCCGTTTGAATTTGATGATCATACACTGACCCGGGATGGTAAATCCATTCTGGATAAAAATATTGAAATTCTGGCAAAAAATCCCGAAATCAAATTGAATATTGAAGGTCATGCATCTGCAAAAGGATCACTGGACTATAACCAGAAATTAAGTGAAAAACGAGCTCAGGCGGTCAGGGATTATATCATTTCCAAAGGGAATATCCCGGCTGACAGACTGACAACTGTCGGATACGGCAAAACACGTCCGCTGGCCAAAGAAGCCGACCCGGACCAAATAGATTCTCCTGCTGCAAAATCAAATATGCAGGTGGTTCTTGACGTGGTCAAAGAATAATGAATCAGCTTTCCTGGACAAACAGCGCTGGTTTTTCAAACCCGATGATGAAAATCAGCAGGGCCGGGATAACCACCAGCGTAAATACCGTTGATACGGCAAGGCCGCCCAGCAGGATGGCCCCGAGTCCCCGGTAAAGCTCACTCCCGGATCCGGTGGATACAACCATGGGCGCCATGGCCAGCAAGCTGGTTGTGGCGCTCATGAAAATCGGCCGGATTCTTGTTTTTACCGCATCTTCAACTGCCTGCTTTCCGACAAGCCCGTTATATCTGACATTATTCAAGGATTGATGAACAATAAGAATTGCATTGTTCACCACTGTCCCGATCAGAATAATAAACCCCAGCATACTCAGCACATCAAATCCCTGGAGCCCCACACCCCGTGAGCTTAGATAGATATTTACAGCCCATAAGCCCACAAAACCGCCGGCTGCGGCCAGGGGAACCGTGAAAAGAATAATGAACGGATATATAAAATTTTCAAACAGGGCGGACATCAGAAGATATGTAATCACAAGCGCCAGAAGAAGATTCCATTTAAGTGCATCCATGGTCTCAACCAATTTGTCTGCGTTTCCACCCACAGCCACATTAACATTGTCAAGCTTTCCTTCCTGTTTTAATTCAGGAATGATCTGTCCTTCGATCTGCTCCATGGCGGTCTGCAACGCAAGGGTTTCAGGAGGCGTGACCTGAAGGGTGATGGTCCGGTTGCGTTCCAGATGGTTGATCTGCGGCATGCCCTGGTCATAAGAAATATCCGCCACATCCCTGATCCGGATCAGATCGCCGAACTGATTCACAACCGTGGCATTTAAAATATCCTCAGGAGACCCTGCAGAGGCATCCTTGCCCTTGAGTATCAGATCCACCTGTTTGATTCCCTCAGGCCGGTATTCTTCGATCTTTCTTCCATCCATAAGGATATCAACATATACCCCAAGCGCTTCTGCTGAAAGACCGTTTGCAGCAAGCTTCTCCTGATTCGGGATAAAATTGGCCTCAGGATAACTGGCTTCCAGGGAAGGGACCGGACGAACCTGAGTGTTTTCCGGCATCTTTGCACTGATAGCGCCAAACAATGCATATCCTGCCTGGATAATATCCGGCATCCTGTCACCGGAGATATTGACATCCACTGTTCTTCCCTTGCCAATACCGGATTCAAAAATTCCCGCCTGAATACTGACCCCGAACACGCCGGGAATGGATCGTATCACCTTTGTAAAAAGAGGAATCAACTCCCTTGCCCGGGTATCATGAGTGCTGATACCACCAAACAGTGTGATCCTGTCAGCACCCACATAAAACATGTGTTTGATCTGGGGAAACCCGTCCTTGCCGTCTTCTTTAAAATACGGCTCTGTGCTTTTATAAACATATTCCCCCATGGCTTTGAGCTTGGCTGTGGAATATCCCGGCGGCGGAATGATAATATTCAGGATCAGGTTCCGGTTGCCCTGGGGAAGATATTCAGCGCTGGGCAGAAGCCAGACCGTCAGGACAACCGCAAGGGATGTAAAACTCAGGATAGTGACCATCCGGGTGAAAACCGTTTTCATGCAAAATGAACTGAATTTAAAAATCCAGCCGGCCAGAAAAGCGCCGACCACACTTTTCTGCATCTGGTTTATTTGTGTAAATGGCTTGTTTTTATAAAACAGATTAAACAGCGTTGGAATGACAGAAATGGAAACCAAAAGACTCAGAACAATTGAGGAGGTTATGGCAATGGCAATATCCCGGAATAACTGACCGGCTTCCTCCTGCATGAAAATAACCGGCAAAAAAACAGCAACCGTGGTTGCCGTGGATGCCAGAACAGCGCCCCACACTTCTTTTGTTCCTTCGTAGGCAGCGTCAAATGCGGTTTTCCCCATCTTGCGATGCCGGTCAATATTCTCCAGTACAACAATGGAATTATCCACCAGCATCCCAACGGCAAAAGAGATCCCCGCCATACTGACCACATTCAGATTTCTTCCCATGAGCCATAGAAAAACAAAACACCCCACAGCAGAGATCGGAATGGCAATTCCCGTAATCAATGTTGCCCGTAAACTTCTTAAAAAAACCAGAAGAACGCAGATGGCCAGAAAACCGCCGATAAAAATATTTCGCTTTACCAGATCCGTTGCCGTACGAATATAGGGCCGCTGATCAGAAACGATTTCAAGCTCAAGACCGTTGTCCTTGAGGATGCCGGCATTCAGCTGTCCCATTGTCCTTTCAACTTCTTCGGTAATTTCAAGAACATTGGCGCCTTTTTCTTTCTTGACCCCGACAACAATTACGGCTCTGCCTTTATGAAGAACTGACGCGTCCGCCTTTTTATACCCTTTTTGCGCCTGCCCGATATCCTTGAGGTATACCCGTTTTATCCCGTCATCAAAAATCACCACATCCAGAACATCCTCAGGATTCTGAAACTGGCTCACGGTCCTGATACGGTAATTTTTCTTGTCCATTCCCAGAATACCTGCAGAAATATTCTGATTGGTTTTTTGAACAGCTGCGATAATCTGATGGATGGAAACATTATACCTGGCCATTTTTTTGATATCGATGATAATATCCAGAGTATCGTCCGTGCCGCCGAAAACCAGCAATGAGCCAACGCCGTTTACCCGCTCCAGATGCTGACGGACATTATCTTCAAAAAATGTCTTGAACTGCCGGATTTCCTGGGTGTTTCCCGGAAGCGGCCTTAAAACCGACCAGATAACCGGAGAACTGTTCGCACCCGATGATTCAATGGTGGGGCGATCTGCATTCCCCGGATAATTGCTCACTTCGGAAAGCTTGTTGGACACCCTGAGCAGGGCATCGTCAATATCCGTTCCCATCGTAAAGGACAGGGTAATGGTTCCCAGGCTGTTATAGCTGGAACTTTCCATTTCGGTCAGCCCCTGCAGCCCTTTTAATACTTTTTCCTGTCTTTCAATGATCTCTTTTTCAATTTCATAGGGTGTTGCCCCGTACCATACAGTACTCACCGTAATCATAGGGGTTTCCACATCAGGGGTCAGCTGGACCGGAAGTTTCTGAAGCCCGATCAGCCCGAACATCACCACCATGATAACCCCGACCGCTACGGTAACCGGTTTGCTGATAAAAAATCGAATAATATCCATTTATTTTTTCCCGGTAACAATAACAGGCTGACCTGCTCTCAGACGTTCATTGCCATCCACAATCACTTGCATCCCCGGAATGAAATGCGCATTATCCGCACCGATTTCCGTTCCCATATACCGGACAATATTCACCGACAGCATGACTGCTTTTTCTTTTTGAATCGCAAACACATAATCCTTTCCCTGAAACTTGATCAGGGCATCTCTGGGAATTATTGCCAGGGGTTCAGAAATTCCAGTGGGGATTCTGACCGAGGCAGACATATTCTGGGCCACTTTTTGTAAAGAAGAAATCCGGATTTTTAAAAATACATTTTTTGTTTTCTCATCTGCAAAGGGCGACAGATTTTCAATCACACCTGTCAGTTTTGTATTGTAGGCATGAATGTTAACATCCACAGTCTGTCCCAGCTTCAGGTATCTTAAAAGCGTTTCAGCCACAGGTACTTTAACAAACAGATCATTGACTGATCCGATATCCAGCAAAAGCTTGCCCGGACTGACCCAGCTGCCGGAATCTACATTTTTTGTCAGAATAACGCCATCAAACGGTGCGTTGATAATGCTTTTTCTTTTCTGGATCAATAATTTTTCCAGATTCGTCTGGGTGGACAATTGATTCAACCGGGCATTCTGATAGGCAAACAACGCCTCATCATATACCATCTCGCTGGCAGAGCCTTTTTTATATAACGCCTCCATCCGGGCAAAATTTTTCTCCAGATGATCAATATTCAATTTGGACAGTTCCATCTGATTCTGGTGGATGGCGATTTCTTTTTCAAGCAGTTCCGTGTCCAGCACAATCAGGGGATCATTTTTTTTAACCTGCTGGCCCTGTGCTATTTTTGCAGTGGTGACAAGGCCTGAGACCTCGGATGAAATCTGGCTGGTCCGCTCATAATACAAAACCCCTAAAAAATCCTGTTCCCGGGGCATTTTTTTTACAGCAATCTCAGAAATCACAACCTGTGCCGGCGGATTTTCAGCTGCGATACCCAATGTTGTTTGAAGAATAAAGAACACTGCTACCATCTGAAACATATAAACCCTGTTTTTTTTCACAATACCGCCTGCTCCTGTTTTTCAATTCGTTGTTCTGTGCGAAACCATCTGTTCGGCCTTAATATCCGTTCATTATGACTCTGTAGTAAGTATTTTCTGGCCAAGGAAAAGTCAAGTTTAAAAAAAATCATTTCTCGTTTGAAAAGCAATGACACTCCGGATGGTGGCAGGATTTGGTATCCTCTGAATTCAGGGTTCTGCGACATACGCGGCACCGGTCATCAGAGCAGAACTCACAGGCAAAACAATCCTTGCACGGATGTTTTTTAGGACAGGTGTTCTTAATTTCCGGCACATAGACGTTTCCCTGCAGTCCCGGCATTTTTACAAATGGCATATCTTTACCTCTTCCAGAATTTGATCAAACTTACGTACCTGATTTTCCCATGCAAATTTTTCCATCTGCAAGGACAGCCTTTCTCGTATCTCCCGATAACCTTGGGGATTTAACAATACCTTTTCCAATTTTTTCATCAGTTCCTCTTCACTGCCATATATAACCTGTGAGTGAAACTGTTCGGGTATTATTTCAGGATAAGACAATCTGTCCGGCAAAAGCGGCAGACATCCTTTTCGAACTGCCTCCACAACAGAGATGCCAAAATTTTCCTGAATGGCGCAGCTGACAACCACTGTTCCTTTTTCAAGCCAGCAAAGATAGTGTTCATGCGAGTCAACAAACCCGAACACCCGGATCTGATCCTTAAATACTTTCTGCGCCCGGTCAAAAATTTCAGGATACTGTTCTGAATGTTCACCCAACACTGCCAGGGAAAAATCAATATTTTTATCTTTTATCCTTTTTAGAACATTAAAAAACAGTTCAGGCTGTTTATCGAATTCCCATCTGTGATTCCAGACAATCAAGGGAGGCGTGAAATCCTGTTTTCCAATGTCCGGTTTTCCTGTTTCAAACCGGCATCCGGGATAGATGATCTGAGCCTTATTTTTTATCAGGTCTATCATCCATCCGGGCCTGTGATCCGGCATGATTTTGATAAGCTTCTGGGCTTCCCGGATAAATGCATTAAACTGAAACTGTGAATTGAACAGAACCTTGTCTGCCGCTGCAGCACAAATAATATTGGTAAATCCCAGATGAAAATCGCGGGTCTGATCTTCAGGCAAAGGGTACGACAACTGGTTTTCATGAAAATACATCACCACCGGCGGTATATCTTTTCCCGCAAAGGCCTTGAAATCCGTTAAATCCAGCATATCCGTGGCAAAGATCACATCATATTCTGCAATATTTTTGATCTGGTTTGCAAAATACAGTGCAGCGCCTCTCATGCGCCATTTCCAGAATCTGGCCGGAAGCCCAAGAATGGAAATCTCATGGCAGGAATGGGCCTGAAACCCCAAAGCAAACTCCTTATGAGATCCCCCGTAAAATGGTTCAAGAAATAAAATTTTCACAGCAACCGCCTTTTGTCTAGTCAATTTCAAGACAGATACTGAATTTTCAGGACTGCGTCAAGATCAGTCCGCAGGTCGCAAAAACCCGCCGTCCCGGATCGGGTGATCTTTTGTCGCCAGGATGGGAGCAGTTGACACGTTCTATGCCGGACTGCACTTGGGTCGGAAAAACTCGCTTCGCTCAAACAATTCCCGCCCCTTAACGTTTCGTCCGGCAGAACCTGTAACAACTGTCCCATATGCTCCGCAAGACCAACCCAACCCGGACCGGCTCATCAGCCTGACAAATCGTTCATACCGATATTTCAGGTGTCAGCATGGTTTCAATCCGGCTGATTAACTTCCTGGAATTTCGGCAGGACTTCTTACGTCATGCGAGCCATTATAATCTGCAACCATATTATATTGAATAAGTGTCATGATTTATATTCTTTTAAAAATACTTTGTCTTGACTTTCCAATCAGGTTTAAAATATGAACAAAGATAAATTGAAAAAATAGACAAGTATGTCATGACATATAATCAATGTTAAGCGTAGTAAAGGAATACCATCATGGATAAATCTATACGAAAAAATGATATTTGTATAATAGGTTTGCCAAGGTGTGATTTTGTTTTTTCATCCACAAGATCATGCTTTATTGCCTATGGTTTTGAGGAAAGCACGCTTGAAATGACAATATTGAGAAAGCTTTTAGAAGAAAGAGGCATATTACCAATTGAAGCTGGTGGTAGCTTGGCACCAGCACAAAGCGCCTTTTGTGCAAAAATATGCTCAAAAATAATTACAGCTCAATTTTGTATAGCACTCTTGAATAATGACGTTAAAGATGGAGTTGAGTTTCCAAATGCTAATGTCAATATGGAATATGGTCTAATGCTCGGATTTAACAAGTATGTTATTCCTTTTCAAAAAGAATCTCAGAGGCTACCATTCAATGTGGCTGGGCTAGACACAATTAAATACAATACACGGAATTTCGAAAGTGCAGCAATAAAAGCAATTGAACAAGCTATCAATGCGACCAACCAAGAAGAAGTACCGAAAGATACTTCTGATCAATTCTTAGAGTTATTATTCCTAAATCGCAACTACATGTGGTCTCCATTAGACACAGAAGGCGATAAAAATATTTTTAGACTTGGTAGTCCTCTTGGTTTTAACTTGCTGAATGACTTTACAGGCGACAGATATGCTTTTTTGGGGCGTTTTACGTCTTTACGCCCTGAAACAATTTTATGGCGATTAAGGAAAATGAACGAAATCCTTGACGGTCGTCGCAGCAGCATCCCAAACAGGGTTAAAGCAGGTACAATAAAACCAGAATTATTACCTATGGTAGAGCAACTTTTTGAAACCGCTAAAATTTGGGTCATTGTAACAAGTAACGATGATAAGGACTTAGTAGAGCATGAGCTGGAAAAAGATCCATTAAATTATCATGTTGAAATAATGTCGATTGATGACGTTTATACTGAGCTTAAATCTTCTATACCGTTCGACGCTTAATCGGGATAGGACTCCCCATCACTGAGGAGCCCTCCCACACCACCTGGCATACGGATCACGTACCAAGGCGGTTCGGCTGATTTTAGGAATCAGTTACCGGGCAGATATAATCCTTTATCAATAAAATATCTTTCTGGCATGGCAATGGCTACCCACTTAATCTTGCTCATGTGCCAGTACTTTTTGCGGGCATTGCCGCAAAGCATGGCATCATGATGAGCAATACCAAGTTTCTCAAGATTACGAACCCTGGTTCTGGGGTTTTTCCATTGTTTCCAAACAAGACTCCGCAGCCTTCGCATTATCCAGATCTTGATCCCTTTGAGGAAGGATTTGGCTCCTGTAAGCCGAAAATAATTCCACCATCCCCGAAAGTATTGGTTCAAGTCATGAATAACCTGCCACAGGCTTTTACCCCGCTTACGGCGGGTCAGTTCCCGGACCTTGTCTTTGAAACGTTTCATGCTCTTGGCATGAATCCGGATCTTTGACTGTCCACACATTTGGAAATATGTGAATCCAAGGAATTTGCGCAGCCACGGTCTGCTGACAGCACTTTTGTCCTGGTTTACTTTGAGCTTGAGTTTCACGGTCAAAAACCTGGTGATACTCTGCATAACCCTTTCGGCCGCTTTTTGGCTTTTACAGAAGATCATAAAATCATCGGCATAACGGACATATCCGTGTCCTCGTTTCTCAAGTTCCTTATCCAACTCATCAAGGACGATGTTGGACAGCAAAGGAAAGAGCGGGCCTCCCTGTGGAGTTCCTTCTTCCGTGGTAACCGTAACGCCTGAGATCATTACACCGGATCTTAGATATTGCCGTATCACCTTCAATACGCGCTTATCCTTGATTCTGTCGGCGAGTCTGCTCATCAGGCGGTCGTGGGAAACTCGATCAAAAAATTTGGATAGATCCATATCTACGACATATGTATAACCTTCAACCATGTACCTTTTACCCTGCACCACCGCACCGTGTGCGGATCTGCCGGGCCTGAATCCATAACTGCATTCAGAGAAAAAGGGCTCCCAAATCTGTTCCAGAATTTGGGATATGGCCTGCTGGATAAACCGATCCAGCACTGTGGGTATTCCAAGTAACCGGACACCGCCATCCAGTTTGGGAATTTCCTTCCTTTTCACCGGCAGCGGTTTATGCCTACAATTAAGCAGGTCTTGTTCAATTTCAGGCCAGTACTTTGCCAGGTAGTTTCCGAGTTGACTGGTTTTCATACCATCCACGCCGGGAGCTCCCTTGTTGGCACAAACCTGCTTCCATGCCCGGATAATGTTATTGCGTTCAAGAATCATCTCCATTAACCGGTCGTTTCTTCCCAGACGTTCGGCAATCTGTGACGCTGGGAACAGTTCCATCTGCTGTGGCTGCCTGTTCACAAGTACACACCTCCTATTTGTCGTTATCATTTACCCGGCCCATTCGGCCCAGGAACCGTTCGGGCCTTCACCGGGGTGAGACCTCCCCGCTTTTGCGAGGCTCGTTTCCACCGGCTACTATGCCCTCTGCTGACTTCTCCCATGCGGTCAGGACCGGTTACCCGGCCCTCAGCCGTTACGGCACATGGGAGACCTCCCGGGGTAAACACATGTCTTTCAGTACGTGAATGCCGGGTTTACGGATACGCCCTAAGATGGATAGAGGACTTTATCTTGTTGTGCAGACTCATCCCGGCGTATGCGCCTTATACCCGATTCCTGTACGTCATCCCGTACCTTTGCGGTGCCCTGCCTTGGCAGGACGGCTTCCTCTCGAAACACCGTCACCGGAGTCCCGTTGCCATACCGCTACACCCTTCGCCTCCATCAGGCTGGGTTTGGGACTTGCCTTGACTTCCACATCCGGAAATTGTAGGCTCACCCTTAAGAACATGTGCCGTGCCCGGCACACACAAAATGCTGGCGAGGTACCGGGCTACCTGCTCGGTGTTTTGAAAAGTATGTGGTTCAAGAAAATTTAGCTTTTATCTGAGCTTTTGGGGTTTAAAGCCCGGCCCCTAAGCTCCCCGTTATGTTTTTGGAGGGTAAATTGAAATTACTATTTTGGTTTCTCAGCTTACTATTGATGATACCTTCTTCCTCCTTGGCACAATCTTTACCGGATAATGCCCATAAAAATTCCTATGGAAATGGTTGGTCTTGTGATCGAGGTTTCTACAAATCAGGAGAAAAATGTATTGCCGTAAAAATTCCTCAAAATGGCAAATTGAATTATTTGGGTAATAGTTG
>JAHJLV010000009.1 GCA_018821535.1 Pseudomonadota bacterium | reverse complement strand
TAAAAAGCTGCTGTCTGTTACTTTACACCAAGGGACCAAAACTCCGGGCTTCGACCCGGTTAATGTAACCACACGTTGGAGCGGCCAAATGAATAGTGTGCCATTTTTACGGCCATGGCTTAGCCGCTCAACTTAACGTTAATTGTCAGGACCTTTTATCTATTGATTTTTCTGTTCCCGGCGCATATCTGAAATTTCGCAGTTCCGGAATTGCAGAGAAAAAATGTTATCAGTATGTTTATTTCCTCATTGAAAAACTTTACGGGTTTGCAGGTGAGCCCATGCTTGAATTGGAAAAATAGATCACTGTCCCGGATCTCTGGATCAGTGTTGGGACAGGGGAGAACAATACAGGAGTGAAAACAAAGATGTCGCAGAACAGTCGGCTGGTTCAGTTCGCAGCCTTTGTGATTATCGTGGCGGGCATAAAGGCGGCTTCTGTTCTGGTTGTGCCTTTTCTGCTGGCCTCTTTTCTGGCAATCATCTGTGCACCGTCCTTGTTCTGGATGCAGAAAAAAGGAGTTCCAAGTCTTCTGGGCATTCTGATTCTTCTTTTGGGAGTAATCTGTGCACAGGTTATTGTGGTGACGCTGGTCTCTTCATCTGTGGCGGATTTTTCACAGAATCTGTCCTTTTATCAGGACCGGTTAAAAAATCTGACTTATGACAGCCTGAAACTGCTATCCGGTCTGGGGATAAATGTTGAGACAGAAAAACTGGTGGAAATTTTAAACCCGAGCCGGATTATGAGGCTTGCGGCCAATCTGCTCAACGGTGTCGGCGGAGTGCTGACAAATACCTTCTTTGTTTTTCTGACGCTGGTGTTCATTCTTTCCGAAGCTGCCGGATTTCCCGATAAGCTTCGGATTATTTTAAATGATCAGAATTCAAATCTTGAAACCTATTCCCAGATAACGTCCGGTGTAAACACGTATCTTGGAATTAAAACGCTTACCAGTCTGTGCACAGGGATTATCATCAGCATATGGCTGGCAGTTCAGGGTGTGGATTTTCCGGTCATGTGGGGTGTTTTTGCTTTTTTGCTAAATTATATTCCTAATATCGGTTCGATCATTGCTGCTGTGCCAGCTGTCCTTTTAGCCTTGATCCAGCTGGGTCCGATATCTGCAGCAATTGCAGCTATCGGTTTTCTGGTGGTGAATATCCTGATCGGATCTGTGATTGAGCCCAAAGTAATGGGGGATGGCACAGGGCTTTCCGTCCTGGTGGTATTTTTATCTCTGGCATTTTGGGGGTGGGTTCTGGGACCGGTTGGGATGCTGCTTTCCGTACCCTTGACCATGGCGGTAAAAATTGCGCTGGGTAAAAATGAATCAACAAAGTGGCTGAGTATATTACTGGGAACCAATAAAGAAGTGTCCCGCTCGATTTAAAAAGACTATCCGCCGATGGATGTCATGTGTGACAGGGGCAGATGCATGGAAGCAGGGTCGGCAAGATGATGGCAGGACGGTTTTCTGGTCACAGAGTCCTGTATGATTTTTTTAAGTTCCTCATCCGTGGCGTTATTTCTTAATGGTGTGATAATGTCATTTTCATAATCATTGAGCAGACAGGGGCGCAATGTTCCTCTTGCCGTCAGCCTCAGTCGGTTGCACTGGGCACAGAAATGTGAGCTGATGGGTGTGATAAAACCGATAATGCCTTTTGCACCCTTGATTTTATATTTTTTTGCAGGCCCATCATGTTCTACGGATTCACAGGCCAGAAGTTTTCCAAATCCGGATTCAATTCTGCCCATGATTTCTCCGGTCAATATCTGCTGATCTTCTTTAACTGGCAGATCACCCATGGGCATATATTCAATAAAGCGGATATGAAACGGATATTTCAGTGTCAGGGCAGCAAGATTTTCTATTTCATGATCATTGATCCCTTTTAAGATGACCGTGTTGATTTTAAGCGGCGCAATCCCAAGGTGATGGGCGATCATGATGGTATCCCAGACTTTCTGGAAATCATTTTTCCGGGTGATGGTCTTGAAAATTTCAGGGGTCAGCGTGTCCAGGCTGAAATTCAGGCGCTTGATGCCCAGTTGAATCAGGTGTTCCATTTTTTCTGTATTGAGCAGGGAACCATTGGTGGTAATGGAAATATCTTCAAGTCCCTTTATGTCACACAGGCTTGCCAGAAAAGAAAATATGCCTTTTCTGGCAAAGGGTTCTCCACCGGTAATCCGTACTTTGGTAATGCCCATTTCACAGGCCAGCTGTGTGATTCTGATGATTTCTTCATATCTTGCAATCTGATCGTGGCCGATCACTTTAAAGGGCGATGCGGGAATGCAGTACAGACATCGGAAATTGCATCGGTCCGTTATTGAGATGCGAAGATAATTTATGGGTCGGTTTCCGGCAATCATGAACAGGGTCGCGTCATACCCGCCTCAGTTTGTGGATGAATAATGCTTGAGCAGCACATCCACAAGGCCGGGAATGGTATAGTCCACCGCCTCAATATCCGGTTTGATTCCAAGAGACACGGCCGTGTCCGAGGTCACCGGTCCGATACTGGCAATGAGAACATCACTCAACAGTTTCCTGCTGTCACAGGATTCCAGCAGGGACATGAAATTGGAAACCGTTGAAGAACTGGTAAAGGTGACCGCATCAATCTGTCTGTCCTCCAGCAAAGATATCAGTTCCTGTTTTCCATCTTCATTTATCCGGGTTTCATAAGCCGTGACTTCATCTACCCTGGCACCCATTCTGGTGAGTTCTTCAGGAAGAATGGTCCGGGCCATTTTTGCCCTGGGGAGCAATACGTTTTTATTTTTAATGTCAACACCTGAAAACGCATCAACCACGCTTTCGGCACGATAGGTTTCCGGCAGGATATCACTGACAATCCCGTGATCTCGCAAGCGTTCTTTTGTAACCGGGCCAATGCATGCAAATTGAAGATGACCCAGTACCCGAACATCCTTTCCCATGTCATACAGGGTATCAAAGAAAAATTTTACACCGTTTACACTGGTGAAGACCAGCCAGTCATAATTTTTAATATTTTCAATGGTGCGTTTCAGGGGTTCAATATCCTGTGGAGGGGCAATTTCAATGGTGGGAATTTCAATGCACTGGGCCCCCAGTTTTGATAAGGCAGATACCAGATTGCTTGCCTGGGCCCGGGCCCGGGTGATGACAATTCTTTTTCCAAACAAAGGCCGGTTGTCAAACCAGGCCAGTTCTTCCCGCAAAGACACCACATGGCCGATGACAATGATCGCCGGGGATTTCAGCCCGGCCTTATTAACCTCATCAACAATGGTTTCAAGGGTTCCGGTAACAGTTTGCTGTTTTGCGGTGGTTCCCCATCTGACAAGGGCAACCGGGGTATCTTTTGCTTTCCCGTTTTCCATAAGGTTTTTTGTAATATTTGCCAGATTTTTTACCCCCATTAAAAAAACAAGGGTGGCATCTGATTTGGCAAATATATCCCACTGCATGCTGGAATCTTTTTTGGTAGGGTCTTCATGTCCGGTGATAAAGGACACAAAAGAGGTGTGATCCCTGTGGGTCACAGGAATCCCTGCATAGGCCGGCGCAGATATGGCCGAGGTGACACCGGGAACCACTTCATAGGAAACCCCCTGGCTTAAGAGCATCTGGGCTTCTTCTCCACCCCTGCCGAAAACAAAGGGGTCGCCGCCTTTGAGCCGTGCCACATCAAATCCTTCTTTGGCTTTGTCCACTAAAAGCTGGTTGATCTTGTCCTGGGTCAGGGTGTGATCGCCGCCTTTTTTCCCCACATAAATAATCTGTGCATCCTTTCTGGCGTAATTGAGCAGAAAAGGGGCTGCAAGATAGTCATAGACCACAACATCGGCCGCTTCTATGCATTCTTTTGCCTTTATGGTTAAAAGACCCGGATCTCCGGGGCCTGCACCGATCAGATATACTTTTCCTGTTTTATTTGTCATGTGTCTTTAACTGCTCCAATATGGTTTTCCCGCCTTTTTCAAGAACCAGTCTGGCAAGTTCCCGGCCGGATTCTTCCACCTGATCAACCGGAGAAATGGCATACTCCTTGACCATTGTGTTCCCATCCACAGATGCCACCACCGCCATCATGCTGACGATATTATCCTTGATTTTTGCAAAACAGGCCACCGGGATATGGCAGGAGCCTTCAATTTCTTTTAAGAATGCACGTTCACCGGTCACGCATACCTGAGTGTCCGGATGGTTGAGTTTCTGCATGATCATGGCAATATCCGCATCATTTTTCCGGGTTTCAATGCACAAGGCACCCTGGCCCACTGCAGGGGTCATGATGGATTCATCCAGATATTCGGTGATTTCTTCTTCAAGTCCCAGCCGTCTCAGTCCGGCTGCAGCAAGAACAATGGCATCGTACTCCCCGGATTTGAGCTTTTTGATCCGGGTGTCCAGATTGCCCCTGATATCTGCAATGGTGACATCCGGTCGCAGATGTTTGATCTGGGAGGCGCGCCTGAGACTTGATGTGCCGACTTTTGCACCTTTTTTATAATTCGCCAGAAGGCTTTTGTCCCTTGAGATGAGCACATCCAGCGGGTTTTCCCTTTTGGGAACAGCGCCAATCATTAACCCGTCCGGCAACGTGCCGGGCATATCCTTCATGCTGTGCACGGCAATATCAATTTCGTTGTTCAGCAGGGCAGTTTCAATTTCCTTGACAAAAAGGCCTTTGCCGCCCACCATGGCCAGCGGGCGGTCTGTGATCTGATCCCCCGTGGTTTTGATGATATTGAGCGCAACGGTTAAATCAGGAAACAGTTTTTCAATTTCTGATTTGATAAAATTGGCCTGCCACAAGGCAAGCTGGCTTCCCCGGGTACCGATAACAATATTTTTTTTCATAAATTTTATCCGATTCCGCAGGAAGAACAATTGGAAGAAGAACAGGTGCCGCACCCGGAAGCGCCGGCAGAGGATTTAATCTGAGGCGCACCGCCGCCGGGGACAGAGGATTTTGAAATGAATCCGCAGGCAGACATCAGCCGGGACAGATCCTTGCTGTCACAGGACGGACATTTGGGCGTGTCCCCTCCAATGACCAGTGTTTCAAATCTATTGCTGCAGGCATTGCAGTTGTATTCATATATTGGCATTTTCTAACCCCATGCTTTTTTAGATTAATAAACAAACCAATATAATGATTTAATGGTGGATTTTCAAGTCTGTATTTTTTTAGGCGGGTGTAATCGCTGTCTCAGTCTGCAGGATTTGTTAAAACCTCAATTTCCTGAACCAGGTAATCGGAAAAAAAAGCAGGAGACCAAAGACTTAGCTCGTCTCTTTTTTCTGAATTTTTTATAAAGGGTTCCACGTCTTTTCTGGCCATATCAAAATCAATCTCTTTTATTTTTTCGCAGATGAGTTCGACAAACATTTTTCTGGTCAGCTTCAAAGATGAATCAAGATGGCCGGTTTGTACCATTTTATTGGCAAGGTAATTCAAATCACATGGGATGGTGTTTTTCACAAACCAGATTAAATCATACCAGTCCCGGCCCTTGATATTGGTTCTTTTTGTCCGGCATAACAATGCATGCATTTTCCCGGCAAACAAACTGGGCAGAGCCATGGTTTTAACTGTAAACGGGATGGGGTGAAGATGATATTTTAATTCACTGCTAAACCCGATGGCCGGGTCCTGATCAATTTCCAATTTGATTTTGATCACAGCATTTTTATGGGTTTTCAAATTTAAATCAATTTTTAACAGATGGATCAATGTGTTTGCTTTAATGAAAGCCGAATCAATCGTGCTTTTATTCTTTTTGCTTTTTTCTTCTGTTGACGTTTCAAAACCCCATAATTTCAGTTCTGATTGAACCGCGCCAAGATATTTTTTAATGTTAAAGCCTTTTTCCGGCTGAATTAATGAAAAATCCAGATCCTCGGAAAAACGATCCAGTTTATATAAAATCCTTAATGCACTTCCGCCATAAAAAACAGCCTTTTCATAAAATTTTGATCGCCATAAACCAAGCAGGACAATTTCCTGTATGATTTCTTTCAGGGCATTCTCATGGTCATGAATTGTATGCAATTCATATCTGTTTAGCATTTGTTCAATTTTTTTATCAAACATGATTTTCCTTTAAACAATCAATGAGCAGTTTTATGCTTTGCCTTCGATACCCGGCCCTGATTTCTTCCAATAAAGACAAATCAAACTTTTTAACAGCACTGTCATCCAGCCGCAACAACTCGAGGAATTCCTCCATTTGTCCATGTGTTGAAATATGCGTCTGCATGGCTGTCAAATCGCACAGCGCTTTTTCAGGGCAAGCAATTAAAAATTTTTTTTGATCCCCTGCATCTTCAAGCTGAACCCCGATATGGAATGCTTTCCGGGGACAATACAGATAAGAAAAGCAGCCCACCGGGGTTTCAAATTGTTTCTTTCGTTTCGTGGTCATGCTGATAATTAATTCAACTCTTTCCGGTATCATGTTCCAGAATGCCAGTGCAGTTTGGGCGGTGATGTAAGACGGCCCATAGATCAGATTTGCCAGGATAAATTTGTTATAAGGCTTATTATACGCTTTGCCCAGCACATAAATCCCCTTTTTAACCTTGACAATATCCTTGCTTTTGATCAGCCCCCTGATCTTGTCTCTTGGCTTTTTGTATTCCCTTAATGCATACAGCAGTAAATTGTAATCAAATTCTGCAGGCAATTGAATTAAATTTTTCATAAAATTTCAACCGATATGTCTAAAATATTGGACTTACTGGTTGGATGTTATTTTATTGAACAGGGATTGTCAAGAGAATCGTAACCATCGCTGCGAATCAACCAAGGCGGGCAATTGTCATCTTCTGTTTTAAAACGATTCAATAACCCCGGCGGCAATCAGGGGGATTAATATCTCATGATGACCGACAATGCTGTAGCCTTTTCCTTTTCCGAGTGTGGGACGGTTGACCACATTGGTCATGGGGCGGTAATGCCGGATGAAATCAAGATTGACAGTGGTAAAATCATTGACCCTATGCCCCAGGTTTCTGACCAGGGTGATGGCTTTTAAAAAGACTTCCGGCAGAATCACGGCAGAACCGGCATTCATAAATACCCCGTTTTCAAGATCTGCAATATGGGATGAAAATTCCTTGAAGTCCTGGTATGAAGCGGCACCGCAGGCAGCAGCATCAAATTCCGGATGCATATGAACAATATCTGTGCCAATGGCCACATGAACCGTGACGGGAATATCAAGCTGGGCACCGGAGGCGGTCAGGCTTTTATCCTTAAAATCCAGGTTTTCTTTTAAAATCATGTTCCCCACAGCCCTGCCAAGTCCGATGGATTGGCTTTTGGCATCTTTTATGGCCTGGTTGATAAAGGCGGATGTTTCCTTTGCCATGCCAAAACTTCCATCACCGATGGATCGGGCCACATCTTCGGATGTGCCGCCGGTGAGGGCGGTTTCCAGATCATGAATAATGCCTGATCCGTTCATGGCAATCAGGGTGAATATCTTTTTTCTCATCAGGTCAATGATAATGGGGGACATCCCGGTTTTGATGACATGGCCTCCCATGGCAAAACATACCGGCTTGCCGGTTTTTGCAGCTTTGCTGATGGCGCTGATGACCGCTCGAAGATCATTGCCGGCCAGGATGGCAGGAAGGGTATCTAAAAAATCATTAAAACTGCCGTTTTTTTTCCAGGGTGTTGAAAAGTCCTTGATATTGACAGTGCTGTGCCGATCCTTGATGGAATAGGTCACAAGCTTTGAATAATCCAGGTTCTTATAATTCGAGGGCTTATGATTTGGATGTGTCATCAAATAGAATCCTTTCTGTCAGATCGCACAGGATATGCGCCAGAAGAATATGAACCTCCTGAATTCTTGCGGTGGTATCACAGTCCACACAAAAGGCGATGTCGCTGATATCTTTTAATTTTCCCTTATTCCCGGACAGACCCAGAGTGACAAGTCCCATCTGTTTTGCCTGGATCATGGCTTTGACCACGTTTGGCGAATTGCCGGACGTGGAAATCCCCAGAGCAATATCTCCTTTTTGTCCCAGGGCCTGGATCTGCTTTAAAAATATATCCTCGTATGAATAATCATTGCCGATACTGGTGATCACCGAGGTGTCCGTGGTCAGGGCAAGGCCGGGAAGCGGACGTCTTTCCATCTGGAACCGGTTGATGAATTCTGCTGCAATATGCTGGCAGTCTGCGGCACTTCCACCATTGCCGAACAACAAAATTTTTTTGCCCTGTTCAAACGTTCTGGCCATGAGGACTGCGCAGGATTCTATGCGTTCAATATTTTGTTCAAAAAAGATCTGTTTTGTCCGGATGCTGTCTTCCACACATTTTTTTATGATATGTTTCATGAATATTTGGGTCTCTTTTTCCTGTCAGGCGGTTTTGGTGGTCTGTTCCGGTGGTGCGGTTTCTTCAATTTTTGTCTGGATGAAATTCAAGCGGTTTTTAAATGTTTTATTATCAGGTTCAAGATCCACGCTGTTTTTTGCAAAAGTCAGTGCAATCTTCAGGTTTTTTCCCTGAAGTGCCAGGGATTTGGCATATCCGGATAATGATACGGCATCGGAGGGGTGCAGTTTGATGGCGCTGTTGAATGCCCGGGCCGCTTTTTCCGGCTGATTTTTTTCAAGATAAATATCGCCCTTCATTCTGAAAACCAGCCCGGACCTGGGATTGATCTGCTCTGCGGTTTTCAGGTGGACAAGTGCCTGATCTGTCTTGTGTCTGCTGGCCAGCAGGTGGGCCAGCAGGAGTTCAACCTCAAAAACCTGGCTGCTGATGCCGTGTGCTTTTCTCAGATATACAATGGCTTTATCCGTATCCATGTTGATTTTACTCAGCAGTCCCATATTGTAGATGACCATGATTTCATTCGGGTTTATTTCCATGGCTTTTTTGAACTGTTCCAGTGCCTTGTCAAGCTCTCCCATGACACCGTAACACACGCCCAGACTGTTGATCAGGTTGATATCGTTTGGCCTGATTTCAAGTCCGGTTTGATATTCTTTGATGGCCAGTTCACACAGGTTATTCTGATACAGCCGGTCTGCGCTGATGTTAAGGGAAACTCCGTCAAAACGGGTCAGGGTATCGGGGCCGAAAAAGGCCGCATGGTCAATGGCTTTCAGTGCATTGGCAAAGGTGTCAACCTTTGAAAAGGTATGAAACGGAAACTGGGCAACCCCCATGAGAATATCGGCTTTCAGGGAGGCCTGGATCTTCTCTTTTATGGAAACAAGGGTTTCAAAGGCTTTTTTTTCATTGGTGTAATCCCAGAACGCCAGCGTAAAGGCCGTATCACTCAGACTTTCCCAGATGCCCCTGTCGTGATCCAGGAAAGAAGCAAAAGTGGCTTCAACCGTACCTTTTGCTTTTTCAGCAAGCGTATCGGACAGGTCAGCGGAAATTTTAATGACAGCACATAAAAAACGATCTGTGTGTGTGGCTGATTTTAACAGCCGCTTTTCAAACGCCTGAATCTGGACGGGTTTGTCCAGAAGCATATCACTGAAATAGGTTTCAGGAGGGCTGATGCTTGAGTCATCAGAATCGGTTTTCAGAAAATGAATCTCTTTTGAGGAAAATTTAAGGGTCATTTTTTTACCAGTATAGTGGCTAATGTTGATGCAATAAGGGGTTCCTGGCCGTTTTGGATGGTTCTGGGGTCCAGAATATATTGATCGTCTTCAATTCTTCCGATAATCCGGTTTTCAGAGAGGCGCATGGCCTGCTCAAGCCGGGAAACCGAAATCGTTGAAGGTTCGATGGTAATACAACGGGTCGGCAGTTTGAGTTCAGGAAAAGATCCTCCTCCGGGTCGGGATGTCATGTCTTTAAGGGTTACACGGGCAACATCGCCGATTTTGTCCTGAATGAGTTTAAACAGGGTGTCGGCTTTTGTGCAGATATCTTCAAAAGAGATGGTCAGCATTCTCAGGGTGGGAATTTTTTGAATGGCTTTTTTTTCATCTCTGTAAAGATTTAAGGTTGATTCCAGGGCAGCCAGCGTCATTTTATCAATTCTCAGGGCCCGGGTTAATGGATTCTGTCGGATTCTGGCAATGGCATCTTTTTTCCCCACAATGATGCCGGCCTGGGGACCTCCCAGCAGTTTATCTCCGCTGAAAGTGACGATGTCAGCGCCGGATTTCACAGAGTCCCAGATGGTGGGTTCCGGGGCAAGTCCGTATTTTGAAAAATCAATCAAGGTTCCTGAGCCCAGGTCTTCCATGACCGGAATATTTTTTTGTTCTCCAAGGGCAACCAGTTCTTTTAAGCTGACCGCTGCTGTAAACCCTTCAATTTTATAATTACTGGCATGGACTTTCAAAAGCAGTCCTGTGGTTTCGTTGACCGCATTTTCATAATCTCTGAGATGGGTTCGGTTTGTTGTCCCGACCTCTTTTAAAATACACCCGCTTTTTTCCATGACATCCGGGATTCTGAAAGACCCGCCGATTTCAACCAGTTCCCCCCTTGAAACAATCACCTGGGTGTTTTGGGCAAGGGTATTTAATGCAAGCAATACAGCACCGGCATTGTTGTTGACGACAACAGCGCTCTGTGCGCCGGTCAGTTCGCAGATCAGTTCATCCACAGCTTCATACCGGATGCCGCGTTTGCCTGTCTGGATTTTGAATTCAAGATTGGAATAGGATCTGGCAATGGTCTGGATGTTTTCCAGGGCATCATCACATAACAGTGCCCGGCCAAGATTGGTATGCAGCACAACGCCGGTGGCATTGATCACATTGACCAGCCTGGGGCTTAATTTTTTTTCTGACAGTTTAAGAATTTCCAGCAGCATGGTCTGAACATCTGTCTGGACATCTATATGATGGTCTGTCCGGTCATCTGCCGGGTCATTGATTTTGGGGCCGGCCGCAGCCAGGATGTTCTGGCGCAGATGCTCAAGGGTCTTCCGTGTGCACGCCACAATAACGGTTCTGGGGATGTGGGCAAATCGCGGGTCTTTTTGTGCCAGGTCAAGCACAAAATCCACGCCTGGAAGTTTTTTAAGCTGATCATGTGTGTCTGAGGATGTCATTTTTTAAACCTTTTTTTATGTAACCCCCCGTCATTGCCGAATGCATTCAGGGGGATGGCATCAACCAGTTCCGGGATATCTTCTGCAGTCAATCCGCAATGATCAAGTGCGGTATTGAAATTATCCGGATGTATTTTTTCAAGATCCAGTCCTGTGCTGAATTTTTCCATAATATAATCTGCCAGATGGACGATATACACCAGATCCTGTTGCTTTTCAGATTTTTCAGGGGTGTGATGCAGGCGGATCACCGTTGACAAGATGTCGGAAAACTGCCATTTTTTGGCCAGAATTCCACCGGCTTCGCAGTGTGTAATCCCCATCAGTTTTTTTTCAGCCTCCAGAAAACTTTCATTTTTTTCGCCAAGCCTTCGAAATAAAAGCGGGGTGCTTTCAGACACATACTGATCCAGAACAACCTTGCCAATGTCATGGAGCAGACCTGCGGTGTATGCAATTTTTAAAAAAGGGGATTGCAGTTTCTGCGCAATTTTTTCAGCCAGAATAGCCACACCCACTGCATGGAAAAAAAGACCGCCCTTGCACAGGGAATATCCGCCTGTTCCAGTCTGGTCATAGTAATTGTCAACTGCAGCCGTGATGACTGTTTTCACCAGCATGTGTTCTCCCATAAGAAGAACTGCATCTTTTAAGGTGTCGATTTTTATCATGCCGGAAAACAGGGCTGAATTGCATAATTTTAAAGCCTGGGCAGATAAGACCTGGTCTTTTGCAAGTTCATCGGTAATGTCTGTGATGTGATATTGGGAGGACTGGAACATTCTGAAGATTTTCAAGGCGGTCTGGGGGATGGGTTTGAGCTGTTCAATGGTTTGAAAAATATTTTCCAGGGACGGGGCCTTGAATTCCATCTGGGATCTGGCTGTGTATTCCCATGCCGGATGGATATGTGTCTGGCCGGTTTCCATATTCAGTTCCAGGGTACACATGAAAAATCCCCCGGTTTCAGACTTGATCACTTTAATGCCGTAACTTCCAAGAATGGTTGCTGCAATATCAGCTGATCTTCCGCCGATATCCAGGTTCATATCCATCTGGCTGATGGGACCGACAAGCGCACCGCCCGCAATGCTGGCTTCCAGGTTTTGCGTTTTTGCCCCGAGCTTGACCAGCTCATTGATCAGCAGGGATAATCCTGTGGATGCATATTTTTCAGGACAATCCAGATTCGAAACACTCGGAGGTTCCGGCAGCAGGATGTGAATCATGCCGCCGACCTGTGTTTCAGGATCATACAGGGCAACTCCCAGGCAGGTTCCCAGATAACGCTGGTATGTATTTATCTGTTTTCTTCCGGATCTGTACTGTCCGGCAGCAACATGTTCAATTGTCTGAGTTCTCATATTCCCTTTACGGTCTTTATATCATCACTGTATAAAGTTAATTTTTAAATATCATTAATTCTTTAAAGGTTTCAACCATTATCTTTGGTTTGGATCTGAATCTGTTAAGGGAAATTTCCTAATTTCCAACGGCATTTTATATATGAAGTAAATCAAGTTTTTTAAAGTCTGTACCGATAGCATTTTAAAAAGATGAACTCAATGATTAAAGAGGCGATATCATGAAAATTATATCTTCGGATATGGTGTTTTTATCCGACCATCAATTTGACCAGATGGATGCGTCCTTGAATGAAAAAATGTCAAAGACCCTTTCATCTCAAAACAGACGTGCGGTGTCCTGGGCCGATCCGCCAGGTATTATTGTGGACAGGGTGTCTATTTCACAGAACCGGACAGTTGAATATCAATCCAATTATTCAGCCAGTGTATCTTCCCGGTCGTCAGTTTTTTCCCTGGCATCCGGTGAGACCGTTTCCCATGAACAGCAGTCTGCCATGGAAAAACTGATTGGCGGCGTCATTGAAAAGGATGTGGTGATCCGCAGCATCCAGGCAGGTGAGGATGTTGTCCTTGGGAATGGAGATCCGATACCATCGTCTGTTCAGGGGAGTGTTCCGCAGGTTTCGGGCCGGGCCATAAATTCGACGTGGGAGATATCTTTAAAACAGACAGATATTCATTTTGAAGAAGAACATCTGTCCATGTCTTCCTCTGGTCAGGTTACCACAGAAGATGGAAGAAAAATTGATTTTTCACTGGATCTGTCCTTGAACCGGTCATTTGTGTCCCGGACCCGGGAAGAAACCCTGGTCCAGCGGTGGCAGGAACGGGTCAATTTAACTGATCCGCTGGTGATCAGTTTTGATGGAAAAGCGCCGACACTGTCTGATGCCCAGTTTGAATTTGATCTGGATTCGGATGGCGAAACCCAGATGATTCATTTTGTGAATCCGGGCAGCGGGTTTCTGGCATTTGATAAAAACAATGACCAGATAATCAATGACGGCTCAGAACTGTTTGGTCCCGGAACCGGAAACGGGTTTGGGGAGCTTGCTCAATTTGATGAGGATCAGAATCACTGGATAGATGAAAATGATGCGGTGTTTTCACAATTATCCGTCTGGACCCGGGATGAAAATGGCAAAGACATGCTGATTTCCCTGAAAGATGCAGGTGTGGGAGCCATTTCTCTGGATCATGCCCAGACGCTGTTTAACATGACGTCATCGGATAATTCACTGCAGGGACAGCTTAAAAACTCAGGGGTCTTTTTGTTTGAAGACGGGAAAGCGGGATCTGTCAGTCAGGTGGATCTGGCTTCCCGTCCGGTTCAGGCAGAACAGCCAATTGACCCGCCTTTTGCCCACCCCTTGCGGATAAAAGAAGAATTGTCAGTGAATCTGCAGCCTGGAGCGGCCGCGGCTGTGGTTGAGGAAGAATCGACGAGTCCGCTCAAAGAACTGCTTGACCGCATCAAGGAAATAAAGGAACAAATGGGCCGCCTGTATGAGAGCATGAAGCTGACAACACCGGACAATCGCCGCAGGCGTTCAGGTATGAATCGCTATCAACCGTTGAACATAGAGTCGTCAATTTTAACCTCAGGCTATCAGAGCGGCCCGATCCGTTTTTACAGATTGACTTAATATTTCATTGATTTATTCTATGAAAGATGATCAAAAGACATCATCTTAAACTGTTTAGACAAACAGGCAGGAATAATGATCGATACACAATGGAATATGAAACCCGACAAGGCAAAAGCCTTAATGCTGGCCAAACGGCAGTTGGCTCAGCTGGTGTATGATGCCGTCAATCTGGAAGGAATTCATTTCACACTGCCTGAGATCCAGACCCTTTTAGACGGGGTGACAGTAGGGGGCCACAAGCTGGCAGACCAGCATATCGCACTGAACCAGGCCCAGGCGTGGCGCACCTTATTCTCACACATTGAAAAAAACATGTTTGAGATTACAGCGGAATCGGCCTGTTCACTGCATGCAATCGCAGCCAGGGATGAAGCCCTGGAATGGGGGCAGTTCCGATCAGGATCAGTTACTATTGCCGGCACAACATATATGCCGCCTGGGGCAGATCAGCTTTCAAAACTGTTTGACGCTATGATTGAACAGGCATCCGACTTTTCCGACATATATGACCAAGCCATCCACTTTTTTTTAACCATGGCAAGGGTCCAGTTTTTTTATGATGTAAACAAACGGATGGGCCGGTTTATCATGAACGGATTATTGTTAAACAACGGTTATCCTGCGATCAATCTTCCTTCCACACGGCAGCTGGAATTCAATGAAAAAATGCTTTTGTTCTACGAAAGTGGAAATCCGTCATCAATGAATCGCTTTTTGCGTTCATGCCTGGATAACAGAATCATCAGTATTATGTTGGAATAAAAGTCTTTTAAAAGCGATTGGCGGCTTGTCAGATGGCTTCCAGATTGGCAATAATTTTGTTTTTTCCGGACGCTTTTGCTTTGTACAGACAGACATCTGCATCTGCAACCAGGGTTTCGGGCCGGGAGGTTTCAGGGTAGGATGATATCCCGCCGCTGATGGTTTGATGGATTTTATGTGCGGAAATGGTTTTTCCACTGCAGAAGCGCTTGATTTTTTCACTGTTTTTTATTGCCTCCACCAGGCTGGTTTCCGGATAAATAATGCAGAATTCTTCTCCGCCATAGCGGCAGGGGATGGCATTGCTGCTGACATTATCAATAATGATGGCTGCAATTTCTTTTAATACCATATCCCCGATATCATGGCCGTACTGGTCATTGATCAGCTTGAAATTATCCAGATCGATCATCAGAAAGGAGAGGCTGGTTCCATTGGTTTCTGCCTTTGAAATCTGATCTTTCAGGGCTTTGTCAAAATACCGCCGGTTCATCAGGCCGGTCAGTTTATCTTTGTAGGCCAGGGATTCCAGGATTCTGTTTTTTTGAACCAGCTCATCCTGCAGTTTTTTCAGTTTGATATGATTTTCAATGCGGGCCTTTACCTCATCCCGGCCAAAGGGTTTGATAATGAATTCTGTAGCGCCGTACCTGAAACACTGGAACATGATATCCGTGTCTGTTTCATCTGCAATGGCAATGATTACCGGGGAATCACTTTTTAAATTTTCTCTGACATGCATGCAGATATTGAGTTTGTCTTCCTTGTCTGAAAGATCCAGAATGATAATATCGGGGATGCTGACACAAAGACAGGTTTCAAGCTCATCAAGGGTGCTGCACACCTGAATGCTTGAATTTAAAAAATTCAATGTTTTCCGTAAAATCGCACATAAGGTATTGTCCTGGGTCAAAATTACAGTTGTCCCGGAGGAGCTGGTTTTTTCCCTTATGGCCACTGATTCCACGATTGCTGCCAGGGCATGCTGGGACACGGGTTTTTCAAGAAAATCAATTGCCCCGGCCTTAAAGCCCTTTCGAAACTGGACTTCATCAATGGTTCCGCTGACAACAATGGCGGGAATATGCTTTATTTCAGGGTCTTTTGAAAGGTTTCTGCAGAATTCAAATCCATCCATAACCGGCATTTCAACATCCACCAGAATCAGGTCCGGATGATATTCTGAGGCAAGATTGAGCCCCTGCATCCCGTCCCCGGCAGTTTTAACATCAAAATTCAATTCCTCCAGATAGGAAGACAGGGTGTTTCGTACCGCCTTGCTGTCGTCAATGACCAGGGCTATGGGCATTTTTCTGTCAAGGTGCGGGCGGGAATGATAGGCTTTCACCAGGGTCTGTATCAAACGCTGCTGATCAAAGGGTTTGAGCAGAATGGCATCGATATCCCTTAATTCCCATTCTGATTTTACATTTTCCTGTTTCATTGACGTGCAGACAACAAAGACTGCATTAAAAAGTTTTGGGTCGGACTTGATGGTCTGGGCAATCTGGGACCCGGTCTGAAATTTTGGAAAACAGGGACAGACAATCAGTTTGAAATAGTTTTCCCTCACCAGCCGGTTGATGTCGGACAGGGTGGAACTGAAAACGCTGACATCAAATTCCGAGTCTTTTAAAAAGGTTTTGTAGACAGATGTAAGCGCTTGAGAATCTTCGATGATTGCTGTTTTAATCATAATGCAAATCAGTACCAATCCTTTGTGAATTTGTAAAGCGGGAAATTGAGATTGACTGGATTGTTTCAGGGGGTGGCGGTGGTGTTTTTATTTAAAGAAAACAGCAGTTTTTAAAGTTCTGTGTGAATTTTATAAAGATTGACACTGTTCTTTTAATTGGCTATTTTTCACAAATACGATCCACTGATCGGAGGTGAGCCTGGCTTTGGGATACAATCAGGGAGTGTGTCATATAAAAATCATAAGCCCCTTGCAGCAGAATGGATTTACACTGGTCGAGCTGATCATCGTCATCGCCATCATCAGCACCCTGGCCGGGATTGCTGTTCCGTTTTACAGTGGGTATGTGCAAAAAGCGCATAAACTCAGAATTATTTCAGAATTAAAAATGATCGAAAAAGAAATCACGGCTTATAAAATCGAATGGGGCGTTTATCCTGACAGCCTTAGGGATATCGGTCTGGAAAATCTTAAAGATCCCTGGGGAAATCCATATCAATATTTAAAAATTGAAGGTGTTGAAAAAGGAAAACCACCGGAAAAAGGAAAACCGGAAAATAAAGAAAAATCAGAAGAAGATCAAACATTAAAACAGCCCAGAAAGGATCACTTTCTGGTGCCGGTGAATACGGATTTTGATCTGTACAGCATGGGCCCGGACGGTAAAACTGTTGCACCGTTCACGGCTAAAGCCAGTCGGGATGACGTTGTCCGGGCCAATAACGGCCAGTATATCGGTCTTGCCTCTGAGTACTGATTCAGGAGAAGAAGATGAAGCTTGACATATCGTTTTTACGCAACAAGGTGGCAAAAAGAATTTTTATCCTGTTTGTTTTATGCGCGCTGGTTCCAATTTCCGGACTGACGATTCTGTCATGGATTCAGGTGTCAGGACAGTTGAAAAAACAAAGCATGGATCGGTTATACAATTCTGTTAAAACGCATGGGATGTCCATTTATGAGCGGGTTTTGTTTCTTGAGACCAATATGAATATTCTTGCTGGTGCAATCAAGGAAAATCCTGACTCTGATTTGCCGGATACTGAAAAAGTATTGGGTGAATATGGAATGAAACGATTTTCAGCATTGGCGATAATTCAGTCTTCAGGCAGGATTGTGCCGCTGCATGGTGAGCTGGATGATCTGCCGGATTATCTGACTGAGACACAAGATCCCACAATTTCCGAAAAGACGATGATCCGGTTCAAGGCATATCCGGATAAACCCCATGGTGTTTTCATGGCAGTGCGCATAGACAGAACTGATCCTGCGTCAGATCTGCTGGTGGGGCAGATTGAAACATCTCATCTGTGGGGTATCGGGTATGAAAATATGCTCCCGCCAATGACAGACCTGTGTATTGTGGATCAATACAGGAAAGTGCTGGTGACTTCCTTTGATATATCAGAGGCGCTTTTGCATCAGGTGGTGATCAGAGACGGCCAGATAAAGAATAATTATTTCAAGTATTCTGCGGGTGAGCAGGACTACTTTGTCAGTTACTGGACAGTGTTCATGAAATCCGGTTTTGATTCACCCAATGTGAATGTTGTGTTGAGGCGGTCTCAGGCAGATGTCCTGAGTCCTCTTGCGGATTTTAAGAAAATATTTCCCCTTGTGGTACTGTTATCTTTCTGGATTGTTGCGTTTTTAAGCGTGTATCATATTCGAAAAAGCCTTGTTCCTCTGGAAAAATTAAAAGCAGGAACCCTTAAAATTGCAAATAATGATTTTAAAAGTCGGGTAAGCTTTAAAAGCGGAGATGAATTTGAAGACCTGGCAGATTCTTTTAATTTCATGTCACATAATCTTGACCGCCATTTTGATGCATTGACGACCCGTTCGGAGATTGATCGGGCCATTCTGTCATCTTTGAATTTAAAAGAGATTATCAGCACGGCTTTAAAAAAAATGTATGTGTTCTTTTCCTGTGATTCAATCAGCATCAATCTTGCCATAGAAAAAAAGCCGTTGACCTATCACAGTTATATTTCCACAAATATCAGGGTCAGAAAAATAGAAGAGCAGTTTTTTAATATCACGCCGGATGAAGAGCAGTTTCTCTCCGGCAATCAGAAATATCAGAAGATTGATCTGGAAAAAACTCAGCCCGGCTATATTGCGCCTCTGGCAGCAGAAAATATGAAATCCGCCCTGATTTTACCCCTGATTTTAAATCAGATGCTAAAGGGAATGATTGTTCTGGGATATAAAGATGACCGGGTGTTTTCTTCCGAGGACCTGGCCCAGGCCAGGCAGATTTCAGACCAGGTGACCGTGGCCTTGTCAAATGCTGCGCTGGTTGAACAACTTGAAAAACTAAACCTGGGAACCCTTGAAGCCCTTGCCCGTACAGTGGATGCAAAATCCGCCTGGACAGCAGGCCATTCTGAGCGGGTCACGGATCTGGCCGTAAGAATTGCCCGGATCATGGGATTGACGGAAAAACAGATTGAGACCTTGAGACGGGGCGCATATCTGCATGATATCGGTAAAATCGGAATCCCCCTGGCTATCATAGACAAGCCTGACCGGCTGACAGAAGCTGAATTTGAGATGATCAAGGAACATCCGGTTATTGGTGCCCGGATTCTGGAACCCATTGAGGCATATGCCGATGTGCTCCCGATGATTTCCCAGCATCATGAAAAATTTGATGGCACAGGATATCCCAGGGGGCTTGCCGGCCAGGATATCACGCTGGGTGCAAGAATCATGGCTGTGGCAGATGTGTATGATGCGGTTGTCTCGGACAGACCTTACCGGCACGGGTGGATCGAGGAAAAAGCCATCGATTTGATCACCAGTGAATCTGGTACGCATTTTGATCCTGAAGTGGTGGATGCTTTTTTGGTGGCAGTTTCATCATGAAAAAAAATCCGGATCAATTTACCGGATGGCTGACAATCGCCTTGTGTCTCCTGATCAGCCTGGCTGTTTTATCATGTTCTGATCCAGTGCTGTTTCCCGACAACCTGATTGGTATGTGGGTCACCGATACTGAACAATATGAGGACCGGTATATCGAAATCGATAAAACCAGAATCATTTTAGGAACGGGTGAAACAGTGCCGAATATTTTTTTCGTTAACAGGGTTGAAAGCGAGCCCTTCGGGGAAAAAACAGAATGGATATTTCACTGTGAAATCAAAAAAGGCGAATCTTATACCATCAGTTTTTTATTCCCGGCTGATCCGGATTCCGGTGAAGGCATTCAGTTAAAAAACTCACCTCAGATTGTCTGGTATAAAGAAGACAGATAGCTGTTCTAAAAAACAGCAGTCCTATTGCTATATTCGTGTTTCTATATTAATTTATAGGTCCAAAATACAGGACGGCGAAGAATGAGACGGATTTTTTTTGTAATGCTGGCAGGGATGCTGATTTTTTCAGGGTGTAAAACCACGGAAACACAGACAGACGTTTCCGTGTCAATTCCACTTTCCGGACAATTTTCCATGTCTGCGGAAAACAAGCCTTCTCCGGGTGAATTACCAGATGATTTTCCCCGTAAATCCATAGATAAAAGACAGGATACAGACACGGTTCTAAATCCTGAACCCTGGTGGCAGTTTCTGGGTAGTGATGATCTGGATCATCTGATTGAACAGGCCCTTGTTTTAAATTTTGATTTAAAAACCCTTGATGCCCGCCTTGCCCAGGCCAGGGCAACGATTTCAAAGACGGATGCCGCGTTTTTCCCTTTGCTTGATTTCTCTTTCGGGGGCCAGAAAAAACATACCCGGATAAAGACCAGCAGCGGATCAAGTCCCCGGACAGATGGCAGTCACTCATGGGATGGTTCACTTTCAGGATCATATTCTCCAGATGTCTGGGGAGAATATGATGCTGATAAAAAAGCAGCGCTGATGAGTCATGATGCGGCAGCCCAGGACTTGAGTGCGTTCAGATTTGAACTGACAGTCAATATTGTTCAGACCTGGGTGGATATTATTGCGGCCAGACATAAAAAACAGATTTTACATGAGCAGATCAAAACAAATGATACGGTTCTGAAGCTTTTGAAACTCAGGTTTCGTAACGGAAAAGCAACGGCTTTGGATATTTCCCAGCAGCAGGAAGCCATTGCCGAGGTCAATGCCCAGCTTCCATTGCTGGAAAAACAGGAACAGGTGCTGATTCACGCACTGGCCCTTTTGTCCGGTAAAACAACAGCAGACGGGATTCAGCTGAAGACCGTTGCGTTTGATCAGTTTTCACCGCTTCCCGATATTGGGATTCCATCTGATCTTTTGAAAAACCGGTCAGATATTCAAGCAGCAAGAATGCGTCTGCTTTCTGCCACCTGGGATATAAAGGCGGCCAAAGCAGATCTGTTGCCTTCTTTCAGCCTGACCGCCAGGGCCTTGTTTTCAAGCGGGAAACTGGATCTTTTATTCCAGAACTGGGTGGCAACTCTGGCAGCATCTATTGCAGGCCCGTTGTTTGACGGGGGACAGCGTCATGCTGAAATTGAAAGGGTAAAAGCCGTGGTTCAGGAAAAAGTCAATCTGTATGCGGCTGTTGTGGCCAGGGCAGTATTTGAGGTGGAAGACAGTTTAATCAGTATCCAGAAACAGGATCAATATGTCCGGCTGCTGGAGCAGGAACTTGCCATTGCCAGGGTTGCCCTGCGGGATGCGCTTGTGCAGTATCAGAACGGCAAAAGCAGCTATCTGAATTATCTGACTGCCCAGGCCGGTGTTCAGCGCCTGGAAAGGCAGCTTGCAGGCGAGCAGTCGAGTTGTGTAAAAGAACGCATCGGGCTTTATAAATCGCTGGGCGGCAAAGGAGCATCCGGGATACATCCATCGGGCAACCGCCCGGTGGCATCAGATGGTGGAGTGGAATAAGTTTATGAAAAAATCAGGAAACTGGCTGAGAATACTTTTGCCAATTTTTATTTTGTGTGCAGGTCTTCTGGCTGGATATTATCTTTTTTCCAGGCAACCGGAGATCAAACGCAAGCCCCTGCCAAAACAGGCGGTGATGGTGGAAACTGTCCCGGCTGTGCCGGGAAACTATCAGGGGTCTGTGAATGTTATGGGAACTGTGATCCCGGACAAAGAAGTGTTGCTCAAGGCACAGGTGTCCGGCAAGGTGGTTTTTGTTTCTCCGGGATTTGTTCAGGGCGGTGTGGTTAAAAAAGGCGAGGTGCTTTTAAAGATCGATGATGCGGATTATACAATTGAAGTTGAAAAGGCCCGGAGTGCACTTGAAAAAGCCGTGTCTGATATGGCCATTGAACAGGGCAGTCAGCTGATTGCACAAGAAGAACTCAAACTGATCAATGAAATCTCCTCGGAACCCATAAAGGAGACAGATCTTGCCCTGCGAAAACCCCAGCTTGTCCAGGCCCAGGCTGCAGTGAAAGCGGCCAGGGCAGAGCTGGAAAAAGCAAAATTAAATCTGCAGCGGACACAGGTAACAGTGCCGTTTGATGCGCTGGTTATTGAGAAGAATATTGAAAAAGGGTCTCTTGCCGCATCCCAGGGCGCGCTTTGTACGCTTGTGGATATACGCTTTTTTCAGATAGAGGCACAGGTTCCTCCAGATCGTTTATCTGCTTTTATAATTGATGAAAAAACCGGCAGCCAGGCACAGATTTATTCCCGGTATTCAGATCAGACATGGCAGGGGAAAGTGGTCCGGATCACCGGCAGAATAACCGATAAAAGCCGGATGGCCGGTGTCACCGTCAAGGTGCCTGACCCGCTGGGCGTATTCACGCAAAAAACATCAGCCCCGTTGCTGCTTGGCGATCATGTGGATGTCAAGATTATGGGAAACCGGTTTAATGATGTTTATGCATTGCCCAGAAATATGCTCAGAGAAGATCAGACGGTCTGGGTATATACCAATGGTGCGCTGGATATTCGAAAAGTGGAGATTGCCTGGGAGGAAAACGGCCAGGTGTTTGTGTCTTCCGGGATTGAACCCGAAGACCAGCTGATTGTAACCGATATTTCAGCTCCGGTCAAAGGCATGGCTATTCAGACACGATCTGACAAAGCAAAAACCCGGGCCTTGCCGGATGTTTCTGAAGCTGCAGGAAAAAGGTCATGAGCCAGCAGGACGTCAATCAGGTCACTGAAAAGGGCGCTCTGGCATGGATGGCGGGCAATTCGGTTGCTGCCAATCTGATCATGCTGGTCCTGCTTGTCGGCGGGCTTGTCATGGGGCTGAATATTAAACAGGAGGTATTTCCTGAATTCAGCTCTGATATAGTGACCATTTCCATTGCATATCCGGGTGCAAGTCCTGAAGAAGTGGAAAACGGCATCATCGTGGCAGTTGAAGAGGCCATTGAAGACCTGGAAGGGATTGATGAAATTACAGCCACTGCCGGTGAAGGTATCGCCAGTGTTATGGTGGAGGGGATTGCCGGCGGGGATATCAATCGCCTTTGGCAGGAGATTAAAAGCCGGGTGGACCGTATCCAGACCTTTCCGGATGAAGCCGAAGACCCCCAGATATCCATTGCAGCCAGAAAAAGAGAGGTACTTGGGCTGGTTCTCTACGGGGATGCCTCGGAAACGGTTTTAAGATCCCTGGCAGAGCAGATTCAGGATACCCTGCTTTTAGATGAAGGGATCACCCAGGTGGAGCTGGAAGGGATCCGGGATCGGGAAATTCTGGTGGAGATCCCCAGTCAGACCTTACGGCGGTATGGTCTGACACTGAAGGATGTGGCACTGGCCCTGTCAGCTGCATCCGTGGAACTTGGCGGCGGGAGCATCAAAACTTCGGGCGGCGATATCCTGTTGCGCCTGAAAGACCGTAAAGATTATGCAAAACAGTATGCCCGTCTGCCGGTTATTAATCTGGAAGACGGTTCCAAAGTATTGCTTGAAGATATTGCAACGGTTACAGAAGGGTTTGAAGACACAGAAACTTGGGCATCTTTTAACGGGTATCGCTCTGTGAACATTGAAGTTTACCGGGTGGGGGAACAGACCCCGATTCAGGTGGCAAAGGCAGGAAAGGCTGCCGTGGAAAGAATCAATGCAACCCTTCCTGAAGGCGTGAGTCTGGTTGTTTTGCGGGACCGGTCAGAAATATTTGCCCAGAGGGCCGAACTTCTGATGTCCAACGCCTATGTCGGGCTGGCCCTGGTATTTTTATTTCTGGCGCTTTTTCTGGAGATCCGGCTGGCATTCTGGGTGAGTATGGGTATCCCCGTTTCCATTCTGGGATCTTTTGTTTTTCTTTCCTTTACATCCTTCAGTATCAACATGATCAGCATGTTTGCCTTTATTGTGACGCTGGGTATCGTGGTGGATGATGCCGTAGTGGTTGGAGAAAATATTTATTTTTACCGTCAGCAGGGCCTTTCCTTTGGCCGGGCGGCCGTGGAAGGGGTACGCCGTATTGCCATGCCGGTGGTTTTTTCTGTGGTGACCAATATGGTGGCTTTTGTTCCTTTGATGTTTGTGCCCGGATTCATGGGCAAAATATTCAGCACAATTCCCATGGTGGTCATTGCCGTATTCGGTGTGTCTTTGATTGAAAGCCTGTTTATCCTGCCAGCGCATTTAAGTCACAAAAACAGACGTCCGTTGTTTTTCCCCCTGAATCATCTTGAACAATGGCAGGAAAAATTCAGCAGGGCTTTTGAAAGATTTGTCAAACGATTTTATGGTGATTTGCTGTTAAAGCTGCTTCATCACAGATATGCCGTGATCGCATCGGGTCTGGCGCTTTTGTTGATGGCGGCAGGATATGTTAAATCCGGCCGCATGGGGATGGAAATTTTTCCCAAGGTGGAATCGGATTATGCTTTTTGTGAAGCAAGTCTGCCTTATGGCACGCCTTCCCAGGTTTTAAGGAATGTCGAGAACCAGCTGGTAATCGCTGCAGAAAAAGTGGTCAGGGAGAATGGCTCAGAAGCACTTTCCATGGGGATTTACTCCCAGGTCAGTGTAAACCTGATTCAGGTCAGGATCTACCTGACAGAGCCTGATGTCAGACCCTTAAGCACAACACAGGTGACCGAACTCTGGCGGGAGAAAACTGGTATCATCCCGGGTCTGGAAACCATCAGCTTTGAGTCTAACCGGGGAGGTCCCGGGGGCGGTAAAAATTTGACAGTCAGTTTAAGCCACCGGGATATTCCCATGCTGGACAGGGCAGGAGAGGATCTGGCCCAGAGTCTTTCAGAATACTCCATGGTTCATGATATCGATGACGGTTCAGCAAAGGGTAAAAAGCAGTTTGATATTACCTTGAGTGATGAGGGAAAACGCATGGGGCTGACCTCAAGAGAGGTTGCCAGCCAGATCCGGAATGCCTTTCAGGGCGTGGCTGCTGTAAAAAATCAGCGGGGGAAAAATGAAGTGACCGTAAGGGTAAGGCTTCCGGAAAATCAGCGGACAGCTCAATCCACGTTTGAAGAACTGGTGCTCAGGGCACCGGAAGGAGAAATCCTGCTGCGAAATGCAGTAAAAGTGATTGAAGGAAGAGCCTATACCTCTATTCAAAGAACAAACGGCCGACGGGAAATTGCTGTCACAGCCAATGTGCGGCCGGCATCCCAGGCTGAAAATGTCATCAGGGATATGAAAAAGCAGATTCTGCCGGACCTGCTGGGAAAATATCCAGGCTTATCCTATAGTTTTAAGGGACATCAGGCGGAAATGCGGGAAAGCATATCTGCTCTGATTAAAGGCTTAGGGATTGCCATGCTCTGTGTTTTCGCTCTTCTGGCAATCCCGTTTAAATCCTATATCCAGCCTTTTATTATCATGTTCTGTATTCCATTCGGCATGATCGGAGCGGTTGGGGGGCATCTGATCATGGGATATTCGCTCTCCATCATGAGTCTGTTTGGTCTTGTGGCCATGTCCGGGGTTGTGGTGAATGATTCTCTGGTGCTGATTGATTTTGCCAATAAACAGCGGCTGGATAAATTTGATGCGATTGCTGCGGTTCAGTCCGCAGGAATTCAGCGATTCCGCCCGATTCTTCTGACAACATTAACCACCTGCGGCGGGCTTGCGCCCATAATATTTGAAACATCCCGTCAGGCCAGATTTTTGATTCCCATGGCCATATCCCTGGGGTTCGGTATTCTGTTTGCCACCATGATTACCCTGATCATGGTGCCGTGCCTGTATCTGATCATGGAGGATATAAAATCATTGGGCGCAAGGATACTTAATGCTGTGCTGGATTATATATTGCCGCCCCGGCATACAGATGAGCCAGACTGATCTTGAATTTTATTTTATGAGGATAGCATGATGCACAAACCCGCAAAAGACTATATTGTTTTTCCCCTTGATTTTTCTTCTTTAAAAGAGGCTGAAGACCATGTGAAGCTGCTGGATGGATCTGTGGGGATGTTTAAGATCGGACTGGAGCTGTTTATTGATCAGGGCCCGTCTGTGGTCCGGATGGTCAAGGAAAATTCAAAAGCAAAAATTTTTCTGGATTTGAAACTTCATGATATTTCTGCAACCGTAAAACGCGCCATGGGCCGGGTGGCAAACCTTGGGGTTGATCTGGTCACAGTTCATTGTGCATCTTTGGCCATGCTGCAAAACGCCGTGGACGGCGGACAGGGGAAAACCGGTGTTTTAGGGGTGACACTGCTGACAGACAATGATGCACACAGTGTAAAAGCCGGCGGGTTTCAGCCCGAATATGTGGATGATCCCCAGAAACTTGTGATGCTCCGGGCACAGATGGCAAAAGATGCCGGATGTACCGGGATTGTATGTTCCGGAAGGGAGGTGAAAACCGTTAAAGCCGCTTTCGGCCCGTCATTTCTGGCAGTAACACCCGGTATCCGCCCGTCATGGTCGCTTCTTGAAAATGATGACCAGAAAAGAGTCACCACACCTGCCCAGGCAGTTGGCCTGGGCAGTGATTTTATTGTTATCGGCCGGCCCATAAGAGATGACCGGGATCCTGTGGCTGCAGCTCAGAAAGTGATCCAGGAAATTGAACACGCTTTCCAGAGCCGCTCTTCTAATTGATTTAGTGTTTTATCTGATCCTGTTTTGGCTGGTCCCTATTTTACTTGGTCTCTATTTTATCTGGTCCAGGCCAAAAGCAGAATGAAGTGTCCTGACGGCAAGTTCAGCATATTTGGCCAGAATAACACAGGAAATCCGGATTTCAGATGTGCTGATCATCCGGATGTTGATATTTTCTGATGCCAGCGCTTCAAACATGGTGGCAGCAACCCCGGAATGGCTTTTCATGCCCAGTCCGATTACAGAAACTTTGGCGATTTCCTCGGCAGTGATCACTTCCTCTGCGCCAACCTCTTTGGCCACTTTTTCCGTAATTTCCAGGGCCCTGTCAAAATCATCTTTGGTGACCGTGAATGTCAGGTCAGTATCGCCTCCGGTACGGGTATTCTGGATGATCATGTCCACGCTGATTTCCGCTTTTGCCAGCGGGGAAAATATTTTTGCAGAAATGCCTGGCTGATCCGGAACCCGTTTCAAGGTAATTCTTGCTTCATTCATATCACAGGTAATACCGGATACGATAACGCTTTCCATATCCGCACTTTCATTAACAACCATGGTTCCTTCCTCCTCATTGAATGATGACCTTACATGTACGGGTACATTATATTTTTTTGCAAACTCCACCGAACGGATCTGCAGAACTTTGGCGCCCAGTATGGCCATTTCCAGCATTTCTTCGTAGGATATTTTTTTAATTTTTCTTGCTGAACTGCAAATTCGGGGGTCTGTGGTATATACCCCGTCCACATCTGTAAAAATTTCACAGACATCTGCCTTTAAAGAAGATGCAATGGCAACAGCAGAGGTGTCAGAACCGCCCCGCCCAAGCGTGGTGATGGCACCATCCTCGTCAGCTCCCTGAAATCCGGCAACAACACAGATATATCCTTCATCAAGGGATGTCTGAATGTTTTTACAGTTAATGTCCAGTATTCTTGCTTTGCCGGATGTTTTATCCGTCTTGATTCCGGCCTGGAACCCGAGAAATGATTTTGCCTTATACCCTCTGGATTTAAGGATAATTGCAAGCAATGCCGCAGTGGTCTGTTCGCCTGTGGCAAGCAGAACATCAAGCTCTCTTCTGTCCGGTCGTTCGGCAGCCTGTTTTGCAAGAGCAATAAGACTGTCGGTAACACCTGACATGGCAGAAAGCACAACAACGACCTGGTCCTTTTCATCAAATGCTTTCTGGACCCTGTCAGCGACGCAGTTGATCCGTTCAATATTTGCAACAGATGTCCCGCCGTATTTTTGTACTCTTAGCGCCATAATAACTCCAGTATATATAGTGAATATTGTGTTTTATAAAGATAATGTGCTTAGCAGATTTGATCCGGATTGTCCAGAGGCAAAAACAGATATGATTCTGTTATAGTGTTCATCAAAATTAAAATGGATTTCAAGATCAAATCTGAAGGCCATATCTTCCAGTATCCCGGGCCATTCAACAACAATGACGTTCATATCCTCTATCAGGTCGTCAAATCCGATATCCTCCAGATCATCACAGGACTCAAGGCGGTAAAGGTCCAGGTGGCACAGGGTAAACTGTCCGGCTTCATATTCATTGATAATATTAAATGTCGGGCTGGTGATGTGATATTTTTCTGATACCCCCATTCCTTTTGCCAGTCCCTGAACAAAGGTGGTTTTTCCGGCCCCCAGTTCTCCTTTCAGGGCAATGCGCATTCCGCAGGTCAGGGCTCGTCCGATTTTTTCTCCCAGTTCAAGGGTCTGGTCTGTATGTGATGACGTGATTGTTTTCATTGCAGGCAGATATGAATACTCTCGGGAATCTGTTGAATCAGATCAGAGGCAATAAATCCAACCCTTCCCATTTTGTCCGATAATATATCCGCAGACATGCCATGGATATAAACACCTGCGCAGCCGGCATCTTCCATGGAAAAACCCTGGGCGCAGAACCCTGAAATGATTCCGGTAAGTACATCCCCTGTTCCGCCTGAAGCCAGACCGGGATTCCCGGTGGGGCAGATGAAAGAGCGTCCATCCGGCAGCGCAATAATTGTCTGGGCGCCTTTGAGAACAAGAGTTACATCATGTTCTGCAGCAAATCCGGATGCAATGGTGATCCGGTTGGCCTGGATCTGGCCTGTTGTTTTGTTGCACAGCCTGGCCATCTCTCCGGGGTGGGGGGTCAGTATGGCAGGGGCCTGTTTTTTATTCAGGATACCTGGATCATCGACAATGCAGTTGATGGCATCTGCGTCAATCACCATGGGAACAGGGCTTTTTTCAATCAGTTGTTTTACCAGGCTTTGGGTGCTTTTATGCGTCCCGAGTCCAGGGCCGATGGCCATGGCCTGTTTGTCCTTTAACAGCGCCAGGATCTCATCAAGGCAGCTATCAGACAGATAGCCCTTGTCTTTCTCAGATACCCTGTTTTTCTCTGGTAATGGATAGGTCATGGGTTCAATCACCATGGTTTCCAGTATGGGGTTCAGGCTTTTTGCAATTCCCAGCGTCACCTTGCCTGTGCCGCATCGCATGGCAGCATTGCTGCACAGTGCTGCGGCCCCGGTTTTTCCTTCAGACCCTGCAATGACCAGCAGATGGCCGAAACTGCCTTTGTGGGTGTTAAATTCCCGGGGAGAAAATTTTGCAGCAATGTCTTTTTTTTCAAGCACGGAAAGACTCAGGTTTTCTGTATCAGAAATAAGACGGGGAATGCCGATATCAATAATTTCAAGTTCTCCGGTATGGATATTTCCCGGATACAGAACATGGCCGACCTTGGCAAAGGCAAAGGTGGCGGTTGCAGCAGCTTTTATGGCCGTTCCCATGGGTTGGCCGGTGTCTGAATTGAGCCCGGAAGGAATATCCACGCTGAACACAGGACAGGCGCAAGAGTTCAAAAGGTCAATCGCATCTTTGAAAAATCCTTGGACATCTGAATTCAGACCGGTTCCCAGAATCGCATCGATAAAAAGAGGGTGGGAAAGAATCCATGGCTTATGTTCTTCAAAAGCATCAACATCCGGGATTTCCATGATCCGGTTCCGGCCGTATTGCTTACACAGTTTCTGGAACAGTTCCAGATTGGCTTTTGCATCTCCAGTAACGTTTGATATTCGGGATAACAAAAAAACAGTGACATCCACATTTTTTTCCAGAAGATACCGGGCCATGACAAAACCGTCTCCGCCATTATTTCCCCGTCCGGCAATGACAGCTGTCTTTTTGTTTTTCAGATCCGGATACTTTTTGATCAGAAAATTAACAGCTCCCCGGCCTGCATTTTCCATAAGCACGATTCCGGGTATGCCAAAGGATTCTATGGTTTGTTTGTCCATGTGCTGCATTTGGCTGGCAGTTACAAGATACATGTGTGTTATGTTTCCTTTTTCAGGGTGGGTTTTATCTTATCCGAACGGGAGTCTGATAATAAATCGGGTATGGATTCCGGGTGAGGATTCCACCGTCATTTCACCCTTATGGTCGTTGGTTATTATAAAATAGGACAATGAAAGCCCCAGCCCTGTGCCGCTTCCGATGGGTTTTGTTGTGAAAAAGGGTTCAAACAGTCTTTGCTGTTCCTCTTTGCTGATGGACGGGCCGTTGTTTTCAAACTCAAGACAGGCCTTGTTTTCTTTTGTGTATATCCGTAAAACAAACCGGGGCTTGAATGTTTCGTCAGTCACATCAAACATGGCTTCAGCGCCATTTTTCAGCAGGTTGAAAAAGACCTGCTGGAGTTTGCTTTTATCACACAGGACAGGGGGGATGGACTCATCGAAATCTTCCACGATATCAATGAGTTTAAAATTATACCCTTCATTCAGGTTATAATCATTTTTTATCAGTGTCAGGGTTTTTCTTAGAATGTCCGGCAGGTGATGGTTTTCAAATATACCATCACTTTTTCGTGCAAAGCCCAGCATGTTTCGAACGATTTGAGCTGCTCTTGTGCCGGTTTCATTAATCTGGTCCAGTTTTTGAAAAATCTGTCTTTTTTCCGCATAGGTCCGGATGTCTTTCAGTGTGATGCCGGCCTGGGCAGCTGCGGTTTCATTTGCCGGGACATCATTGTGCAAACGGTTATAAATCACCTGGGCTGTCTGCATCATGCCGGCCAGCGGATTGTTGATTTCATGGGCCATGCCTGCGGCAAGTCCGCCGATGGACAGCATTTTTTCAGACTGTATCATCATTTCCTCAAGCCGGACCTGATCAGTGATATCATCCATCCGGATCACCACGCCCGATTCTTTTTTTGTGATCAGCGGATAAATGATCACATCTTCAAACCGGGTTTCATTTTCAAGGGTATACGGTTGTCTTAGCCGTGTTTTGATCCGGTTGAACTTAAGGCTTTCGTTAATCAAACCAAGGTAAATGGAACTTCTGGGAAAAACTTTTTCTAAGGGCTGGCCAATGGCGTCTTCGGCTCTGATACGGGTTTCCAGTTCAGTCTGGACATTCCACTGGGTAATCATGCCATGTTTATCCAGAACAATCAGAATGGACGGCATGGAATTGATGATGTTCAACAGATGATTTTGAACCCTGTCCACCTCATCTGCATATTGATTTTTTTCCAGGGCCAGGCAGATCTGGTTTGCAGCAGCATTCAAAAATTCTATTGTCTCCGGTGTAAAATAGTCCGGGTCATCAAAATGCGCAACCGCAAGCACGCCGTGTTTTTTCTGTGGGCTGGCCAGGGGGATGCCAATATAAATTTTATGGGCGGGATATTTTTGAGGATCAAATCCGTCAACGGTTTCAATCTGATGTGTATTCAGTATTACGGTTTTTTCTGCTGCCAGAACTTTTTTTGTGAATGGGTGGGTATAAGAAAATTGGTCCGTACAGTCATAAAAGCGTTGCTTCTGGCTCACAACAAAGGGCAGGGTGATGCTGTCTGTTTTGTCATGGTAAAGGGCAACATAGAATTCAGGCAGTTCCAGGGCATGATTTAAGCGGGTATATACCGATTCAAAAATCTGATCAGGATTCCGGGGTGCATTGAGGATGCAGGAGATGTCAAAGAGCGCTTTGACGCGGTTGTTCTGTATCCTATGGCCCCCATTGTCCGGCTTTGTTTTCATCAGACATCCTTTACACTGTCAGGTCTCTAACCGCCTGTTTTCTTAGGACACAGGCAGATTTATTCACCTTACAAATCAAATTAGTTTCGCATAATTTAATTTAAATTAAAAGTCAATTATGAACCTGATGTTTTCCCCAAGATTTGAGAATGTCTGAAACAGCAGACAAGATGGTCATTCACCATCCCGGTGGCCTGCATATGGGCATACATGATGGTCGGGCCGACAAATTTAAATCCCCGCTGCTTCAAATCTCTGGAAAAGGCTTTTGAGACATCTGTGGATGCAGGTACCTGATTCTGGGTTTTATAAAAATGGGTAACGGGTCTGCCGTCCACAAATTGCCATGCATAATTGTCAAAGGAACCGAACTGTTCCTGGATTTTTATAAATGCCCTTGCGTTGGTGATGGCCGCATGTATTTTCAGCCGGTTGCGGATTATGGCTGGATTCAAAAGAAGCGCCTGGACGTTTTCCGGTGTAAAGGCAGCCACGTGTTGAACCTCAAAATCTGCAAATGCTTTTCTGTATCCATCCCTTCTTTTAAGAATGGTCAGCCAGGAAAGTCCTGCCTGGGCGCCTTCCAGTATCAGAAATTCAAACAGTTTTTTGTCATCATGAACCGGAACCCCCCATTCAGTGTCATGGTATTCAATATAGTCCGGATCGGTTGTCACCCAGTCGCATCGTTTCATCTCCAATTTACCTTTTACTATTCCGGGATTTTAAAATTTCCGTGCGTATTTTTTGCATCATTGATGATGTGTGAAATATCCTTTGGGGAGAACTGAATACCCTGAATGCGGGTGGCCTGAAAGGCATCTGGCGTTAAATAAAGCATATCGCTTTTCCCATTTAAATTTTCAGTGTTTCTGCATACGAGGAACCGGCTTCATGACCGGTTAGGAGCATCAGATTGTCCATTTTTTGTATTCTCATTATGACATTGTTAACCGCCAATTATTTCATTCAAGCCATCAATAATCTGGGCTAATTCTTCCCCAGAGGCTGCTGCTATTTTTTTGCCAATCCGCTGGGTTGAAAGAATCCGAATCTGGCTGATCTTTACCCAGGATTTTTTGGGTAGTTTTGCCTCCACAAGTGGCATGCTCAGCGGATAACCGGCTTTTTGAGGCTGACTGGTGATCGCCATGGCAATGACAGTGCCTGATCTATCATTGTATACATTATGGCTTAATATAAGAACAGGGCGCAGGCCTCCCTGTTCACTGCCGATTACTGGATTCAAATCTGCCCAGTGTATGTCGCCCCTTAGTATTCCGGCCATTCTTCCAACTCCGATGAGAAGCCCTCCTCTGCCATGGCTTGTTCGCTCTCCGGGTTCAGCTTTGCGCATTCCTGTGCAAGCCGGCTTCTCTCAATACGCATTAATTTTTCGGCAACTGCTTCCTGGATAGCTTTGCTGCGGTTTGGAAAAAAATTCGATTGGACAAGAATGTCTAAACGCTTAAGTGTATTATCGTCTATTGTAATTGCAATTTTTGATGCGGTCATTTTGATCACCTCCAGTATGATAATAAATCATACCATAATAGTTTGCAAACTTAATCTGTATGACCATTATTTAGATTCTGTTGAAATGTTAATGCCAATAAACGCAGTTTACAGGCAGGCTGCCGGGTCAAAGATATTTCATGCATTGGCCTGGCCTTGAATATGCTATGCTTTGACTTTTGATGGTGAAGTGAATATATTGTATTTTAATTTTTGATATGAAAAACAGGGATGAATGCTGAGCAATGGAAAAACCTGCATACAAAATAGGTTCCGGTTATGATGTGCATCAACTGGTAAAGGGCAGAAAATTGATTATCGGCGGTGTGGATATCGCGTTTGACCGGGGTCTTGAAGGCCATTCCGATGCAGATGTGCTGATTCATGCGGTTTGTGATGCGATTTTGGGAGCCGCAGGTCTGGGTGATATCGGGGAACATTTTTCAGATACGGATGCGCAGTTCAAGGGTATCTCAAGCATGATTCTTTTGAAAAAATGCGGGGCGCTTTTAAAGGAAACCGGATACGCTGTTGTGAATATGGATTGTATTGTTTTTGCCCAGGTTCCTAAAATCAGTCCGTATAAACAACAGATGGAAGAAAATATTGCCCGGATTCTGGACATGGATTCGGGGCTGGTGAATGTAAAGGCAACAACAACGGAAAAGCTCGGGTTTGTAGGCAGAGAAGAGGGCATTGCTGCCCAGTGCACCCTGCTGGCAAATATCATCGGGAACAGAACATAATAATTACAGGAATTAAATTGAATGGGTTTAAGAGTTTATAATACATTACATGGCAAAAAAGAAGAATTTGTACCCCTGGTAAAAGACAAGGTCAGCATGTATGTCTGCGGGCCAACGGTTTATGATACCAGTCATATCGGACATGCCCGTTCGGTTGTGGTGTTTGATACCATTTTCAGGTGGCTGACGCAACTGGGGTATGACGTGACCTATGTCAGAAATTTTACAGACGTGGATGACAAGATCATTAAAAAAGCCAACGAAACCGGTGAAGACTGCACCACGATAACTGAAAAATATATTGATGAATTCCACACTGAGATGGATGCCCTAAATGTGCTTCGCCCCACCATTGAGCCCAAAGCCACAGGACATATCACCCATATTATCAATTTTATCCAGATGCTTATTGACAAGGGCAAGGCCTATCATGTGCCGGGTGGAGATGTCTATTTTTCAATTGAATCCTTTAAGGATTACGGGAAGCTGTCCGGCCGAAATCCTGAGGACATGAAAGCCGGTGCCAGGATTGCCGTGGATGAAAAAAAGGAAAATCCCATGGATTTTACCTTGTGGAAACCGGCCAAACCAGGTGAGCCGTTCTGGGAAAGCCCCTGGGGAAAAGGTCGGCCAGGCTGGCATATTGAATGTTCTGCCATGAGTTATGAATATCTGGGAGAAGGATTTGATATCCACGGCGGCGGCAAGGACCTGATCTTCCCCCACCATGAAAATGAGATTGCACAAAGCGAAGCCGTGTTTGGCGGCCAGTTTGTAAAATACTGGATTCACAATGGGTTTGTAGATATCAATAATGAAAAAATGTCAAAATCCCTGGGCAATTTCACCATGATCAAATCGGTTCTGGAAAAATATTCGCCAGAAGTGATCCGGATGTTTTTATTATCCAATCATTACAGAAGCCCTATAGATTACAGTGAAGATTCCATGCGGGAAGTTTCCATGGGACTGGACCGGATATATGGTTTCATGGATCGGGTGGCAAGTGCAACACGCATGGATGGCAGCCCAGTGAAAGGAGAACTCTGGGATGAATTTTCAGAGGCCATGAATGATGATTTTAATACGGCAAAAGCCATTGCCTGTGTTTATGACGCTGTTAAAAAAGGAAATAAACTGCTGGATGAGGCAGGGCAGATGCCGGATGATTCGTCCCAAAATCACCTGAGCTGTGTTCTGAACGATATCAAGGCCATTTCCAATGTTCTGGGGATTTTTTTGATTGATCCTGAAGTGTATTTTAAGAATAAAAAAGATAAGGGCATGGCAGATCTGGCTGCATCCCGGACTGCAGTATCCGATGTCTGTGAATCAGCGATAACAGAAGCGCAAATCGAAGATTTGATTAGCCAGCGCAAACAGGCCCGGAAAGATAAAGATTTTTCAAGGGCTGATGAGATCAGGGATCAGCTTCAGAGGATGAAGATTATCCTTGAGGACGGCCCTGCAGGAACCACCTGGCGGTTTGAATAAAACGGCTGTCTGGCCAACGGCATGGAAAATGCTGCAGAACCTTAAACAGTTGCTGAACAGTCCGAAAAAAGCATTTCATTGGCAAACATGCGCTTAAATTCATTACAGTCGGTCAGATCTAAGAACTCAATCTTCCCGGCTAGGTAAGGATGCAGTGTTAACTGCTCTTCGCACAGCATGGACAGTTTTGCTCCGGAAAGAGATGTGTTGCCTGCATACATAATCCGGTGTTTCCATATTGATGGAAACAGGCCCAGCGTGATCAGCGTTTCCGGGCTTAAATAATGTCCAAAACCACCTGCCAGGTAAATGACCTTTATTTCATCCGCCGTTGCTTCAACCTGCCTGAGCAGCAGTTTCATTCCCGCAGCCAGTGATCCTTTGGCAAGCTGCACCTGCCGGATATCCTGCTGGCTGATATATATTCCCCTGTCATTGTTTTCGGCGCCGGGTTGCACCAGCCGGAAACAGCGGGAATTTTCAATCTGTTCAACGCCGTTGAGTGCTGCAGTTTCCGGGGGGACAATCCTTCCGGATTTTTGGATGATACCTGTCTTTAATAATGCCGCAACAAGATCCAGCAGGCCGCTTCCGCAAAGACCTTTGGGAGAGGCATCCCCGATTGTCGTCCAGTCCAGTTTGTTACCGGAGAGCATGACATGATCAATGGCCCCGTTGCAGGCTTTCATACCGCAGGAAATATTCATTCCTTCCAGGGCCGGTCCTGCTGCCGTGGATGTTGCGATCATTTTTCCGTTGAAGCACAGCACAATTTCTCCATTGGTCCCCATGTCAATGAACAGGGTATTGTCAGTGTTTTTTGTCAGGTTCAGGGCCAGTAATCCAGCCTGGATATCTGCTCCGATAAATGCAGACAGGCCTGGCAGGCACTGCAAAACGGCAAATGGAGACAGGGCGATATCCAGGTCGGAAGCCTTGACTTCAAGCGTTTCCAGAAAAACGGGTTGGTAGGGATGGCGGCCCAGGGGCCGGGGATCAATTCCCAGCAGCAAATGCAGCATCACGGTGTTCCCGGCCACAGAAATGAGATAACACTGTGTCGGATCTGCACCGGCAGTTTCCAGCAGGTCTGCTGCAAGTCTGTTTATTTCATTTCTGAGCAGAGAACTCAGCATATCCAGATGGGATGGGCTCTGCTGGGCAAAATGAATGCGGGACAGGACATCTGAACCCAGCTGGAATTGAGGATTGATTGCTGAGGCCGTGGCCAGGGTTTTTCCAGTATTGAAATCAATCAGTGCGGCAACAAGTGTTGTGGTGCCGATATCGACAGCGATCCCGAAACCGGTACTGCGCGTGTCTGCAGTTTCGATCCCGATCAATCTGTTTTGGAATTTGACAGCGGTAAGCATTGAGGGTGAATCGGCAAGTGCCCCTGCAATGGCCAGGGTGTTTTCGATCGGGACACCGGTTTTGCTGACCAGACACTGATATCGGCTCTCATGGGTCTGAGGCTCCAGAACAATGAGCTGTTTTTTTATCACCGGATTTAGCGGAAAGGTGCAGGCAGTAAAGCCCTGCTCCTGGATCTGCATGCTAATTTCCGGCTCGGAAGAGGTGATCATGACCTCACCTTCCACCCGGCACAGACAGGCCAGCCTGAAGCCTGCATCCAGTTCCTTTTTTCTCAGATGTTCTGTTTCTTCGCTGCAAAGGGGAGAGGCGGTGCCCTGAACAATTTGGACCTTGCATTTTCCGCAAAGGCCAAGTCCATTGCAGTCGGATGCCGGGGACAGTCTGTTTCGTATTAAAAGACTGAGCAGTGACTCCCCTCCGACACGTGCATTCAGGCGGTGGACAGCTGTCAGATCGTTTTTCATCTTCTGCTAGCCGGATATCGGTGACAGGGGTAAACGAACGGATTCAGCCATGGCCTGCATATTGGCTAAAGGGGTATGTGGGCTGATCCCACAGGCCGGAGACAGGATCCGGACACCTCTTTTCAGGCTGGTCAGGGATGCCCGTTCAACCTGCCTGGGTGTTCCTTTCATCAGCAGATGAGTGCTCACATTACCGACAATCACCTGATCTTTCCGCAGTACACTCAGCAGGGGGGCGATACTGGTGGCGGAATCAATGCTGATGGCCCGGGTATGAAGGTCCTGCAGTTTTGAAAAAACCGGTTTCAGATCTCCGCAGATATGTACCATGGTGGGCGAACAGTGATCCTTCAGCGCATCCAGTATCTGGTTGATATAAGGAAGGGCAAACGCCTCAAACCCCTTTGGCCCAAGGATATTTCCGCTGGCACTCGGATCTGAAACCGTCAGGACATCTGCTCCGGCCTGCAGCATCAGGCGACCGAAAAAAATCAGATTCTCACACAGGAACTGCATGAATTCATGGACAAGGGCCGGTTCTTTTCCCATGGCTTTATATAAGACCATGGGTTCAATCAGTGAGGTTGCAAGGCTCACCGGTCCGGTGAGGTTTGCAATCACAGGGTATGGCAGTCTGCGGTTGCTTGTGATATGGATAGCGTCTGAAACAGGTCCTATACGGCCCTGTTTGTCGCTTAAGCGTGACAGTGTTTCCCATTTGCTTATCCGGGATATGGGGTAAGCTGCAACACGGGGTTCTGATTCTCTGGTGCCCATGTTCACACGGGCACCCATGGCTTCAGCTTCAACCGTCATGCAGAAAGGCACTCCCAGATTTTCTATTCCGGTCAGTTCCCTGACCCCTTCGGCCAGGCGTGACATTTCTTTTGCATCATGGTGGCAGCGGGGCCAGTCAGCAGAAAGCTGCTGCATGGCCTCAACCGTCATCATGCTCGTCATCCCGCCTGCACAGATAAACGGAGGACGGTCAACGGGCCGGCCCTGCAGTGCGTTTAAAACCCGGTTACCGGACTTCATGGTAAAATATCTTCTGTTCCGGAAGTCAGCAATTGACGGGCTGTCCGCACCGCCTCAATGGCATCCTTTGCATAGCCGTCTGCACCGATTTTATGCGCAAAGGACTGGTTTAAAGGACCGCCGCCGACCATGACCCGGACTGTGTTTCGAATCCCTTCCTGTTCCAGTTTTTCAATAACTCTGGCCATTCCATCCATGGTGGTTGACATCAGGGTTGACATGCATAAAAGCTGTGCCTGCACTTCCTTTACCTTGTCCACAAAAGCGTTTAACGGGACATCCCGTCCCAGATCCAGCACGTCGAACCCGGAGGTTTCAAACATGAGCTTGACAAGATTTTTTCCAATATCGTGGGTATCCCCTTGCACAACACCGATCACCATTCTGGTTCTGGCTTTTGATGCAACGGATTTTATATGCGGGGTCAGCACATCCAGTCCGGCATAAAGAGCATCCGAGCACAATAAAAGTTCAGGGACAAAGTATTCTTCTGTCTCATACAGCAGGCCTGCCTGATTCATGCCTGCAAGAAGACCGTTATTGATTGCCTGCGTAGGATCAATATGGTTTACAAGAGCCTCGTTTGCAGCTTCCACCGTCATTTTTTCATCCATATTCTTTACCCCGGATGCCAGACGGCAGATGATCTGTTTTTCCTTTTCTTCCATTGTTCCGCCTCTTTTCAATTCAGTGCAGTGATATTAATTGAATCTTTCCGGGTCTATCGGGTATTTCGCGTAATACCGGGCAGATTTCATATACGCATATATATTTTCGATCGGGGTGTTCACCGGCAGGTCGCAACCGGTCGTCAATGTATATCCCTTTGGGCTGTCCCAGGTTTTTCTGAAACATTCTTTGATTGAAAAATCAATGGTTTGCGCATTGCCGTAGCAGACAAGATCAACCGGGGGAACATTCCCGGCCAGCGCTACCTTGTGCCCGATTCTTTCCTTGGCAGCTGCCATGTCCACCAAGTTGTCAATGCCGATGCCGTCAACGCCGGTTTGGGCCATGCTCTCTAACAGTTTTGTCGTATTCCCGCAGACATGGTAGCCAACACCGACTGCTTTGTATGCTTTGCAGGCATTGACAATTTTTTGTGTATAGGGCAGTGCAAAGGTGTCATATAATGTTTTGCTGATAACAGAGCCGGATGCCATGGGGTCTGCCAGCCCGACCTGAAGGTTGGCATCGATAAAATGTCTGGCAATGTTGATAATGGCATCTGAACAGAATTCCAGCAGCTGATGCACCTTTTCGGGTTTTTTCAACAGACCGTTTAAAAAAACTGCCGGCCCGACAATTCCAGCAGCAGCAGTGATCGGGCCTGGAAGGCTTGTTTCAACACCGATTTCAACACCGATTTTATCTTCGATAATTTTATGTGCCTCAACAACCATCCGGGCGATGGTATCGCGTTTAAAGCTGACATCTTCCAGGTTCAGCATGGACAGGTCATCCAGGCTGCTGAGGGGATGCTCGACAATGATTGCCGGGCCTTCATCCGGTTCTTCAATCCGGGCACCCATTGAAATGGCCAGTGCGTGCAGGCTGTATATCAGGTTCAAAATATCAAAGCCAAACAGCTCATAGGCTTTGATTTGATTTGCCGCCCTGTTTTCTGCACTGGCGTATGCTTCCCTGTAAGACATGTTTAAAAGCTGACCGGCAGGCCCCAGACAGATTACGCTGACCGGCATTCTGTCAACCGTCTTGCCCATGGCAAGCGCTGTTGAGCGTTCCTTGGGTGTCATCTGATCGTCTTTGTGCATCCAGTATTTCCTTTAGCGTTGATGAATCCTGTGTTATAAAAACCTGAAATAATTATTCCTCTTTTAGATAAAGGCTTACGTTTTCAGATGTCACCAGCTCCATGTTAATAAAATTTTCAACCGGGTCCACAGTCTCGCCTTTGGCCAGTCTGGCGGCATATTCGAGTCCGAGCGTACCTTCCAGAATCGGGTCCTGAAAAACAGTTGCATATTTTGAACCTGCCTTGATTTTAATGCAGGCATCTTTTATGGCATCAATACCGCCGATGAAGACCTTGTCTGACATTCCGGCAGATTCCAATGCCTGTGCTGCACCCAGAGCCATCTCATCATTATGTGCAATGACGCCATTGATTTTATCTCCATAGGCCTGAATATAATTTTCCATCAGCGTTACAGCCTTGCTGCGGTCCCAGTTGGCGGTTTTTATCGCCAGGGCAGTGATTCCCGGATTCGCATCAAGCACTTTTTTGATCCCGGTTCTCCTGTCCTCGGTTGCGGAAAATCCCTCGCCACCTTCTATGACGATCACATTCCCGGTGCCGTTCAGGGAATTCACCACATACCCGGCTGCAAGCTCACCTGCCAGAACATCATTGGGGCCGACATAGGCGGTGACATTTTCGTTCGGAATATACATATTGATGCCGACAAAAGGGATTCCCGCAGCTTTTGCCTGTTCTACTCCCGGAATAATGCCATCCCGGTCAATGGCGGCACAAAGAATCGCATCAACTCCCTGGTTGATAAAATTTTCCACCTGGGCCAGTTGTTTTTGCGGATCCATATTTCCATCTGCCACCAGCAGTGTGACCCCTAATTTTTCAGCATTTTCCTCCATGGCCTGTTTCATAAGCGTGGAAAACTCAGACATCCAGTACACAGAGAAACCCACAGTAATTTTTTTGCTGTTTTGCGTTGTTTCCTTTGTTTCCGTTGTTTCACTGGATTGTCCGCAACCGAAAATACCCAGCACCATTGTCAGAAAAAGAATACTTGCAGCAACATGTAACAGAGATTTTTTCATTTTTTTCACCTTTTTAAACGTTATTGAAGTTTTTGTGATGCCTTTGAATACAAGGCTTATTCCTTGTTCTTAACAGAGTCTAAAAATACAGCCAGAATAATGATCACGCCTTTAATGATCTGCTGGCCGTAGGAGTTGATATTCATCAGATCCATGCCATTGCCTAGAATATTGATGATAAGGACACCAATCAGAGTACACCATACATTCCCCCGGCCCCCGCTGAGGCTGGCACCACCGATAACAACAGCCGCAATCGCATCCATTTCATAGCCATCCCCTGCACGGGGTAAGGCTGAAGAAACCCTTGATGTCAGAATAACTGCTGAAATCCCGCATAAAAACCCTGAAAGAGTATAGACCATGATCTTTATCTTTACTGTGTCAATGCCTGAAATGAGCGCGGCCTTTTCGTTTCCGCCGACAGCATATATAGAACGCCCGAAAACAGTGTAATACAGGATCAGGTGAGATATGATGATTGTGATGATAAAAATCCAGGCCACGACGGGAATCATGAAACTCATTTTGGCAATTCCTGTCAGACCCTGTGCCAGATCAGAGATGGGTTTCCCGTCTGCATAAAGCATTGTCAGTCCTCGTCCGATCGTCAGCATGGCCAGGGTCTGAATAAAGGGAACAACTTTATATTTTCCTATCAGCACACCATTAATCAATCCAAGCAGAGAAGCACAGATCAACGCAGCGATAACCCCTAACCACCATCTGTCATTTCCTGTTTTTGCAATGCTGCCGAGAATGACGCCTGCAAATGCCAGAATGGAACCGACAGAGAGATCAATACCACCGGAAATGATCACAAAGGTCATCGCAGTGGCCAGAATGCCTGTTACGGCGCTTTGCCGTAAAATATTCATGAAGTTGTTTGTATTGAAAAAGGACGTAGTGGAAAATGAGAAAAAAACAAACAGTGAAAGGAAAACAAAAAACAGAATAAAATTTGATATTTTATCGTTTTTTAATGCGGTTTTAAGTAAAGCAGGTTTATCCATTATCACTCTTTGGTTTCTGTATTGAGTTTTTCTCCTTAACCTTTCCGTATCCGGCAAATTTTTAGTAAAAATAGCGGGGTTAATCAAATTCAAAATATGAATGGAAAACAGAATGTTCATCCATGAATGCTATAGGTTTTGTAAATATGCTTTATTGAAAAAATTATTGATAATTATTCCTGCCGTTGTATTATCTTCGGTTATACGGTGTCTGTGGTTTTGGAGGACATTATAAAAAAAGGACAAAATTAGCATGGTTGATGGAACTTATATTTTAGAAATGTACAATATCTGTAAATCTTACCCGCCTGTTCAGGCTTTGGATAATATAAGCTTCAGGCTGAAGGCAGGCAGTGTGCACGTGCTGCTGGGTGAAAACGGGGCCGGGAAATCAACATTAATGAAAATTTTATCCGGTGAAGAACAGCCTGATGCTGGGCAGATCGTCTATATGGGGCAAACAGTAAAATTCCCGAATCCGAAAGCCTCGCAAAAAGCCCGGATATCCATCATTCATCAGGAATTGACACCGATTTATGATATGAAAATTGCCGAGAATCTGTTTTTAGGCAGGAGTTTTTCAAAGTTTGGCGGACTTGTCATGGATTACAGACGCCTTTATAGAAAAGCAGATGAGCTTTTGAATGAAGTCGGACTGGATGTTTCCCCCAAACGCTTGATGCGGGATCTGACGGTTGCACAGATTCAGATGGTGGAGATTGCAAAAGCCATCTCCAGAAATGCAAAAATTATCATCATGGATGAGCCCACATCGGCAATTTCCGATGTCGAGGTTGAAACTCTTTTTAAAATTATCAAAAAACTCAAGCACCAGGGTACCGGTATTATTTATATCTCTCACAAGATGAATGAAATCTATGGCATCGCGGATGAAATATCAGTTCTGAGAGACGGGGCTTCTGTGGGCAATTATCTGCCAAATGAAATCAACCGGCAGCAACTGATTGAAAAACTGGTGGACAGGCCGGTCAGTGAAATGTTCCCGGAAAGAAAAATTAAAAAGGGAGAACGTGTTCTTTCGGTAAAAAATTTTTCATGTAAAAAGGTATTTCAGAATATCAGCTTTGAACTGTATAAAGGAGAAATCCTCGGCCTTGGCGGTTTGATGGGGTCAGGAAGAACACAGATTGTTGAAACGATTTTTGGAATCATGAAACCCACGGGCGGAACCATTAAGCTGAATGGCGAGGTTGTAGAACATAAAAATCCGAGGCAGGCCATTAAAAATAATATTGGTTTGATAACCGATGACCGCAAGCTGAAAGGCCTTGTTTTACAGATGGATATTGCACAGAATATTGTGATGGCATCCTATGAAAAAGTATCAAGCCGTTTCGTTATGGATTATAAAAAGGTGGCCCGCATTTCCAGTGAATACGCAAGATCGTTAAACCTGAATATGCATGGCACAAAGCAGCTTGCCGGGAAGCTTTCAGGAGGAAATCAGCAAAAAGTGGTCTTGGCAAAATGGATGGTACTTGACCCTGATATACTGATTTTCGATGAACCGACAAGGGGTATTGATATTGGGTCTAAAGAGGAAATCTATCGTCTGATCAGCCAGCTGGCCCAAAGCGGTAAATCCATTATTTTTATTTCCAGCGAAATGCAGGAAATGGTGGGCATGTGTGATCGGATTCTGGTACTTAATAAAGGCCTGCTTCGAGGTGAGCTGAAAAAAAATGAGATGACCCAGGCCAATATCATGAAGCTTGCATCCGGTTGAAAAAATATCATCGTGTATTATGTTCATGGTATAACCAACCCCATAAAAGGAGGTCCAGATGGAACAGACATTCAAAACAGATGCAACCTATATTGTTGATCTTGGCATACTTAACAGCCACAACGAAAAAGGGTGTGAAGCCTGCCACCGGAAATTCAATCTTGGGGATCAGGCTGTCATGGCCTGCGGTTCATGGCCGGATGACTGTGCAAAACTGATTCATAAAAGCGAAGCGGTTTTTGATAAAAAAACCGGAACCTATTTTGAAAAAAATTATTTTCAGTCAATTAAATAAAGGCAGGATCAGAAACAATTCATTGGTCTGATACTGCCTTGACCTTTCTGATATTTTTATTTCCCCCTGATTTGAAATTCCCTGTTCTATTTTTGCACTTTTAACAGGTGTTTTACGCCTTTCTTTCATACTGGCATCTATCTTGCTGTTATTCTTTTCTGTAGAACTGTAACAGGACCGTACGACAGGAGAGACTTTGGACCCTATTTCAGGGGCTGAGCTGAAAAAAGGCGTTGAGCAGAGCGTTTTGAGGCACAGCTCTACAACAGATCGGTTTGCCGAAAAAATCATGCTTGCAAAGGCCGGGGAACTTTTGCGCAATACGGCTCAGTATGGAAATTGGACACAGCTGTGCCAAAACAATGACGCTCTTGCCCGTGAAATGGCCCAGGTGCTTCTTGACCGTCATGCGCTTCTGGAACAGGCTAAAAAGGGTCAGCCTGCAGACTGGAAGGTGTTTGACAATTTGACAGAAAAATTAAAATCAAATCATATTTTCCTTTTTCAAAGCACTGAACTGTTCAATAAATACCCCTATTTAATAAAACCTGCTCAACAAATAAAGCCTGCCCAAACAATAAACCCACAGGGTCCGGCCCCACCCCGGATAAAACCACTGCCGCAGACCGCTGCCATAAAAACTGAAAAAGATCATTCTTTGCAATCAACCAGCCCGGTCAGAGAACCGGTGAGCTTTTCTGAAGGAAATCTTCTGGTCTTGAGTGCACAGTTCAAGCATTATGTCCTGAATAACGGGCTGATCGGATATGGAAATGCGGACCAGTTGTTTCTTCCCCTGGGTGAAATGGCAAGAACACTGGATTTTAATATCCAGGTGGAGGCCGAAAAAAAGTCTGCCACAGGATGGTTTGTGTCTGAGGAGCGCAGATTTGAGCTGGATATGACACGCAATCAGGTTGTTTCTGATGGCAAAGAAATTGATGTCCCGGCAGGAAGCATTCTTGTAGCTGAACAAGAGCTCTACATTGATATCAACCAGCTTTCCCGGTGGTTTCCGGTGGATTTCAAGTATGATTTTTCAACCCAGTCTGTCATGGTTCATCCACGGGAAAAACTGGCGTTCCAGGCAAGGATAGAACGTGAACAGGCCTGGAGAAATATTAAAGGCGCACAGGTCAGTGAACCGGTTTTCCCGCGGCAGCCGTCTGAATATGAATGGATCAGCCCTCCGGTGGTTGATCTGGGCATATCAAGCGCATATACCAACGGCACCCCGAATGATGATGGATTTAAATCCGGGTTCTATCTGCTTTCCAAGGGTGATTTCGGGAAAATGACCTCGGAAATTTATCTGTCCGGAGATGACGAAGAGGGCCTGGAGAATTCACGACTGACGCTCAGAAGAGATGATCCTGATGGAAACCTGCTGGGCCCTTTGAAAGCCACGTCTGTTATGGCAGGTGACATCCGTACCACGGATCTTCCCATCATCGGGGGCGGGGAGACAGAAAGAGGCTTTGGATTCGGCAGCGAAAAGCTGTTCCGTCCCGGCCAGTTCGACACCACCTTTTTTGAGGGCAATCTTCCGCCTGGCTGGGATGTTGAGGTTTACAGGAATAATGTACTTTTAGATACACAGCGGGTTGGCGCTGAAGGCCGCTACAGCTTTAATGAAATTCCCCTCTATTATGGGAAAAATGAATTCAGGCTGATGTTTTATGGCCCCCAGGGTCAGGAAAAAATCGAAACCAGACGGATTGATGTCGGCACTGATCTTCTCCAGAAAGGAAAAGGGGAATACAGTGTCAGTGTAACCCAGAAAGATACCATCCTTCATGATCCTGAAAAAACAGGTCACACAATGGATGAAGAGAGCCTTAAGCTGAATGCCATGTACAATTACGGCCTTCAGAAAAATCTTACCGTCAGTGCCGGGCTTTCCAGCCAGGAAATACTGGAAACACGGCATAATTATCTGAATCTGGGAGTAAAAGGCAATCTGGAAGGGATGTATCTGAGTGGAGACTATATCCACGATACTCAGGATGGCGATGCCATTGAGATGTTTGCCCAGACGGGCTTAGGGGATTTTGACCTGAATTTTCGACAGCGGTTTTACAATGATTTTATCGATGACAGCGGGTCCGGGATATCAGATCCGGTTAAATCAGAAACAAGCGTATCGCTTTTCGGGCAGATAGACGAAAGTCGCCTTCTGCCCATGATTCCTTTCACCTTAACCTATAAAGACACGCAAAAGGAACATTCCCGCTACAGCATCTTTGGTTCCAGGGTGGCTGCAAATATTAAAAATATCAACCTGAATAATTATCTGCAGTGGACAGATATCAGCACCGTCTCCGGTGATTCCTCTGTTCTGGATGGCAGTCTGCAGGCTATAACCCAGTCAGGGGATTTCAGGTTTCGCGGGGGGCTGGATTATGAGATCGATCCGGACATCGAGATCAAAAATGTTGAGGTGTCAAGTTTGTATAATATAAATGAGAATTTGAGTTCAGAACTGGTTTTAAAACGGGATATGAAAGAAGATATTGATGAAGGTGTGTTCAAACTGAATTTTAATGATGGAAACTATATCCTATCCCCCCAGGTTTCCTATAATTCAGAAGATGAATTCCAGGCAGCGCTCTCTTTTTCAACATCGCTGGGTGTCAAACCCAGATCCGGAAAACTGTATTCTTCATCATCCGGCATGGCGGATAAAGGCGCTGTTTCAGTCCGGGTGTATAATGATAAAAATAACAATCAGGTTTTTGACAAAGGGGATGAGGCCATCAAAGGCGCTTCAGTTAAAGCTGTCCAGTCCTATCAGCAGGCAGATACAGATGAAGAGGGCGTGGCGTTTATTTCCATGCTTCAAAAAAGCAAACCCACCGACGTGGTCCTGGATAAGGACACGCTGGAAGATCCATTCTGGGAACCTTCAACCCCGGGCAGTTCAATTACGCCAAGACCCGGCCACACCCAGCAGATAGATATCCCGGTGGTCACCACAGGTGAAGTTGACGGAACTGTCCTTTCCTATGATAAAGACGGCAAAGAAATTCCCCTGCCCAATGTTCGGGTTCAACTGTTGGATCACACAGGAAAAACTGTTCAGGAAGTCCGGTCTGAATATGATGGGTTTTATTATTTTCCAAAAGTCTTTCCGGGAAAATATTCAGTTCGCATTGCATCAGAAGATACTCGGATTGCTGACACAGAACATCCTGTTCTGGATGTTGAACTTACCCCGGAAGGGACTGTGGCAAGCGGTCTGGATCTTGTCCTGGAACCCAAAACCCGGACAATTGCCCAAAGCGTTGATCCCGGCCCGATTCCGCTTCAACCAAAGCCGCCACAATCAAACCTGCCTGAAACCAGGGTAACAGACAGCACAGCGCCGGCGGCATCAGCCCAAATGGCCGAGGCTTTGGAAAAGGTCAAAGCTTATATAAAACATCAGATTGAACTTGAAAAAACTTCGGCTGTTGAAAACCACCCTCAGGAAATAGCCAGGTGGAGTCAAGTGCCATCCTCAGAGGCAAATGTGCAGATAGAAAAAAATATGTATCAGAAGGGCAATCCCAAATATGGTGTTCACCTGACCTCCTACCGGACACCGGAAACCGCCATAAACGGCATCAATGATTTACTGGAAAAATACAAAGGGATACTGAATCATTCGAATTTCACCATCAGAAAAGTGGTGCTTCCCAAAGGAAAGGGTGTCTGGTACCGGGTCATTGCTGGCGCGTTTGCCCATGAAGCAGATGCCCGGAAAATGGGCGATAACATTAAAATGTTATCGCCGTATTGCAAGGTAGTATCTGTATCTGAAAACGATGATGAATCCGGAACATTTGGTGTACATCTGACCTCCTTTAGGACCCGGAAAAAAGCGGTTTTAAGCATAGATGAACTCAAAGTCCAATACCCTTTATTGCTCAGGGATCAGGAATTCACCATTAAAGACATTGATCTGGGACCCGGAATGGGTAAATGGAAGCGGGTTATGGCAGGCAATTTTTCAGACAGGGCAGAGGCACAGAGGTTGTCGGAAAAAATAAAACTGCAGTCTCCCTATTGCAAAGCAGTCAGCATTGAAAAAGATAACGAGGTCGGTGTGCATCTTGCTTCTTATCGAACCCTTGAAAAAGCATCAAACGGATTAAAACAGCTCCAGAAAAAATATGCCGCAGTCATGGCGGATCAGGATTTTTTCATCAGGCGAGTGGATCTGGGGAATGAAAAAGGGATATGGTACCGGATATTTGCCGGAAGCTTTGAGGACAGGGAATCAGATATCTCCTTAAAGCATTCGCTCAAGAAGATGAAACAATATGCCGAGATCCTGCCGCTTTCCATATAGAAAATCAGTCTAAATCAAACTGCTTTGACCCAAGCAAGGGAGCATTTTCTTTTTCACGGTTTACAATATCAATTTCAATCAGGCCGTTTGTCAATGCGGCTTTATCCTTGATCGGAAGCAGAACCTGCTGGGTCTGATTCTGGGAATAAATGGAAATTCCTTTTATTTCACTGATCAGGTTCTTTTGTTTTTCTCCGGTGTTTGGGATGACAAAAGCCCTGACATCAGCAAAAACAGAAAATTTGCCTTCTCTTTCCAGAAGGGTTTCCAGAAAATATTGCCCTTCTTTTACAACCAGACGGGGCGTCCTGGGCGTCACCCGGACATCAGATTTTCCATGTCTGATGATAACCGGTATGGATACATTGAAGACAATATCTATACTGATGGAAATATTTTCAGTATTCTGTTGATCATCAGGCCCTTTTTGTTTCGGGAGTGGTGATACTTTTAACTGGGACCTGTATTCCCCTTCAGGAAGATCCCTGGGCTTTTTAACCATCAGGCGCACGGTCTGCCAGCCCTGGGCCGGAATTGTTGCGCGCCGGGGTGAAAACCGTATCAGGCTCTGGGCAAACAGTTCTTCCGGGTCTGGTGATTGAACTTCAGATCGTGTTCCATGTTCATCCATCCGGATAGATACCAGACTTATTTTATAGGTATTTTCAATATCATTGGGATTTATCAGTTTTACCGCTGCTGCCCGTGTCCTTCCTTCAAAGATGACCCGGGTGGGAGCGATTAAGACTGCCTTGTCATTGGCAGACGCAGACACGGATGCCGGCATGTAAAAAAAAGACAGGATGATCCAGGATATTACCAGCGTAATTTTTAAATCCACATTCAGGTAGGGGTTAGGTTTCATGTTGTCAGAGTCTCAATTTTAAGGGTTGATAATATTTACAGTAACGGTCATTGTGGCGGTATAGTTTTGACTCACCTGTCCACTGTTGATATGAAGAAGGCCGCCTACATCAAAATCAATTTCGCCGACAGCGGTGCTTGTGGCAAAAATTTTTGATCTGGCATCAATGCCGTCCAGTGTCATATTATTTGCTCCACTGGCCTGGAGAACAATTGAAACCGGGTATATCAGACTGATCATCTGGCCGGGTATGTCTGAATATACTCGGATAATGCCGCTGAAACCACCGTTCACATATGAATTGCCGGCTGAGAAAACCGTTGGGGTCGCAGGACCGGTCTTTGCATTTATTTCAATGATTTCTCCAAAGGGGCTGGCAATAATATTTCCAAAACTGATGGGCTGGATAAAGCTGATACTGGCTGAAAATAAGGAATTCCCACATAAAAGAACAATGACAAGACCTGCGAAAAGACGCCTGTAATTTAAAAGAGAAACACACATACAATGATTTTTAGTAATTAAATGATGGCGTGTCAATTAAATATGGAACACGAATTTAAATTCAGCCTTGTCCTGATTGTCTGATGCGGCCGGGTTTTAATAAATTACGGTTGCCACACAGGTTCCGGTATATGTGCCTGCGGCCTGGCTTGCCCCGACAGTCAGCACGCCACCGATATGGATATTGTTGGGGCCTGCAACGGTAACCGCAAGGGGAGACGGTGTGGAATTGGTTGAAATACTGGCGTTCGTAATTGCCATGGTTGTTGCTGCGCCGGCAATACCGATGGCCTGAGCAGTGGTGCCGGTATCAGCACCGGTAATGGCAAAACTGATGGTCACATTGGCATTAATATTTGTGCCCACGGTAACCAGACCGCTGGTGCCGCCGGAAACGCTTGCAGAACCCGAGGTGACCGTAGGGGTGGCTGCCCCGGCAGTTGCATCGATGGTGATTGTGCTGACAGCTGCTGTCGAAATAATATTTCCAAAATTGAGATCTGTGACCTGGGTTAAGGTAAGGGTTGCTGCTGTCACTGTCGCTGTGGCAGGCACATTGACCGTTGCAGCAAAACCAAAGGTGCTGATCATGAGAATTGCAATGATAATAGATACCGCACAGAATTTTTTCTTAAGAATATTCATTTTATCCTCCCCAAAAGGTATTGAAACTATATGTTCAGATATGGTTTCATATTTCGACTTTGCCATTAATATAAGTTCATATCGTCTGCATGCGAATGAACCTTTAATATTGGAAATAAATTTACTTGAATTTATGTTTTAAAGGATTAATGCCTGCCTTTCATCTTTGCCCAGGTGTCTCTGAGTGTGACTGTGCGGTTAAATACAGGGTTTTGTTCTGATCCGGTCTTTGATGATGCTTTTGAGTCAAGGCAAAAATAGCCAAGGCGTTCGAACTGGACAGCTTTTTCAGGCAATATGTTTTCCAGGCTTTTTTCCAGTTTGCAGTTTTCCAGTTCCTCCAGAGATTCCGGATTCAGATTTTCAATAAAATCCTGCTTGTCTTTTTCCGGATTTTCATCCTTGAACAGGCGGTCATACAGTCTTACATTTGCATCAATACAGTCGTTGGCATTCACCCAGTGAATGGTTCCCTTGACTTTTCTGCCATCTGGAGCGTTTCCGCCTTTTGTTTGAGGATCATAGGTGCAGATCAGCTCAATGACCCTGCCGGTCTCATCTTTGACAACATCCGTGCAGGTGATCAGATAGGCGTAGCGAAGCCGCACTTCCCGGCCCGGCCCCAGGCGGAAGAATTTTTTGGGTGGATCTTCCATGAAATCATCCTGCTCCACATAGATATTTTTTGAAAATGTCAGGGTCCGGGTCCCCATATCATCGTTCTGGGGGTGATTTTTGGCTGTCAGTTCCTCTGTAAGATCATCCGGATAATTTTCAATGGTAATCTTCAATGGTTTTAAAACACCCATGACCCTGGGGGCTCGCTCGTTCAGATCATCCCGCAGGCAGCTTTCCAGCAGGCCCATGTCAATGCGGCTGTCTTTTTTTGAAACCCCGATAATGTCACAGAAACGGCGGATGGCTTCCGGGGTATATCCTCTGCGCCTCATGCCCTCCAGGGTTGGCAGCCGGGGATCATCCCAGCCGTCCACATGGTTTTCCTCCACCAGACGCTGAAGTTTTCTTTTGCTTAACACCGTGTAATTGATGTTCATCCTTGCAAATTCAATCTGCTGGGGGTGGCAGGGTGTGTCCAGCTGATCAAGGATCCAGTCATACAACGGACGGTGATCCTCAAATTCAAGGCTGCAAAGAGAATGGGTGATGCCTTCCAGGGCATCAGACAAGCAGTGGGTAAAATCATACATGGGATAGATGCACCATTTATCGCCTGTTCTGGGGTGCGGCGCTTTTTTAACCCGGTAGATAATGGGATCTCTCATATTGATATTGGGGGACTGCATGTCTATTTTTGCCCGGAGGGTGTGTTCTCCTTCTTCAAATTCTCCTTTTTTCATGCGGTCAAACAGATCCAGGTTTTCCTCAATGGATCTGTTCCTGTAGGGGCTGTCTTTACCGGGTTCAGTCAGGGTGCCCCGATATTCGCGTATCTGGTCTGCACTGAGACTGCAGACATAGGCCTTGCCTTTTTTGATCAGCTCAACGGCAAAATCATGGAGACGGTCAAAATAGTCAGAGGCATAAAAAGGCGTGCCGAACTCAAACCCAAGCCAGTGAACTGCAGACTGGATGGAGTCAATATATACCTGTTTTTCCTTTGCCGGATTGGAATCATCAAATCTTAAATTGCAGCGGCCGTTAAACCGGTTGGCCATATTAAAATTCAGGCAGATGGATTTGGCATGACCGATATGAAGATAGCCATTGGGTTCAGGCGGAAAACGGGTGACGACAGCACCGTTATTTTTGTTGTTTTGAATATCTTCTGAAATAATTGACTCAATAAAATGAGTTTTTCTATCTTCTGTTTCCATGTATCGTGTTGCCCCTGTGTTGTTGTTAACCTGAAAAGACTTCTATTTAACACATATTTGATTTATCAGGCAAATATAAATGTCTGCACAGGAGAAAAACAGCGTTTTTCATATCAACAGAGAAATGGTGGCTGTTGTTCCATGCCCGGATGTTGATTCCAGGGTGATGGTGCCGCCGTGATCATTGATAATTCTCTGGACATTGGCAAGGCCGATACCGGTCCCTCTGGCCCGGGTGGTAAAAAGGGGCTCAAACGCTTTGGCCAGAGTTTTTTTGTCCATGCCCGTGCCATTGTCTGAAATAGCGATGATGAGCTGTTTTGTATCACAGTTCAGGGTCAGGCTGATTTCCGGCTGATAGGGCTGCCTGGCTTCCTTTTTTGATTCAGCACGGTCACGGGTTGCATGTATGGCATTTTCTATCAGGTTGATGAACACCCGGCGCATTTTTTCCTGATCATGGGGGATATCAGGCAGATCATCGGGCAGATTGTGTTTAATCTGAATATCCTGTGTCTCCTCGATCTCCCGGAGAAGTGCTTTCAGCCAGGGAAGCAGCGGTGTAAGACTGACAGAGACATTTCTTCCCCTGGTGTATTCAAGAAGGTCGGCAACAATACCGTCACATAAGGCAATCTGGTCTTCAATGCGTTTGAGATGTTTGATGATTTTGTCATCTGGTTTTTCAATCCTGCGCTGCAGGTAAAAATTGGATGACCGGATGACCCCGAGAGGATTGCGTAATTCATGGCTTACCGTAGCGGTAAGCTGGCCAAGAACCGATAATTTCTCCCGTTTGACCAGCTCTTCCTGCGCTTCCTCCAGAGCAACAGTACGTTCCTGTACCATGTGTTCAAGGTGTTCTCTGTATTTTTCCAGCTCTTTTTCTGTCCTGCGTTTTTCTGAAATATCCCTGGAAATACCAAAAAAACCAACAGGCGTGCCTTCTGCATCCCTGAGAAGGGAGACAGAGGATTCAATGGTTGCCGTGGTATTGTCCGGTCGTTGCAGCTCAATATCATATATCGGCACAGGCATGCCGGTTTTATACACATTTTTGAACAGATTCAGCATTCTTGCAGATGTTTCAGGATCCGTGTTCAGTCGGCTGTGTCTTGTGAGTATTTCTTCTTCTGTTCTCTGATGAATTCTGCATTCAGCCTCATTGACAAAGGTGAAATAGCCTTTCAAATCCATTTCCCAGTATCCTTCTTCCATATTTTTCAGAATATTCCGGTAGCGCTCTTCACTTTCCTTCAATGATCGCTGGGCTGCTTTGAGTTCGCCAATAAATACAGTGACGGTTAAAAGACAGGCTTCTCCATTGTAGGTGATGGGGGTGGTTGACAGCAGATTTTCCAGTATTCTGCCGTCTTTGGCCTTGAACTGGACTTCCATATTGTCCACGCGGTTGTTTTTATAAAAAATCTCACGGATGCGTTTCTGGTCATTGATGTCAACAAATAATTCAAGCTCATGGGGGGGGTGATCAATCACTTCTTCAGGGGTATATCCCGTACGTTTGCAGAAAGCTTTATTGACATACATATAGTGTGCATCAGACAGGCGCGAAATGACGATGGAATACGGCACTGATTCCAGAATACTCTGATAGCTTTCCTCTTTTTCCCTTAAAATTCTGCAGGTTTCTTCAAGCGCATGGATAATGTCCTGTTTTTCTGAATCCAGCTGCTGTCCGTTTTGAATAACGGAATCTTTTGTTTTCTCTTTAAAACGGTTAAGCTCGTCATCTGGTGATGTCATCTTTGATGCATGCCTGTTAGAATATTATTGTAACACTGAAAAATTAATATCCCAGAAGGTGTATATCCTGTCAATGTAAAAATCTGAACCTTTTCAACAGAATGCCCCATGCCTTTTATATCAGGAGGCGATGCAATCACATCTTTCTGGATGGGCAGATAAATACGCACACAGGCACCACGGTCTTCTCTGTTCCCGGCATATACCGCACCGTCCCATGATTTTATCAGTCCCAGTGTCACGGGCAGTCCCAATCCTCTGCCGGTGAATTTGGTGGTGAAAAAGGGATCAAACAATTTTTCAATATTCTGTTCAGCGATACCGATTCCCGTATCTCTGACTTCCAGGCAGGCATAGCGGTCTGCACCAGGCTGCCAGTCAGAAGGGGCAGTGATGAATCTGGGAATATCAGATGCAGAAATTACCGTTGTGGATAATTTAATCCGGCCACTATTGTCACCGATGGCTTCTGCAGCATTGGTAATCAAATGGCTCAATATGATTTTCATATGATTTGCATTGGCCAGAACTGTCGGCCCTTCAGGCATGAAATCTGCTTCCAGCACAATGCCCCTGGGCAGTGAGGTTCGCAGTATCGGCAGATAGGACAGACAGAGTCCGGACAGGTCCAGGTGATGGGTTTCCCTGCAGCCCTGGCCCAGATAGGTCAGCATTAACCTGCTGATTTCTGAAGACTTCCGGGCAGCGTTCATGGCAGCACTCAGATTGTCACGGTAAGCGGCATCAGCCGGGGTATCTTCCATGGCGATTTCCAGATTGCCGATGACAACACTGAGCTGATTATTGTAATGGTGGGCAATGGCACCGGCCATGCGGGCCAGGCTGTCTGCTTTCTGGACGTGGTGGAGCTTTTTTGTCAGGGCAATGCGCTCTTCTTCCAGTTTTTTGTAATCAGAGATATCCTTGATATTGCCTATAACCTTGATAACCCTGTCGTCTTTGATGACCGGCCATCCCATGGTGCGAACCCATATTCTCTGGTTCTGGTATGTGGTGATACAGAACTGCATATCATAGGGTGTTTTTTCTTTTATGCACTTCTGGAAGGTGTTCCATATGACAGGCTGGTCTTCAGGATCATAACATTTCAGGCTGTTTTCAGCAGAGCATTTTTCATGATCGTCAGGGTCAAGTCCATGAATGCGATAGGTCTGTGCTGTCCAGGTCAGGGTCTGGTTTTCCACATCCCATTCCCATCCTCCGATTTTTGCCATTTTCTGGGTATCATCCAGAAGATGCTCACTCTTTTCAAGCTGTTCGGTTCTTTCTTTTACCAGAGACTCAAGGTTGCAGCGGTATTTTTCCAGTGCATTGTTTTTGAGCTGCAACTGTTCTTTGTGCCAGAGATTTTCCATATTTACGGTGATGGCGTTGGAAAAATTGCTGATAAACGGTGAATAAAGGGAAAATATATTCTGATCCTCAATTTTAAGGATCACAAACCCAAAAAAACGGTTCAGGGTATTTAAATAATAGATTTCATAATTTTCATTGCCATCAAACCGGCATATCAGTTCTTCATTCGGAGAAACAGGCCGGGAGACGATATTACAGCCCTCACAGAAGGCACTCAGCAGATCCCCTGACGGGTGAGATTCCCCGCAGATGCATATACAGCACCCGGCGATTCCGGGAATTTTTTTCAATGCCTGGGCAGAGAAGTCCCCGATTTTTTTATTGGAGGAGAACACATGAAGGATGTTTTCGGCTGTGGAAATCTGGCCGATAATTTTGACATCTGCGGTCATACCCCTTGGTTGTCCTTTTTTAATTTACGCCTGCGGCAATGTTTTCAAAAATTCTTCCGGTGTAATGTAGTACGGGTTGTGCACCACCTGTCCGTGAACAATCATATAGGGATGCACCTCAAGGCATTTGAGTATTGCGGCCCCGTCAAACCGGTTGGCATCATACTGACATACAGCAGTTACCGGATGCGTGGTCACAACCACATTGACCAGTGATTCATATTCCATGAGCCGGTCTGATCCAGGCAGATTTTTCAAGGCCCATCCCATTTCACCGCTGACACGGCAGTGGGAATAGCCCTGGGCCATAGACTGGTCATAAAATTCACGCAGGGTTGCCAGCATTCTTTCGGGGATAAAGGTGCCGTCCGGGCAATAGGTTTTCTGGGCCTCGGCCGCAGTAAACGCCTCATCCATGTTTTTTTCCGGGAGGATGACATCCATTTTTTCCAGCCAGGCATATACATCCATGGGGGAAATTTCATCTACAAAATAGGCGACTTTCTCTCCTGTTTTCAGGCCGCCTGCCATGAATTTTGAGATGATTTTACAGCGTTCCACCTCATCATTGTAAATCAGACACATGTGTGTGCCGGCAGGATAGGATTTGTTATCAAAGCCCAGGGATATTGCATGGGTATCTTTTTTCATAAAAATGACCCCTTCTTATTTTTCGATGAATTCATACTATCAGGTTTTGAATAATATTGATATTATTATTTTTTTCCCCTGTGGGTGCATTGGCGGTGGATTTTGGGAATTCTGGATTGTTGACATAAAAAAAAATACAGCATAGAATAAAAATGTTTCGCCGTATTATACAGTTCAAAACTTAAGCAATTATGCATCAAAAAGTCATCAAACAGGGTGAAATGCAATGGTAAAAAAAATCATGGTCGTTGATGACGACGAAGCGCTTGCAGACAACTGGGAAGATATCCTTACAGATGAAGGGTATGAACTGGTGACTGCAAATACCTGTGTTAATGCGTTGAGTGTTGCGCATGAGCATCGTCCGCAGGTGGCGCTCCTTGATCTGAAATTACCTGATGATACCGGGATCAACCTTCTGGCCAAACTGAAAAAAACCAATCCGGACTGCATCTGCGCATTGATGACCGCCTTTGCAGATGTGGATTCTGCCGTAACTGCTCTGGAAAGAGGCGCGTTCCATTATCTGCAGAAACCTGTCCGCCCAATGGAATTGATAAATCTGCTGGAACGTATTTTTGAAACCCTTCAGATCAGAGAAGAAAAGCGGGTTGCTGAAGAAAGACTCAAAGAGAGCGAACAGCGGTTCAGAACGATTTTTGAGAGCGCTCAGGATGCCATTTTTCTCAAGGATGTCAATTTAAGATATACCCTTGTTAATCCGGTTATGGAAGGCCTTTATAAAATGGACTCAGCCGCATTCATGGGGCATACGGATGAAGAACTGTTCGGTGGACTGGATGCGGTTAAAACCCAGAAACTTGAAAAACAGGTGCTGCAGGGCCAGATTGTGGAAGAAGAGTTAAAGATTAAAGGACCCCCGCCCCAGACGTTTCATACCATTAAAGTCCCCTTGATGGGTAAAACCGGCCAGATTAATGGTATCTGCGGTTTTGCCCGGGATATCTCCTCCATCAAACAGCTTGAAGCCCAGTTGCTTCAGGCCCAGAAGATGGAAGCGATCGGTACTCTTGCCGGTGGTATCTCTCATGATTTTAACAATCTGCTTCAGGCCATCATCGGGTATTCCCAGATGCTGCTGCTGGATGAAGACCGCACATCCTTGAATTATCCCAAAATGGAGGCCATCAGAAAAGCTGCCCAGAGAGCATCTGAATTGACTGCCCAGCTGCTGACCTTCAGCCGTAAAGTGGAAATTCATCCCAGACCGGTGAACCTGAACCATATTATTCACCAGGTGGAAAAACTTCTCCAAAGAACCATTCCTAAAATGATTGAAATTGAGCTTGATCTGGAACGGTCTGTTCATACGGTGAATGTGGATCCGGTACAGGTGGAGCAGGTGCTTTTAAATATCGGTGTCAATGCAAGGGATGCCATGCCGGACGGGGGACGTTTGATATTCAGGACTGTGAATGTGAAAGGTGCGGATGTGTGCCATAAACTTCTTTCAAATGACGGCACCAAAGAATATGTGTTGCTGACCATAGCAGACAGTGGTCAGGGAATGACGGAAAAAACCCTGGAGCATATTTTTGAGCCGTTTTTTACAACCAAGGAAGCCGGAAAGGGCACAGGGCTGGGTCTGGCCATGGCCTATGGAATTATCCAGAGTCATGGGGGGCAGATTTTCTGTGACAGTCAGCCGGGAATAGGGTCCAGTTTTAATATTTATTTTCCGGCAATTAATCTTGCAGCAGTCAGAGAAGCAGAATACGAAGAGGAAGAATTTTTTTCTGCAGCAAAAGGCCGCGGAGAAACCATCCTGTTCATTGATGATGAAGAATCCTTAAGAGAACTTGCCCGGGAGTTTCTTTCTGATATCGGGTATCATGTGACCATTGCAGAAAACGGTGAGTCAGGACTGGCGATATACAAAGAAAAAATGGACACTATTTCCGTGGTCATTCTGGATCTTATCATGCCTGGGATGGGTGGAAGAAACTGTCTTAAAAATATTCTGGAGATCAATCCGGATGCAAAAGTGATTATCTGCAGTGGTTACAGCCCCAATGATCCGGATACAGACGAAATTCTGAAAAAAGCACTGTGCTTTGTCAAAAAACCATATGATTTTAAAAAGCTTTTAAAATTGATTCAGGAGGAAATATTAAGCGATTCTCCTCCTGAACCTGTCTGATGTCTGGTAAAATAATCCTGTACTGTTAAACCTGTTTTTATGATGATGCGTTTAAAGCATCCTCAAATTGCCTGCGTATATTTTCCAGGCGTTTCCGGTTCACATTCATGTCTGAATACCCCAGCCTGGATGCGGATCTTACATGAATCAGAGAGCTGCCTTCCGGAAAATAAAATTCCACATCATCCACAAACCGGAACAGGCGGCTTTTAAATTCAACATACAGATAATCATCTGTCTGCGAGATGATTGCTGCTCCCGGATAAACTGAAAGCAGATTCACCAGAACCTCATATGCTTTTTGTTTATCTGTTTTATAGGACAGGGCAGGAATGAAGTGTGACTTGCTGTCCGTCATGCTGGAAACACAGTTCGGGCTTTCAGGACAGGGATACAGGGATTTGTTCATAAGGCCGATGGTTTTCGGACGTTTGCCCGGGCAGCCGATGATTAAAAGGCCGATACCGGCGACAACCAGTATAAGCAGGGCTGATAATAGAAATTTCATGATATTCCTTCTTGAGTTTAGTGTTTCCCGATGAATTCTTCCTTGACGTATTCAGTGATATCATTGCCAAAGTGAACAAAAAGTCCGGTTTCATCCTGAACCGGAATCCAATAGGTGTCAACAAACATGTTTCTTTTGGCCTGCCATGCAGCCGCTTGTTTGCCCGTGTTTTCCTTAACCGCAGCAGTGCCTTTGCACCCGTCACAGATACTGCTGTTTCCGGCCAGTTGAAAGCATTTTATGCCTGCGGGGATTCCAAGATGCCTGCCTGCCTCATTTACCGCGACAATGTCCCGGTTTGTTCTGATCAACAGAACCGGTGACGGATGAAGGTCCCACATGGCGTTGAATGCGTTCAATGTTTCTTCTTTAATGACTGTGTTTTCGTTTGACATGGTGTGTTCCTTTTTAATGTTTCATCCGTGGAATTTAAATCCATGGATGTAATATGATTAAAAAAAATCCCCGGAAACGACCGGGGAACCAGATGATTTACAAGCTGATCAAAAGATCAGCAAGCTGTTGGGATGCGTTTGGAGACAAATGGATTGTGTTACCGACAATCCGCCTGTCACACTGATGGTGAACGCTTCGACCGGCATCGGTGATTGAAACAAAAACCACCCGCTGATCTTCTGTGCTGCGTTCTTTTTGGGCCAGTTGTTTGTCAACCAGCTTGTTTATGGATCGGGATACATTGGGGCTGTCATCCACCAGCAGATTCCGGATGGTGTTCACTGTTGTTTTACCCTGGGGGATTTCATCCAGGATATGCAGAATCTGCAGCTGCGTTAAGGAGATACCGAATTCTTTTGTAATGTTCCCCAGTTTATTGAGCAGCTCCTGGGCGCTGCAGATAATCAAAAATGCAGCCTTTTCCTGAATGGGTAACCCGCTGTGATAAATCTTGTTTTTATCTGCCAATGTAGTTTCTCCATAAATAATGCAGCAAATATATAATCCATGGATTATAATGTCAAGGATTTTATTTTCAAAAAATGAGTAATCAGCTAAAACTATCTTTATATATTGTACGGGCATCAGCAAATTGATAACATATGGTTTAAATTTTCAAAGCACAACAAACCAACGGGATAATAAAAATATATGGGGTTGTTTAATCTAGTTTCTCAGTTCTCACCCACAGGAGATCAGCCGGCAGCAATTGAGTGTCTTGTAAAAGGGGTAATGGACAATCAGACGCATCAGGTGCTTTTAGGGGTGACGGGTTCAGGCAAGACCTTTACCATGGCCAATGTGATTGCCCGGGTGGAAAAACCCGCCCTGATTATTGCGCCGAACAAGACATTGGCCGCACAATTATATAATGAGTTTAAAGAATTATTCCCGGATAACTGTGTTGAATATTTTGTTTCCTATTATGATTATTATCAGCCTGAGGCCTATATTCCTTCCAGTGATACCTATATTCAAAAAGATTCATCCATCAATGAAGTGATTGACAAGATGCGGCATTCTGCCACCCGGTCGGTTCTGGCCAGAAGAGATGTGATCGTGGTTGCCAGTGTCTCCTGCATTTACGGCCTTGGGGCACCTGAAGATTATCTGGATCTGAGAATCACGCTGGACGTGGACATGGAAATTTCCAGGGAAAAGCTGCTGGAAATGTTTGTCAATATTCAATATACGCGCAATGATACCGATTTCCACCGCGGGGTGTTCCGGGTCCGGGGAGACCGGGTGGAGATTTTCCCGGCATATGAGGAAGATAAGGCGGTCCGGATTGACTTTTTCGGGGATACCATAGAAGGCATTTCTGAAATTGATCCCTTAAAGGGAGATATGCTCAGAAGTTTCAAGCAGATGGTGATCTATCCTGCATCCCATTATGTCACCAAGCAAAAAACCCGGAAGCGGGCCATGGATGCGATTGTGGCAGAACTGAAAGAACGGCTGGAATATCTGTACAGCAGCAACAAGCTTCTGGAGGCCCAGCGGCTGGATGAACGGACCCGGTATGATCTGGAGATGCTCAATGAAATCGGATACTGCAACGGCATAGAAAATTATTCACGGCATCTGACCGGGCGACAGCCCGGAGAGCCGCCGCCGACACTTCTGGATTATCTTCCCGAAGATTTTCTGTTGTTTTTTGATGAAAGCCATATCTCCGTGTCTCAACTGGGTGCCATGTATAAAGCGGACCGGTCAAGAAAAACCACCCTGGTTGAATATGGTTTCAGGCTGCCGTCAGCCGTGGATAACCGGCCCTTGAAATTTGAGGAATTCACAGCGCTTGTTCCCCAGATTGTTTATGTATCCGCAACCCCTGCTGACTATGAGCTGGAAAAGGCAGGCCATCACGTGGCAGAACAGATTGTAAGGCCCACAGGTCTTCTGGACCCGGAAATTGAGATCCGGAATGCCAGAACCCAGGTGGATGATCTGTACGAAGAGATCCTTAAACGGGTGGAGGCCGGTGAACGGGTGCTGGTGACAACGCTGACCAAGCGGATGGCTGAAGATCTGACTGATTATTATACCGATCTGGGGGTGAAGGTGAAATATCTGCATTCGGATATTGCCACCATGGAGCGCATGGATATTATCCAGGATCTGAGGCGGGGGCTGTTCGATGTGCTGATCGGGATCAATCTGCTCCGGGAGGGACTGGATATCCCCGAAGTGTCTCTGGTGGCCATACTGGATGCGGATAAGGAAGGCTTTTTAAGATCTTTCAGGTCTTTTATCCAGATTTTCGGGCGGGCTGCCAGAAATGTGTTCGGCCGGGTCATCATGTATGCGGAAAAAGAAACCGGGTCCATGAAAAAAGCAATCTCTGAAACCTGTCGGCGAAGGGAAATTCAAAGGGCGTATAATGAAAAGCACGGTATTGTTCCGGCAACCATTCAAAAAAATATCAGTGCATTTCAATATGCAGGCCAGAGTGCTGAGTTTGCTCAAGGATCAGTGGATGAAGATATCAGGGACTATGATGGTCCGGAACTGAATCTTGAAGATATCATCAAGGATCTGGAATACAAGATGAAAAAAGCGGCCCAGAACCTGGAATTTGAACTGGCTGCAGAATACCGGGACAAGATTAAGCAGCTTGTGGATATTCAGCACTTTTAGGGCACATGACCATGATCTCATCTTCTGTTATGGAAAAATATCAGCAGGTTCCGCACAGTCCCGGTGTGTATATCATGAAAGATGCAGCCGGAAAGCGTATCTATGTGGGAAAGGCCGTTGATCTGAAAAAACGGCTGTCCTCCTATTTTATAAAAAAGCAGAATCATGACCCTAAAACCGCCGCACTGCTGGAAATGATCAAGGATTTTGATATCGTTATCACCTCATCCGGTCATGAGGCATTCATTCTTGAGTCAAACCTGATCAAGGAATATTCACCCAAATATAATATTATTCTCAAGGACGGGAAAAACTATCCGCTGCTTAGAATAGACATGAATGAGGCCTATCCGGCCATAGTACGGGTCAGGACTATCAAGAATGACAAGGCCCTGTATTTTGGGCCCTATTCATCCAGTCACAGCATGAATCAGATCCTGCAGCAGATCCAGAAAATATTCCGGTTGAGAAAATGCAAGGATACCCAGTTTAAAAATCGCTCACGCCCCTGTCTGAATTTTCAGATCAAGGCCTGTCTGGGATTGTGCTGCAATGCGGTGTCTTCAGAGGAATATAAAAAACAGGTGAAAGACGCCATCCTGTTTTTAAAAGGCAGGTCAGATCAGGTGGCAAAAAAACTCAAAGCCCGGATGATGGCGTACTCTGAACACCTGGAATATGAAAAAGCCGCCCAGATGCGCGATTGCCTGACAGCGGTTGAGCGGATCATGGAAAGACAGGTGGTGGTCAGTCCGGATATGAAAGACCGGGATGTCATTGCTGTTGCTGCCCAGAAAGGACGGGCAGTGGTGACGGTGATGCAGGTCAGAACAGGATATCTGATTGATACTGCCCACTATCCCTTTGATCTGGGATTCAAGGAACCGGATGAAATTCTGTCGGCATTCTGTGAGCAATATTATAAACATGCGGGTTTTTTGCCCAATGTCATTCTTCTGGGTCAACCCATTGAAAATCTGGTGCTGCTGGAACAGATATTTACAGAAAAAAAAGGCAGGAAAGTGACCCTTTATGTGCCTGAGCGGGGAGAAAAAAAGCGTCTGATCGAGATGGCCCGGGTGAACAGTCTGCGGGAGCTTGAAAAGCGGCTTGCCAGAGAAGAAGAACAGCGGGCAGCCATTTCCATGCTCAAGGATCTTCTGGGTATGGATCATCTGCCCGAACGCATCGAATGTTATGACAATTCCAACCTGTCCGGTCAGGACCCGGTATCCTCCATGGTGGTATTCAAGGATGGGCAGCCGTATAAAAAAGGGTATCGCAAATTCATTGTCCGGGACATTGATTTCCAGGATGACTACGCCTATATGTACCAGGTGCTTGAACGCAGGTTTTCTAAAATGTCGTCCCAGATGCCGTATCCGGACCTGCTGGTGGTGGACGGCGGCAAGGGACAACTGGGCATGGCAGTGGCAGTGCTGAAGGATCTGGGAATTGATCATTCTTTTACGGTTGTAGGGCTGGCCAAGAAAAATGAAGCAAACAAGGAAACCGAAGACAAAATCTATATTCCCGGGCGCTCCAATCCCCTGAATATCACCCAGTCAAAAAAAGCACTGCATCTGCTGCAGCAGGTCAGGGATGAAGCCCATCGGTTTGCCATAACCTTTCAGAGAAAGCGCAGAGAAAAAAGAGCCGGGCTGTCTGTTCTGGATACCATTCCCGGTATCGGACCAAAGAAAAAAAAGGCACTGCTCAATCATTTTAAAGGGGTTTCAAAAATAAAATCCGCATCTGTTGAACAGATCGCAGATGTTGACGGAATGACGTTCTCCCTTGCTCAAACGCTTCTGAACGCATTGAATACCCCGGAATGATTTAAAATAAAAAAAGGCGGGTTTAAATTATTTTTGATCAAACATATTGTAATTATTTCAAAGGTCATTATAAGTATTCCAGAGTAATAATTATTAAAAAAATCTTAAACAAGAATCACAACCATATTTTATTTTAACAAGGGGAAAAGATAGCGATGAATGAAACGATCGAGCAAGACTCAGAGCCTCCGATACGGGAGGCCCTGTCTTCAATTGAAGTTGTTTTAGAAACATCCTTGCCTGTCAAACCATTTCGCAACACGGAAATTACCAAATCTGATTTTAAAGTCATCGGCCCGCAAGCCCGGCGTTTCAGGGAGAATATTTTCCCGGAGGCAACAGATAAACAATGGAACAGCTGGCGATGGCAGATTCAGAACAGTTTTACAAATTTTAAAAAACTTTCAGAAATCATAGACATCCGTACCATTGAGAATCTTGATTTTTTGTCAAAATCAAGAAAACTGCCGCTCCGGATTACACCGTATTACGCCAGTCTGTTATATGGAAAATCCATTGATTACCCTTTGAGTAAATCTGTTGTTCCGACAACACGTGAGCTTGTCATATCTCCGGGTGAAGAAAGTGATCCGCTGCATGAAGATGCCATGTGTCCTGTGGAGAATCTGGTCCATCGGTATCCTGACCGGGTGCTGATGTTATCCACCGGGTTCTGTTCTGTATACTGCAGGTATTGTACCCGGTCGCACATGGTGCTTAAAGACAAAAAACATTTTGGTATCAAGGCCTGGGAAACATCCATTTCTTACATTCAAAATAACCCGGATATAAGAGATGTTGTTATTTCAGGCGGTGATCCCCTTACCATGCCGGATAAACATATTGAGTTTCTGCTGTCTTCTTTGCGTGCCATTCCCCATGTGGAAATTATCAGAATCGGAACAAAAGTGCCCATGGTGCTTCCCCAGCGGATCACAAAAAAACTTGTGAAAATGCTGAAAAAATATCATCCGCTGTATATGAGCGTCCATTGCACACATCCGGATGAAATCACCCCGGAAGTGACCGAAGCCTGCGCCCGTATTTCCGACGGGGGCATTGTCATGGGAAGTCAGTCTGTCCTGCTCAAAGGGGTGAATGATTCGGTTGAAACCATGAAAACACTGATGCACAAGCTTTTAAAATTAAGAATACGGCCGTATTATATTTATCAGTGCGATCCGATTCCCGGCTCATCTCATTTCCGGACACCGGTGACAAAGAGCCTTGAAATCATACAGGGGCTTCGGGGATTTACCAGCGGATATGCCATACCGCACTATGTCATTGATGCTCCCGGTGGCGGTGGAAAAATTCCACTGTTGCCTGAATATTATCAGGGACGGGAAGGCGATTATGTGATGCTGAAAAATTATGAAGGCAAAACTTATAAGTATTATGATCCTGAAAAATGAGCATTTTTAAAATCAGAAAGATCACCGACGCCCATCGTCAATCCAATAAAAATGCCATTGAACAGGTTTTCAGTATTTTAAGGCTGAGTTTTCCCACGGTCAGAGAAGAAAAGATAAAACAGATTCTTGAACAGATGAAAGATCCTTTAACCTATGGATTTTCCGCCAATCTGTTTGTTGCCGAAGACGGCAGATCCAATGTCAAGGGGTTTGCCGTCCTGTTTTACATGCCGGATAAAAATTTTTGCTTTCTGGACTATATTGCAGTTCTGCCCGGCCGGGTGTCATCCGGTGTGGGCGGCGCCATTTATGAGCGGATGAGAGAAGAGGCCCAACTACTCAAATCCATTGGCCTGTTTATGGAATGCCTTCCTGATGATGCAAAAATCTGCAAAGATTCAAGCAAATTAAAACAAAACAGGGCACGGCTTGCTTTTTACGAACGCTACGGCGCAAGACCCATTTGCGGAACACAATATGAGGCACCGGTTGATTCGGACGATGACTGCCCCCCATATCTTGTTTTTGATGATCTGGGCAATAACATCCGGTTGTCGGCCAGTATGGCAAAGAAAATAATCAAAACCATTCTGGAAAGAAAATATTCAGACTATTGTCCTGAATCCTATCTGAACATGGTTCTGGCTTCGGTGAAAGATAATCCGGTAAAATTAAGACCGTTCCAATATATTGACAAAGAAAGGCCTGTTGAAAAAAATAAAGCGGTAAAAGATGAGATTGCATTGATCATAAATGATCAACACGATATTCACCATGTCAAGGAAAGAGGCTATGTTGAAGCCCCGGTTCGGATCAAAAGCATTCTTAAGGAAATTTTAAAACTCAATGCATTCAAGCTTCGTCCGTCAAGAGGCTATCCTGATAAATATGTTTTACAGATTCACAATCCAAAATATTTCACCTATTTTAAAACCGTCTGCGCAAAATTGCTCCCGGGAAAATCCATCTACCCGTATGTGTTTCCCATTCGCAATGCCACCCGTCCTCCCCATGATTATACCGTGCTTGCAGGGTATTACTGCCTGGATACCTTTACACCCATAAACAAAAATGCGTTTCTGGCTGCCCGGTCAGGTGTGAACTGCGCATTAACAGGGGCTGAATTATTACTGGAAGGGTATCATACTGCCTATGCACTGGTCCGGCCGCCCGGACACCATGCTGAAAAAGATGTTTTCGGCGGATTCTGCTATTTTAACAATGCATCCATTGCGGCAAATTTTCTTTCACAATATGGAAAAGTGGCTATCCTGGATATTGATTATCATCACGGCAACGGACATCAGCAGATCTTTTATGCAAGAAAGGATGTTTTTACAGTATCCATCCATGGCAATCCTTCCTTTGCATATCCGTATTTTACAGGTTTTGCCGATGAACAGGGTGAAGGTCAGGGCCAGGGCTATAATCTGAATTTTCCCCTTAAGGAAAATATCAATGGAAAAGAATATCTTGGGACTTTGAAAAAAGCCATAAAAAGAATACTGGATTTTCACCCGGATTATTTAATTGTCAGTATTGGATTTGATCCGGCAAAAGGTGATCCCACAGGCACCTGGTCATTGCAGGCTGCAGATTTTAAAAACAATGGGGCCCAGATAGGCAGCATGCCTTTTCCTGTCTTGTTTGTCCAGGAAGGCGGTTATAGAAACCGGACACTTGGAATCAATGCACGAAATTTTTTTGATGGATATTTATTAACAAGGATTATAAAAAAACAATGAAAATTGGACTGACCTATGATCTTCGATCAGATTATCTCAACCAGGGATATTCCATGGAAGAAACAGCTGAATTTGACAAGGAAAGCACCATTGAAGGGCTGGAAACCGCTATCCAAAATGCCGGACATCATACCGAAAGAATCGGCAATGCCCGCCAGCTGATGAAAAAACTGCTGGAAGGAGAAACCTGGGACATGGTGTTCAACATATGTGAAGGGCTTTACGGGGATGGCCGGGAATCGCTTGTTCCGGCACTGCTGGATCTGTATAAAATTCCGTATGTTTTTTCAGGACCGGTGACGCTGGGTGTGGGTTTAAACAAAGGCTTTGCAAAACAGATCGTCAGAGACAGCGGTGTGAATACCCCTGCATTTCATGTGGTGTCTGACCTTGCAGACATACAGGATATTGATCTTGAATATCCGCTTTTTGCCAAACCGGTTTTTGAGGGTACGGGCAAAGGAATTGATTCAGCGTCAAAGCTGAATTCAAAAGAAGAACTGGAAGCGGTCTGTAAAAAACTTTTGACCCAATTTTCTCAACCTGTTCTGGTTGAAGAATATCTGCCGGGAAGGGAATTTACCGTTGGGGTTCTGGGCACAGGAGATGCGGCCATGGTGCCGGGTGCCATGGAAATTGTGTATAAACAGGCAACAGACGCGATTTATTCCTATGAGAATAAAGAAAATTATGAACAGGTGGTGGATTATATTGCAGTGGAAGGACAGATGCTCGAAGACTGCAAAAAGATTGCCCTTGCTGCCTGGAAAGCGCTCAATTGCTTTGACGGCGGCAGAATTGATGTGCGGGTCGACCGTTTCGGAAAAATAAGTTTTATTGAAGTAAACCCGCTGGCCGGTCTGAACCCGCAGATTTCCGACCTGCCGATTTTATGCCGCTTGAATAATGTTTCATACCAGGACATTATCAATACCATTCTTGCTTCAGCCATAAAAAGAAATTTCCCCGCATGAAAAAAAAAATTGTCATACTGCACAATCAGATCTGCAACCAGACATTGGATGAAATAGATGTGCTGTCCCAAAGAGACCTGGTGAAAGAGGCCTGCATTCAATCCGGATTCGATGTGATGTGCCGGACCGTGGGGGATGATATACAAAAGGATATTCTGGCCGTGGCCTCAGAAAATCCGGATCTGGTGTTTAATCTGGTGGAATCAACATGGGGAAAAGGCGAACTGATTTATTTTGCACCGGCAATTTTGAATTCACTGAAAATACCCTATACCGGTGTTCCCCTGGATGCCTTGTTTGTCACCACAAACAAGGTTCTGGCCAAAAAAATAATGCAGTTGAACCATCTGCCCACAGCGGATTTTTTTTCCATGGATGAAATCCAGAAACTGGATGATCAGAAAACATATATTGCCAAGCCGATCTGGGAGGAAGCATCCGTGGGAATCAGTTCAGACTATATTTTCCAGCCTGCTGAAACAGACAAATTGAAAAACCTGTCCCATTTGTCATCGGCCCATTATTTTATTGAGACCTTTATTGAGGGCAGAGAATTTAATGTGAGCATGCTGGCTGACAGGAACACGGTTGAAGTTTTGCCGCCTGCGGAGATGATGTTTTCGTCATATTTTGATGATAAGCATAAAATCGTGGGATATAAGGCCAAATGGGACCAGACAAGTGAGGAATATCAGCAGACCCACCGGGAGTTCAGCACCCTGGAACACACCCCGGCCCTTAAAGACAAGCTGATTGAAATCTGTGTCAGCACCTGGAATGTATTTAATCTGAAAGGCTATGCCCGTATTGATTTTAGGGTGGATGAAAAGGACAATGTGTTTATCCTTGAAATCAATGGAAACCCCTGCATATCGGAAGACAGCGGCTTTATTGCCGCAGCCGCCCAGGCAGGATACAGTACTCAAACTGTCATAAACAGAATTATTGAGAATATAAGCTGAACAAATGAATTACAGATCACAATTAAAGGAATCAGATGTCCGGGCGATCAGTGAGATTGTAAAATCCACCGGGTTTTTTTCTGATTCAGAAATAGACATTGCCGAGGAGCTGGCTCAGGAGAATCTAAGCAAAGGTCCGGAAAAAAGCGGCTATATTTTTAATGTCGCAGAAAAGGACAAAGTTCCGGTTGCCTATACCTGTTATGGCCCGATCCCCGGAACCCGGGACAGTTTTGACCTTTACTGGATCGCGGTTCATAAGTCTCAAAGGGGAAAGGGTATCGGGAAACGTTTGATGGAAATGGCTGTGGAAGATATTACCCGCTTATCCGGCAAAAATATCTGGATTGAAACTTCATCGCGCGCCATATATGAACCAACCATACAGTTTTATCTGAAATGCGGCTGTATCAGAATCGCACAGTTCCCTGATTTTTATGCACAGAACGATCACAAACTTGTTTTTTTGAAAAAAATATAAATCTTTGTAAACGCTTATTTTTATCCAGACTGAGCATAATCATCAAATGATATCTTTGACAATTTCCATCCCCCAAAATTTCATGCATCGGATAAATATTCTTGATTTACGATCAACGAAAAATTTAACTTTCTGTATAAAGCATAACGATAAAATCACCAGTTTGTCCGGTGCATTTTGTTATTGGAAATAAGTGTCATATCGGAGGACTTCCAGTCAATTCCATAATTTTTACCCGGAGATAGCCAAAGCTTGGGGATGCATTGTTGTTCACATCCATATGTGGTGCGATTTTTCCAGCCCATTCAGACTTCTCAGACCCAATGGCTTGCCAACCCTTATTTGAAAGTGCCGCTGAGCCACCTGGATAAATGGCATCGGCAAGTTTTTCCCATGTGCCACAAATGGAATCATTAACGTATGCGTTTAGAACAGCATCTTTTGCTTTTGGATATGCTTTCTTGAGTGCGGGAATGTCGCCGAGAAACCAAGCTTCGCCTTCCTCTATGGCAACACAAAAACGAGTTTCGGGTTTTTGAACACATGCGTTGAGAATCGTAAATAATTCTTCGCGGAAGACCTTCAGGCACTTAGCATCCAAGTCGCAAATCAAAATCACCACAGCAGGAAAATCTTTCGGGTAATTGGCAAATGTGTTTCCGTAGCCCCTTAGCAATTTAGGGAGTTGCATTAACAAGATGCGTTTGCTTATATCGACCTTGCCGCAAAGGTTTTTTGGAATCCGGCCAATTCCTTTATACGGATGAACCTTGAATGAATTCTCAATACCAATGAGTTTGGGGATCAGAATATCGAGAGCCTTTTTTCCGGACTGGTCTTCAACGAGTATTTCAAAATGCATCTGCTTACCTCGCATCCAAATAATCACTGTACCAGAGTCCGCCTAAAGGCAATCCTTCCGCAACCAAGTTCTTCACCATCTCGTCTTCACTTGCCCTCCGGATAATTGAAAAACCATCTGGACCCTTTTCCAGAATCCAGACTTCAGAAGGCTCCAAGGCATCAACCAAATATGGTTGATGGGTAGTGATGAAAACCTGAGACCCGCCCTTGCGGCCTGTCGCGTGTTCACGAAATTCCTTCGCTAAGGATTCCAGGAGCTTGTGATACAAGCCATTTTCCGGTTCTTCGATGCATAAAAACGGCGGTGGTGTCGGATCTTCAAGTAAAAGTAAATAGGCAAATACCTTCAATGTTCCGTCAGACATCTGTTGGGAATAAAATGGGTCCTGAAAGCCTTTGTCATTAAATCGCAGAAGCAAGCGACCATCGTTAGTAGCTTCCGTATCAATCTTGTTGATACCGGGGATTTTATCAGCAATCCGATTCAGAATCGCCTGGAACCGCTTTGGGTGTTCTCGTTCCATGAACTGCACTACATTGCCAAGATTGTCACCATGGATGTTGAGATGCTTTTGAGGTCCGGCAAGCGGCAGACTGCGAGCGGCATCGGGAGTGAAGTAGCTAAGGTACCATCCTTCGATGAATCTTCGAAAGGCTGAAATTCTCGGATGTTGTTTCAATGACCCCAGTGTTGAAATTCCGAGCTTGCGTATATCCTCAAGTTCGACAACTTCAGTTTCTCTGGACTCTTCCTTGGATTTGCCTGATTTGATGGATTCCATCAGGTCAAACAGATCGAAATCTCCCTGATGTTCATCGATTTCAACACCATCCAAATCTCCTTTCCAAACAACCCCTTTTCCACTATTCAACACAAGAAATGAAAAAGGCCACCCATGCTTTTGGCCTTTGCGCCTTTGTCTGAGACGTTCTTTCAACACAAATGGACGGCCGGAACTATCTATATCAATTGCAATCTCATACGTAATGGGCCGTGCATTCCCATCTTCCTTGTAATACACTTGGAATTCGATTGGTTCTTGTTGAGCTTGTGCCCTGATTCTCTTGAAGCCACCTCGACCGCGAGAGTCGCAAGCCTCTTCAACGCCTGATTTCAAGGCATCTGCCAAGAAACCAAATGCATCAAATAATGTACTTTTCCCAACACCATTTTTACCGATGACCGCAGTCATGGGTGTAAGAGGATCGGCCAGTTGCTGATTCCACAACCGGCCAAGAGTAACGTCCTTCAACGACCTGAAGTTTTTGATCCTGAATCCTTCTATCTTTGCCATAATTTCCCTCACATTATTACTGCCGGCCAGTTTAACACATTAGTAGCTATAGCTTCTTCAAGATCCAGCGGGGTTAAGTGCTTGCATTGTAACAATTAATTGTGTGGTTCTGTATATCTTTCAAATCCGCTTATCAAACTAAATGGACATCCAAAAAATCTAAATATCCCATCTATATGAATTTTTAAAATATCAATAAGGAAAATTCATACCATTATTCAAAATGGTTCGCAAAGGTTTTTATTCAACACTCTACATCATAAAATTGAATCCAACGTCAGTTGGCAACCCATAACACTTGCATCAACCTGAATCCTCCAGGCGCTCAGGTATTTGGATGATCCAAGGCACAGACAAGCAATACCAATGTCCATAATAATTCATGTATTCCCATTCTGGGGGCAGAAGATTATTCAACCGGGGCGGGGATGCAATGGCTTTTGGTGTATATTAAAATCTGTTGAATTTTTTCTTAAAACCTGATTAAGTTAATTTCCTGAAATAATCTATAATATATATGGTGTTGATCGATCTTTTGAGATGCATGTTTTAAAAAACAGATGTGACACGGGAATTAAAACGAAGTGAATACGTGCAGGGTTTACAGAGCCGGTCTGGATATCGGTTCTACGACGGCAAAAATCGTTCTGATGGATCAGAACGATACCATTGTTTTTTCAGGCTATCAGCGGCATCATGCCCGGATCTATACGACAGCCCTTGATTTTTTTCATCAGATTTTACAGCAGGATAAAAACTGCTGTCTGGATTTAAAACTGACCGGTTCTGCAGCCCTTGGCACATCAAAAAAAACCGGGCTTTCCTTTGTTCAGGAAGTGATCGCCACCAACGAAATTGTCAGAAAAAAATACCCGGATGTTAAAACTGCCATGGATATTGGCGGTGAAGATTCAAAAATTATTTTTTTCAGGGAAAATAAACCGCCTGATATCCGGATGAATGGCAGCTGTGCCGGCGGAACCGGATCTTTTATTGATCAGATGGCAACATTGCTGGATATTACACCCTTTGCGCTCAATGATCTGGCAAAAAAATATGATCATATATATCCTGTGGCCTCACGGTGCGGGGTATTTGCCAAAACCGATGTCCAGAACATGTTCAGCCGGAATATCCCCCATGCAGACATTGCGGCTTCTGTTTTCCATGCCGTGGCTGTTCAGTGCATCAATTCCCTGGCAAGGGGCATGGAAATCCATCCGAAAATCCTGCTTTGCGGCGGGGTGTTTACCTTTCTGCCGGAACTTGTGAACATGTTTTTAAAGGTGTTGAATATTTCAAAAAACGACATGGTCATGCCGGAACGGTCAGAATTGATTCCTGCCATGGGTGCGGCAGTCTTTGATAAACATCCTTCACATCCGTTATCCATTCAGTCATTGATTGAACTATTCCAGGAAAATCAAGGCCAGACCAGCGAAATACAAGACCGGATCGCCCCTTTATTTGACAGTCGGCAACAGTATGAAGACTGGAAACAGCATGCGGGAATTGTGCCGGTGTCCTTTTGTGATCTTGCCGGGTATACGGGTCAAAAATGCTTTCTGGGGGTGGATTCGGGATCAACCACAACCAAGATTGTTGTGCTGGGTGAAAACAGGGAAGTTTTATTTTCATGGTACCGGAATAACAGCGGGAATTCAATCAAAACCGTTATCCAGGGCCTGCTTGAATTCCGTGATCAGGTTGAAAAACTGAATCCGGATCTGGAAATCGGCTGCAGCGGCGTGACCGGCTATGGCGAAGATCTGATCAAAACCGCATTTAATCTGGATATCGGTATTGTTGAAACCATTGCACATTATACGGCAGCACGGTTTGTTGATCCAAAGGTGTCTTTTATTCTGGATATCGGTGGCCAGGATATGAAAGCCATTTTCATTGATAACGGGGTGATCAACCGGGTTGAGGTGAACGAAGCCTGCTCTTCCGGCTGCGGCTCGTTTCTGGAAACCCTTGCCGGATCACTGAATTACAGTATCCAGGAATTTGCAACCCTTGCCTGTGAAGCAAAAGCGCCCTGTGATCTGGGAACCCGGTGCACGGTTTTTATGAATTCCAAGATCAAACAGGCATTGCGGGAAAATGCAACCATTAATGATATCAGCGCCGGCCTGTCCTATTCTGTGATTAAAAATTGTCTGTTCAAGGTATTGAAACTCAATTCCATGTCTGAAATGGGAGATCATATCGTCTTGCAGGGCGGGACATTTAAAAATTCTTCAATTGTCCGGATACTGGAGAAGATGACAGGCAAAAAAGTGGCCACCACCCGGATCCCCGAATTGATGGGGGCGTTCGGCACGGCATTGACTGCTCTCAATGCGTATCAAAAGCACAAAGACCTTGCAGCCAGTCGTATGGATCTGTTCCGGCTGGAACAGGTGGATCAGTATAAAACCCGGCAGATGTACTGCAAGGGGTGTGAAAATACCTGCCGCATCACCCGGTTTGATTTCCCCAATGGAAAAGCCTTTTTTTCGGGAAACAAATGCGAGAAACATTTTCATGCCCAAGGGAATAAACAGGGAAGCGGGTTTGATTTCACAGCATTTAAAAATGATCTGATATTTAACCGGGAGCTTTTGCCCCATGCCCATCCGGTGATGACGCTGGGCATTCCCAGAAGCTTGAACACATACGAAAATTTTGTGTTCTGGCATGCATTGTTTACCACCTGCGGAATTAATATCTGCCTGTCATCCCCCTCCACGGTTTCCATGAGTGAGAACGGACTGGGCACCCTTATGTCAGACAATATCTGTTTTCCTGCCAAACTGGTTCACGGCCATATCTGGGATCTGGCGCAAAAAAAGGTGGACCGGATTTTTTATCCGGTTGTGGTCTATGAAAAAAATGAATATGAAAATGCAGTAAATGCCTATAACTGTCCCATTGTTTCCAGTTATGCAGATGTGGTTGAAAGCGCAATTCAGCCCGAGCAGCGGTTCGGCATTCCGCTGGACCGGCCTGTGGTGAATTTTAATGATGAAAAATTGATTAAAAAAACATGCGTGAATTATCTGGAACAATTCGGCATTGAAAAATCATTGATTCAAACGGGGGTTCATATCGCCATTGAGGCCCGGAAAAAATTCAAGGCAGATGTGGTTGAAAAAGGTCGCATAATTATCGAAAATGCAAAGAATAATAAGAATCTTCTGATTGTGCTGGCCGGCCGTCCCTATCATCTGGACAGGCTGGTGAATCATAAAATTCCTGAAATCCTGACCCGGCTGGGCGCAGATATCATTACCGAAGATGCGTTGCCCGCACACGACAAATCCCTTGAGGAGGCCCGGGTGGTTACGCAATGGGCCTACCCGAACCGGATTTATAATGCCGCAAAATGGGTGGCAGGTCAGCCCGCCCGGGTCCAGATGGTTCAATTGAATTCTTTTGGCTGCGGCCCGGATGCTGTGGTGATCGACGAGGTCAGAGATATTCTGAAAACCGGACATAAGAATCATACATTGATTAAAATAGATGAGATATCCAATCCAGGCTCTGTAAAATTAAGGCTGCGGTCCATGGTGGAATCCCTAAGCATTGCCGGCCCGGAAAAAAACAGACCCATGGTTTTCCGCAAACCCTTCTTGAGATTCGGGAACACAGACCGGAAAAGAACCATCTGGGCGCCGTTTTTTGCAGAGGATTATTCTTCCTATCTGCCGGCCTTGTTCAAAGGCGCAGGGTATGAATTTAAGATTCTGCCGCCGCCGGACAGATCTTCGGTGGATCTGGGACTGGAATATGCCAATAATGACATCTGCTACCCGGGGATTATTGTGGTGGGGGATATTATTAAAGCCTTGAAAAATGAAAAATATCGCCCCCGTGATATTGCCATCGGCATTACTCAGACCGGTGGTCAGTGCCGGGCCTCCAATTACCTGAGCCTGATCCGCAAAGCCATGATCCGGGCAGGATATGAAGACATCCCTGTCATTTCTGTCACCACCTCGGGCGGTTTGATCGATCAGCCCGGTTTTCAGATGAACTGGCTGATGAAAATAAAATTATTGTTTTTTGCGACCATGTATGCGGACTGCATTGCCAAAATGTATTATGCCGTGGTCCCTCGGGAAAAAATAACCGGTCAGACCCAGAAGGTTCGTCAGCACTATATGAAGGCGGTCAGGGATGCTATTACAAGGCCTGATTATTCCCGAATATTTGGATTGCTTAAAAATGCAGTCAGGGAGTTTAATGATATTCCGGTGCATAAAAAGGATTTCCCGAAAATGGGTGTTGTGGGGGAGATTTATGCCAAATATAATTATTTTGCCAATCAGGATCTGGTGCACTGGTTGATCCGTCAGGGCATTGAGCCGGTACTGCCGCCGATTGTTGATTATTTTATCCAGGATCTGGTTAATTTCAAGGAAAATATCAAGGCCGGTATTCGCAGAAGAAAACTGATCGATATTTTAGGGATGCCCATAGACCGGATGATCATGGCGTATCATAAAAAATTTGTGCATGTTTTTTCTGAATTTAAATTTGCTGTTCCGTTTGATGATATCAGACAGGTGGCAAAAGATGCCTCACGGTTTTTAACCATGACCAACCAGTTCGGAGAAGGGTGGCTGATACCCGGAGAAATCGCAACTTTTTCCCGGCATGACATCAACCATGTTATCAGTGTTCAGCCGTTTGGATGTATTGCAAATCATATCATTTCAAAAGGTATTGAAACAAAGATCAAGGCAGCATATCCGGATATGAATCTTTTTTATCTGGATTTTGATGCGGGAATGAGCGAGGCAAATGTGCGCAACCGGCTGCATTTTATGGTGGAGCATATAAAATAGGCAATCCCCTATTGAACAAATTCAAACCCTTTTTTACTGGAGTATGTTCCTTTAATATGAATGTATCTGTTTTCCTTGCCTTCGGATTCTATGGTAAAACAGGGGATGGCGCTTTTTCCTTCTTCGGGTAAACCGCAGAAAATTTTTATGATGGCAGCGTCTCTCAAATAACCTTCAATGGTGATTTTCATGGCAGCCATGCGAGTTTGAATCTGGTTCAGGCTGTCATCGATGCTTTTTGTTTCAAGCTGCAGTTCTTCCATGCTCCGGGGAAGTTTCTCCAGGCTTTCAAAGATCTGTTTGACCTGAGTCACTGTTCTGGTGTTGTTTCTTGCTTGAATCCGTTCCATTTCACGGTTGATCACCTGAAAATCCATGGTCTGGGTTGCAAGAATCAGCGGTTTGATGAATCTGACAAGTTCCGGGTCTGAGGCAGCCAGCTTGGTCAGGCGTTTAAGTTCAAGCTGCAGCTGGCCCATTAAAAGTTTTTCGTTGTTTTTAAGTTCAAGGATCTGGGTCTGAACCTTTTCTTTTGATTTCAGTATTTCTTTTTTTTCTATAAAAAGAGTATTCCCGAAATGGATGATATTTTCTCCGGAAAAATAAAGCCCGTTAAACAGCAGGTTTTCGGCTTCGATTGTATTGTTGGTGATCAGTCCCCTGTTTCTTTCAAAGATGATGTTCGGTGCAGATATTTCCGAATCAATCAGTTCCGTGTTGATGGTCAGGGTGCCCTGTTCCGAGATGAGTTTTGCACGGGTGGATGAATCAATGGTGATGTCTTTTAAAGCCATGATGGTGCTGTCTGCCAGGGCTTTAAAAATAACCGCCTGATTATTGGTAATGATTTCTCCACCGTCAACAATATCTGCTTCCACTTTTCCGTGAACCCGGATTTTGAACCCGTTACACACGACCCCTGCTTTCATGCGTATGGGACAGGTATACTGGCTGCCGATATTTCCGATGGAATAGTCCAGTTTCTTGACTTCCACTGCTTCCAGAATATCAATGCCGGTAATGAGATTTCCCGGATTTCGTTCAAGGGTAACCACTCCTGTTTTCCGGGCTTTTAAAAAATATCCCATGGGTTTGCCCGCACTGCTGTTATCGTCTATCCTTTCAACACCGTCACCGATATTGATGGCATAGGGGGCAGCTTCTGATACAGGAATGATGTTGCCTTCAAAAGACAGCCCCTGGGTTCCCTGTTTTTCGTATGTGATATAAAACAGGGTATCACCGGCATTGACAACGGGGTAATTATTGATTTCCTTGAAATTGATGACACCGTCCTTCAGCAGTTTGCCCGGGCTTTTTTCATGGCTGAAATAGGATTTGGCAATTTCACCGTTACAGCTTTTTATCTGGGCAACCCCCTGAACGATGATTTCCAGAGAATCCTGTGCAGCAATGGCTGTAAATGTTCTGCTGAGGGCATGAGAAGCCGAAGAAAGCGCTTCTTCCTGGTTTGCAAGTGATTTTTTATAAATCGCTTCTTTGCTCGGTTCAATTTTTTTGTTCATCAGGTCTCTGAGCCCGGACAGAAAATCCCTTGGGTTGACCTTAAATCTGGGCATCAGTTGCAACAGGGCTTTTTGAATAACAGGATCAGGAAAGTTTTTCCGGTTGATCCTGAACTGCATTTTTGAAGGATCTTCCTGCCCGGTAATGGATTTATACAGATTGGTTTCAAGGATGTCTGCTTTTTCCTTGATTCGTTCGGGGGAAAGATTTATTGTTTGAGACGAATTTTGTATACTGTCCAAATTTAAAAGCCTTAAATTTTAAAATTTTAACATCAGGATTTTTTTTATTATATGTTTTTTTAAGATGAAAGAAAACCTGAATTTAAAAGCATGATTTTAGTGTTTACAGTTTGCCCGGTAAAGTATAGTTAAGTAAAAAAATATAGAATCTGCATCCAGGAGAATAAGCATGACAGAAGATTATCGGAACAATCCGGCAGGCGGAGATGAAGAACTGAGTTTTGCGCAGTTGTTTGAATCCTATGATTCAGGCATAAAGACCGGGTTGAAACAGGGAGATATGATTGAAGGAAAGATCATATCCATCGGCAGTAATCATGTATACGTGGACACCGGGACCAAAAGCGACGGGGTGGTTGCAAAAACAGAACTTTTAGATGATCAGGGTCAGTGCCTGTTTAAGGCAGGTGACGTGATTAAATTATATGTGGTTTCCGTTACTGAGAGTGAAATCATTCTTTCAAAGGCAATATCCGGGGCGGGCCAGTCAACCCTGCTAAAAGATGCGGCACGATCAAAAACGCCGGTGGAAGGCAAAGTTACAGGTGTGATTAAAGGCGGCTTCAGTGTTGATATTCTGGGGAAAAGAGCTTTTTGTCCAGTGAGTCAGATAGATGTAAAATATGTTGAAAACCAGGAAGAGTATGTGGGAAAAACATTTCATTTTTTAATCAACCAGTATGAAGAATCCGGAAAAAATATTGTGGTTTCCAGAAGGGATCTGCTGAATGAAGAAATAAAAGAAAAGCAAAAAGCATTTTTTGAAAAAACAAAAGAGGGGGATACGGTTCAGGGAACGGTGACCAAATTAATGCCCTTTGGTGCCTTTGTGGAGATTTCTTCCGGTGTTGAAGGCATGGTGCATATTTCTGAATTGTCCTGGTCCCGGATTGAAAAACCCGAGGAGATTGTTAAAACAGGTGAAAATGTTACAGTAAAAATTTTAAAAATTGAACCGGGAAAAGACAGCGGATCCAAAAAAATTTCCCTGTCAATGCGGCAGGCCTCTGAGAATCCATGGGATACGGTGAGTACGCGGTTCCATGTGGGAGATCAATTCACAGGAAAGGTTGTTCGTCTGGCAGCATTCGGTGCCTTTGTGGAAATTGCCCCAGGAGTGGATGGACTGGTGCATATCAGTGAAATGAGCCATACAAAAAGAGTGTTGCGACCGGAAGATGAAGTCGGGCAGGGCGATCAGGTTCAGGTGGTCGTTAAATCCATTGACATGGACAGCAAACGGATTTCACTGAGCATGAAGGATGCCCACGGAGATCCCTGGACAGGCATCGGAACAAAATATCCGGTGGGTTCTGTTGTTGAAGGGGTGCTTGAAAAAAAAGAAAAATTCGGTCTGTTTATCACTCTGGAACCCGGGATCACAGGGTTGATGCCCGCATCTAATATCAGCAATGCAGCAGACCCCTCTGTTTTTGAAAAATTAAGACCTTCTGATTCCATACAGGTGATGATCCAGACGGTGGATGAGGAACAAAGACGGATCACGCTGGGCTCGCCGGATCAAAAAGACCAGGATAACTGGAAGCAGTTTGCCCAGGAACAAAAATCCTCATCTTTCGGCAGTCTGGGGGATGTGTTTCAAAAAGCCATGAAAAAGGAATCGGACAGGAAAAAATAAAAATAGGGAGTTATTCGGAAAAATCAAAATCCGGATATAATTTTTCACAGCATTCAGGACAGATGCCGTGGGAGAATGCAATGGCATTGAAATAATTCTCAACTTTTATCCATTTGCCTTTTTTGATCCGGATATTTTTACAGTTTGCACAGATGGGAACAACATTTTTTGCAGCAGTGTTCTGATCAGCAAGAAATTTTTTGTATTTTTGTCTTAGATCAACAATATTTGTGATGTCCCGGGCCACAGCAATGACGCCCTGATAGGTGTTATTATCATCAATTACAGCACTGCACGACAACTCCACATGGAGAAACCCGCTGTTTTTATGGATGATCTGTATCTCATACCGGGTGGTTTCGGTGATATCCAGGCTGTCTTGGGCTGCTATATCCTTGATGTTTTTTTGCAGGATGGTTTCCTGTGAATATCCGGTCATACGGCAGAATGCATGGTTGGTATAAGTGAAATTGCCGTGTTTATCCAGAGTAAAAACGCCTTCGGCAATATTTTCTGTTATGGTTCTATATCGTTTTTCACTTTTTTCAATCTGGTTTCGATAGGCGATGTTTTCTGCTTTTAACCGGCTGCTTTCCAATACTTTTTCTATGGTATGCTCGATCATGTCAAAATCGGTGATGGGTTTGGTAATATAGTCTTTGGCTCCCATCCGCAGGGCATGGATGATATCTTCTTCTTTGCCGGCTCCGGATATGACAATCATGGGGATTTCAGGATTATGGCGATGGATGGTTTTCATGACTTCAATGCCGTCGGTTTTCGGCATTCTCAGGTCAGTGAGGACAATATCGATTTTCCGGGCAAAAAAGATATCGAGTCCTTTCTGCCCGTCTTCGGCAGGAAAGACGATAAACCCCCTGTCCTCAAAATAATTGGTCAGACTTTTCCGAATGGATAAATCGTCATCAATAATCAACAGTGTTTTCTGGGTCATTTTCTTATGCTGGTTCTTAAACTGTCCGGGTAAAATGCACCCGTGGGGCGGATGACCGCCATTCATTGGTTATAGGGCGACAATTAATTGTTTCATATCCCGTACCGCCTGTTCCATCCCGGTGAACAGCGCTCTTGAAACGATACTATGTCCTATACTGAATTCGCTGATTTCGTCAAGTCCTTTAAATGCTTTTATTGTATTGTAACAGATACCGTGCCCGGCATTGACCTCCAGCTTGAGCTTGACACCCATTTTGGCAGCATTTACGATTCTTATGAATTCTTTTTGTTTTCTTGATGCGGTTCTGGCATCACAGAAAGCACCGGTATGGATTTCAATCATGTCAGTATCGATTTTATGGGCGATCTTGATTTGTTCCAGGTCCGGATCAATGAAGATTGAGGTTGCAATCCCTGAGTTTTTTAAATTAACAACCGCTTCTCTGATCTGGTCCTGATGCGTAATTAGGTCCAGGCCGCCTTCTGTGGTCAGCTCTTCTCTTTTTTCAGGGACCAGGGTGACGCAGTCCGGTTTGATATCCATGGCAATGCCCAGCATTTCACTGGAGGCAGCCATTTCCAGAATAAGTTTTGACTGGACCACCTGTTTTATGAGCCTTACATCCCTTTCATTGATATGACGCCGGTCTTCTCTTAGATGCACCACAATGCCGTCCGCACCGGCTGTTTCAGCAGCGATGGCGGCTGCAACAGGTTCAGGGTAGCGGGTTCCCCGGGCCTGTCTTAAGGTTGCGATATGATCTACATTTACTGCAAGCTGTGCCATTGATTGTGGCCCCCCATATATTTAAAAAGAGTTCAAGTCTGTGTTTGCTTCAATCTGTCTGATCAATTCAAGGCTTTTGTCTTCCATTTCCCGGGCACAGGACTCATCATTTTCATGGTCAAATCCTGCCAGGTGAAGAATGCCGTGTACCAAAAGCTGAGATATCCTTTCCATCAGGGTTATCTGTGCCATATCAGCTTCTTTTGATGCCGTGTCACAGGAAATGACCACATCCCCTAAAAGCCCGGGCGTAATATCTGAAAATTGTCCTTCCTGCATGGGAAACGCCAGGACATTGGTGGGTTTATCAATATTCCGGTACATATAATTTAATTTCTGGATCTGAGCATCATCCGTGATGACAATGGATATTTCATGGGCATTAAATCCCAAGGCGTTTAAGATCTGTTTTGTCTTTTTGCGGATGGTTTGTGTTGGTACTGTCTTTTTTTGCTGATTGTCGATCAGTATTTTTTGCTGTTCCATTTTTTTCTTTTTTCTTTTCCTGGGATTTATCCGTGTATTCTATTCTGTTGTGATGAATGCTGGTTAAAATATTATTAAAGCTTTTTGCAATCTGATGAAGGTCTTTTAATGTCAGGTCACATTCTTCCAGTTGTCCGTCTGCAAAAATATCATTGATCAGTCCTTTCACCCTCCCTTGGATTTTTGCAGGTGTCGGGCGTTCAAGTGCTCTGACAGCCGCTTCAACAACATCAGCCAGCATGACGATGGCAGCTTCCCGTGTCTGGGGTTTGGGCCCCGGATATCTGAAGTCTTCTTCTTTGACCATGTCGTTGCCACTGTTCAGGCTTTTCTGATAAAAGTATTTGATCAGGGATGTGCCGTGATGCTGAACAATGCCTTCAATGATTTCATTTCCCAGTTTATATTCTTTGGCAAGTTCCACACCTTTTTTTACATGGCCGATTAAAATCAGGGCAGACATGGATGGCGAAAGCTTGTCGTGTCTGTTTTTCCCGTCGGTCTGGTTTTCGATAAAATATAAGGTTTTCCCCAGTTTACCGATATCATGGTAATATCCCATGACTTTTGCTTTCAGACTGCTGGCATGAATGGCGGAAGCGGCAGCCTCTGCAAGGGTGGCAACAATCACACTGTGATTGTAAGTGCCGGGAGCTTCGATCATGAGTCTTTTGATCAAGGGTTGATCCAGATTTGAAAATTCCAGCATTTTTGAATCAGTGGAATAGTTAAATATGATTTCAATCAGCGGCAGAAAACCAATGGTGAATGTTGCAGCAAAAAGACCACCGCAGAAGGCAAGAACAACTTCTTTGGTGATCATTATGGCAGTGGGCTGGGCATGGGTGTAAAAGCTCAGGGAAAAAGCAAGCACAGCATTGAATGCAGCCAGCTTGAACCCGGTAATAATAAGATTTTTGCGTTCCTGTCGCTCTTTTATCCAGTATGCTGCAACGGTGCTGGATAAAAAGAAAAAGAAAAACACTTCAAACCTGCCGGAAAAAGAAAGGCAGGTCATTAGAGATAGAACAACAGCAAAGATAATGGCAATATCAAATCCAAGGAAAAGACAGGTGATCATGGCAGCGGCCGGAATGGGGATAATGGTGAAAAATGATATGGAGGACATATCCCATAGAACATCCGGATTTGCGGATAATGCAATATACGTGGATACTTTTGTAAATATCAGGTACAGGCTAAGTCCCAGTGCCATGAAAAACATGTGCTTATGATGATCTTTCTGAAGCTTTCCGTGATTTTTCAAAAAGAGCAGATAGATGGACAGGATAAGGATAAAGGTGATCAGGGCGATTCCTGTGCTGGAAATCATAATATCTTTTTCTTTTGCCTGATCCCGGAGGGCGAGAAGTTTGATAATCTGAACCTTGTCTACCCGCTCGCCTTCCCTTAAGATCATTTCGCCAGCTTTGATTTTGTAAAGAATCGGTTTGATCTGGGCTTCTGCAGCGCTGATTCTGTTCTGGGTTTCATTTTTATTTAAGGTAATATTGGGCTGAAGCAACTGCTGACACAGGTCAACGATCAGGTTGGAAAGGGTATAATTGAGGTCTTTCAATACCGGCTGGCCTTCAACCCGGACCATTGTTTTTGCCTGATCCGGCCCGTAAAAGATTTTCAGATTGTTAACGGTTCTTTCTTCTGAAGACCCAATGGTCCGAAGGATAATTCCCTTATGGGATTCTTTGAGCAGGATCTCTTTATTCGCCACAACTCCGTTGTTCAGGATTTTGGCAAGAATGGTCTTCATCTTTTCAGAAATATCTCTGGAGAACTGATGTTTATAAAAGATAGAGTAAGCGTCTTTGTTGATTTCAATTCCCAGCTTTTCTTCAAATCCCGGTTTGGTCTCAAGTACGATGGCAAAGGTAGGTTCCGGCTCATTATTTTTTCTGGCATTCAGGAATAATTGCCTTGGGATTTTCATTGCTTCATCAATATTGGACGCAATTCTTGACAGCAGGCCGGCATCCAGATCATATACAATTTTGACAGATTCTTTTACTTCATTTTTTTTGGCATTTGTTGCTTCTTTATCTTCAATAAAAAAATTTCTATGGGCTTTTATATCTCTTTGTGCAACATCCCCCAGGTTATAGGCATAAGAGATTCTGTTTCCTTTTGAGGTATGCGTAGCGGTGAAAAATACAGTGATCAGGATCAGCAGGCACCACAGAACAGAAGGGGATGTCAGGAGAAACTGCCTGACCTGTTCGAAATTATTTTCTGTTTTGTTTTTTTTCATAGGCATTTATGATATCGGCAACCAGCCTGTGCCGGACAACATCTTTTTTACTGAAGGTTATGAATTCTATCCCTTTAATATCAGTTAAGATTTTCTGTGCTTCAACAAGACCGGATTTTTTTCCTGATGGCAGGTCAATCTGCGTGACATCACCGGTGACAATTGCTTTTGAGCCATATCCAAGCCGGGTGAGAAACATTTTCATCTGTTCAGAGGTGGTGTTCTGCGCCTCATCCAGAATAATAAAGGCATTGTTCAGGGTTCGGCCCCGCATGAAAGCCAGTGGTGCAATTTCAATGATGTCCTGCTCTATTAATGTTCTGGCTTTTTCATAATCCATCATGTCATACAGCGCATCATACAAAGGCCTTAAATAGGGGTTGATTTTCTGGGCCAGATCTCCGGGCAGAAACCCCAGTGCTTCTCCGGCTTCTACAGCAGGGCGGGCCAGAATGATCCGCTTTACATCTCCTTTTGAAAAGGCAGCCATGGCCAATGCCATGGCCAGATATGTTTTGCCCGTGCCTGCAGGGCCGATTGAAATAATAATATCATTGTTTTGAATGGATTTGACATATCGCTGCTGAGCAGGCGTTCTGGGGGTTATGGGTTTGTTTTTGACTGTTTTAAAAACAGTGGTTAAAAAAATATCTTTTAAAGGCGGGCTGTTATTGTTTTTTACCGTGCTGATGGCAGCGTCAATGTCTGCTTCTTCAAAAATAAATTTACCTTCCAGCAAATGATACAACTGGTGGATCAGTTTTTCGGCAACGGATGTATTTTTGTCCGACCCATCCAGCAGCAAATCGCTGCCCCGGGTACTGATCTGGACATCAAACGCACTGCATATTTTGTCCAGGTTCTTATTGTGGTGTCCGAAGAGCTCCCTGGAGAGCTCCAAGTTTTGAAAGCTGATGGTCTTCATGACCCCACAGGGTGCATTTTATTTGCTCAAAGGTCAACAAAAATCTTGACTAAAAAAGGACTAAGTTGGTATTGAAAAAGCGCTTATAATCAAACACAAAAAGGGGAAAAATGAATACATTTGATATCGTCATCGTGGTGATTACTTCGTTTTGTCTGATTCGGGGGTTTTTTAAGGGGCTGATCGGTGAAGTATCCGGTATCGTGGGGGTATTTGCCGGATTTTATGGTGCCTATGCCTATTACCCCATGATTGCTGTATATGTCGGCAAATGGATTCAGAGCCCACCGATGCGTGACCTTTCATCTTTCTTTTTGCTGTTCTGTCTGATCATCATCGGAATTTCTCTTGTTTCTATTTTAATCCGCAATTTTTTAAAACTTGTTTTTTTAGGGTGGGTTGACAGGACCTTCGGGCTTATTTTCGGAGCAGCAAAAGGCCTGTTGATCGTATCTGTCCTGCTGGTAATGATTACCAGTTTTCTGCCTAAAAATACGAATATTCTTACAGGATCAAAATTATCACCGCATGTTGCCAAGGTTGCGACGTCTTTAAGTATCTTTGTTTCAAAAAATACACGGAGTGATTTTTTGAAACAGATAAAGGGCCTTATTTAAAATTAAATGAAACAGATTGAAGCCCTTTTTGATATTGTCAACACATTAAGAGGGGAAAACGGATGTGACTGGGACAGAAAGCAGACACCTGAAACCATGATACCCTGCCTGGAAGAAGAAGTGTATGAGCTGCAGGAGGCCATTGCCAAAAATGATCAGGTTAACATCTGTGAAGAACTTGGTGATGTGTTGTTTCAGCTGGTTTTTATTATCTGTATTTTCCAGGAGCAGAAAGTATTTACCTTTTCCGATGTCATTGATCAGATCTCCAAAAAAATGATCCGGCGGCATCCCCATGTTTATGGGGATGCTACAGTTGAAAATCATGAGCAGTTGCTGCAGCAGTGGGAATCAATCAAGGTCGCCGAGAAAAAAGAAAAGGGTGAAAAAAAAATATCTGCACTGGACAATGTTCCCAAAGGGATGCCCTCTTTGATACGCGCCCTGAAAGTTTCTAAATGCGCAGTAAAGGAAGGATTTGAATGGGACGGCATCCATGATGTTCTGAAAACAGTGAGAAGTGAAATGGATGAGTTTGAAGCAGCGCTGGAAACAGGAGATCATAAGGATATCATGATGGAGTTTGGAGATATCTTATTCAGTCTGGTGAATGTTGCCCGTGTTGCCAAATTGCATCCGGAGACGGCACTGAGTTTTTCAACCGCCAAATTTGAAGGACGCTTCCGGATGATGGAAAAAGACTTAAACCAAAAGAAAATAAAATTAAATACGCTGTCACAGGAGCAAAAAGATCAATTCTGGGAACAGGCTAAGCGTTCCTATGACAGATAATCCCCTCTCTGGAATTTAAGATACTCGGTCTGGGCGGTTACAATGGTCTGGGTTGCAATTTTTTTCAAATTTTCATCTGCAGCACTCAGACGCTGAGTTTCTTCAAACAAGGTTCCTGCATTTATTCTGATTTTTTCAAGAACCGGTTCAATGTTTTTCAATGAAACTTCAGGGTCCTGCAGCTGAATTGAGTAGGCATCAAGCATGTCAAGAAGTTTGCCGGTTTTCCCTGAAACAATACCAGAGGAATCGATTATTTTCAGTCCGCTGGAAGCAATTTCACTTAACGCATTTACTGATGTCGGAATCATCTGTTTTGCCTGTGTCTTATCCAATGCTTTGTTGAACACATTTTCAAATGCATCGGCGGTATCATTTTTTTGGGGTTTGCCGGTTTGGGCAGTAAGGGGCAGCCCCGAATCATTAATTTGATTTATTGTGGTCATCATTCTCTCCTGTTACTTAAATTTCAAATCTTTAAATAAGCAAAAGATATGCCACAAACCAGAAAAGTTTGTGGCATGAAAAAACTTTTTAAAATCAATAGGTTGTAAAAAGGTGCAGTGTGCTGAAAAACTGCTGGGAGAAAAAAATACCGGGAAAATTTTTCTATCAGACGATTTCGTCCATCAGGGTGCCTGTCATTTTTTCAGCAACCGCTTCAACATTAATATTGTACTGGTTGGTTTCAACCTTAAGCTTGATATCAGATACATATTTCTGCCGGTCTGTGGGCTGGGTGTCCATTGACTGGGAAATTTTCTGCAGATCTTTTGTCCGGTTTGACAGATTAATACTGTCAGCCATTGAACTGTTAACAGCTTCATCCTGATTTTTTGCAGGCCGGGCATCCTGATTGGCTGAATTTGCCCTGCTGGTATATGTCTGATTAATATAATTTGAGGTTGTGCCTGATATTTTCATAATTTTTCTCCTTATAACTCCATATTGCTGTCTGCTACTTCTCTTGCCAGCTCAGTCATCCGCTTAACGATGAATTTAGAGTCTTCAACAGATAAGGTCTGGGTAATTTTCTGATTGTTCTCATCAATTGTAGTATAGGTAAACTGGTTTTTTTCTTTTGAGAAACTGATTTTTTTACCCAGCTCTTTTTCGATCTGTTTTGTAATCTGCTCTTCGGTTTTTTCTCTGGGGCCGTCACTGATAATTTTATCCACAATATTTGCAGCAACCTTATCAATAATGGCTTTTCTTTTGCCTTCAGAAGAAATGGTCACGCTGTCTGCAGAAGGGGTATTGGCAGCGCCAAATTTGTTCCTGCTCAGTATTTTGCCCTGACTCAATTGTCTTGAGTAGACTTTCAGGACGTTCTGTATTTGATATGAAGGTATCTGCATTATACAATTTTCTCCTTACCCAGGAATATCGGTATGGGAAAATAAAAACTTTAATATTTTTTTAATCATCGAAATTTCCATCCGGTCCCTTGTCAGTATCAAGGTGTGACGCTTTTTCAATAATTTTTTCTTTCGTCCAGTCGGATTTTTTTTCAATTTTTTCTGCTTTGGGCCCCGGATCATGACTTTGCGCTTTTAAAATAGCATCAATGATAATCGGTGCGGTGTCTGTGGCATTGAAAACATCTGTTAAAAGGGAATAAACAAAATCCTCAACGCCTTTGCTCATTCTGTCTCTGTATTTTTTGGGCTGGGCCATGAATTTTGCTTCAAAGGGCAGATTGAGTTTTTTGAAATCTCCGCCTTTAATATTGTTCGCACTGGCAAATGCCTGCATCTGTTTCCAGGTCTGGTCAGACACCCCTTTATCCTGTTCCTTTATAAAGGCATCGTTTTCCATGATGGCATTACCATAATCATTGACCTGAAATCCCCAGGAAATCATTTGAAGTGCTGTGGCCACATTGGCTTTGGTGGTCCGGGTTCTGAGGGCAATTTCTTTGAGGCGGTCCGAGCTGTTCCCGGAGGTTCCGTGCTGAGCGCCTGAAACTTTGTATTTTGCCAGAGACTCGTGAATCCGGGCGGTCAATTCGACATTTATTCCGGTGCCGCTGGTCTCAATCCCGTGGGTTGTGCCGTTGTTCAGTGCGATCCAGTTGGGAAAGATACCATGTGCGTTCAATCCCCGGATAAGGAAAAGCGCTTCTTTGTCTGTGGACAGCCCCTGGGAACCTTTAATTTCTCCGACCTCGGTTTCAAGGCCTGCCCAGTCCGGAATAAAAGGGAATAATTCAAGATTGGCCAGCAGGTTCTGGTCATCCGGCATATGGGACGCATCAATGGCAATGGATGTGATGCCTGCATCAAATAAGGATGTGATTTCAGTTTTGGCCGGTTCAATATCTTCAGGTTTTTTTATACCGAAATGGTCCGCATGGATGGCAACCGGAACGGTAATTTTAAGTTCGTTCATGAAGGCATCTGTCTGTCTTGCAATATTCCACAGATTTACCGCGCAGTATGCCTGGGTTCCGCCTTCTGATCTTGCAATTTCAATGATGATGCCGGCATTGGCCCGCTGGGCTGCCATGAGTGCTCCCCGGATGATAAATGCATTGCGTCCGTTGGCGGCAATGGTCATGCAACGCCCTTTTTCCAGCATCCCTGTATCAATATATTTTCCGCTGACAATCAATGCTTTGGAGTTGGGGAAAAGGGTTTTGATATTTGGTGGTCTGCCAAGATCAAGCGCTGTTTCAAAGTCCGAAGAATAAATTTTTGAGTTGATCATTATGTGCCCTCCCCTGAATTCGGTGATTTTTATAAAAAATACGAATATTATCCTTTCTCATGAAAAACAGCTAAGATCAAGCTCTTTATTGAATAATGAATTTCTATTCATGATTTTATTAGCCGGTAAAGCTGCGGGGCGGTTTTGAAAATCAAATCACCATAAATAATGTAAGTATTTGAAAAATATAATTATTTTTTTTAGATTTGTTCATCTGGATAATTATTATCTGCTTGACTTTTGTGATAATCTGTTGCAATTAGATGAATATAAATTCATTATTTAAAAAAGGTAATTTTGATTTGCAGAAAACTAAATCGGAAAAATATAATAATATACTCAACAGTGCGGGCCATGTGTTTGCTGAATATGGATTTCACAAGGCAACGATTTCACAGATTGCATCACAGGCAGGTGTGGCAGACGGAACGCTTTATCTGTATTTTAAAAATAAGGATGATATCCTTCTTCAGTATCTCAATTTTAAAAGTGATTCTGTATTTTCACGAATGCGGGCAGCTGTTGAGGCGGGAAAAAATGCCGAAGATAAATTACGTCGTCTGATACGGTGTCACTTGTCAGAGTTTCAAAATGATAAGGATATGGCAGTGATTTTCCGTTCAGAGGTCAGGCATTTCAGGGATATTGAGACACAGATAAAAGACATTTCAAAAATGTACCTGGAACTGCTGTCTGAAATCATCGAACAGGGACAGATTGAAGGAACCATGCGCCAGGACCTTTTTGCAGCCCTGGCAAAACGATATATTCTTGGCGGTGTGGAAAATGTTATCAGCTCCTGGGTCTTTGCTGGCAGCCGGTATGATCTGGAATCTCTGGCAGATCCGCTGGTGGATCTGTTTCTGACCGGAATTCGGGGGTAGACTGTTTCGTCTGGTGAAATGCACAGATTATTTTCATGTATATTCATCTTTTTGCTTGACGGATACAGCCATGTTTATTAGAAATCTTAGATTTGCATTTGGACTTTTTAAAGATACTTTTTGGAGGATAAATAAATATGACACCATCAATCATAGGACCGGCAAGTTATAAGCTTTTCGGGTTCTTTCCTACCTGGATATTAGCATTTGTATTGCCTGTCATCGGGATAGGACTTTTTACATATATTATGGCCCGGCGTATTGCCCCGCTGATCAGAGCCAACCCGGATAACCGGTTTGATCAGATTGGCTTGCGGGTCAAAAATCTGATCATCGTCTGGTTGGGACAGGTTCGTCAGCCAAGATACATGCTGGCCGGGGTTCTTCATATCCTGATTTTTGCAGGGTTCTTGATTCTGTCGATCCGATCAACCTCGCTTGTTATTATCGGTTTTTCAGATGGATTTGTGTTGCCTGGATTCGGCGGAGTCCTCGGAGATGTGTATAATTTTATCAAAGACTATGCAGCCACATTTGTTCTTATTGCCTGTATCATTGCTGCTGTCCGAAGGGGTATTTTTAAACCGAAAAGATATGCAGTACCGGAAAAATACGGTAAAGATCATACTGCTGAGGCTGTTTTTGTTCTGGGTGTTATTTCAACCCTTATGATTTCTGAAAGTCTGTTTGAAGCTTCCGAGCTTGCGTATGAAGCTGCCAACGGTGCTGCCGAGCATTTTCTGGCACCCTTGTCTCTGGTCTGGATTTTCAAAAAACTGCTGTCAGCAGCCCCCCTGAATGTTCTTCAGGGTCTGCACATTTTTACTTATTTTGTGCATGACCTGGCGTTTTTCTTTTTCCTTAATTTTCTGCCCATGGGAAAACATTTTCATGTTATCACATCCATTTTCAATGTCTTTTTCATGCGGGTTAAAAAAGGAAATATCAAGCCGGTCAAATACGGTATTTCAGATGAACAGTTAGATGATCTGGAAACCTTTGGTGTTAAAAAACTTGAGGATTTTACCTGGAAGCACATGCTGGACTTTTATTCATGTGCGGACTGCGGCAGATGTTCTGATCAGTGTCCGGCCAATGCAGTCGGGCGGCCACTTTCTCCCCGGTTTATCACCATCAAGGCAAGGGATCTGATATTTAAAAATTATCCCATGTCCGGAAAGATTTTCAAAAGCAAGCTTCTGGTTGAAGATATTTATACGGAAGATGAAATCTGGTCATGCACCACTTGCGGGGCATGCGAAGAAGAATGTCCGCTGGGTATTGAATATATTGACAAGATTGTTGATCTTCGCCGCGGCATGGTGGATGAGGGTCTGGTTCCCCAGACACTGCAAAAGCCGCTTAAGGCCCTTGAAAAACGCGGTAACCCTTATGGCAAGATGGAAAAGAAACGGGCCGAGTGGGCTGAAAGCAAAGAGTTCCAGGAGATTTGTCAGGTTAAGGATCTTTCCGAGGACGGTGAGGCAGATACCCTTTATTTTGTAGACAGTATAACGTCCTATGATGACAATATGCAGGATATTGCCAGAAGAACCGCAGTGATTCTGGATAAGGCAGGCGTTGATTTCGGAATTCTGGGTAAACTGGAAAAAGACAGTGGAAATGAGGTTCTTCGTTTCGGTGAAGAAATGCTGTACCAGGATCTGAAATCTCAGAACACGGAAGCAATTCTGGAAACTGGGGTAAAACAGATTGTCACCGCGGACCCGCATGCTTTTAATGCATTGAAAAATGACTATAAAGGACTTCCGCCGGTAAAACATATCTCCCAGGTTGTGGCAGAAAAAATCGAAAGCGGTGCCTTGTCATTAAAATCCTGCCAGACTGCGGATAAGGTGTATGTATATCATGATCCCTGTTATCTTGGACGGCATAATGGTGTGTATGAAGCGCCACGAAAAGCAATGGATGCCATTAACGGGTTAACAAGAGTCGAGCTTGAAAAAAGCCGGGACAGATCATTTTGTTGCGGCGGCGGCGGTTTGATGCTGTTCTACGAACCGGAAGAAGAAACAAGAATGGGTGTTTTGCGAGTGAATATGGCTGCTGAAGCCGGAGCAAATGTGATTGTAACCGCTTGTCCTTTCTGTCTGGTGAATATCCAGGATGCAATCAAGGTTGCAGGCAAAGAAGGCGAGATGGAAGCTTTGGATTTTACAGCGCTTATCGAGCAGCATCTCGAATAAAATAATTAAAAGGGCTGCAGGTTTTTAAATGTTGTGAACCTGCAGCAAATATTGACTACAAGGAGGCAAATAATGGAAATTTTGGTATGTGTCAAGAGAGTACCGGATACTGCTGAGAATGAATTTGAACTCAACAGTGCAGGGAATGATCTTGATCGTGACGACCTGGTTTATTCAGTGAATGAATGGGATAACTATGCAGTTGAAGAAGCAATTCAGATTGTTGATAAAATTGGCGGTAATGTAACTGTTGTGACTGTCGGTGATGATGAATCTGAAGAAGTGTTGAGACGTGAAATGGCCATGGGTGCCAATAACGGTATTCTTTTGACAGATGATGCGTTTGAAGGTTCTGATGGTAAGGGTATTGCTACAATTCTTAAAGCAGAAGTTGAAAAAGGCAAATATGATCTGATCATGACCGGTGCCCAGGCAGATGAAGGTGCTGGCCAGGTTGGTGGAATGCTTGCAGCCATGCTGGATCTTCCCTATGCGTCCCTGGTAAACAAAATTGAACCAGGTGAAGGCAAGATTAAAGTGGGCAGGGAAATTGAAGGTGGAAACCAGGAAATGAATGAAATCGAACTTCCCTGTGTTGTTTCCATCCAGACCGGTATTAATGAACCCCGTTATGTCGGTATCCGCGGAATCCGGAAAGTGGCCAGTGTTGAAATTCCTGAAAAAGGAGCGTCTGATCTTGGTGTTGATGCTTCTGCAGTTGGTGAGGCCGGAGCTAAAACAAAACGCGTGGATTATTTTGTACCTGATCTTGGTGATGGTGCTGAAATGCTTGAAGGATCAACCGATGAAATTATTACAGCGTTGATTGAAAAGCTGAAAGCAAAAGGAGGACTCTAATCATGACACAAATATATGCATATATCCCGTTTGCAAATGGAACAGCAGAAGATGTCGCTCTTGAATATCCTTCTGCTGCAAAAAAAATTGATGCAGGCGCTACATTGACTGCTGTTGTTGCTGGAACAGGTGCGGACCTGGATAAGGTCGCCAATGCCATGACCGCTGTCTATAAGGAAGTGATTAAAATTGATAACGCCGCAATGGCATATCCCAATGCTGAAATCGTCAGGAAAGCGCTTGTAAGTGTTCTTCCTGCAGATGCCATCGTTCTTGCACCTCACAATACTTTTGGCATGGACCTTGCTCCCGGACTGTCCATAAAAATGAATTCAGCCTATGCTGCTGATATCGTTGATATTGAAGGCATTGAAGGTTCTTCCCTTAAACTGATCCGCCAGGAGTTGGGTGGTGCGGTCAGTACCCATGTGACCACAGATATTTCTGCAGGCGCAGTGATTACCATCAGACCGGGGGCTTTTGCACCTGTTGAAGGCGGTTCTGCCGGTGGTTCTGTCACTGACAAATCTGCAGATGCAGGCGATCTTTCTGCAAAAAGAAAATTCCTTGAAGTGGTTGAAGCGGAAGTGGGTGATGTTGATATTACCAAGTCTGACGTGCTGGTTTCCATCGGACGCGGTATTGAAGAAGAAGAAAATATCGCAATTGCACAGGAACTGGCGGATGCCATGAAAGCTGTTGTTTCCTGCTCAAGACCGATTGTTGATGCAAAATGGCTTGAAAAATCCCGTCAGGTTGGAACATCCGGTCAGACCGTTAAACCTAAAGTCTATATGGCTATGGGTATTTCAGGATCTTTCCAGCATCTGGGGGGCATTAAAGGCAACCCGTTTATTGTTGCAGTCAACAAAAACCCGAAAGCGCCGATTTTTCAGGTCGCTGATGTAGGTATTGTTGAAAATATCCTTGAGTTCATGCCGGCGCTTACTGAGGCAATCAACGAGCTCTAATTTTTTTTAAAGAAACATGAAAGGGCCTTGAAACAACTGTTTAAAGGCCCTTTTATTATTCCTTCCTTTTTGCATTTGACATGAATCCTGAGATCATGTATTTAAATTAAACGCTGAACAGAACCTTGCCCTTTTAATTTTCAGGTAGAAACAATGGCCGATATTTTAATAATTGATGATGACATGGTTATCTGTGATATCCTGACAAAAATGATGGAAAATATCGGTCATAACACCCACTATGCTGTGACCGGCGCTGATGGCCTGAAACAGGCTGAGACCGGCATGTTCGATATTGTTTTTCTTGATGTGAATCTTCCGGATATTAACGGTCTGGATTTAATCAAAACAATCAAGCAGGTGCCTTCTTCTCCTGAGGTGATTATCGTAACAGGTGAAAACACGCCGGATGGCGCACAGATTGCGATTAACAGCGGCGCCTGGAATTATATTGAAAAACCTTTTCTGCGGCAGAATTTAACACTTCAGGTCCACAGGGCTCTGCAGTTTCGCAGCGAAAAAAGACGAATTCCAGTAACAGGCCCGTTAAAGCGAAATGCGATTGTCGGAGAATCCTCGGATATTAAATATTGTATTGATCAGATTTGTGCTGCAACCTATTCTGATGTTCCTGTTTTAATATCCGGAGAAAGCGGAACCGGAAAAGAACTGTTCGCTCAAACCGTACATTTGAACAGCGACCGGTATACGCATAATTTTATAAAACTGGACTGTTCAGTTGCAGAGAAAACCATATTGGAAACCATGCTGTGTATGGATAAAGACGGTATTAAATCCGGTGAAATCAAGGATAAAACAGGATGGATTAAACAATCCGAAAGCGGGACCCTGTTTCTTGACAAGATTGAAAAATTATCTGTGAATGCTCAACAGTCTTTGCTTTCGGTGATCACAAGAAAACAGGGGCGAATCAGAGTGATCGCATCAACCTGTCAGGAATTTAGTTTATTGAGCAGGCAGGCAGCTGTTTTATTCGACGGGTTTGATCAGTCCGGGGCAATTTTTATCAAAGCACCGGCTTTAAGAAACATAAAAGAAGACTGCATAAAGATCGCCTTGTCTTATATTGATATTTTCTGTAAAAAATATGGAGTGCCAGCAAAAGGCGTTTCGCCTGAATTTATTGATATTATTGAAGCCTTTAAATGGCCCGGGAATGTAAAAGAGCTTGTAACCGCAGTTGATGCGGCTGTGTCTTGCGCAAAAAATGAACCGACACTGTATTCCATTCATTTGCCGTCATATATAAAATCCGGTGTGATAAAAGAAATATTAAAGCGCAATGCCAAAGATGAGCAGGCAGAAAAAAAAGAGTCCCATGTCGGGGAATTCCCGCCACTGAAAGTTTTTATGGAGACCAGTGAAAAACAATATCTGTCTGCTGTTCTGTCACATGTTTCGGGTAATGTCAGCAAAGCATGCCGGATATCGGGTATTTCAAGTTCCAGCATGTATGACCGGCTGAAGAAATACGGTCTGATCTGAAATTTATTGAATCAGGGGCACAGTAAGGCCGCCATCCATCAGGAACAGCACGTCCGCGTTTTCCCCTTTTTCCTTGAGCGCCTCATCCACAGCTGTTTGAAGATCTTTGAACGGACGGATGAAAAGTTTTGAAATCACATCCGGTTCAACATCCGTTACCCCCCACATCTGCGCCCAAAGACCAATTTCAGCCATTTTTGCAGCCTTGTGATATCCCAGCACATATCCTTGTTGAATAGTGTCCAGCGCTGCCTTGGGAGTATCGCTGGAGCCGAGAAGGTCTGCAAAGGCTTTCCCGCCTACCCCGCACCGGCATTTTGCCACCAGAATCAGTATGCCGCCTTCCTTCAGGGCCAGTTTGGCGTTGTCAATGCCTTTCTGGGCCTGATACAGGTCAATATCCTGGGGAAATTTGACCACAGAGACAACAATATCTGCTTTTTCTTGCAGCGGCGCTGCAAAGACTTTGTTGGCATACTGGATGGCAGCATGGAATGAATCATTAATATGGCCGCAACAGGTGGCATACACTTTATGATGTTTGTCTAAAACTGTCATGATGGAAAAAATTTCCTGTTTGACCGTTTTAATGGCATCCATCATGTCTTCATGGACCGGATTGCCTTCAAGCGCAAGGGCACGGGCTTCCGGAACAAGGGCCAGCTTATGGTTGGCTTCAATAGTCTCAAAGCTTGCAATTCCGGGCAGAAAGGATTTTCTGCCCCCGGTGTAGCCGGCAAAATAATGGGGTTCCACAGAAGAAATAATAATGATTTTATCCGCTTGAACATACGCTTTATTGACATACATCGGGGTGCCATTGGTGGAATTGCCCAAAAACACCATGTCTTCTTTTTTCCTGGCATCATGAACAATGATGTTTTTTTTGACCTGTTCATAAAAACTGCCGAAAATCTGAAGATATTCCTCTTCTGACGGTCCCCGGTGGGCTCCTGTGGCAATGATAAAATGATACTCAGTGTGCTTTAAATCTTCAAAGATAAAGCTGAGCACTTTTTGCGTGGGCGTGGGGCGGGTGGCATCATTGACAATGATCAGCATTTTTTTTGCATCTGCCAGAAAATCTTTGAAATGTTTGGAATTCAAAGGGTTGGCAATGCCATTTTGAATATTTTTATTTTCATCACCAATGGTTACATCATTGGCTTCCAGAAAATTTACGCGGACAGCGTCATCCACATTTACAGACATGCTGCTGTCTTTGCCATAGGGAATATCAATTTTCATGAGTAATACACTCCTTCAGCGTATGGGTCCCATGGTATTGATCCGGGCGATAAATGTATCAATCTCGGCCTGAAACAATGTTTTGTCTCCGGCCGGAATCTGGACCATCTGGATGCGGTCCGGATCTATTTCAAGGGTTTTAAATGTGTTTTTCAGATTTGCAATAATTTTTCTGGCCCTCAGATTGCCACCGTGCTGACAGTCATCATCCGGACAGCAGGCCGCAAGGACGCCCCATGCATTGTTCAGAAACGGTGCCATCAGCAGTTGGGGTTCAAGACGTCCTCCACACATATTCACAAGGATTTTATACTGTTTGTCAGTCATTTCAGATTCCGGCAGTGTGGATGCCTGCAGTTCAGGAAAATAGGACCAGTTGCAGGCAAAAACAATGGCCTTTGCCGCCTTATGGCTGGCCAGAAAATCAGCAGCCTTGTCAATCAGTTCGTTTCTACCGGTTCCAAAGGTGTTTTCAATGGTGGCAGCGCCTGCCGGGCAGACTTCAATGCAGATTCCGCATGCCTGGCATCTGGATGGATCTGTAACGATATTCTTCCCGTCAAATGAACGGGCTTCATGGGGACAGGCAGCCAGACAGACCAGACATTTTGCACAGCTTGTTCTGGTGGTTGATGTGGTTCCCGGGCCGCAAAGTCCCAGTTCCAGCAGATCTTTTTTTGCATCGGTGAAAATTTCTGTCAGAAGAACGCCCGATGAGCAGGCAGCCTCGCATCGTTTGCAGTAAAAACATGAAAACAGTTTATGGGCAGCAGCCCGGGTGGGTTCAATCTCTTTTGACAATAAACCGAAAGCGGTAATTATTTTTGCCCGGGGCGCATCAGTTTCCCATCCGGTATGCTTGTACAATGGACAGTGCTCAAAACAGTATCCGCACCGGATACAATTTGCCAGTGTGCTCTGCCATTTTTCAAGATGTTTGAATTTCATTATTTCAGTATTCATGGGGGGTACCTTTTCAGCTGTTTACAGAATATCTTAGATTGGTGGCAGTGACCCAGTTTTCCGGTGCCTGGGAAATTTTCCCCGGATTCAGTATGTTATTGGGGTCCAATGCAGTTTTGATGGCTGCCAGCATATTAAGGGAATCTGATTTTTCGATTTTAAAGGCCTGGGCCTTGGAAAGGCCGATGCCATGCTCCGCACTGGTGGTTCCATTGACAGAACGGACAAACTCGTATACTTCGGTGATGGCCTTTTTTGCAGAGGCCCACTGGTCTTTTCGTCGGGTATCCATTAAAATTTTGGTGTGCATGCATCCGGAACCGCAGTGACCGTAAGCGGTCATGACGATATTGTGGCGGTCTGCAATTTCATGGATTTTTCCGGCCATTTCCGCCATTTTGGAATAGGGCACTGCCATGTCATCCGCAAGGGAGGTGCTGGCCAGATTATCATCATATTTGGATAATGCCGGGAACAGTTTTTTACGGCCCAGAAATATCTTTGCCCGCTCTTTGGAATCATAGCTGGATCGAATATCCTTGCCCCTGTGTTTTTTGCAGATGGCTGTCATCTTGTTGATCTCATAATCCACCGCTTCTCTGACCATGCCGTCTGCTTCAAAAATAAGGGCAGCAGCCACTTCTTTGAGCCCTAGGTTCATGGTCTTGTTGACCGCTTTTATGGCGACAGAATCCACAAGTTCCAGCATGGAAGGGATGGTTCCGGATGCCATGATGTCCCCAATGGTTTCTCCAGCGTCTTGGAGTGAATCAAAATTGGCAATTCCCATGCACCGGAATTCCGGCAGGGGAACAAAGCTTAAGGTTGCCTCAACAATAACACCAAGGGTTCCTTCAGAACCCACCATGAGTTTATGAAGCTGATATCCCGAGGCTTCAACCCGGGTGCGGGTGCCTAAAGTTACCAGATCTCCATTGGCCAGAACCACCTTCATTCCCAGTACTGCATCCCGTGTGGCACCATATTTTACAGACCGGACACCGCTGGCATTATTGGATATTTCACCGCCGATAGTGGCAATTCTGCTGGATGCAGGCGTGGGTGGATAAAAGACCCCGTATTGTTTTAATGCAAGGTTTAAATCATCATCAATCACGCCGGGCTGAACCCGGCAGTAAACATCGGCCAGGTTGATTTCAAGAATTTTGTTCATCCGTTTCATGTCCAGAACAATACCGCCATGGATGGGAACCGTCTGGCCGCACATGCCGGACCCGCTGCCCCGGGGGATAACCGGGATCAGGTTCTGATTGGCATACTTCAGTATTTCCTGAACCTGAGCAGTGTTTTCAGGTCTGACAACGGCCCAGGGAAAGGCATGGTGGACCGATGCATCTGAGCCATACGCATACAGATCTGACGGATCTGTTTTGATATTGTTTTCACCGACAATATTTTTTAACACTGTTTGATCAATAGTCTTCATTTTACATCCTGTAAGATGGGTCCGATATTTTGATAACCCATTATATTTTAAAAAAATGTTATAATTTCATAAAGAAATAAAAATTTCAATCTCAATTGTAAATCACCTGATAAATATTTAATAATCCAGCCGGTCTTGGGTTGCCAAACAGGGGACAGAAAGCTATAGTTGGTCAATGGGTTTTGACTCCACCATAACGATATTTAAAAGGATGATATAATGACATATTCAGTAAAATTTCTGCCCTATGGGATAAAAGTAGAGGTAGAGGAAAACGAAAGTCTCATTCGGGCAGCCATGGAAGCCGGGGTTCATATTAATGCGTCCTGCGGCGGCGGCGGTGTGTGCGGCAAATGCCGGGTAATGATTGAAGAAGGTCAGGTTGAAGGCGGTATATCTGAGCACCTCAATGATGAGGACAGGGAAAAAGGGTATCGACTTGCATGTATTTCCAAAGTGACGTCTGATCTTGTGGTACGGGTTCCGGTGGAATCCCAGATGGATACAGGCAGACTCAATGACCAGTCCGGCGGACGACATACGGCAAAGGCTGCATCTTCTGATGTGAATGATCTGAGACAGAATGGTCTGTTTATTCCGCCGCTTGAAAAAATATATCTGGAACTCGATCCTGCCACCATTGAAGATAACCAGGCAGATGTCACCCGGATTATCAATCATCTTCGGTTTAAACACGATGAACACCGACTGACCATGAATCTGAGCCTGATCAGAAAAGTTCCTGACATCATCCGGGAAGGCGATTTTAAGGTAACGGTAACCATTATGCGTCCGGTGCGCGAAGACGGCAAAAATGAAATCATGAATATTGAACCTTTTGATACCACCCACCGTAATTTTGCAGTCGCCCTGGATATCGGAACAACAACGGTTTACGGCCAGATGCTGGATCTTCATACCGGCGAGGTTCTGGCCCAGCACGGGGAGTTCAACAGCCAGATCAGTTATGGTGAGGATGTGATTTCCCGGATCATGTATGCTGAAAAAAACGAAGACGGCCTGCATACCCTTCATCTGAAAGTGGTTGAAAATATAAACACCATCATAGAAAAAATTCTTAAACAGGCAAATGTGCTTCGCAGGGAAGTGAGTACCATCACGCTGGCGGGCAATTCCACCATGACCCAGCTGTTGCTGGAGATCAATCCCAAATATATCCGGCGGGAGCCTTATGTGCCGGCATCAATTGTATATCCGCCATTTCAGGCAAAAGAAATCGGCATCCACCTGGATGATCATGCGGTTGCCCTGGTGTATCCCGGCGTATCCAGCTATGTGGGCGGGGATATTATCGCCGGTATCATGGCTTCGGGCATGTACCGGTCTTCTGAGCTGACATTGTTTATGGATATCGGAACCAATGCGGAAATTGCCATTGGCCATCAGGACTGGATGGTGTGTACCGCAGCGTCTGCAGGCCCTGCATTTGAAGGCGGCGGCGTAAAATTCGGCATGCGCGCAAGCAAAGGGGCAATAGAAGATTTTGCCATTAATCCGGAAACCTATGAGCCCATGATTATTACTGTGGGCAATAAAAAAGCCAAAGGCATCTGCGGTTCCGGTCTGATTACACTTGCGGCAAAATTACTGGAAACCGGTGTTATAGATTCCCGGGGCAAGTTCAACCGGAATCTTGATACCCCCCGTATCCGTCAGACAGATGAGATCTGGGAATATGTGCTGGTGTACAGGGAAAATACAGATATAGACCGGGATATCACCATTACCGAGCCGGATCTGGATAATCTGATCCGGGCAAAAGGCGCCATGTACAGCGCAACGCTGACGCTGCTGGAAGATATCGGCCTGGGAATTAAAGATATTGAAAGAATTATCCTGGCCGGAGGATTCGGTTCCTATGTGGATCTGGCCAGTGCCATTACCATCGGGCTTCTGCCCGAGATAGAACCTGAAAAAGTAATTTATCTGGGCAATGGGTCGCTTCTGGGCTGTAAGATAAACTGCCTGACCAATGCATTGCGAAAGGATGTGGCACGGGTGGTGAATATGATGACCAATTTCGAGCTGGCCTCCACGCCGTCCTATATGGATCATTATATGGGCGCCCTGTTTTTGCCCCACACGGAGTTGAATTATTTCCCAAAGGTTAAGGAACGGCTTGAAAGGTTGCGTAAAAAATGATTCCAACCGGATTTGTCCGCACCCTTGAAATTGAAAGACCCAGTTTGAACAACAATACAGCAGATGCTCAGCGGCTGGAAAGGGTTATCCAGTCTGAATTTTCAGCTGGTCATGTCCGGATACCGCTGGCGCTGCTGAAAACACTTCCCTCCCGGCTGCGCAAATGGGGGTATAAGACAAAGGCCGTGCTGTTCAAGGACACAGATTCCTGGATTGTGGTGGATCTTCTGGAGCCCCGGTCACAGACACCGATCCTGGGCGCGGCAGTTGATATCGGCACCACACGAATTGTCATGTCTTTAATCAACCTTGAAACCTGCAATGAGCTTGCGGAAACCGGATTTGATAATCCCCAGGCTGCCATCGGCCCGGATGTGCTGACCCGGATTCATTATTCAAACAAGCCGGGGGGACTGGTGGAATTGAACCGTCTGGTGATTGACGGGGTAAATTTTCATCTGGATCAGATGTGCCGGGAAAACGGATATGTGAAAGAAGATATTTATCTGCTGACCGGTGCGGGCAATACGGCCATGACCCATCTGTTTCTGGGAATTGAGGCCTTTGAAATTATAAAGGAACCCTATATTCCCTGTGTGAATATTCCCAATACCTTTCCGGCCGGACAACTGGGCCTGGATATCAACCCCAAGGCACAGGTTTTTTTATTTCCCAATATCGGCTCCTATTTTGGCGGGGATCTGATTGCCGGAATTATCTGCGGGGATATTGACCAAAAAACATCCCCCTGTCTGATGGTGGATGTGGGAACCAATGCCGAGATTGTCGTGGGCAGCCAGGACTGGCTGATTGCCTGTGCCGGTGCAGCAGGGCCTGCCCTTGAAGGCGGGGTCAGCAAAATGGGCATGACAGCAAAACCCGGTGTGATTGACAGGGTCTGGATTGATCCTGAATCAAAAAATCTTGAAATTCATACCATTGATGAGGAAAAACCCATCGGGATCTGCGGGTCCGGCATGATTGATCTGGCAGCCAGTCTGTTTTTGTCCGGCAGGCTGAATATCCAGGGCAGGTTTTCAGAAGATATCTGCAAGGATGAGCTCATTGAGATCGACGGGATTCAGTATTTTATCCTTGTGGATCAACATGCATCCGGAACCGGCGAACATATTACCTTAAGTCAGGTGGACATGAATTCTTTGACCAGTTCCAAGGCCGCCATGTACACCATTCTGGAAGTGATTGTTAAAAATACAGCCGGTCTTGAATTTGAGGATCTGGAAAAATTTTATGTGGCCGGAACATTCGGCTCATTTATTAACCCGGTATCTGCCATATCCATTGGCATGCTGCCGGATTTACCTCTGGAAACCTTTGAGGTTCTGGGAAATACCTCGCTTGGGGGTGCAAAAGCGCTGCTTAAAAATCCGGATATCTTTGAAAGAATCATGAAGATCAGACAGTCCATTACCTATATTGAGCTGAATGTAAACCAGGAATTCATGAATATGTTTTCCGGGGCAAAATTTTATCCGCATACGGATCGGGCACGTTTTCCATCCATAAAAGTGATTTTAAAATAATCAATTACCCCAGTGCCACGTCCAGTATCATCATGACAGTAAAACCACCCATGGTTGCCATGGTGACCAGGTCGATATTCTTATATTCCCTCTGGGATTCCGGGATCAGTTCCTCCACCACGACAAAAATCATGGCCCCGGCAGCAAAGCAAAGCGCATAGGGCAAAACACTTTGCATGTTCAGGACAAACAGGGCGCCCAAAACCCCTGCAACAGGCTCAACAATTCCCGAAGCCTGACCCATGAGAAAACTTCTGCCTTTGCTCATACCGTCCCGGCGCAGCGGCATGGAAACTGCCGCACCCTCAGGAAAATTCTGGATGCCGATTCCAATGGCCAGTGCAATGGCACCGCCTATGGTGGCAGACGGAAGCCCTGCTGCAACGGCGCCAAACGCCACGCCCACGGCTAGTCCTTCCGGGATATTATGCAGGGTAACGGCAAGCACAAGAAGGGTGCTTCTCTGCCATGAGGTTTTGATGCCCTCGCTTTTGTTCATGCTCAGGCCGGGATGAAGATGCGGCAGAAATCTGTCGGTCAGTCTCATGAAGATTCCGCCGCTCATGAATCCGATGGCGGCTGTCAGCCATGGAATCTGACCTAAATTCTGCGCCATCTGTATTCCCGGAGAAAGAAGAGACCAGAAGCTTGCCGCAATCATGACACCGGCTGCAAATCCGAGCATGGAATCCAGCAGCCGGGCATTGACTGTTCTGGTGAAAAAAACAAGACCTGCACCTGCGGCAGTGAGCCCCCAGGTGAAGAGAGTGGCAAGAAATGCCTGCATGACAGGATCAAACTGCAGTATGAAATCAGTCATCGATATTTCCCTTTTCTGTTTTTTTACAGTGCTTTTTCACGCAGGCCTGCGGCCATTGTTTTTAATTTCTCAATATGGGTGTGTTCTTCATGGATGATGTGATGGAGTCCTGCACGGGCGTTTTCAGAATCAATGAACATGTCAATAAGCTCATAAAACTGAATGGTTTCTTCTTCAAACCCGATAAAAGCCTCCAGAAGTTCCGGAACAGATGCAAAGGATTCAAAATCAACCTCATCAAGCCCCAGAGTCTTATCCCCCATCATGTCCTGCAATACCTGTGGCACCATTTCCTTTAGTCTGGCTTCATCCGGCTTCATACGGACGGCCTTTTTCTGGTCCATAAACCATCTGGCATGCGATGCTTCTTCGTTGGCCATCCATCGGAGCATGGATTTCAAGTCCCTGTGATCTATTTCCTGAACAGCAGCGTTGTAAATATTTTCCCCGTTTTTTTCCATTTTTACGGCAATTTCAAAGATATCATTTTTCGTGAACATTCAGATATTTCCTTCTTTGTTCTTCTGTCCAGTCTATCCGGCTCATCATGCCCCTGAGAATCTTGATGTCTCTTGAGGTCAGTCCCGTGTTTCCAAACATTCGTCTGAATGTTCTCAGCAGGTGATCCGGATTCTGTCTGTCCAGAAAATCAATGTCTAAAAGGGTTTTTTTCATATGGGCGAACATGCCTTCAATTTCACCACCCGTGGCCTGTTTTTCAGGCAAAGGACCGGTATATGGTATCTGCGCATCTGATTTTAAAGAAATTTCATACAGCAGAATCGATAAAGCATGGCTCAGATTCATGGAGGGATATCCATCATGGGTGGGGATGGTGATAAAATGCTGACACAGGTCCAGATCCTTTGTTTCAAGGCCGGTGTCTTCAGGCCCCAATACCAGAGCACAGGACTGCTCCTGATAATCTTCATGTATTTTCTGGGCAGCCAGGGCAGGGGGGAAAAATTTTTTCCTGTATTTTCCAAATCGTCTGGTGGTGCCGAACGCCACGTGAATATCTGCCAGCGCCTGGCTCAGATCATCGAAAATCAAAGCGTTTTCAAGAACCGGAAATGACGTTAATGCCATTTTTTTTGCCAGAAGAGATTTATAGTGGCGGGTGGGTTTGACCAGCCGAAGCTGCGTAAATCCAAAATTCATCATGGCTCTGCAGACCGATCCGATATTGATCGGCCCCTGGGGTTGGACAAGAATAATAAAAAGATGTTCAGGTTTCATCCGTTTTTCTATTTCCCCTGATCCAGAAGCACCGGTGTCGGCCAGCAAGTGCTGAATCCAAGCGTTTTCAGGGTCTGGACGGCTTGATCAACATATAACCCTGCCTGGGTTATGCTGTGTGAATCATCGCCGGGCACAATCTGTATTTCCATTTTTCTGGCAATTTTAAGAATATACTCTGCCAGATAAGGCTCTTTTTTCCCCTTTGCCAGCGGTCGAAGATTATAATCCAGCACCAGATTCAAGGATTTGATCAGTTCAAGATTCCGGTTGATTTTTTGCTGAATTTCAGGGTCTTCAAATCTTTTTTCATAGTCATCATCATAGATCCGGATCAGATCAAAATGCCCCACAACAAAGGGTTTAAGCTTCTGTATCATTTCGTATTGAATATCGAAATACGCCTTATACATCGATAGAACAGAACCCAATTGTCCGGCAAGTTTTTCGTAATCTTCTTTTGAATAATCAAAACAGATATCATTGACGTGATGGACAGAGCCGACAATATAGTCCGGCGCAAAATGTCTGATCAGCTTTCGTATATGGGAAACATAACCTGAGCAGGTTTCTGTTTCCATGCCTGCATATATTTTAATCCGGGCGGCATATCTTTTTTTCAGTGTTTTTATTGTATCAAAATAGTCTTCAAATCTTTTATACAGGTCTGCTGCAGTTAATTTGAGTTTTTTTTCGTCCGGGTATAAAAAATCGTCATTGACCGGCGGCACATGTTCAGTGATGCCCACACAGGGGAATCCAAGCGCAATATACCGCTGGATGATGTCTTCCAGACAATCCTGGGCATGGGAACAGAACTGGCCGCTGTGCCCTCCGTGAAGTGATATGCGTTCGATACGGTTCATGAAGGCAAAACTACCATCAAAGGTGAAGTAAAATCAAGTCAGGATCAAGGCGAATGAAAGATATCCTGATAGCATCCGCAGTTTTTCAGTTTATGCCGGCAGGTTTATGACACTGTTGATGCTGCCGAAACAATTCGAACAGACCAGTGGATTCTGGGGATCTTCTTTCCATTTTCCATCCACTAAAAATTTATATTCATATTGGCCCGGAGGCAGTATCAGTGTCCGGGTCCATGACCCGTCAGCATTTTTTTTCATTTTGTGTTTATTGGATTCCCACTGGTTGAAATCGCCTGCCAGAATCACTTCTTTTGCTCCGGAAGCGTTGAATGAGAAAGTTATTTTTTTGCGTTTGGTTTTTTGTTCCTGTGTGATCTGTTTCATCATACCATCCTTTAAAATGTGATTTTTTTAAACCCTTTTGTTGAATCAGGACGCCGTATTTATATAATACAAAGATTGTAACCGAAAATGATTACCCGAAGTATCAAATACTGAAGTTCTGCACAGGGCGATATTTGTTTTAAAATAATTGAATAATAATAAGTAAAATTCGCATTACAATTTTGATTGCCCATAATAGCAAAAAAAGTGCTGTCTTTTCAAGGGGAAAAATCACAGAAGGTTTATTTTTTAGAAAACGGTTTGATCTGGTTTAAAAAAAGGATATAAACGGATAATAAACAAAATCGGCAAAGGAGAAAAACATGCTCAAAGTTTATGCTGCCAAATGGTGCCCGCACTGTACCCAGACCGTTCAATACCTCAAAGACAGAAAAATTGAATTTGAATATATTGAATTGGAAGAGCAGTCAGATGATATTATCCAGAAAATTGTTGAAGTGAACGGCGGCGATGACTGGGTGGTGCCGACGCTTGAATTCAATGGTAAATGGCGGGAGGGAAAAGTGTTTAATGCATTTGAACTGCATGCGGACTTGAAGAAACTGGGGCTGTAGTAACGCAGGTTTTACAGCCGCTGAATAAGATATAAGAATGTGGGCAGCCGGCTCAGTGTTTTTAATCTATAAAAGTCATACAGCACCTGCCGGGACGGCTGACCGAATTTTAAGGGCGAAAAATAGACGCAGCCTTTTGGTTTCGGCCGTTTAAAGCCGTCTCTGATCAGCGCCATGACACTGTTGTAATGCGAGTCCGGCAGATCTTCATCCATGACAAAATTGCAGGTCACTTCAATATTGGGAAAGCTGTCATTTATTGCCTGTATCTTTTTAAAGGCATCGCGAACCTGTTCTGCGGTAATGGGCTTGCCAATAAGCGCCAGTGTGTCCGGGTCACAGGATTCCAGACCCACATTGATACAGGTTTGAAACCCAAGATCGTTCAGTGACTTAAAAAAAGCGTCTGTTTTGTTCAGCAGCGAGTCAACACTGGCAAATATAAACAGAAAAGCGCTGTCCATGTATGACGCTGCAAATGAAAATTCATCGTATGCGTGTTGCGCTGTTTCAAGAATAACATCTTCAGGAGCGTTCAGGGCATCGTGTTCTCCGAGAAACAGGGCATTATAATTGATGATATCATTCCGGTACAGGTTTTTGAGTCCTGTCATCTGGGTGTTTATGTTCTCCCGGGAGCGAACCGTGAATTTTTTGTGGTTTTTTATTTTACAGAACCGGCATTTGTAAAGACATCCGTCTGAGATATTTATCGGGATAATATTATAATCAACATGCCTTGCATCCGGCGGCATCACACTGACCCTGGACCCGCAGATATCAAAAAGCTTTTGGGCTTTTTCATTCAGTTTTTCAGGTGTCTGCTCAAGAGCCGTTGTCATCCATTCTGCGAAGGGTTCTGGCAGATGTGCTGTATGACAGGACAAAAGAATCTGATGCCACTGACTGACAATGGTATCAATTTCTTTTTCCAGAAAGGGTTTGCCGCCCAGAAGAGAATTGGTCGGATACATCAGGTTGGGCAGATAATATTCTCCCAAAGCCTCGTAAACCCCTGAATATCCGCCGGAAGAATAATATATCCAGTCATTTCCCATGGTCCTTTTGAGCCATTCGGACGGGTGGGGCCAGTCTTTTTTCCTGGATATGGCATGTTTGATTTCATGGTTTAAATTAAATTCAAAGATATAGTCCCGGGTTTCAACTCTGGAGAAAATCCCGTATTTTACGGGATAACTGGTTTTGGTATATTTTGTTTCGCCATGACATTCAAGTTCGATTGCCAGATCTTTTTCTTTAAGACTATATTTTTGCGTGTTCTTCAAAACGTAACAATGCCCTTTGTCTTAGTATTCTGTATTTTTTTTATGGATCAGGCCACTTCTAATTTAAGAGTTTTTCCCAGAGCCTGGGCATAGTTTACAAGAGTGGACAGACGAATATCTTCTGCATGATTTTCAATCCGTGAAATTGCAGACTTCCCGGTATTGAGTCTGATTGCAACCTGCTCCTGAGTGAGTCCGGCATCAATACGTGCCTGTTTAAGAAGAACGCCTATTTTAAATTGCGCATACCCTTTTTCATAGTTTCGGGCAAATTTAGGGTTCTTTTTTTTCTGACAGTTTGATTTCAAGGGTTTTTCAACAGGACATTTCCCGGAAACGGTCTTGTAAAATGATATCGATTTCATAGAATTGAAGTATACAAATATGTGAACTTAGTCAAGTATTTAAAAACCTGGAAATTAAAACTATTTTTTGGCCTTGGATTGATTCAGAGGAGAGACCTTATATATATCAGTGATCATATGAGTATGCTTTCTGCGGTTTAAGTTGAAAAAACAATCTGGACTGTTTATAGTGAGATCATACCCTGAAAAGAAAATTGTTTTAAAAGGAGAGGATCCATGGGAAAAGGTTTTTCCATTTTTAAAATTGGAGTTGCCGGTCAACCTGAGAAAACCTTTCGTAAAATCTGGATGATAAATATCCTCGCAGGAATTGCAGCGGTTAACTGCAGTTTTTATATCGCCAGTTATTTATTTCTGGGATACTGGGTGTCTGCAATGATCAATACAATGGCTCTGGTGCTATATGAATTAACCTTTTTCTGGAATTATAAAAAGCAATTTCGACTTGCAAGAAACTGGATTTTTTCTATATTTATTGTTCATCTGATGATTTTGACACTGTTTGAATTTTCAAAGCATACCGGCTTTCATTTTTATTATTTTATTGTTCCGGCGCTGAGTTTTCTGCTCTTTGAATATGAAGAGAAAATCGACAGGTTTTTATTGAGTGGCGTTGCATTTGCTCTGTTTCTCATTTCTGAATTATGGACGTCTCATGTGCCTTACTTTGAACTGTCTTCAGGTGCAAACCGATTTTTTTATATATCGTCAGTGGTCATTGTTTTTTTAATTATTCTGACCGTCATTATTTTCTTTACCAATTATCTGAACCAGCATGAAGAAAACAGGGAAAAATTGATATCTGAACTTCAAAAAGCATTGTCCGAAGTTAAAACCTTAAAAGGATTTTTACCCATCTGCAGCTCGTGTAAAAAAATCCGGGATGACAAAGGATACTGGAATCGAATTGAATCTTATATCAGCAAGCATTCTGAAGCTGAATTTACCCATGGCATGTGCCCGGAATGCAATGATAAATTTTATGGCAATGAAGCCTGGTACATTAAGTTGAATAAACAGGGGGAAAAAAGGTGATCCTCGCTTGGAAAACTGTTTCCAAACCAATTGAAATACTTTATTGTTAACCATAATCAGCTTTGTTCACTGACCTAAAAAAACAAGCCGCTTAACAGATACAGGTATCCCATCTGGTGTTTTTTAATTCGCTGCTTTTTTTCTGCTCCGCAGAATATTGTTCATTGATAACTGCATTGAATGGAGTGACCAAAGGCTAAATCGTTTTTATTGATATTTTTCAGGAGGTGGTAAAAAAATGGCAGAAAACATTGACCCGCCGTCAACCAATACACAATTTTCACCTGGTCTGATCAAAAAAACCGTCCTGTTTTTTCAGGGTCGATAAAAAGAAAGCTGTATGCTCTTATCGGCCGGAACAGCTCGGTTTGCAAACCTGTTGCGTTATGCGTAATCAATGACAGGCAATTTGTGAATGAATACCATGAAAATATTTAAATCAGCGCAGAGGCAATGGAGGTCATATGGATAGCCCGCTTAAGCATATGATCGCCTCGGCAAATGTTTCCATCAATCGAAGATTGTATCTGCATACATTTATTGTTTCATTTTTTCTTATCATCTTGATTTTCATATCCACGTGGATGGGAAACACGTTGAATATGATTACCAGTATTGCCCGCTTTGAACGTACTCACACGGTTTCCAGAGTTGAGGCCATTGTTGCTGTCCTGAAATATATCAACTATGGGGAACCTGAATCGGTGGAAGTTTTCCGTAAAAAGATCGCCATCACACAAGCCTACAACACCGTTTTTGCAAATCTGCTTGAGCTGTCAAACACCAGATCCGATGATGAGTTTGCCCGGATACTTGAAGAAACTTTTCTGGAGGCAGATCATAAAACTGCACAGATCATCGTTAATCGAATGAAAATTCTCTACTGGCACCCGATCCTCAAGGAGCTTATCGATTATGCGGCTTCAGCAAACTCGGCAGGAGAACAGATCAAGAGGATAGTGCAGCGTATTATAGCTGAAAAGGATCGGGAAAAGCAAAGAATGCTTTTTTCAAAGATAGAAACATTTGAAAAGGATTTCATTTTTTTTGAAACCTCCTTTTCCAGGCGATGCAGCGATCTCTCCCATGAATTATCAAGGTTTATAAATTATCTTTCCATTGTCCTGCTGACCCTCTCTGTCGGATTTACCAGTTTGATCAGTTACGTTATTGCAAAAACTTTTCTAAGGCAAGTGTCAGAACACAGTCTGGACCTTGAAAAGGAAATTCAGGAACGCATCCAGGCTGAAGAGGCACTGCAGCAATCCTACAGCATGCTCAGCGCAATAATTGAAAGCCCCAAGGATATTGCGATATTTTCGTTGGACAGGCAGATGAGATATACCGCATTCAACGTCAACCATAAACGATATATGAAAGAAATTTATGATGCAGACATTGAACTGGGTCGCAGCTTACTGGATTTTCTGGTCGAAGATCGCGACCAGGCTGAGGAATCCATTGCAAGAGCATTTGACGGGGAACATTTTACGATCAATCAGGAATATGGCCTTACAGAACCCAAAAATACCTATGAAACATCCTATAACCCCATATTTGACGAAGAGTCTGGAAAAGTAACAGGGGTTACTATATTTATTGTTGATATTTCAGACAAGATTCGTCTTGAAACCATGCTTTTGCAGGCCCAGAAGATGGAAGCCATCGGTACGCTGGCAGGTGGTATCGCCCATGATTTCAATAATATTCTCGGCGGAATTGTTGGTTATGCTCAACTGGTTGAATATGAGGTTTCTCCTGAGTCAAAAACCCATAGCTACATACATAATGTTCTGAAGGCCAGTTATCGAGCAAGAGATCTGGTCAAACAGATTCTGTCTTTCAGCAGGCAGTCGGACCGAGAAAAAAAACCGGTCGACATTGCAATGATCATCAAGGAAAGTGTAAAACTTCTTCGCGCATCCATCCCCAGCACAATTGATATCACCGTTGACATCCACCGTGAACCGCTGTTGACCATCGGTGACCCTACACAGATGCACCAGGTGATCATGAATCTTTGTACCAATGCAAGGCATGCTATGGGAGATCTGCCGGGACAATTGACGATTACAGCTGGATATGTCAGCAGCCTTTCACAAACAGAGCGCCTGACCAGTGGGCTTTCGGAAGGACCGTATATCAGACTGGTGGTTGCCGATACAGGCTGCGGAATGCCGGCAAATGTCTTGGATAGAATGTTTGAGCCGTATTTCACCACAAAGCCCAAGGGGGAAGGAACCGGTCTGGGATTATCTGTCATCCACCGGATCATAACGAATAATGGCGGAGCGATCAGCGTAAAAAGTATTCCAGGAAAAGGGACATCCTTTCTAATTTTTTTGCCGTTCCATGATTCATTTGAAATGGCTGTTTCTTCTGAAAAAAAGGATCTGATGACTGGCAATGAGCGGGTGCTTTTTGTAGATGATGAAACAACTCTTGTTGAAATGGGAAATAAGATTTTACAGCGTCTGGGCTACCAAACCCGGGTAACAGATTCTCCGGAAGAAGCCTTGAAAATTTTTAAGGCAGATCCGGATCGGTTTGATCTGCTGATTTCGGATATGACCATGCCGAAAATTACAGGAGAGCGCCTGGCAATAGAATGCCATAAGATCAGACCGCAGCTGCCTGTTATCATCTGTACCGGATTTAGTGAGTCAATAAAGCCTGAACGCGCAAAGGCCGCCAATATTAATGCGGTTCTTTTAAAACCGTTGCTTATTGAAGATCTTGCTCAAGCTATACGGCAGGTGCTTGATTCGAAAATCTGAAATCTTTGTTGGAAAAATTATCGATAATGGCATCCTGTTCTTTGTTAGCCCACAGGGAGAGAACAAATTCCCAAGCGCTCTTTACATTATTTTTAAAGGCTGTTATTAAAACGATCACTATTATTAAAATCGCAAGCCTTGGTTTTTCAAACGTTTTCAGGATCACGCAGGGGTGCCGGGAGGAATTAAAAAATGACGAAGATCGACCAGGAAGAAGTCAAAAACAATGTTTTTGACATCCAGATTAAAAATATCACTATCGCAGGAGCAGGCACTTTAGGGGCTCAAGTTGCCTGGCAGGCAGCCTTCAAAGGGTTTGATGTGATTGTTTACGGCCCGTCTGATAAAGGACTGAACCGTTGCAGAAATGCACACAAAGAATTTGCCACGCTGTTTATAAAAACGCGGGGGGCCTCACAAAAAGAAATCGACGCAGCAAATAACAGATTAAATTATACACAAGATCTGGAATCGGCCGTAAAAAATGCAGATTTTATAAATGAATCCGTGCCTGAAGATATTCAGCTCAAAAAGGATTTTTATAAAAAACTGGCAGAACTTGCGCCTGAACGAACCATTTTTACAACAAATTCATCAACCATGCTGCCCAGTCAGTATGCTCAGGAGACCGGCCGCCCGGACAAATTCTTAGCCCTGCACTTTGCCAATGAAATATGGGAAGCGAATGTGGCTGAAATCATGGGGCATGCTGATACCGATCCCAGGGTATTTAATCGGGTGGTTGAACTGGCAAAACAGATCGGTATGGTACCGATTCCAATTCATAAAGAACAGCATGGCTATGTGCTGAATTCTTTATTAATGCCGCTTCTGGGCGCTGCAGGGAATCTTATGTTCAGCGGAGTCGCCGATGTTGAAAATATCGATAAAACCTGGATGATCGCAACCGGAGCCCGAAAAGGCCCTTTTGGAATTATGGATATGGTGGGGATGCAGACAATGTATAATGTAATGAAGATTGCTGCATTGAAATCAAAGAAAAAACCATTGATGGATCGTGCGAACATGATCAAGGAATTATTTATAGATCAGGGAAAGATGGGCGTCAGTACAGGAGAAGGGTTTTATAAATATCCGAATCCACGGTATGAAGCCCCTGATTTTCTGAAATAAAACCTAATTCAGAGCGGATGTCTTTCAAAGAAATCAAACAAAGGAGAAGAAATCCATGCATGTCATGGCGATTAACGCAAGCCCCCGGAAAAACGGCAATACCTCCACGCTCATTCAAGCAGTACTGGCCGGCAGCCCCGCTGTTTAACGCTGATCAACCCATGTTTATAATCATTTTATAAAAAGGAACGGCTATGAAACATCTTGAGGGCACCTTCAAAAGTATACGTGATTTAAATATTCATTACCAGGCCTGGCTGCCGGATGGAGAGGTGAAAGCAGTTCTGCTCCTTGTCCATGGACTGGGTGAATACTGCGGGCGGTATGCAAATCTGGTCAATCATTTCGTGCCGCTGGGCTATGCCATTTACGGACTGGACCACATGGGGCATGGCAAATCAGACGGAGAACGGGAAGTCATAGACAGATTCACAGATTACACAGACACCCTGGAAATTTATTACCATATGGTCAAGGGCTGGCAGTCGGACAAACCCATTTTTATTTTCGGCCACAGCATGGGCGGCCTGATCTCATGCAGTTATCTGCTTGACCATCAGGCGGATTTCAAAGGTGCCATCATCTCTGCACCAGCAATAAAAGTCAGTGACAGTATTTCGCCACTGGTCATTATCATGGGAAAAATTCTTTCTAAAATCGCACCCAGAACAGGCGTGCTGGGTCTGGATGTGACAGGCATCTCACGTGATCCTGAAGTTGTTGAAGCCTATGTCAATGACCCGCTGGTCTTCCAGGGCAAAACACCTGCACGACTGGCTGCAGAAATACTCAAGGCAATGCAGCATGTCACGGCAGAGGCAAACAGGATTCATCTGCCATTTATTGTTGTCCATGGTACTGCCGATAAAATTGTTGATCCGGATGGAGCAACAATGCTTTATGAAAAAGCGGCTTCTGATGATAAAACACTGAAACTTTATGAGGGCCTGTACCACGAAATCCACAATGAGCCGGAACGTGCAGTGATGTTTAAAGATCTGGAGACCTGGCTTACTGAGCGAATCTAAGCTGAGAATCGGGTACAGAGTGATCGGTTCTGCTCTGCCGGGTGTCTTCATTGGTCGTTGTTACACTATGCGATGACTCTCGGGATGAAGAATTGTTTTATTGCGCCCTTGATTCTTTGCTTCATAGAGTGCAGTATCCGCAAGCCCGATGAGCTGGGCTAAATTCCCCCCACCAGACGGCTGCATTGTCGCAACGCCAATACTTACCGTTACAACATCCGCCACCATGGAAAATTTGTGGGGGATGTTGAGTCCTTCAATTGACAACCCGATTTTCCCTGCAAGGGTCATGGCGCCCTGTGCATCTGTTTCCGGTAATATAATAACAAATTCCTCCCCACCGTATCTTGCTGCAATATCTCTTGGTCTGTTAACCGTTGCCTTTAATTGTCCGGCAACCTGCTGAAGACAGTCGTCACCTTTTTGATGGCCGTAATTGTCATTATAATTTTTAAAACAATCAATATCGATAAAAATCAAGGAAAGCCAAGTGTTGGAGCGGCAGCAGTTTTTCCATTCATTTTTAATGGCCACATCAAAATGTCTTCTATTTATAAGGCCTGTAAGACCGTCTGTAATTGACATCTGTTGAAGTTTTTTATTTGAGTCTTCAAGTTTGATCGCATCAATGCGGCGCAGCAAAGAATTTAAATACATCAATCTGTTTTCATGTTCAATCTGGTAATTGCCAATTAATGTAAAGCAGACAATGGTAAATAAAACCATAATACTGTTGTTTACCGTCTCCTGATTCATCAATTCAATATGGCTGACAGTGAGAATGAAAAAAAAGAGAATTAACAATGTAAAAAAAACAGCATATCTGAACCGAATACGCATAACGATATTGCCAACCACTATCAATATAATCAAACCTGTATGATAATTACTCACATTGGGATTATTGGTGATTAACAAAAAATACAGAATACTGGCAGAGGCAAGAAAAATAATATTTCCTGCCAGAAAATCAACAAAACGGGACAGCTTTTTTATGGACATTCCAATAATCGAAAATATCATCAAAGGCGTGACCACAAAAACCCGTGTGATTAATGCTTCATGAAAAATATCCGGAAGCATTGTCTTGTCCCCGATTAAAAAAAGATTATAAAAAAACAATCCAATAAGACCAAACCATATAAACCTTTTTGTTCGCGCTTTATGATGATAGTTTAAATACATCTGTTCAAGATCATGGGGGAACTGATTAAACTTAAAGCCGTTATCCAGGCATTCATATATCCGGCTTTCAAATTCAGGGGCCCTGATATTTTCAGATCGGTCTTCTATATCACTGTCCATAAGACACACCTTTTAAGCATTCATCAACAGAGCCTGTTTCAAAGAAAATTGAAAACAATTTATGAAGGATAGATAGTGTTAAGAAATTTGTCAACTTCACCAAACACCTCCCTGCCTATTGAGCCCCGGATGACCCCATGCTGGTGGAAGTCAATTTCCTTGTAGTATGCTTTGGTGTGGCGGATACGCGCAAATATCCTCTGTCCGCTTTTCCCGTCTACTTTCGGATCCGTCCGTCCCTGTATAATGAGGGCAGGTATCTGAAGAGACCCAAGACAGCGGTAAACTTTTCTCATGAGCGCCTTGACCTGTACTATGCCGTGTATGGGGCAGCGGTGGTAATTGATGTGCGGATTATCAGGATGATTTTTCGCATATATCATGGACAGCCTGTTCATCCCGAAAGTGCACACCAGACGGTTCCATGCATGGATAAGTTCCACAAAATTGGAGGACCAGCCTTTAAATTTGAGGGGTGCGCTGATTGAAATAACAGCATCAAAATTATGGGGGTTCTGTATGGCCTGGTAAAGTGCGATGCCTGCCCCGGTTGAAAAACCGCCGATCACAATTTTGCTGCAGCAGTCTTTAAGAATGGCAACTGCGCAATCAACGGATTTTATCCATTCAGGATACTGCCGGGTGGAAAGGTCAACAGCAGAAGTTCCGTGTCCGGCAAGCCTGGGTGCGCAAACGGTATATCCTTTTGCGTATAAGAACTGAGCCCATTCACGGACTTCTTCAGGTGCGGCCATCAACCCGTGAACCAGAACAATGCCTGTGGTTGATGAAGTATTGTGCAGCAAAAACGGCGTGCCGATCTGCCTGGGTTTTGTTTCACCTTCTAAAAAAAATGACTGGTAGGCCTCATCAAACCGTCTGAGTTCTGTTTTAAAAAGATCTTCACCGGACAAACCGGTTCTGACTGTTTCAGGCACTGGCTGCGATTCCAAAATAGACCCGATAGATCATGGCATAATGAAGTGCGCCGCCAATGAGAATCATGACATGGAACAGCTCGTGAAAACCGAAAATCCCCGGAATAAGGCGGGGTCTCTTAACGGCATAAATCAGGCCCCCTAACGTAAAGGCAGCCCCGCCGGTGAACAACAGAACCTCTTCCAGCAGGGTCAGATTTGCCAGGACCTGCTGCATGGGGAAAAGGGTTGCCCAGCCCATGATAACATATATAAAAAAATAAAGGATTCTTGGTGCCCTGGGGAAAAACAGCTGTGAGATAAAGCCAAATCCAACCAATCCCCACTGAATGGCGATCATGCTCCAGCGCCAATATCCTTCCATGCAGAAATAACAGATCGGAGTATAGGTTCCGGCAATCATGAAAAATATGGCCAGCCGGTCCATTTTCCGCCAGAAGGAAAGCTCGTTCTCTTCTTTTTTAAATATGTGATACAGCGTGCTGGCAGAAAAGAGAAACACAATGGAAAGCCCGTAAATAAGCGCAGTAATCAAGGCTGATGCTGAACTGCTTGCCACTTTTGCCAGATATATGGTTCCGACAAGGGCTGCTATTCCTCCTGCCAGATGGGAGCAATAATTAAATGATTCCTGAATTTTAATTTGCATTTTCTCCTTTTTTTCAAAATAACCGTCTCCCATATAAATCATTTGATACATTTTCACAACGCAACACTACAGTAGAACGACGCTGTTACATTTTTTTTACTCAGTTTTTTCAGGGTACCAGCTGCAATAAAGCGGTTGTGGCCGCCTCAATTTCTTTTTTGTCCATCAGCTGCATTCGATACTCCCCGGACATATACATCTGTGCCTGGTCATCAAAATGAGGATCTAAAAAGTTGCCGCTCTGGCCGGTTGGATTTATTCCCAGGGAATGATCCGGGTCTGCAAAATCAATAATTCTTCTGGTGGAGGGCCCGATGTAGACCGTAAACGGGGGAGGGGATATCCGGAACCCCTGATAATTGAGCACATCCCTTGATCCCTCACTTTTAAAAGGCCCGACATTGAACAGTTTGTTCAATGGTTTTTTTCTGCCCAGGGGATGGACATATTCAACTGTATGAAAATCTTCCCAGAGCCATTTTTCAGGATCATTGCCTGCAAACTGCTGCAGCGCATCCATTGTCTGAAACCAGGCCGAAGATAAAATATCCGTTTGAGTTTCTTTTTTTGACGTGGTTTTATCATCCCACCAGGGAGAATTTTCAAGATCCATGATTTTAAGAATGGCCTTATCCGGCAGGCGGGTTCCTGAAAAAGCCTTGAAAAGGTCCTCTCCCAGCTCATCTTTAAACACACTCTGTGTCAGGTAATAATAAAGCGTATAAAAAACTGCCGCCCCTCTGGTATTCAGGTGGTGAAAACCATCCCATTTTTCAAACTGTTCAAATGCTTTTTTTGAGATTTCATTTTTTTGAATGGCAGGTATCTTTTTTAACACCTCCACCTGCTTTGCTTTGATTTTTTGATAGAATGCCGACTCAGTATCCAGCTGAATATCTTTCATGTCGTTTACAGACCAGTTTTCTGGTTTTTGTTCCAGAAGAAATTCAATGCGTTGAGCACGGTTTTCAATATTATAATATCCAGGCACAGTGCCCTGGCCAAAATCCTGGGGCTGGTGATTGGCTGAAACAATAATGCCTGATTCAGGATTGATAAATTGCGGATTGGATTCAAAGGGCCAGGTACCCAGATAGTCATTGGCAGGATCTGATCCGTCCAGAATAAAATTGGAATCCACATGATCCGGCCTTTTGTGGAGTTTTGCGGCTGCCCACCATCCAATATTACCGCTGGTATCGCCCATTACAAAATTCAACCCCGGGGCATGGATTTTTTTAAGGGCACCGGGTGCCTGGAAAACAGAATCGATATGAGACAGTTCGTATAACCCGTTAAGCATGTCATTGTCAGGATCATGAAACCCCCAGGACACCGCAACCGGTCTTTTTTCCGTGTTCAACGGGTCCAGGATATCATTGATAATGGGGCCGTGTTTGGATGACCTGACAGTTAAAATCAGATCTTTTTCATTTTTTACCTTGATAATTTCATGTTCAATTTTAAGATCTGTCCATTTACCATCTGACCAGACCTGGTCCGGGTTGTCCGGATTCGGTTTTTCAACAAACATATCCAGATCATCATTTTGAAACATGGTCAGGGTCCAGGCAACCTTATGGTTGAAACCCAGAAGGGCCATTGGGATTCCTGAAAGAAAATGGCCGTAAAAGTTCACGTCCGGTGTGATGATGTGCGCCTCATACCAGACCGACGGGCAGGAATGGGCAATGTGGGGATCGCCTGACAGGATGGGTTTGCCGGACACTGTTTTATTCCCCCGAACAGCCCAGGCATTGCTGCCCTCAAAAAATCCAACCGGGGAATACAGGGTCTCTATGTCGGCAACCAGGCCCGCCACCCGGGCCAGGGATGTGTGCGTCTGTGTTAAAAGTTTCAATGGTGGATTGGCTGAAGGACGGTAATCCATGTCATTCAGATAGGCTTGTCCAAGTTCATCGCGGATAAATGTGAGAACCGGGTCTGTTTTGAATCCGGCGGCAAAACTGTAGGCCATGTATCCTGCAACACTGATAATGTCTGATAGCTCAAAGTCTTTTTTTTCAATCTGTAAAAGATCAAACCCGACAGGTGCAGGCCGGGTATGCATATAGTGGTTGATTCCATCAAGATAGGCCTGGCTGACTTTGAATGCCGGAGTGGTTTTGTCTGCGTTCCGGATAAATTCTTTTCCAAACTGCCTGAGCCTCAGGGTTCTGAACAGCGAATCCATGGATTTCAATTCAGGCCCCAGTATTTCGCAAAGTTCTCCTTTTGCCAGCCTGCGAAGCACTTCCATATGAAAGAGTCTGTCCTGTGCATGAAGATATCCCAGGGCATAGTAGGCATCTGTTTCATTGTCTGCATAAATATGGGGAATGGCAAAGGTATCAAAACGGACAGTGACCAGACCTGTCAGGCCCGGAAGTGTTATGTCCCCTGATCGAACTGCCTTTCTGGAATTAAAATACCAGGTGCAGCACCCAATGAGGACCAACACAACAATGAATACTCCCAGACCTGCTTTTTTAATGAACTTACCCATGCGCTGCTCCTATTATTAATTAAACCAGTCAAGCTGGAACTGATAGGGGTTCTATCTCAGAAAGATCGATATTCTGCCTGGCCTGCCAAAGATCATAACTATCCTGCATGCGAAGCCAGCTTTCAGGACTGCGGCCCAAACATTTTGACAGGCGCAGAGCCATTTCCGGGCTGATTGCACTTTGTCCTTTAATAAGCCTTGAGAAAGTTGAGGGCGAAACCTTAAGCTGCAATGCGATGCTGCGGGGCGTTACATTTAAGGGCTCCAGGTAAACTTCTTTGATGAATTCCCCGGGATGGGGAGGGTTATGCATAGTCATTAGTGATAATCCTCATAATCTACAATATAGGCATTACCATCTTTAAATCGAATTCTGGGCTTTTGTTTATGCCCGGGTTGAATGCCTGACCGTTTTCCGGTTTCAAAGAACTTTTTGAGTCCTTTGTGGTTAAATGTTTTTATTTTGTGTCAATCATACAGCATGTTGCGCAACATTATTTTTGATATTTTCAAGTCTCTGAATAATTGTACTGATCTTTCATTTGCTATGTTTTAGTAAAGATCAACACTGTTTATCTCACATTCAGCTGAACTTATTTTAACTTTGGTAATCTCATTGTAAGAACTGAATGAAAAATTGAAGCTCATTGACCCCGATTCGCTACCATGGGCATATAGACTATATGTTTCAGTTTCAGAGTTTGAATCTGATTGTGTAGTGTATGTTTCCCTTCCTTTATATTCGATTTCGACGGTACATTCCACTTCAACATCGATATATGAACCACCTTTGTAGTCCGTCTGAATTTCGTAGTCCAACGTCACATCACAATCCCGATAGTAATTACCTGAGTAACTTTCATTACAGTCTATGTCGGCTCCAGTAATTTCTACACAAACCTCTGCCCCTGTTTTATACTCGGTTTCACAATCATCACCACTGACACCCTGACGTTTTCTTCTCTCCATCTCAAGTTTAAACGCTTTCTCAACCTCTTTTTGCTTTTGGATTTCCTGTGGTGTCATGGCAACACATATATTACCTGATTTTTTAAAATTACTTTCACATTCCCAACTATTACCCAAATAATTCAATTTGCCGTTTTTAGGAATTATGACTGCTATACATTGACCGCCGGATTTATAGTACCCCCTATTACAATCCCAGCCATTACCCAGGTAGTTTAATTTCGCATTTGCAGGAATTTCAACTTTAATACATTGATCGCCTGATTTATAAAAGCCCCTCTGGCAATCCCAACC
>JAHJLV010000008.1 GCA_018821535.1 Pseudomonadota bacterium | reverse complement strand
GAGAAACACATATCGAGTGTTGGAGAATATTTTAACTGGGCATTTACATTTAATGCCTGACAAAAGTCTTCTTGTATCAGTCTGATGATCTGCCCGTTTTCTATCTTTCTGTCGTATCGGTCAATTAAGTATAGCGGTATTTCATTAATTTTAAAAATTTTAACATCAGGTACAGTCAACCCCATTTTTCTGGCCAGCATCATGCAGAAAGTCTCGTTCTCAACTGTTCCATGGAGATCTTTTATCGGGGTTTTTAAAATATGGGAAGAGGGAGCACTGTTCATTGAAATCCGAATCTTATTATCTTTAAGTGAAACAGGAAGTTTTTCCTGGGCGCCTGCAAGAGAAAGTCTTATACCAGCTTCATCTGCCATAAACGGATTTTCAGGCAATTCGTTTATTATTTTTAACAAATGATCGTCAGTAAGCGTTTCGTAAGAATACATTTCAGGTTTTTGTGGCAAAGCACCATCTTCAAATAAAGAGACAGCTCCAGCACAATCTCCACCAATAGCCCTTAATAATTCAAACTGATTGCTGACGGGAACCTGAAGTCTTCTGGAAAGGACATCCAGGATTCTTCCTTCAGGCAGCAGATTGGTAAAATAAGAATATGAATCATCATCTAAATATGCGGTTTCTCTCAAAGGCAGGGAAACCGATAAACGATAGCTATCCTTTGAATTGATCCAGTTTTTATCATACTGAAAACAAAACCTGCGCTGGTGATCCAGCCATAGTTCACCGGCTTTAAATTGATTAACAAAAACGTTGAGCTTACTCCTCACTCATATGCTCCTCAATATATCGGATAAGTTTGTAGTTTGCCTTTGGAACAGCAATGACTTTTAATCCAAGACCTTTCAATACGTGCAAGGCTTTTCCCAACTGAACCGTCGGTTTCCCGTTTTCAAGATCTGACAGGAAACGTGTGCCAATATTTAGATATCCAGCCGCTTCCGCCTGAGTTAAGCCCTGATCCTTCCGTGTTTTTTTGACAAGTTTGCCAATTGTTTTTGTGTCCATAATTTCCAGTTTATTTAAATTTAGTCCCGAACGGGAATATATAGTGGGTTTTTATGAATAGCAAGCAAAATATTCCCTTTCGGTAATATCTCCTGATTAAAATAGATATTGTTGGAAAATATTACCGTAAAGGAACGATGTGTTAAACTGTAATTGTTGCTGGATCAAGCTGGGCAGAACCCCCTAAAAATGTAAACATCAAACCCATTTCCCGGCTGTGAACAGGCATATTATTGCCTGCAATCAGATACTTACCCAGCACCACCTGTTTCCGGCCGGTTTTGCTTTCCTCACGGATGGTGATCTCAACGAAAAACTGTTCTATGCGTCTGGAAGAGGCGTTCCCCGGCATGATTTGTGCATTAACATGGTTAAACCCAACTGGAGACAAAACCCATGGATGAAAAAGTCCTGAATTTAAATCTTTTGAAAAAAAGCAGGTGTCAAAATATTGCCGGGAAAGGAAAAAAATCCCCCTGGAAAGCAGATTACCGGGCACTGATCACGCTGTTAAAAGGCCAGTATGAAAAATATATGTATCATTGCCGGATCATTTACTGATTATCAGATTCTAAAACCGCTAATGGCTGAAATCCGGGAAGATGCATCTGCCTGCCTGAATGTCATTTTTACTGAAAAATATCATACACCCCAGTTTTCAATCCTGCACAGCCACCTGGAACAGGACGGTTTTACCATGGAGGAAAAATCAGACATTGCACTTACTGCAGATGGACAATACAGCCTGTCGTATCCTGTTATTTTTGAGCAAAAAGAATATGACCGGCTTTTAAAACTGATTCAGCCGGATATTGTGGTGTTGTCAGGGAATGCTTATCCGACCTATCTTGCTGCAGTTTATGCATCCTTGAACCAGATTCCCATTGCCCATATCGAAGGGGGAATATCAGACGCCGGCACCCGGGATCACTCCCATGAACATGGAATTGCCAGACTCAGCCAGTTACATTTCACCTCTTCGGAGAAATATCACCGGCAGATAATTAAATCCGGCAAGCATCCGGAAACGGTGTTCACTGTCGGCTCTCTTCTCATGAAAAATATCCAGAAATTATCCTTACCTTCAAGAACCGCCTTTTTCAGATCTGTTCAGCTTGAAGCAGACAGTCCTTTTTTGTTTATCAGTTTTGAACCGGATCTGACGGACGAATCTGCCGATGAAGCCATCATTGACACTATCCTGGATACAGTTTGCGCCAAAGAATTTTCAGATTTCAAACTGATATTTTCGCCTCAGAAGACCACAGGAGCCGGCAAAATAATTTCGAGAAAAATTCATGCCTTTGCCCATGCAAATCCGGAACAGACCGTTATATTGCCTGCCAAGGATCTGACTGATTTTGGCTGTGCCATCAAATACTGCTCTGCAATGATCAGCAATTTTTTTGAAGGACTGGTTATTGCCGCCAGCTTCAGCAAACCAGTAATAAACATTGGAAAAGATTTAAAAGATGCCCTGCCAAACCCCATAAGCTGCCGGCCTGACCGAAACGCTTTGTTTTACTGGCTTAAAAAGGTGTTACGCGATCCATTTGCCATGGAATCCAGGCACATATCAGAACCATTTGAAAAAATAGTAACCGCCCGCACCATCAAAGAAAAAATTCAAATCTTTGACCTGACGGATCTGCCGCAAAAAGAATATTTTCAATGATAAAATACGGTTTTCAGAAAATAATAAATTAATGGGATAAAAATTGCCGGCAGCATATTTCCCACTTTTATTTTTTTATCTCTGAGCATATTCAACCCGATGGCCACAATTAAAAGCCCGCCTGAAGCCGACATCTGGCTGACAACAGCCGGGATCAGAAAGGGTTTTAACCCACTGGCCAGAAGTGTGATGATTCCCTGATACACCAGAACCGGGATTGCAGCAAATAAAACACCGACACCGAAAGTTGAACTTAAAATAATACTGGCAACCCCGTCCAGGGCTGACTTTGCAAACAAGGTGGTGTGATTGCCGGAGAATCCGCTTTCAAGAGACCCCACCACAGCCATTGATCCCACACAGAACAGCAAGGATGCCGTGACAAAGCCTGTGGAAAAGGTGCCGGTGTTTTTGGAAAACCGGACTTCCAGAAACCGGGCAAACCGTTCAAGCCAGGTTTCAATCCCCATCCATTCTCCAATCAGAGATCCTGTCACCAGACTGATGATGATCATCAGGATCTGATCACATCCCAGGGCCATTTTGATTCCGATAAGCACAACAGACAAGGCAATGGCATGCATCACGGTCTGATTATATTTTTCAGGGATGCCGTTTTTAAAACACAAGCCTAAAAGGCTACCGGCAATTATGGCCAGACAATTTACCAGGGTTCCCAGCACAGGGTCTTTCCCCTTTATTTAAAAAAGCGAATGATTAATATAATCCACTGCGTTTTTAAACAGCTGGATACCAATGGTTTGTTCCGGATCAACTAATCTGCCTGCACGCTTTTGTTTTTGCGCCTCCCGTGTCCAGTCCGGATGATTGGTCACATGGTTATAGGCCTCAGGATGCGGCATCAGTCCGAACACCCGTCCTGTGGGATCGCAAATCCCTGCGATATCGTTAACAGACCCGTTGGGATTCAAAGGAAACTCACCCTTTGCCAACTGACCTTTTTTGTCCGCATACTGGAACACCACCTGATTGTTTTTTTCAAGCCGCTCCAGTATGGCAGGATCTGAAATGAATTTGCCTTCCCCGTGCCGGACAGGAAAATCCGCTGTTTTTATCCCTTGTGTAAACACACAGGGGCTTTGGGAATTGGCAGCAAGATGAACCCATTGATCCCGAAAATTTCCACAGTCATTATAGGTGACTGATACCGAACGTTTTGTATAATCACCGTCCAATCCGGGAAGCAGACCCAGATTCACCAGGGCCTGGAACCCGTTACAGATACCGATGATCAGTTTTTTATCTGCCACAAATTCCAGCAGGTCTTTACCGATATGATTTTTGAGTTTCAATGCCTGGATAACGCCTGCCCCATGATCATCCCCCCATGAAAAGCCGCCGCCAAACGCCAGAATCTGAAAATCCGCAAGCTTCACCTTGCCCGAGACAAGGGCATTGATATGAACTCTATGGGCAACCGCGCCTGCACGTTCAAATACAAAGGCGGTTTCAGTGTCACAGTTCAATCCAAATCCGGTTAAAACAAGGGCATTCACCTTTTTCATATTTTATCTCCAAAAGCCTTGTTAAATGCGGCTTCAACTTGTTTCACAGACAGATCCACCCGAAGGTCCTTATTCATACCTGAAATTTTTAAATGGTCATGCTGATCTGTCACCTTACCTGAGCAGCCGCATGGCATGCCCTTAAATAATGCCTCAAATGCGGCTTTGTTTTCCCTGGCAACCGTGATGATAAATCTGCCTGAAGATTCTGAAAACAAAATTTTCTCATCGGTCAAACTGCCGTTGCGTTCATTGAGTGCAAGGGCTGGCAGATCAATTTCAAGACCCAGTTGTCCTGCCATGAGCATATAGGACAGGTGAACCCCAAGCCCCCCTCTTGCGACCGCATGACAGGATGCCACAAGTTCATTTTCAATGGCTGCCTGAACTGCCTGATACAGTTTTTTGGATGCCTCAAAATCAACATGGGGGACATTCAGACCCGTGCGGTGAAACATCTCATAATATTCAGAAGCCCCCAGCTCATTGGCGGTTGATCCCAATACATATACCAGGTCCCCTGAAATCTTGGGTTCCATGGACACACATTTTAACACATCCTTAATGACGGATGTGGCTGAAATCTGAACGGTTTCCAACGCTGATATTTTCATGCGCTCGCCATATGCGCCTTCCAGATGCCCATCCACATACATGCTGTCTTTTCCGCTCAACAAAGGAATCTCATAGCTCTCGCAGGTCTCTTTGAGCGCCCTGCAGGCACGGACCAGCTGGGCTGCTTTGAATTTTCCATCCGGGTTTTTCTTTTCATCAAACTGGATATTGGGCCAGCAGAAATTATCCAGGCCGCCAATATGATTAAAATCCCCGCCAACAGAAATCAGACGGCGAACCGCTTCATCAATGCTGCAGGTCATCATGTGATAGGCATCAATTTTTGAATACCAGGGCAAAAGACTCTGGGAAAAAGCAAGCCCCCGTGAAGAACTCAATACCGGCCGGGTGACGGATGCATCAGAAGGGATATTATGTTTGACCCCCACCAGCGGTTTAATGACAGAACCGCCCTGAACCTCATGATCATATTGTCTGAGAATCCATTCTTTAGAACAGATATTGGGCCGTTCCATCATGGAAAGCAAAAGCGAATTAAAATCCAGAGGCGTACTGATCACAGGCTCTGTCAGACCACGCATATCCGGCGGCAGCCAGAGTGCATCAAATTCCCAGGATGGAAACCCTTTGTCTAATAGATCCATGTCCACATACGCACAGGTTTCATCTTTATATTTAATGTGCAATTTGCCGGTATCTGTATATTTGCCAATCACAGTGCTTTCCACTTCATGTTCGGCTGACAGTTCCATGAACCGGTCCAGATTTTCAGGCTTAACGGCAATGGTCATTCTTTCCTGGGATTCTGAAATCCAGATTTCCCACATATCAAGCCCTTCATATTTCAAGGGCACTTTATCCAGCCAGACCTCACATCCATTGGAAATCATGGCAGATTCACCCACAGATGAAGAAAGCCCCCCGCCGCCGTTATCGGTGATAAAGGGAATCAGACCTTCATCCCTGCAGATCAGCAGAAAATCATGCATTTTTTTCTGGGTATAGGGATCTCCGATCTGGACATGACCTGCCGGTGTGTTTTCAGAATAGCTTTCAGATGAGGCGGTCACCCCATGAATACCGTCTTTTCCCACCCGGCCGCCGCTCATGATAATCAGTTCACCCGGAGATGTTTTTTTCTCATGGCTGGGTTTTCCTTTGACCTGATTTGGCATGATGCCAAGCGCTGTAACAAAAACAAGGCTTTTCCCCATGTAACCGGGGTTGAACAATGTCTGGCCAAAGGTGGTCGGTACACCGCTTTTATTGCCGCCGTCCTTGACCCCTTCAATAACACCGTCCAGCAGCCGTCGGGGATGCAGCGGCGGCTTGAGTGCCCCTTTATAATTCACATCCCCCACACAAAATCCAAAACTGCCCATAAACAGCTTTGACCCCAGGCCTGTTCCCAGAGGATCGCGATAAACACCGACAATACCGGTAATGGCTCCGCCATAGGCTTCCATATTGGAAGGTGAATTATGGGTTTCTCCGGTAACAACATAATTATTTTCGTCATCAAAGGTTCCCACACCAGCATTATCCCATAATACGGAAACCACCCAGTCTTTTTTATCTTTGAGTTTTAACGTGGGTTCTTTGATGTATGTTTTAAACAGATTATCTTCAATCACGGTTTCATTGGTGGATGCATCCGTATATCTGAAAATTCCCTGAAATGTATTGTGATTGCAATGGTCGCTTCTTGCCTGGGAGATATATTCCAGCTCGACATCTGTGGGTTTTTCAAGCCCTTTTTCTTTTCTGGAGGCCAGCACTTTTGCATCCAGAAAATATTCACGGATAACCGGAATATCTTTTGGATTCAGGGCCAGATTTCTCTGGTCTGATATGGCTGCAAGCTGGGCATCCGAATCAATGGAGATCACTTCAAAGCAGGGAACATGATCCAAAATCACCCTGGCAGGTTTTACATTTGCACCGGTTTTTTTATCCCATTCTTCAGCAGAAAATACCTTGAACTGCTGGATAATGCTGTTGGATAGTAATTCAGAAGCAATCTTTTCCACATCTTCACGGACCAGGGCCGCACCTTTCAGACAATAGCGCTTTGAGGTATAAATTCCTTCCTGCGGCCCGAATGTTTTGCCTGAAAAATCTTTTATCGCCTCCATGGCGGTTGCACCGGGATTGTCCTTCACACCGGGTCTGAATCCGACCCAGATGCACCAGTCAAAATCAATATCAAGCGGCTCAAGACTTGACACCTGGGTAACCGGATTGGTGAAAATCTCATCTTTCACCTGTTCAATCTGTTTTAGCGTCAGATCAGACTCAATGGTCACCATGTTCACGCTGCGGGCGTGTTCAATGTGAATCCCGAAATAGGAGTCTGCTTTTTTTATCAGAGAAGATGCATCTGCATCCCTGAGCTCGTTTTTAAGTGCTATCTCTATGCAGGAGATCATTTTATTCCCCTAAGTTTAAAATCTGCCAGTTCGTATTATTCACCACTGATCATTCTGACAATATCATTATAAAAAACAAAAACCATCAAGGTCACCAGTGCGGCAACACCAAATTGAATCAGTTTTTCACGCAATTTATCGTTCACCGGTTTTCCTGTAACACCTTCAATGAAAAAAAACAATAAATGACCGCCGTCCAGCACTGGAATGGGAAACAGATTAATGATCCCCAGATTGACGGAAAGCAGCGCAATAAACCAGGCAAAATTCATCATTCCAGCTTTTGCCTGTTCCCCTGCCATCTGTGCAATCATCAAAGGCCCTCCCAGATTTTTGGAAGAAACACTGCCCGTGATAATTTTTGCCACAGACAGAATGGTCAGTTTCACCAGCCCGTAGGTATCAGCCATTGACTGTTTTAAGGCCTGCCAGGGATTCATTTTTTTATGAAAGAGTTCTCTTGCCCCGACAATACCAATCACATATTTTTCAATATCTTCACCAAATTCATTTTTGGAGGGATTCAATACCGGGGTTACCGAAACATCCACGCGTTGCCCCTGACGATCCATAACAATTTTAAGGGTTTCACCGTTTCCCCGGGTAATAATTCTGGAAATATCTTCAAAAGATTCAATTTTGATCTGATTGACCTCTTTGATAATATCTCCGGCCTGGATACCGGCTTCATATGCCGGGGTTTTATCCACAACACTTTCCACAACCGGTTTGGGGAGATATATACCTGCAAACTGATACAGAATATAAAAAATAAAAATGGCCAGAAAAAAATTAAACAAGGGGCCTGCTGCAACAATAATGCTTTTTTTCCACAAGGATTTATGGGTAAAGCTGTGTTTGATATCCGCAGGATCAATGGTTGATCCGGGTTCTTCTCCCACCATTTTAACATAGCCGCCCAGTGGTATGGCAGACAGACAATACTGGGTCCTGCCAAATGTTTTTTTGATGAGTTTGGGACCAAACCCAAGAGAAAACACATTCACCCCCACCCCGCAGAGCCGTGCAACAATAAAATGTCCAAACTCGTGAATAAAAACAAGAACACCGATAACAACAATAAAAGCGATCAATGAATGACCCATGAAAACCTCTCTTTAAATCTGGGATTGTACTTTTTCGCGTGCCCAGTAGTCTGCTTCAATAATATTTGAAAGATCCGGATTGTCAATCCTTGAATGGTGCTCCATTGCAAAAGCAACCAGCCTGAATATATCCGGAAAACCAATCCGTTTTTCAAGAAACGCACTGACAGCCGCCTCATTGGCAGCATTCATCACTGCGGGCAGTGTGCCTTTTTGCCTGCAGGCTTCAAACGCATATAAAATAGATGGAAATTTCCGGGTATCCGGATTTTCAAAGGTAAGCGATCCTATGGCTGCAAAATCCGGGAAATTCATCTGAAGATTCAACCGCTCAGGATAGGACAATGCGTAGGAAATGGCTGCTTTCATATCCGGCTGCCCCATATGGGCAAGAATACTTCCATCTTTATATCCCACCATGGAATGTACAATGCTCTGGGGGTGAACAAGGACTTTTATGGCCTCAGGTACAACATCAAACAGATGAACCGCCTCAATTATTTCCAGCCCCTTGTTCATCAACGTGGCAGAATCAATGGTAATTTTATTTCCCATATTCCAGGTGGGGTGATTCAATGCATCTTTCAAGCAGATGTCTTTAAATGTTTCCAGTGGTTTTTTTCGAAACGGCCCGCCCGATGCAGTCAAAAATATAGTTTTTAAGTCTTTTTTTTTATTGGCCAGCAGACATTGAAAGATCGCACTGTGTTCACTGTCCACAGGCAGAATGGAAACCTTGTTTTCCTTTGCAAGTCCCATGACAATTTCTCCGGCCATGACCAGGGTTTCCTTATTGGCAAGGGCAATATTTTTCTGGGCTTTAATGGCACTGATGGCAGGCTTGAGCCCTGCTGCCCCGACCATGGCCAAAAGGACAGTGTCAGTGGATTTAAGCTGTGCAACCTGTGAATATCCGGTTTCACCAAAAACAATGTGCGGTTTATCTTTGCCTGCAAGTTTTCTGGCCAGTTTCAAGGCAGCATCTTCGTCAAAGACACTCACCAGCTCCGGATTGAACTCACGAATCTGACGGGCAAAAAGATCCATGTTTCTGCCTGCCGCAAGCGCTGAAATCTTAAATCTGTCCGGGTGCATCCGGACAATATCCAGTGCGCTGGTTCCGATGGAACCTGTCGAACCCAGAACTGACAAATGCTTCATAAAATATATACTCGATAATAGATATACATCACCGGGATAACCAGCAGCACCGCATCTATCCGGTCAAGAATCCCCCCATGGCCCGGAAGTAACCGCCCGGAGTCTTTAACACTTGAGGCCCGTTTCATGGCAGACTCGAACAGATCACCGATCTGACCGGCAACGGCCATGACAAGTGCGCAGGGTAGCATACGAAAAGCCAGGAACAGGTCGTGAAAAAAAATCAGGCAGAATACAAATCCCACCAGCATGGATGTCAGGATTCCCCCCACAGACCCTTCAATGGTTTTTTTGGGGCTGATAATGGGTGCCAGAGGATGTTTGCCGAAAAACCTCCCACTGTAAAAGGCCCCGGTATCACTGGCAAAGGTCACCAGCAGCAGCCAGAGAATCCACAGTGCCCCTCCTTCAAACCCTCTGATAAAAATCAGCAGGGACAAAGGCACAGGAATATACACCATCCCTAAAACCTGTTTTTCTATTTTGTCAAAAATTTTTGATGTATTGTCAAATCTTGCCAGGACAAAAACTGATAATGCCATCAGATTAACTGTAAGAATGGGAATCAGAACCTCCCATGAGAAGAAACAGGCTCCCCAGATCAATGAGAGTGAAACAGAATAGGAAATAATTTTGATGGTCTTTGAGGCAGAATCTTTATCGTTGCCAAAAATAATTCTTAAGTATTCTCTTACAGCCAGAACAGCCACGACAGAAACCAGCCCGGCCAGGAATGCCAAATTCCCCTTGACCAGAATCCATATCACTATGGGGGCAAGGACAAGTGCGGTCAACCATCGTTTGATATGCTGCATTCAATTTTACCGAATCGTCGGTCCCTCTTTTGATAATCTTTTAAAATTTCAATAAATACGTCTTCAGAAAAATCCGGCCATAACACATCGGAAATAAAAATCTCGGAATATGCCGCCTGCCACATTAAAAAATTGCTTAATCTGTATTCCCCGCTGGTGCGGATAATCAAATCCGGATCTGGCTGACCTCTGGTATAAAGATGATCTGAAATCAAATCCTGGGTGATATCTTCCACACAAAGTGCTTTGGAACTGATTTTTTGTGCAATATTTTTTACCGCCGAGGTGATTTCCTCTCTGGAACCATAACTTAAGGCCAGGTTTAAAATCATACGGGTATTGTTCCGGGTCAATTCCAGGGTAATATCGATTTCCTTTTGAACATCTTCAGGCAGTCTGTATTTTTGACCAATAATATTGAGGCGGATATTGTTTTTTTGAAGTTCATCCCGTTCTGAAACTATAAATTTTTTCAACAGCATCATCAGGGCTGTGACTTCAGCCTTTGGTCTGCCCCAGTTTTCTGTGGAAAATGCATACAGTGTCAGAACGTTAATTCCCAGCCGGGCGCTGGCAGTTACGATGGTCCGAACCGTCTGTGAACCCTTTTCATGACCCTTCACCCGGTTCATCAGTTTCTTTTTGGCCCACCTGCCGTTTCCATCCATGATCACTGCCACATGGGCTGGAATTTTTTCTAAATCAAGCGGCACATCATTTTTCAAGTTAGACTTCAAGAATTTCCTTTTCTTTCTGGGCAAAAAGTTGGTCTAACTTCTTAATGTTTTCATCGGTGTATTCCTGGACCTGTTTTTGAGCGCTAAAGAATTCATCTTCAGAAATATCCCCTTCTTTTTGCATGTCTTTGAGCATCTCGTTGGCATCTCTGCGGATATTTCTGACCGCAACCTTATAATCTTCACAGGTCCTGGCCACGGTTTTTACAATTTCTTTTCTTCTTTCCTCGGTCAACGGCGGAATGGAAATCCGGATCATTTTACCGTCATTGGAAGGTGTCAAGCCAAGATTTGCTTTAAAAATTGCTTTTTCAACTTCATTGATAACACTGATATCCCATGGTTTAACTGTAATCAGGCGACTTTCCGGAATTGAAACCGTTGCCATCTGGGGAAGCGGTGTCTGAGTACCGTAATAATCGACTTTGACACTGTCGAGCATGGACTGGGATGCCCTTCCGGTACGCACTTTTGACAATTCTTTTTCAAATGCAGCTTCAGATTTCCCCATCCTGTCCCTGGCGTCCTGGATAACTTCATTTATCATAACAATCTGTCCTCAACATTGATTATTTATTATAAATCCGTGTCCCGATTTTCCCCTGACCAGTTACTGCCTTATAGATATTATCCGCCTGATGCAGATCAAATACCTGCAGCGGAAGACCCTGCTCCATTGCAAGGGAAATTGCCGTCATATCCATGACATGGAGCTGTTTTTCAATGACCTGCATATAAGACAATTCATCATATTTGACAGCATCCTGATGCACCACAGGGTCTTTATCATATACCCCGTCAACCTTGGTAGCCTTAAAAAGAATCTGGGCACGGGTTTCATTGGCACGCAATACTGCAGCTGTATCCGTTGTAAAATACGGATTCCCTGTGCCTGCCGCAAAAATTACCACACGGCCTTTTTCAAGGTGACGGATGGCTTTGCGGCGGATAAACGGTTCTGCAATCCTGTCCATGGGAATCGCGGACTGAACCCGTGTGGGAACGCCTTTTTTCTCCAGCGCATCACACAATGCCAGAGAATTTATAACGGTTGCCAGCATTCCCATATTATCAGCGGAAGTTCTGTCCATTCCGGCAGAACTTCCCGCAACACCACGAAAAATATTACCACCGCCCACCACCACTGAAATCTGCACCTTCAACTGGTAGACTTTTGCAATTTCCGCTGCAACATATTGAATCATTTCTGGAGTAATGCCAAAGCTCTGATTTCCCATCAAAGCTTCTCCGCTCAACTTGATTAAAACCCGTTCAAACTCCGGAGATTCGACCAATATTCTATTCTCCTATCTGGAAACGTGCAAATCTTCTGATCTGAATATTTTCACCGATTTTGGCAATGGTCTCTTTGAGCAGATCATTGATTGTCAATTGAGGATCTTTTACATATGACTGACTCATCAGGCAGACATCCTTGTAAAATTTTTCAATCTTGCCATCTACAATTTTATCAATCATCTTTTCAGGTTTGCCTTCTTTGAGCATCAATGCTTTATAAATTTCTCTTTCTTTTTCAATAACGACCGGATCAACATCTTCGGGATTGAGGCCCGCGGGATTTGCAGCTGCAATATGCATGGCAATATTCTTGGCAAATTCCTGAAAATCATCTGTTTTGGCAACAAAATCAGATTCACAGTTCACTTCTACCAGCACACCCAGCTTTGCGCCAGTATGAATATATGAATAAATAATGCCTTCTGAGGTTGAACGACCCGCTCTTTTAGCAGCCTTGGCCAGGCCTTTTTTTCTTAAAAGCTCAATTGCCTTATCAATATCACCCTCTGCTTCTGCGAGTACTTTTTTACAGTCCATTATCCCGGAGCCTGTTGCCTGACGAAGCTCTTTTACCATTTCTGCGGAAATTTCCACCATTTTTTCTTGCTCCTTATATTTACTCGGTCACTTCTGTAGTCGTTTCTTCAACAGTTTCATCTGCCGGCGAAGTTCTTCTTTTTATTTTTTCAACAACAGGGCCATCAGTACCATCTGATACAACCTCAATGGCAAGTTTGGGTTCAGCTGATTCTTCAAACACTTCTGTGCCGTCTTTATCAGATCTTGCCCGTTGTTTTTCTTCATAGATCTGACGGCCTTCAATACAGGCATCTGCAATGCGGGAAACAAATAAACGGATAGACCGGATGGCATCATCATTTCCAGGGACAACATAGTCAATATCATCCGGGTCACAATTTGTATCCACAACTGCAATAATAGGAATTCCAAGTCTCTTGCCCTCTTTTACCGCAATGGATTCATTTTTGGGATCAATAATAAAAATGGCACCGGGCAGTCTTTTCATCTCGCTGATTCCGCCAATGGCAAACTCAAGCTTATCTTTTTCCTTGAGCATCTTGGACTGTTCTTTTTTGGGGTAGTTTTCAAGGCTGCCGTCATTTTCAATGGATTTAAGGAAGTGATACCGGGTAATATTATTTTTAATGGTCTGAAAATTTGTCAGCATACCGCCAAGCCAGCGATTCTGAACATAAAACTGTTCTGCCCGGTTGGCTTCTTCATAGATTGTTTCAGATGCCTGTTTTTTTGTTCCCACAAACAGAACATCCTGACCGTTAGCGGCTATCCCCTTGATAAAATCATGGGCATTTTTAAACAATTTTACCGTCTGCTGAAGATCAATAATATAAATCCCGTTTCTTGCGCCAAAGATATATTTTTTCATCTTCGGGTTCCAACGTTTTGTCTGATGTCCGAAATGGACGCCTGCTTCCAGAAGTTCTCGAATTGTAATGTAAGCCATGTGTTCTCCAGATTAAATTAATGGTTTTTTCCTCCATCCAGATCATCCTGAAAATTCGACTTTATCAAAAGCACCTGATTTTTCAGTCCCTGAATGTGTGTCTTTAGTATTTTAAAAAATCCTATTTTATATATCAGAGGATTCCTTTTTTTTCAATTCATTTTTTTATTTTCGCCACCCGGTCATGCCCGGCCAGATCCTTTATAAATTCAATGGATTCGTATTCCGCATGCCGGTCAAAAACCCGGATCAACCCTTCTTTCTGATCAAAGCCTATTTCAAACAGCAATGTTCCCCCTGGAGCAAGGCAGTGATGTGCAGCTTCAAGTATCTGTCTGTAGCAGTCAAGGCCGTCGTGACCGCCGTCAAGGGCAAGCATGGGCTCGAACCTGTGAATTTCCGGTGCAAGGGTCTTGATGTCTTTTGTAGGGATATACGGTGGATTGGATACGATCAGATCAAATGCCGGTTTTTGTTTTACCGCATCCAGCCAGGAGCCTGAAAAAAACATCACACGGGTCTGTAAAAGATTTTGAGCATTGATTCTTGCCACTTTCAGGGCATCCGCAGAAATATCATTTGCCAGATATACATGATCCGGATATACCCTGGCAAGGGAAACAATAATGGCGCCGGAGCCCACCCCCAGTTCCAGCACATGCTTAGGAGAACCACGCCATTTGGATTTTTCTAAAACACCCAGTGCCTGCTCGACAAGGGTTTCCGTATCAGGCCGGGGGATCAGAACGCCTTTGGCGACCTTGAAATCTGAATCATAGAACCCCTTTTCCCCTGTGATGTAGGCCACCGGTTCATTCTGGATGCGTCGTTTTATCAGTGCCTTGAAATCGGAAAGCTCATTTTTGTCAAGGGGACGGTCATGCTGAAGGTACAGATCCAGACGAGCCATGTCCAGACTGTGTGCCAAGAGCAGTTCAGCAGTCAGCCGGGGGCTGTCTATAAAATGCGCTTTAAAATAAGATTCTGTCCATAACAGAATCCGGATGATGGTCCACTCAACCAATGTCCTTTAAAGCCTGTGCCTGGTAAAAGGTTGTCAACTCATCAATGATTTCCTGAATATGACCTTCCATTATGCTGTCCAGTTTATACAGCGTAAGTCCTATCCTGTGGTCCGTCATTCTGCCCTGGGGGAAATTATAGGTTCTGACCCTGCCGCTTCTATCTCCTGAGCCCACCTGATCTTTTCTTTCAGCTGCCCTTTTATCCTCTTCTTCCCGGATTTTGGCATCCAGAATCCGGGCCTTTAACACGCCCATGGCTTTGGCCTTGTTCTTGTGCTGGGATTTTTCATCCTGACAGGTGGCAACAACCCCTGTGGGAATATGGGTGATTCTGACAGCTGAGTCGGTGGTATTAACAGACTGACCACCGGGGCCTGAAGATCTAAAAACATCAATTTTCAGATCTGCCGGATTAATATCAACATCAATATCTTCCGCCTCTGCAAGCACGGCAACAGTAACAGCGGATGTATGAATTCTTCCCTGAGCTTCGGTTTCCGGCACCCGCTGAACCCTGTGGGTGCCGCTTTCATATTTGAATCTGCTGTACGCCCCTTTTCCCTGAATCATACAGACCACTTCCTTGAATCCGCCGGAACTTGAATCACTTTTTTCAATGATCTCCATCTTCCAGTTCTGGGCCTCTACATATCGGGAATACATCCGGAACAGATCTCCTGCAAAAATACCCGCCTCTTCACCACCGGTTCCGGCACGAATTTCCAGGATAACATTCTTGCTGTCACGGGGGTCTTTAGGCATCAAGGCCAGATTAAGCTGAGTTTTATATTTTTCAACTTTTGATTCAAGAACAGGAAGTTCAGCCTTGGCCATGGCCCGCATTTCAGGATCATCATCCTTGAGCATTTCTTTTGTCTGTGAAAATTCTTCCAGCGCAGCTTCGTAATCTCTGAAAACAGGGACAACCTTGTTCAGCTCGCCATGCTCTTTAAGAAATTCCTGATATTTTTTCTGGTCACTGAGAACCGCAGGATCACTTAACAGCTGTTCAAGCTTTATAAATCTTTCCTCAAGGCTTTTTAATTTTTCAATCATATTTGACTCAACCGGGTTTTAAAAACTCAAAAGGGGCTCTTTTATTCAAGACCCCTTTTTATTAACTTTTTTTAAAAAATAAGTTATATCAATTTTGAAGTATCAAAACCTGCATATTTCTTTTTAAAACGATCAATTCTTCCGGCAGAGTCAACCAGCTTCTGTTTTCCGGTAAAAAACGGGTGACACTGTGAACAGATTTCCACCTTGATATTCTCTCTGGTTGAGCCGACTTCGAATGATGCACCGCATGCACAGGATGCTTCAGATCGGATATATTCCGGATGTATGTCTTTTTTCATTTTCCTTAAAACTCCTTAAAACCTGCCATATCCCAGGCAATCATTAAAATCCTGTTTCTGTGTAAATTCACTTATGAATTCATCAGATCAAGAAACTCTTTATTATCCTTTGTTCCTTCCATTTTTTCAAGTAAAAACTGCATACTATCAACAGGATTTAAATTTGACAACAATTTTCTCAAGATCCAGACACGGTTCAAAACCATTGGATCCAGAAGCAATTCCTCTTTTCGGGTGCCGGATTTATTCATGTCGATGGCCGGATAAATTCTTTTATCCGCAAGTTTTCTGTCCAGAACCAGTTCCATATTACCGGTTCCCTTGAACTCTTCAAAGATAACCTCATCCATCCGGCTGCCGGTATCCACAAGCGCAGTTGCAATAATTGTCAGACTGCCGCCGTCTTCAATATTTCTGGCAGCGCCGAAAAATCTTTTGGGCCGGTCAAGCGCATTGGAGTCCACACCACCGGACAGAATCTTTCCTGAAGGCGGCATTACAGAATTATAGGCCCTTGCAAGACGGGTAATGCTGTCTAACAGAATCACCACATCATGTCCCTGCTCAACAATTCTCTTTGCTTTTTCAATCACCATCTCCGCAACCTGGACATGGCGTTCAGACGGTTCGTCAAAGGTGGAACTGACAACTTCCGCATCCACGTTGCGCGCCATGTCCGTCACTTCTTCCGGACGCTCATCAATCAAAACAATCATGGGAACAATCTCAGGATGGGCTTTGACCATACTGTTGGCAATATTCTGCAAAAGCATTGTTTTTCCGGCCTTTGGCGGTGATACGATCAACCCGCGCTGGCCGAATCCGATCGGGCACATCATATCGATCACCCGCATGGAATAATTATCAGATTCTGCCTCAAGATTCATCTTGCGATCAGGATACAATGGCAGAAGATTATCAAACAAAATGGTTTCCGCAGCCAGCTCAGGGCTTTGAAAATTCACCGCCTCCACTTTAAGCAGCGCAAAATACCGTTCAGAATCCTTGGGCTGGCGAACCTGGCCGGAAATCGTATCTCCGGTCCTTAAATTAAATCTTCGGATCTGTGAGGGAGAAACATAGATATCATCAGGCCCGGGCAGATAATTATACCCCGGTGCCCTTAAAAAACCAAAACCATCCGGTAGAATTTCAAGGGTTCCTTCTCCATAAATCTGACCTGTGTCTTCAATATTTGCCTGAAGCAGCAGGAATATCAATTCCTGTTTTTTCAAACCGCTGATCCCTTGAATCTTATATTTTTTAGCAAGCTTGGTCAGTTCACTAATCTTCATCTTGTTCAATTCTACGAGGTTCATTCATTCTCCCAAATTTTAAATTAATTTGTCTTTAGGCTTAAGGATTGTTTTTTGTTCTGGAGCACACCTTTACTGAAGTTTTGAAATCAAAAATCGGCTTGGAAAACAAACAGATATTTAGAAACTTGCTATATAAGTGTTAACTAATATGGTAAAAAAATCAGGTTGTCAAGAATTCTTTTTGGATTTTCTCAAAGATATTGTCAACAGAATCAAAGAGTTCCGGCAAGGTTCCTGTGTTTTTTATCACATAATCTGCCCGGGCTGATTTGTGTTCCTGCGACATCTGAAGTTCCAGCATTTTTCTGGCATCTTTTTCCATCACCTTATCCCGACTGGAAATTCTGTCGATCAGCTCGGGAAAATCAGCAATCACTGCAATGGTTAAATCAAAATAACGCTCCATACCGGTTTCAAAAAGCAACGGCACTTCAACAGCAACTGCTTTTTTTCGGCCGGTATAATCCGCATGCGCCATCTGAAAAATCATTTCCTCAAGGATTCGGGGATGGAGAATATCTTCCATTTTCTTTCTCATATCATCATCATATACAATAATTTCTCTCAACCGGGCTCTATCCAGACGGCCATCCTTCAAAACCACAGTTTCACCGAACAAATCAACGATATCCTTGAAGCCTTTTTCTCCGGGCTCCACCACCTGCCGTGCAATCACATCACAATCCAGCACAACCAGACCTTTTTCATAAAAGCGCCTGCATACAATGCTTTTTCCCGATCCTGCCGAACCGGTCACTGCAATTTTAAAAATGTTCATGGATTTTTGTTTATGGATATTAATATGTGTATGTTTTGTTTATATTAAGCTGCCTGCGTGACATTGACTATAGTATGCTTTTGTGATAATTTTCAAGACCGTTTTTTAATTATAAATAAAAGGATACAGATTGTGGAAAGAACATTATCAATCATCAAACCCGACGGGGTTGCAAAAAACGTAATCGGTGAAGTGATCAGACGTTTTGAAACTTCTGGCATCAAGATTGCTGCCATGAAAATGATTCAACTGACCAAACCCCAGGCCCAGGGATTTTATGCGGTTCATAAACAAAGACCTTTTTTTGACAGCCTGACAGATTTTATGACATCCGGCCCCATTGTTGTCATGATCCTTGAGGGTGAAGATGTCATTGCCCAAAACCGGAAACTGATGGGCGCCACCAATTTTAAAGACGCTGAAGAGGGAACTATCAGAAAAGATTATGCAACTGATATTGAAAAAAATGTGGTTCATGGTTCTGATGCGCCCGAAACAGCTGCTTTCGAGATCGGATATTTTTTCAACGATCTTGAGATCCAGCAAAGATAAACTGTCCCGGATTTCCATAAAAACCCGCAGTGGGGAAATTATTTTCTCCACTGCGGGTTTTTTTATTCAATTTCGCAAATGGATATTTCATGATTCATCTTTCCGGTTTTATACCCATCCATGTCTATGGAAATCCTGTCAAATCCGATTTTTTTCAATGCAACTGATACCTTTTGCCGGATTTCAGGCGCTGTTATCCGGCTTACAAATTGCGGTTCCACTTCGACCTGGGCTGATTTTCCCATACACCGCACCCGGACCTGTTCAAATCCCAGGTCGTGCAATACCTGTTCTGCTGTATCAATCATTGCAAGTTTCTGAACTGTAATAATATCATGATACGGAATGCGTGTGGCCAGGCAGGATTGAGACGGTTTGTTCCAGGTTGCAAGTCCCATCTGCCGGGACAGTTCCCGAATCTGTGATTTTGCAAGACCTGCATCTGCCAGGGGACTTAAAAAACCAAGCTCCTGTGCCGCTTTCAACCCCGGACGAAAATCACCCAGATCATCCAGATTCACTCCGTGAAGCAGATGGTGAATCCCCTTTTCCCGGGCTATCTGCTTTATGGATGAAAAAATCTGTTTCTTGCAAAAATAGCATCTTTGGGGGGTGTTCTGGATCACCTCTTTATTTGAAAACATACCTGCCTGGAACTCAACATATTCAACCCCGAGTCGGGCTGCTACTGCCTTTGCCTGATCCGTCTCTGTTAAAGGAACAAATCGGGATGCCGCATTAACGGCCAGCAACGGGCCTTTGATGATATTTTTGGTCACTGCCACAAGAAAGGTGCTGTCCACTCCGCCGGAAAATGCAATGGCTGCTGATGGCAACTGTTCCAGGAGTTGTTCAAGGGTTTTGAGTAATTCTTTCAAAATATCTTTTTTAAAATCAATGGGCATACACTTCAAATTTGGTTTTAACACTGGTCAAAGAATCAATGCGTTCCTGAAATGCCATTCTCTCCTTGCTGACAAGCCACTTGGACCAGTCATCCACATGCTGCCATTTGCTGATCACCAGCAGATCACCTTCGCTGTCCACCCGTTTTAATGTTTCAGCGCCGATATATCCTTTCTGTTTCAGGGCAGCCGCTCTCATTTCCCGGTATAATTCTTCCAGCAGCCCCATGTTTTCAGGAGTAACTTTTCTTTTAATCAATACGGTCACTGACATTTTCACCCCCGCTTGTTTTTTTAAAGCTAATATAAATATAACCCCTATATATCACACATCCATAGCTTTTAACAAACCCTGCATCGCAAGTTTTCACCAGATACCCCTTGACTAAAACCCCTTACCGGTATATAAAAACTTTCAATTAATTCCACTGGGTGATCGTCCAACGGCAGGACTACGGACTCTGACTCCGTCAATTAAGGTTCGAATCCTTATCACCCAGCCACTTGAAAAACAAAGGTTTCCAGCAAATCACGCTGAAAACCTTTTTTGTTTTTCCGGTAATCCTCCGGTCTTGGTGTGAAATCATACTTGCGCATATGGAATTTTTGCTAATTTTGATCTTTAAATTTAGGCTACAAGTTTTGTCAATCGAGGATTATTGTAAGCCGCCACGTAATCTCAGAAATTCTGGCACACAATATCAGAAATTTAAAATTTGAAAATCTTATTTAATCGTCTGTTTGTTTCCCTGAAAAAAATATTTTTGCTGGCATAATTAATTGCCTTATATATAATGGTATGAATTATTCGGGCCAGGCAGAGGTTGCACCCTCCACCCGACCCTAACACAACAAACCTACTCAGGAGGTAAGTCATGCATGATCTACGTGTATCAGAAATCGAATCCCAGATAAATCAGTTTTTTGAAGCAGAGACCACCAAGGCTCTGGCCAAGGCAACAAAAGATGCGTATAAAGGCGTCTGTTATAAGCAATTGCTGCCGTTCTGCAAGCGTCATGGGATAACCCGGCTGGATGACAGCTTTAATGCATTCATGGACAAATATGCCATATCTATCCGGGAGCGTGGAATATCTGCCCAGACAACCAGATCCTATCTTACCACCTCAAAGCTGCTGTTCAGATTCCACGATATCACTATAAAACATACCTATAGAATCCCCAGGGCGGATAAGCAGAAGAATGACCTTAAGCATGAAATGCGCTGGTTCTCAGGAGAAGAGATCGCTCTCTGCAAGACGTATAAATTCCCCAAGAGGCATACCAGGAATCATTTGCTTGTCAGAATTCTGGTTGAAACCGGGGCAAGGGTTGATGAGGTGGCCCATATCCGTGTTTGTGATATCAGACTTGAATCAAAAACCATACTGATCTCACATTCAAAGACGATTCCCCGGCCGGTATTCATCAGCCCGGAATCTGCAATATACATGAAGCAATATCTGGCACAGTCTTTCCCAGATCCGCACAAGGATGCTTTTAAGCGCATATTTCCCGGCAAAAACATGATGTACAAAATCATTGTGGCCATGTTGTCTGACCTGGGCTTAAAGACGCCGAATGACGGCAGAGGCCCGCATACATTTCGCCATTATACGGCTACAAATCTAAGATATAATATGAATATGGATCTGGATCATGTGGCCCGGCTCCTGGGTGATACTCCGGAAACAATCAGCACAAGATATCTGCATCCCACTGCCGGGATGCTCCAGAATCTTGTAAACAAAGCGTCCGGGTATTAATAAAAAATGGAGCAACATTATATATTGTTGCTCCATTTTTTTTAGAATCTGATCGCTCTTATGCAGCTAATTTGAGCTGCTCAGCCAGGGCAGCATAATTTTCCGGCATATGATCGTTAAAGATATCAATGCCGTATTTCCCGCCAAAATCAATCTTGTATGCCATCCGGTCCAAAAACCTTCCCCACTCTGAAATATTATCAGTGTACGTCCCATCACCCAGAAAATAATGAAGCTTGCCAAAGTGACTGTAGTTCATGATCCGGGGCGGGATTCGTGTGACCACGTCGTTATTGTTGACAACCCGGTGAAAAATATTAGGGAAATGATCATCAATATAATCTGCACAGAAGGGATCTGCCACCCTGGGGCCGCCAAAATGGATGACGGCTTCCAGCGGATCACAGACCTCAAGAAAAGCGATGCCCATGATGACGGCCACTGCCGCACCCTGGGAATGCCCGGTGATAATCAGTTTCTGCCCGCCTGCCAGATATGCCGCCAAAGCAGTTTTAATTTGCCAATAAACTGATTTGACATCCGCAAGAAAGCCTCCATGCAGATAACCCCACATGCAGGGAACTTGTTCAAAGTCAAAATTGGTTTCCCAGTCCGCATCTGTGCTTGATCCACGGAAAGTCAGATAAACGTATCCGTCCCTGGAGCTAAGAAAACACTGGGTGTCTGTTTCAAAATTTTCAATCCAATGGAATTTTTCGAAGCCATCAGCCAGAAGCTTGTTTTCTAAAGACAGGATATTCCATCCGGGGAATGAAGACTCATATGCAAGCAGTGAAAGTCTTGCTGTGATCTGGATTTGATCTTTGATGTTCATTTTCATCACCTTATTTTATTAAGGATTATACAATAAAATATGTAATCAACGCATATTCCCCATGCCACCGCCTCTATGGGATGAGCGGGTTTGGGTTTCAGGTGTGACATCAGGCCCAATATAATTAGTCGAGAATACCACATCATCTATATAAACAATCGTGTCTTCATCAAAACCCGAATTAGACCATCCCATCAGATAGCCGTTACGCAAAAACTCATTCACACCACATGGCGCTCCTAACCATGAGAGCGGATCGCCATCTATGATCAACTCACCATCAACCCAAAATTGCAAAGCCCCATCTCCTGCGCCTGAATCAATTTTATACCTAAATTCAAAGCATAACCACTTGCCCTTGTCTTCTTCCGTTAATGTCCATCTCGTAGAAGGGGAATCGACCTCTGATGTAAATGAGGGAGCAACACAACCAAGGGTTTTTACACCGGATGGATAAGTATGCTTCGCAGTAAACCCTGCCTGCATATCACCTTGGAGTTCAAACCCAATCTTATTTGTATCATCCGCATAACTATCACCCCATATGTATATAAATTTTGTGTTCTCAGTTGAGGGGGTGGCTCGGATAGTATAGCTTTCAGGAAACCAAATATAGTATCTAATATAAATTTCAGTTTGAGGAGCATCACTAATTTTAAATCTTTGCTCTGACCACGCATCAGCATCCAGGTCTTCATTGCCCACAAAACGAAATTTAATAGAGTATGCCCCCGTTCTTGGATTATCCGTACTTACAGTGGTATATGTACTTTCCCCCCAAGCTGCACCGCTTAAAGGATCGACGTGGGTAAAATCACCCGATTCAAGACTATCAGAGAATAATATATCGGCATCAGCAAGTGGAGTGAAAACCAAAGTAATTAATATACTTACTATAATAATTAATTTTCTCATTCTGCACACTTATTTATAGTAAAATACAAATCTATGTCCGGTTCTAAATTACTCATATTCCAACTTCCGCCAGCAGCACCGTATATATAATTGCCTCCAGTATACACGTCACTGTTATTTCTTCGTAAAAATATACTCGTAACCCCGTCACCCAACACCCCAAAATACCATGTGCCTGTTGAGAGGTTTGGATTAGAGGCAGAAAGTATTTCTGTAACACCTGTATCCGGCGTAAAAGATATTTCTTCTGTATACGTTTTTGACAAATCAGGACTTGTTCCGATTCTTAACGTATGTGTCGATTCAGCTCCAGATAAAAACGATACAGTTATGCTATATAAACTAATCGCTGTATTTAGAGTAAAAGACTGTCCTATAACTCTTGTATTTATGTTGCCAGAGTTAGCATCATTAGATGTTTGTGATATTTCAGCAGTTCCACTTGAACACCCACTCGCCTCAACCTCACTGCCCAACAACGTTACCCCGAATGCCTGAGTATATATCAAGCAGCAGACAAATATCATGCAGATTATTTTATTCATAATCACCTCTTCTCAAAGATAGCAGTGACTGATGCGCCCTTATGAACTGGCGAGCATACTGTATCAATGTCAACAAAAATTTTATCACCAGTTGCAAGCTCATCATTAGATGTGTCAACCACTTCATCAGAGGCGGTGTATTCTCCAAACCCAACCGTAACACCTGTGGATGTCATATTGGCAGCAGTTGCCCCACGAACCCTCCTGATCACAACTGTGGTTGCACCAGATGCAGCAGAGTTCAAGTCTGATACCGATGCCACAACATCTACCAGCTCCCACCCGTTCATGTACGCAGGGACTGCAAAGAATTGTTTCCCATCTGCAACGGCGGTATCAACATCAGAATCGTGGATTGTCCATGCAACAGGCTCTGTTATTGTGATCCAAGTAGACTGGCTTGCGTCTTTGGCCGCATTGTCCGAAAAGGTTACCGAGGATGGTACACCGAATGCCATAACTTGCCCTGATGCAGGGTCAGATGTCGGGAGCAATAGGATTAAATCATTATTATTGCTGACAGGACTCCCCCAGCCGACATAATTTGACCCGTTATCAGTGTCTTCCAGCCAATAGGAGTATCCACCACCAAAAGCGGTAGGCGGTACATCAAATCCCCTTGCATTAACGACAACAAGCCGCCATACCCCCGCAGTGGCATAGTCATCAGGCCTTATAATGTTCGGACTTGATTCTGCATCAGTTCCAGAAGCATCAAAAATGTACGTGTAAAAATTTACAGTGCTTCCGCTTATGGTCAAAACCTCTGCAACATCACCTTCTGCAAGGTTGTCAGCATTCGGGGTTGATGCACCTGTTATATCAAGAGCATCAAGCATCCCGGCAGTTCCGCCTGTCAGACCAATACACCCGTATTTATTGACAGCGGAATGAACATTGCTAAATGCAAACAGTACAAATACACAAATTAATATCAGTTTTTTCATATCAATAATCCTTATATGTTATTCCGCCGGTGTTTAGATATGTGATTCCGGCAGTGTCATTATAAACAAATGTGTTTGTAACTGATGCCATTGTCTTTTTCATTATGCTCAGCCCATCCCCGACGGTCAGGCCACCACCCATGCTCGGCAACCGGCTAAACTGCAAATTTGCAGCCCATGCAACCGAAGCCAGGCAGATGATCATGGCTATTAAAATAAGTTTTTTCATTCAACTTTATCCCCCATAATCGTTAATTAAAATTTTGTTTTATACTGGGTGATCTGACATGTGCCGGTGCCTTTGATCACTATATTATCAAACATGCCGTGCAGTGGCAGATTGGTATTATCCACATCAGAGGATACGCCTGTAAAGATCGGCGGCGTGTTTGCATCTGACTGCGCATATACATCAATGGTTCCGGTCACCAATGTGATCATTAAAAAGTCGGCATCCAGGTCGATGGCAACATCAACCCCTTCGGTTGTTGCTGTTACAGCATCGGTGGCAAGGGCAAATTTTGCATAAGGGGTGTCTGAAACTTTTGTCAGGTCTGTATATTGCGCCTGGGTCAGATCCACATAATAATAAGTTTCGATCGTCTCATTTGGATAAACGATTTGGATATTGCCGTGTTTGTTTCTGATTGTAACACTGCTGCTGCCATCATTTCTGTAAGTCACAGCATGTGCCTGGATCGACGTTGACAAGAGTGCCATACAAACTGCGACCGTTACCAGTGCCAGCATCATAAAAATAGCAAATGCTGATTGAAAAATTGCTCCAAGTTTCATGTCTATATCTCCTTATTTAAAAAAATTATGGACCGGTGGCAGACCACTTGGCGCTGCCGGTCGAAATTACGGTTCCTGATGCTAAATCGTATGTGTATTCAACGACTTTTAATTGATTGTCGATTGCGGTTGATCCAGCCGGATACCGCCTGAGACTTGCAACAACAGACAGGGAATTGATTTTGAATGTAGTGCACCCAAGAGTGTAAGTATACCAACCATATGGGTCGGTTGTTCCATTAGAACCCCCTTTCAGCGTGAAAGATAGTGTTGATAGCAGGGAGCTGACCACAACAGTATCCGTTATATTTGTCCCTCCCCTTTCAAAAACAGATCCCCCCTCTGATCGTAAATAAGTCATCCCATCACTGAAAAACGGACAAGCTAAAGTATCAGTTATGGTAGCTCTATACCCATATGGTGTTGGATTCCCCACTGCATTCATTGACCAATCATAATTAATCGTATATGTGGCGGAATAGACTTCCCATCCAGTCGTCGCTGGTGTAGGCAAAGCAATGGATTCGTTTACAATACTATCATAATTAGTAGAACCCACCCGTGTAGCTTGGGCGGTGTAAGTGATCCCCGGAGAAGAACTTGCCGATGCCGAAGAATATTCGTAAGAGGCTGAACCAAAAGTTCCAGATGCATTTGCAAACCCCGCTATAACCTTAACATTGTGACTGCCCGCTGTCACGATGCCAGAAATAATCGTGTTTTGAACAAACCCAAGTTGCCCGGCCATCTGCGATGTCAGCGTCAGCGTTTCTTTCAGAGAGCCATCAATATATAAAGATAAGGTTACCGCTCGATTATAATAGATACCAGCGGTGCCGGTGCCCCTGACGGACTTGATTTCACACAGCACAACCACCCGGTTACAGTTTGCAGGTGTGGTCATTGAAGACGCATCGGATTCATCAATAGTCAACGGCCCCGGATCTGACGTGGAAGCTTCTGTAATATTGACGCTTCGTACTGCATTCCCGGCTTCGGATACCAATTCTATAGATGGGTCAAAGGCATAGTATTTTGATCCCGGGGACGGTAATTTTGTAACAGGATCAATTTCCCGCAGATTCATAGCCTCAAATTTAAAACCATGATCCACGCTGGCGTTGGCTGCGGAATATGTCTTGTTATTAAAGGGCTGCAGAGTAACGGTGGGCTCTGAAGAAAAATAACCCACTTCGGTCAGCACGCCATGAGCACAGGTGCCATGAGGTGCACGAATTAAAGATTTATAGGCAATTTCAACGCCGCCAAATGTTTTGTAATGGGTCAATGTGCCGGATTCAAGTACTGTGCGCTGCACATCATCGGCCAACTGTATCCGGCCGTTATTCAGATCCATTTCAACATGGGGCACTCCGGAACTGTTGGCTGTAAGACTTCTGGCAACGCCTGCATTCATTACGCCAAAATTGCTGACAATAGCGGACATCGTAGTTGCTGTAATTTTGTCAGCCGTGATAGCGCCTGCAGCCACATGTGCGGCAATGATTGAATTATACGCAATGTCAGCAGAGCCCACCTGCAATGTTGTGGCAGACCGGATGGAGCTGTATCCGGATGCGTTGCCCGATGTATCAACAGCCTTGAGTCGATAATAATAAGCTGTGGAGACGTCCATATTATACCCATCAGAATGAAAGGACGCCTTGATCTCCCCCAGAACCGTCACACTGCTTGAAAAATCTGCAACAATAGACCGCTCCAGGATATAATGGCTGAAATCATATTCTGTGTTATCATCCCAGGACAGGCCGATATTTTTAAATCCGGGTATGGCAGCGCCCGACGCGGGCCAGGTGGGCGCTGCCGGGGCGGCGGTATCCCGGGCGGTGGTGTGCAGCACCTGGGTGCAAAAGGATGTATGGTTTCGGCCGTGATCCCAGGCCCGGACAGCAACACCGTATTGTTTGTTCGGCACAAGCTCCCACTGGTATTCGCGGTCGGTGGTGGTAAAGCTGGACCGTTTGTTGTTGGCCATGTCTTCAAGCTGGACTTCATAATAGCTGAAATCATCCGACAGCTCTGAATCACTGTTCCAGGTTGCCAGCAGCGTGACGATGTTTGCCCCGCCAAAGGCAATAGTGGAATTGGAAACCAGAGACAGGGCACCGGGAATGGCCAGGTCACAGTCAGAGGTGTCAATGGATACCGTGTCAATGGCTTCGTTAACCGAATAAATCTTTGATGTGTCTTTGGCTTTGATCCGGTAGGTCTTGGTATCACTCATGCCTTCGGGAATAAAAATACTGCAGTTTGTTTCAATGGATGTTTTGACGACTGTCCCGCCTGCCCAGGTGCCGCCTTCCCGGATTTCATACAGATCAAGATCAATATCATCAACCGCAGAATAATTAAAATGCACGGCCCGTTTAATGGCATCCCAGGTGGCCGTAAAATTGATCACGTCTCCTGGAGGCATTGCTTTCCCCAGAATAGTAACAGCGGTGTAATTACTGGTTTTCAAAACCGGACCATTATCACCGGCAGCAATGATAATCTGATATTCATGCCCAAGGATCAGCGGCGCTGTCACGGTGTACTGCAGTGTATGGACATATGCCAGGTGGACCGGATCTGCATCCTGTGTTACATTTTTCAGCCAGATATTCCAACTTGCGCCGGTATCGGTGTAGGCCCGGTACCAGGACACATTGATTTTGGATTGATAACTGCCGTCTGCCGCATAGGCTAAAAACTCATTGGCCATGACACTGATGGCTTCCTGCTTGTGCTGTTCCCAGGCAGGTTCTTCGATGACCAGGTCTGAGTTCTCCGTGTGGATTTCATCAATATACTCTGCCAGTACAAGCGAAGCTGTAAAATCGTCCCGTCGGGAAATCTCGGCAATCCGATATTTTTTCATAAAACCCGAAGTCACCAGGCCGAACAGATACAGATCATATTGTACCGGCATGGATATCCAGGGAGATGCCAGAAATAGAATATCCGTGGCAGCGGCAGGGGCCATGTTGATGGTCTTTTCCACCTGGCTGTCATCCCCCAGGCGGACCCGCAATTTGTAGGTGATGGATGCTTCTATGGTCACGGGCTGATCCAGCTGCACCCAGGGTCTATGATCTATCAGAGGATCATATTCATGCCCCAATACATCCACGTTGTAGTCATTTCCGGCATCCACGATCCTGCCGCCCAGGTTCAGCCCGTCGAAATTGACAATATCGTGCTGGAAATAGCACAGATCCCCGGTAACGCACCCGAAGGAGTCAATAAACGCATCAAACGACGGCGTGCGCAGAAAATATTTGTTTGTATTGATCAGGCGCACCCCTTCGCGCGTGGCCTGCTTTTGCGGGATTCCGGCTTCGATCCGCACCTGGGCCGTCTTGGAAACCGTGGTGGATGAAAGATATTCTGCAGAATGCACAGATATGGGCTGGCGGGTATGGTCTCTGTCCGGATCTGTGTACTCGATTTCGACACAATTCGCCCGGTCCTCTTCGGGCAGATATCCCATATCAAAAGTTTCATCCAGGATATTGCCCATATTGAAGATATGCGCCACATTGGTTTCCTGCTTGTCGATAAACACCCCGATATCCGAACCCCGGTATATCAGTGCGGCCTGGCCGATGGCTGCGGCTTTTTGCGCATTGTCCCACAGATTGCCGGCAGAAAAAATCATATGCGCAATATTGCGCTTTTCCGCCGGATCTCCGGTCTGGCTGACATCGGTATCGTTATGCTCTGCAAACTCGTAAAACTCATCATAAATGATCCGCTCCACATACACCTGATTGGATACAAGCCGATCATAGCAGATCCATGCAGGGTTGGTTGCAGATTTTGAAACCCATGCCGGAACGCTTAAAGACGTATCAAATACCTGGACAGTGTTGCGGGTCACAAGGCATGAAAAAGACGGTCTGCCGCCGCTTAAATCTTCTGTGGCAATTCCCATGAATGCATATTTGGCAATGCCCTGATAAATAAAAGGCTCTTTGATGATTTCATCCCAGAACATCCAGTAAAGATCCGTATTTGTCCGCACTTCTGTATCGTCCGCTGTTGTGCGGGTCAGCCGCATGTCATACTGGTCGGCTTCAAGATCCGGAATGGTGTATATCTCCCTGATGGCTTCGGTGGTGGCGCCGGACAAGGTAAATGAACCGTGATTGATCCAGTAAGTATCAGATGATTTTTTATATTCGATCGTAAAGGAAGCAGATCTTTCATCCAGTCCGGCCTGGTCGTTTGAATAGTACATGCCGGACGGTGCGCTGACAATAATCTTGAGTTCTTCCACCAGCGTCCCGTCTGTTGTACGGGTCTGGGCACTGCCATGCATCAGCTTGGCTGCGTTAACACTTTTCTGGGAATGGACATTTTCAAACCCTGGGATCAGCTCATCATTCAGTGTGCCCAGGCGGGTTTCAATGGTGACATCCTTAAAATACGAATACGGCTGATTATTGATCCGGACATCCGTGATAGAGTCCACCTGATGCCCGCAAAGCCCCATCAGCACATACAGCACTTCCTTGTTATTTTTAATGTCAATATACTGATTCAGCACCTGGCCGTACATGCGGTTTGTGCCGTAAATATCATAAATTGCCGTGCCTTCCACCACCGTCTGGCTTAAATCCCCCCAGCCATATGCCTGGGCAGATTTATCGTATGAACTGCTGGATGTAAGCTCGCTTTGCTGCGGTGCCACAAGGCCCATGACATAGTTCAGGCCCGCGCCGATGGCAAAAATAGTTGCTGCAAACACTCCGACATATACCGCTGCCATGCCATAGGCACCTGCTGCCAGCAGAGTCGAAAAAGAAGCACCCGCCGCCCAGGTGGCAACCATCGCACCTACTTCAAAATTCACTTTGACACTGATGGCAACGATATCCCCGGCTTTTACCGGAACCTGGTCAAACGGCGCTGTGATAATATGCCCGTTCACAGCAGCCACACAGGTTAATCCATCCATCACCGGCAACCGGCTGTTAATATAGGTATCCAGAGACTTGCCGGTAAATTCGACAGTTTCCTTCTCATTTTTGAGCGGCTCACATGGATTAAGTATTTTAACGATCAGTACCGACATAACGATAATATCCTATGATGTGCTGCTGCCATTTGTGTATTCTGTCAATCACCACGGACCGGTTCAGCGTGACGTGGATCATCCGGCCGTTGCCGATAAACACACCGATATGATGCGCAAAGTCAGGGTCCATGGACCGGATCAACACTCCGCAGGGTTCCTCCGGCGTTGATATCGGTGCCCAGTATTTTGCCGCATGGGTCTGGATTTCCTGCATGGATGCCTGCTTGCATGCGCACACAGATATATTTGTCCGTGGCAGGTCAATGCCGTAGCGCCGGAACACTTCAACAGCCAGCCCGTAGCAGGAATAATTGTCCGGGCCGTAGCCGTCCGCATCAAAGGGTTTACCCATCAGATCATTAAAATCCATCATGCTAAAAATCCTTTTCTGCCAACGCCTGGGAATCCGCAGTACCTCAAAGAATTACCCAGCTCCCGGCAGCGGGCCAGGGTTTTGTTGCAGGTGGTTTCTTCACCAGTATAACCACAGGTAGAGTCTTTGAACTTGACCGTGTTCCGGCCATGATTTTTGAAGTATCGGTCCTGGGGATCACGCACCAGCGTAAGATTGGGAACGCTCAGCGTCAGAGTGACTTTGTTGGCATGATCCACATGCGCACCCATGATTTTAAACAGGCGCTTGCTCCAGGGCGTGGTCTCTTCCAGGTGCCCGGAATGCACCATATATATCCAGACGTCCGCGCCGTTGCCGCCGCCGTACTTATCTATAAGGGGCGAAATATCCCGGTTGGGATCAATAAACGCCAGTGGTATGGACGGGATGCTGCCATCCTTGGTTTCATTAATGGGGGACAGCGCAAATGCCGCAGGCTGCCAGGTAATGCTGTTCCATACCACCTGAATATTGTTCAGGCATATATTGACAGCATCTTCGTTGGGATAACAAATTTTAACCAGGATCAAAAACGCCTGGTTTGACGTGATCTTGTTTTTTTCAGCAAGGGCAGAAGCCGGAAGTGTCATGGTTACACCTCACCGAATTTAATGGTGGTTTCCCACACATTACGCTTGATATTCAGGGTAAACGGGATGTCATCCTGAAGGAACACCACCTGATAGACTGTGGTGTCGGTGATGTCCACGCTGTTAAGCTCAAAGATCCCGCCTTGCCAGGTGTCAAAGAATGTCTTGATTGCCGCTTTTTCAGCCGCAGTGGCCCGGACCGCCAGTTCAAATTCGGTTTTGATAAGTGTTGCCCGGGCAAAGGATATGGTGTATCCGGCAGATGATTTTTGCCGGTTCGCAGCCTTGGCAGGGGTATCTTTAAATCCTGTCACTGCGGCCGGTGTCGGAAACGTAGCCATGTTTTATCCTCTCCCCAGGGCAGCATTCATACTGCCTTTGTATCCGCGATTGTTTTTGATATTTTCCAAAACAACACCGCACACCCAGGCCCCGCTGTCAAATCTGGGTTCCTGCCGCGTAACCTTGGTGTCTGATCCGGTCTTGTCAATGACTTCAATGGTGATATTCACCGGCTGTGCCGGGCTGCTGACAACCGCCTTGACACCCATATCCCCGTTGGATGCCCGGAACAGCGGCGCTATGACTTCCGGGCTTTTTTCTCCCATGACACCCAGCCCGCCGCCATGGGCAAACAGCGTGGGCTTGTCCACAATGGTGTTCGTGAACATGCTGCCCTTTGCATATGCAGTAATGCCGGTGGCATCATAGGCATTGCCATGGGCATTAAAAAAAGAAGAGATTGTCTTGCCCCAGGACGTGCCGCCTGCCCAGTCAAACAAATTGGCGGTTTCTTTTTGAATAATCATTTGCGTGATCATCTTCCCAAACGAAATCGCGATTTTATCAAAAGAAAACTCGGACTCCCAAAGCATATCGTTTAATGTGCTGGCATATCCGGTTGCCCATCCAGAGAAGGCGTCCTTCATATATGAAAATTTTGTATCAGTAGATTCCTTTGCGGCCTTGGCTTCCTCATCATTGATTTTCTTTTCTTCCATCATGAACCACATGGCCAGGCCGACCTTGTCTTTTACATATTTATCATATTCATTGTATCTGGCCTGGAGCTGATCCCGCTCGAAGTCGTATGTGGTCATGGATATGCGCTTGTAATCTGTGGCAAATTCTTGATTGACGTCAGTGACTTTCTGCCAATGAGCGTCGATATCATGCAGGATTTTATCAAGTGCCGCCTGGATATCTTTTTCCATTTTCTCTGTTACCGGCTGTGTGCCATCGGATTTGCCCTTGCCGATTCCTGCACCGTCGAGGTCTTTTGCCCCGCCAAAAAGCTTTATGTCATTCGTTTTACTGGCCCACTCATCCACCTTGGACACAATCCCGTCCATCTGGTTTTTGATTTTTATATATTCAAGATAATTCTGTTTTGATGCTTCATTTTCTTTTTCTGCCTCATAGGCTAATTCGGCACGCTTGATGATCATCTGTGTCATCATCTTCACGTTGCTTTCGTACAATTTATCGCCACCCACCATTCTGGCATATTTGCCGGACCAGGTGTCCGGATCAAGCTGAGATTGCAAATCTTTTATAGATTGATCCAGATAGGATATCTGGGTCTCTTTTGCTTTGGCTTTCAGCTTTGCCCAGCCGCCCTGTATCAACTCCAGGGTCTGCAGAAAATAACCCGCGCCCAGGGTCATCACCCTGAAACTTTGCATTACCCAGACAGCGGTGTTTTGCGCCCAGGTTTTCAGATCCATCTGGCCCTCGTTGGTGGATAAATAATCAAGGAATTCGCCCAGGCTCTCTTTCATGGCCTCGAACGGCCCGGAATCCATGACATCTTTTTTAAACATCGTCATCTTGTCCGACATGTTTGATGTCATGCCCGCCCAGGACGTAGAAAGCTCATCCATGCTGCCGTCAAAGCGAGTAAAAATTTTACTCAATGCTGTGGATATGCCGGATTGTGTTTTGTCAGCAGTCTGGGTCATGTCCCGGCCATTTTGCGACCATTTAAAAGTGACTTTATCTCCCTCGGTACTGGTTTTGACGCCGAACTCTTTTAAACGCTCAAATTCTCCAACGACAGCATCTGCAAACATTTCAACTGTCTGGTTTAAACCTTTTCCCATGGCTGCGGCAGTATCTCCAAGAGTCCTCATCCATGTAGGGGCATTAAGGCCATAAGCCTCAAGCTTTACAAAAGACTCTGTAACCTGGTTCAGTTCATATGGAGTTTTAGCAGTAAATTCTGTTATCCAGGCCATTGATGCTTTAGCTCTGTCACTGGACCCGGTAATTGTTTTTAACTGGAGCTCATACCGCTCAAAAGAACTTGCTACAGCAATAAGGCTGGAAGCCGCTGATTTTAAATAAACTGTCAAACCAACAGAGACAAGACCTATCACAGCTGTTTTAAGGCTGATGATACTGCTTGCGCTATTTTTTGCAGACTGGCTGAAAGCGTCAAAAGACGACTTGCCTTTCCTTCCGGTTTTTTCAGACTCGCGGCCAATGGTTTGAAGGACTTTTATGGAGCCCTTCTCATCCATCTTCAGCGTAATTTTTATAGTGCCGGTGTTTTCAGACATTGTTCAAGCCTTCCTAAATCCCGCCATTCTTCATAAGTGAAATCGTTTGCTTCAAACGGATATCCTGCAACACGCAGGTTCCGGTTTTCCAGCAGTTTTATGGTGTAGGGGCCCAGACTTTCGTATCGCTTTGTCGGGCAGTTTTCACATGCCCAGTCAAGTTCCGGCCCATCACCACATTCTGCTTTGCATTTTTCATATTCTTTTTCAGTACACAGACCTGCCCGAAGTGCAGACAGGTCTGACATTAGTTTCCCTCGGTATCTTCTCCATCAGAAGCTGCACTTTCCGGAGCGACAACCTGACTTGATCCATCAAAGACCTGGACAGCCAAAGTTTCGATCAGATCTGATGCGTGTTCTTTGATTACATTCTTCCAGTCCGGATCATAATTTTTTGATTTTGGATCCGAAGAAATATCCACCGGGTTACCATCCACTCTTTTCTGGAAATCACCATCCCGGATGCCGGTCAGGATCTTCAGGCCATGTTCCAGTCTGTTTTCACCAATGCGGTTCTCAATATTGTTTTTAACTCTTTTCATACCGCCGTTTCGGTATGAGATGATTTCTTTGGATGACGGCATGCGATACTGCAGATGGATTTTGCAATCAGACAAATTATCCTGGATGATCATGGTGCTTGTTCCGCCTAAAACTCTTGGCATGTTATATCTCCTGTTTATTGAGCGTATCCGCTCTGAAGGTTTTTAACTTTCACGATGATGGAGCCATATGTATCGTCCTGGAGGACGGTCATGTCTCCTTTCTCTCCCAGCCGTTTGCCGTTGACGCTGATGGGCGCTTCAAGCACCCCAAGTTTCGGGAAGATCAGTTCAACGCCGTACTTGTGACCGGTATCAAATTCCAGGCCCTCGGCAAGTATCCGGCAGCCGAACGTCTCATTGGTGTCCATATAGTTTTGCAGGATATAATCCCGGAACTCACGGTCCAGCACCAGGGTCTGCTCGCGGCCATCCCGGAAATACCGGGTGGCATAAGACCCCCCAGCCCCCGGCGTATATTCCACATTGCCGTTATTGGCCAGGTTGTGCTCGATGGAATTAATTTCAGCGCCCATTTCACGACCGCCCACAAAGGCGGTGCCGTTCCATTTTCCGCCAATGCGGAACGTCAGCTCAGACACCCGCAGGGGAGTTTCTGCAACACGGGCCGGAAAGGTCATCCAGGTTTCTTCCGTGGGGGCATACAATACTTTGTAGGTCACATCCCCGGACGTGGCTGCAGGGGCAGTGATGGTGATCGCAGCAGGGGTGGCAGAAGACACGGCAGAAAACTCCACTTCTGTCCAGACACCGGATGCCAGCTCCACTTTGATCTGATGTATCGCATCCAGCCTCTCTGCAGCAGTGGCACCGGCCACACCATTGGCCGCAAGGGTCAGTGTGGTGACATCATCTGCAGCGGTGATACTTTCTTCAACCACGGATGCGTCAAACTTGCCTGTACCCACGGCCTCTCCGGAGACCTTGCAGAAACTATCCTTTGCAAAGCTTGCAGTCACCTGGTTGATAAACATAGAGGCATACCGTTCCCGGACAATGGTTTTTCCCAGGCGCTGGGCTGCTGTAAAAGACGGCTGGGATCGTGCGGTTTCCAAATCCCCGTCAATGGGGGTAATGGTGTGCAGCACACCGCTGCCTGCAGCAGATGCCGCAGCAGCGCCCAGGCCATATGCATATAAAAATGCAAAGTGCTGGGGCTGGGCTTTTTCAAAACTCAGCGGCAGGGCCGATGTTTTCCCCAGATCATAAATCGTGTCTGCCTCTTCCTTGCCCGTGGCCTCATCCTTGTTGCTTTCGCGCCGGGGTGTCCGGCTGATGATATTGTTGATATCTGCAAGCAAGGACAGGTCAAGGGTCTGGAATGTATTGATCGCAGTTTCAGCAGATCCTGCAGACACCGCAATCATATTGTGATTGGCACGTATTGATCGTGACATTATTTGCTCCTTTTCCTGTCAGTTTCAGGTTGCGGTACCGGCTTTGGTTTAATCTGTTCAAACCGGGTTTCATAGCCTTTGGGTGCCTGGGGGTAGGTCGTGTCCTGCCGGTATGTTCTGCCGGCATCCGGACCGTCCACCACCACAAACGCCTCCTGGCCTTTTTTGAGTTTGACCATGGTTTACTCCTCTGTTTCGTATTGATAAGACAGGCCCTTTTGCAGTATCAGGCCCGATTTTGTGTACATGACCCTAATGGGTGTTTCTGATACCGGGGACACGGCTTTGACATAGCCTGCCAGATAGTTTTCTGTCAGTTTTGCGCTGATGGTTTCGCCCAGGAGCAGAAAGTCTGTGATACAGTCATCCCCCGGCTGCAGCCTGTCATAATAATAGACATCCACCGGCAGAGACTTTTCAAGGACACCGCCCGCAAGCTCTGAAATATCGGTTTTGCCATCTTTGATGCCGACACACGGGAACCGCACACCTGCCGGTATGATATCCGGGTCCGCGATCAGAAGGATATCCGTATCCCGGTCAACCACCCCGGACAATTGTGTTTGAATAAGCTGAATTAACTGTCTCATGATGGTCTATTCCCCATAACAATAAAATCTTTGCATGTTTCAACGAACTCCTGCAGGTCCGCTTTGCTGAACCCTAAAAACTCACGTTTGGGTATGGTGACGGAACGATTCCTGCCCGCCTTGCCGCCCCGGTTATGGATGGCAGCATAAATCCGGTCAGAATAAATACCGGCGCTGTCCTTATCCGCATGAGGATGCACCAGGCGAAGGTATCCGTCCTGCTGCAGAATCTTGTCCATTTTGCCCTGATCGGCTTTGCGCTTGACCGTCATCGGTGACAGTGCCTGCCAGCGTGATCCGTCCGGGGCCTGTTCTTTTTTGAACCGATCATCTGTCTGCATGACCATGTATTCTGAAAACGCTTTCATGACCGGGTTCATATTGCTGATCCGTCCCGATGCAGACTTTAGCGCCTGCTGCAGACCTGTATCATCAAAAATGAAGTGCACGCCGTCACCTGCCATGATCAGAACCCCCTCAGCGAATCCCTGGAAAATATCCTGGGGCTTGTGGTGATGACTGGACCGTCATTGCTTTGGCTTGCAGGCGCAGATGCGGCGCTGGAAATTTTCACCTTTCCGGATGCCACTTTTTCCAGCCATTTAATGGCATCCTCGTATTTGGTGCGGACCTCTTCCGGGGCCTGACTGCGCCGGGAACAAATCTTGTAAATGGCAATATCAACTGCAAAATTCAAAAGGATATCCGGGACAGGAGTCACCGGGACCGAATACCGGGATGCCAGATAAGAATCAATCAGCGCATCAGCGCCGGATATTGCCTTGTCCGTGACATCGGTGTTGATCGTGCCAGCGCCGGTATCGTCTGTAAACCGGATGATCTCGTCTTCATCCATCATGTCCTGGATATCGTTCAGGGTGCAGTAAGCCATGAATTATGCCTCCGGTGGTGGTGCTGTGTTAATCAATAACAGATCAACCAGGACAGCTTTGGTGGCATCATCAGGATATTCAATCCCAATGGCGTCGCATTCTTTCATCAGCTTGTCTTTGGTCATCTTTTCCAGCACCTTTCTGGCATGGGCCTCTTCCTCCGCATCCGGCTGTGGCAGATCCGGGATGTGCTGGATTTCGATCAGGCGCTCTGCTTCCAACATGGCCACCTGATCCGGGGTCAACTGATCATCTTTAAAAATTACAGGTTCTCGGGTAAATGCTATCCCGGCCCGTCTGAACCCTTCGTTCAAGGATCGTATTTTATACATTATCTTCTCCCGTGGTGTTGGTTTGGTGTGCCGGTCACCCGGCACACAGAAAAATCAATTCAACTTAAATCAATCTATTGTGGATTATCCCAGACCGGTTGAACCATAAGACAGGGGCCACAATCCATACCCGCCAGCCGCTCTGGCTTCTGCGCCGAACAGGAATTTTTTACGTTTAAAAACAGTTTCAGTTTCTATATCTGTCATGGATACAAAAACCGGGGCCTTACGTTCCTGATAAATAAAGGGCTTGATGGGCCGGTTGGTAACATGCAGCATCCACTGGGTGGAGCTGGTCAGGCGCGGATTGACAACATAGGTGGCCGTGCCTTTATACGGGTTGGGCTTGTCATCTTCAAGCTTGTCGCTTTCGCAAAGCATTTTTGCCGTAGATTCAAGGGCAGGCCCAACCTCCAGCAGATCCGGCACCAGACCCAGGGGCCTGCCCTCGTCGTCTTTATAGGACATGATGGCCAGACGGGCAGCGCCATAGCCTGCAGCCGCCAGGGTTTTTGTGGCAGCAGACAAGACTGCCGTGCCTTTATTGGATACAGAGGATGCCCTGCCGTTTATATCTGTTACCGGGTGGTCTGTATCGTAAAAATACTGGCCGTCAAAGCATTTGCTCACAAAGGCATTGTTCTTCAGATCCGCGTCAATTTCATCCGGGAGCTGCTTTGCAGAAAATCCCGCATCCTGGGCCATGGGGGCATAGATACCGATATTGTCATCATCGATATCATTTCTGTCCACTTCCACGGTGGCTTCCCAGTCGTCATTGACAATGGTATATTTATGGGCGGCAAGCTTTCTGAAGACTTTGTCTCCCAGCCATTTGCGCATTTTCGGAAATCGGCCCAGCCAGGAATAATCATTCTGTGACCCGCCGGACGGAACCTTCATGGTGGTTTTTTCCCAGATGGACGGGGCCGCATCAAAGGCTTTGTTGAAAATGGTTTTCAACGTAATGAAAACCGCTGAGATGTTCGCTTTATTAACTAGCATGGTTTAATTCTCCCAAATTAAAATATATTTTTTATTATTCCAGAGCCTCAACGCGGGTATAGAGTTCCGCCAGTGCCGCTTCCACGGTAGAGACACTGGTGTGTCCATCCCCGTCTGCAATGCTGATGGCAGAGGCTGCATGCGCGCCGGTGGCATCAGACAGATGAGAGGCAACATCGGTCTGCTTTACCGCAGGGGTGATGTCAACATATGCCAGGGTGGTGGTGACAAATTCTGCAATCACACCGCAGAAAATATCATTGGTGACATTGGCTGCCAGATCCACGGTCTGATCATCCTCAATGTAGACCTGATCCCCGACATTGGCCTGGGTGATGGCAGTGCCCAGTGTCATCAGGTGCATGCCGTCTTTTTCAAATTCTGCTACAAGATCACCGGCATCGCCGCTGGTGTTGTCCTGGGGTGCCTTGCAGATCCCGGCAAAGATTAATCCTGCGGTGTCCGCGCCTGCAACCAGATATCCGGCAGCGTTAAAGCAGAGCATGGCACCGCCATACAGCTTGGTGGATGCCGCAATGAGACCCTGACCGATCTTGCCGTCCTTGCGCCGGGTGTCCCTGTCTTTTGTTAATGCAGTCATGTTCGTTCTCCTCTAAATTTTTTTGATAAAAAGATTGCTAACCGTTGTATTTTTTAACGTCTGCCAGATCCACGCCCATCAGGCTGGCCACGTTTTTCACAGCGTCATCTGCCACAACAGTGTCAGCTTCCTGTTTTTTGCCCGGCAGCTTGTCCAGGGGAACCACCACCGGGGCTGCAGCCACAAATGCCGCAAAGCCTTTCAAGTCATCCTTGGCATATTTGGTGGCCCAGTCTTTCTGGTTCGGGGCAATCTTGCCTGCATTCATGGCCGCAATTACCGCATCACCGGCTTTATTTTCAGCCAGTTCATTCTGCAACGCTTCAAACTCCTGGCGGGATACACTGGTGTCTTTTGTCTGGTTCAGCGCATGGATGTTTGCCACCACGATGGACGCATCCGCACCCGCTTCCAGTTTTAACGCAGCAGTAATCGCTTCAGGAATAACTTCCTTGACCACTTCTTTTGCCTGGCCTTCCGGCGTTTTGACACCGGCTTTGGCGATGACCACCAGGATGTCCGCATCTGTCGCAGTTGCGTCAAGTCCCAGGGCGGCGATCAATTGTTCACGAGTCATTGTCTTCTCCTTGTTGTTGTCCGGTTTCAGTCCGGCTTCAAGCCGGGCCAGAATCGGGGTTAAATGGGTTGTTTTGGGTCTATTGGTTAATGCAACGCTGTCCAGGCCGCACACCCGGTGATCGGATTTACGGACGAAAAACACCGGGGAAAAATAGCGGTATTCTTTGGCAGCAATGAATTGTGATGCCTTGCTGGTCCATTCCACACGGGCCTTGATGCCCACATTGTCCTCCCAGATCAGATCCTTGATCCATCCGGCTGCCGGAGCAGCTTGTTTTTCCAGAGAGGCATGCTCATAATCAAAATGCACTTCGTTTCCCCGCGAAGCAATCAGCGCCTGAACCAGATCAAAAGAGGTCTTGTCCACAAAAAACCTTGCGCCATCCGCCAGCTTTCCCCATCCTGCAGCAAACAGCAGCATCCATTCCGGTGCAAGATCAGAGTCTTTGTTGATTTTGGAAATCAGATGTAAAATTCTATGCATTGTCACGCTCCATTTAAAAAGTTTTTGCCCTGGCCCACGTTGTAATCCCAGCCCGGATCAATCCCCACCGGCACCTGATGTTTGTTGCCCTTGCTGTCTTCCCATGTCCGGTATTCAATTTTTGGTGCAGTGTCCGGGGCCTGCCTGCCTTGTTTTTCCAGATCCCGCTGGCTGAGTGTCACCACCCGGCATTTGCAGCCCCAGCCGTTTGGCGGATAGTGCGTGTTCCAGAAGGGATCATCATGGGGCAGGATCATGCCGTCCCATGCCAGGTGTTCTTCTCTTGGATTGACAGATCCGCCATGCTGATACTGCCAGTAAGGTCGAAGCGCCACCACGTCCGGATCTGTCATCTGCTGATAGCGTCCGGCCTGATAGGCGGTTCTTAAATTCGTGTCGTAAATAACCTTGGACCGCCAGTTACGTCCGCCTTTATGTACCCAGCCGTATTGCTCGACAATGCTGCCAAAGTCTTTTCTGAACTGTGCCAGGGTGGTGCCTTCTGATATGGCCTTATCAACGGCGGTTCGCAGATCGTTCAGCAGCTCTTCCTGCATGGCTCCGGCAACGGTGAATGCTTTGGTGTGCATCAGCGTCCACAGATCATCCCAGTGTTTTGATGGGATATTCAGCTTTGCCCTGAAAAACGCAATGGCCTCATCAAAGGGTTTGCCGCCGTATATCTGCAGGATATCATTCATCTGTGTCCACCTCATACCGACCCATCAGTTCTGCCACTGCCAGGGCTTTTGCAATCAGTTCACCCAGATCATCGGGTTTCATGCCGGAATATGCGTCCATCAGGTTGGATTTGAGCGTCTTCAGTGAATCAGATTCTGCCATGATCTTTTCAATGGGTTTGAGCATATTCTGAATATGATCGTCCGCCTGTTCCCCCAGATGACCCGAAACCATATCGAGAATGTCGAGATTTTGCTTTCTCGCATTATTTGGGGCCTTGGCTATATAACGGGGCGCATTTTCCAGCGAAGCCGCAAAAGGGCTATTTTTTGCGCGCAACACTTCTTCCCCTTTCTGGGGCTCCGGAATGCTGTATTTTTTGCGCACATGGGATACCGGGATATCCATCCGGTCTGCAAACTTATCCAGGATATCTGCATGATCCTTTGCATCATCTGCTTTAAATGATCCCTCATATTTGGGCACCGGCGTATCCCAGCCGTAATTGAATCCGACATAGGGCCGGATAAACTGGTTGCGGACAGTTGCTGCAATGGCCCGGCAGTCTGCATTGATCAGATCGATTCGCACATCATTATGAACAGTGCCCAGGGCATAGCTGCCCTTGCCGTCAGAATCTGCCGTCAGAGTGCTGCCAAGGATGGCTTTTGACATTTCCTTGTTGCCGAACCGAGCCAGGTTTTCATACAGATCTGCAGAAACAGATCCGCTGTTGCTGGTAATTAACTCAATCTCTGTGGCTTTGGAGATAATACCGGCAGCATCTGACCCAAGGGTGCGCACTGCTATTTCAAGCGCGTCCTTGTCATCCTTGCTGGCTCCGGTGTCGTATTTACCCAGGCGCAGCGGCATGCCGTAAACTTCACAGAAAATCACCCAGTCCTTGATGGCATAATTTTTAAACAGATACCACCAGGCGCAGATCCGATAGATGCCGGAGCGCACCACATTGCCGGACTTGCCGCCATACCGGTGCATCATTATTTTCCATGCCGGGATATCAATCCCCATGGGATCATTGTCTGTGACCAGCCGGGGCACCTTGGACATAACTCCGGATTTATCAACAAATAAAAATCGCTTCTGCTCGATGAAATCAAACTTTTCAACCTTTGCCTGGCCTTCGGATACATCCCACTGCTGTTCAAGGGATGCAAAGCCCTTGCCCACAGAATCCTGCAAAGACACCAGGATGTCCGGCCAGTCTGTGATATCAGACATCATCTGCGCCACATCTTCCATGACCTTGACATCCCGTGCATCATCGCTGGCAGGCGCCAGCACAAAATCTGCATCCAGGATCACGTTCTTGCGCTTGCTGGTTTCTCCGGTGACATGGGCGTCCTTTTCTTCAAGCTGGTCAAACAGTTCTGCCTGGCGGCTCAGATTACCCGCGTCAGCTTCCTTTAAAACAGCCGCCAGCCGATGCGGGGTTAAACCGTCTGCCACATAATCCCGGAAGGCGTCGGTCAGTGGTGCAGATGCCAGAGGTCGCTGATCCGGTTTTTTTGCTGCCCGTTCAATGGGCCTGCCAAATTGATCGTACAGGGTTATCATTACCAGGCTCCCTTTTTTGAAAATCTTCGTTTAACGGTGGATTTGTATTCGACTTCACCGGCTCCCTTAAGTTCCCTGACTGCATATATAGCCAGGGCATGTGCAATGCCAGCATCACCATGGCGCTGTCCGCCATCACGCCCCGTTGTTCTCCCGGTGTCCGGCACCTTGGCAATCCCCTTGATCATTTTAATGGCCCTGTGATCATCCTGGATATCGCCATCTTTAGGGATAAAAGTTTCTTTATCTTCAAATGCAGACTTGAACCGGGGCATATTTTCCAGATACCATCCTTGAGTCAGGTAGACTTCCAGAATCCGGCTCTGTCCATATTCCTGACGGGCCACTTCTGCCAGATACTGGCCATTCCCCCTGGCATCCAGTGCAGCACCCCTGAACCTGGGCAACCGATCGCAAATATAAAACAGCACTTGTTTTTGCTGTTCAAAGGGAACGTTCCTGAGCTCAAGCACAAAGGGTGCTCTGTGTTTTAAGCCCGGTTGCTCCTGGAACGGCCATTGAATGGAAAGGTCACCAGACCGGCCAAAATCCTCACCAAGATAGGAGGGATAATTTTCAGGCATGGCATCAAGCAATGATTTTAAATTTTCTTCACACCATTCATTGATCTCAGTTTCCCGAATATGTTTTGGCTCATCCACAAACTCTGGTGCGCATTTAAGTTTTACAATGGGGATTGTTTTATCCTCGCAGGATTCCAACATTGCCAAAGGAAGGAATGCACCACCACCATGGGAAGGGATGCAAAACAATTCTTCATCCGCTCCATCACCATAAAACTGGATGGTTTCTTTACGCCATTTGTCCTGGGCCTCCTGGGTCCAGTTTTTACCCAGCCGCAAACAAATCCGTTTATACAGCCCATCATCCAGGGCATCATCAAAAGTGATTCTGTGAAGGCTGTAAGGTTTTTTACCGGCACGGATTTCTTTGATGATTTCGTTGAAGGTGTTTTCATCGCCATTGTGGGTGGATATGATCACCACCTGACCACCCCACATCAGCAAGGCCAGTGCTGCCTTTAACAACCCTTTTAAATCGTCATGGAATGCAGCTTCATCAATAACAACCTTGCCCTGCATACCTCTCAAATTTGATGGTCTTGAAGACAGTGCTACGATTTTATGTCCGGATGCAAACTTGATACGGAAAGTGATAATATCCTTGTCTTCATCCTTAAAAACATATTCCTCAACTTCGGTGGCCGCTTTGTTGTAATGCTTAGCCCAGTCAGCGCAATCATTGATAAATTCCTGAGCCATATCTTTGTTGTAACCCACATAGAAAACATCCATCCCGCTTTTAGATGCTGCAAGCAGTGCATCTTCACTGGCTTCGTCCCAAGACAAACCAATTCGTCTGGATTTTTCAATAACTTTTACCCTGGATTGATCCTTCTGCCATTCAACCTGATACGGCAGCAGCACCATGGGCGTCCGCTTTGAACGATCCTCCATGACATGGGACAGGGTCATGATTTCACCCCAAGTATCTGCCGCCGGATCATATCTGCAGCTTCATCTGACAGACCCCCCTGGACCTTGTCTTCTTCGGCTTCCGGCGCATATTTGACTTTCATCTGGTCGATCAGCTCCATGGTCTGCTTAAGTTCCCTGATCTGGGAGAGCTGCAGGATATCCGGCTGTGCCAGCATTTTGTTCAGCTTGAGTTCCACCACCTCCTGGAGCGCTGCCACGGCATCCTCCGGGGTGTTGATATTTTTGAGTTTTTCCGGCGCGGATACCGCTGTGTCCGAATCTGATGATTTTCTTGTTGCGGCAACCGCTTTTTCTACCGCTGCCCATGCATACACCTGCTGTGGATCGCCGGTTGCCAAAGCGGCCTTTACCAGCTTGGAACGCAGCAGCACAGAATCGCGCTTAATTGAGCTGAGGGCTTCCCTGTATTCTTTTCTGGCCCCTGTCCAGTCTTCATCCAGTCCCCAGCGTTTCAGCTGGGAGACAGATACGCCTGTTGACTCGGCCACATAATCATAGGTCCTGCCCTCAGTCACAAACTGCTCTTTGGCGATCTCACGGATTTCATATGAATATCCGTCAGGCATTATCTGATCCCCAGAGAATCGTTCAGTGCTTTGATTTCACGGCATAAAGCCTGGTACCGAATCAGTTTGTCGCAGATCTCAAAGGCTTGTTCCTGAACCAGATCCTGGTTGATGTCTGATATGGGTACATGGGGATTCAGTTCTGACCGGATGCTGTGACGCAATCCGGAGATCGACAGCTCAAGCCGTTTTGCTTCCTGGAGTTTTTCCTGCCGCTGCCCCTGCCAAATCAATCGTTCCTGGCTCATTTGCACACCTCTTTGTCGATTCTGTCCACAAGTTTTGTCATGACTGTGGTGTTCATGACGATAATGTCCTTCAGATCTCCGGCAAAACCTTGATACAGCCTGACAAGCTCGACGTTATTTTCATACATCCGTCGTTGTTCCTGCATATCTTCCCGGTATTGAGCCAGTGTTTTGTCGATCTGCTGTTTGTCGAAGTACCAGAAAATCAGGATGATTCCGATTGCGCCCAGGCTTAAAACCATCTCAATAATTTTATACGCCTGCGGTGCAGCCAATACAGTTGCAGGGTCCATCATCCCTCCTTTTGAGTGCTTAAAAGTTCGTAGTGTGCCAGATCGTTAAAAAACTGATCATTGACATCGCGATCCATGTCCCAGTCACCGCCCCAGCGGATCTGGATGCCCAGGTCTTTTGCCCGGCTCAGCACATAACCGGCAAACACATAAAACTGGTTGGGTTCGTCCCATGGGATGCCCTTGTCTTCAAAATACGGCCCGGCATCAACAGCCATTGACGGCATGGGATTGTGCTTGCTGTTCGGCCACTTGAGTTTTGACCTGCCCTGTTGATAACGTACGTTCTGCTCTCTGCGGGCTCTGTGTCCGTCTATAATGGCGCAATCATAATCCTTGATGACATCATTGAAGAGTTTCTGGAGCAGCGGGTGGCAGGTGCTGAGTTTGTCCTGTGATTTTAGTGAGAATTTAGACATTACATTGTGGCCTCCTGGATTCAAAATTAATAATCAAATCATTCCATTTGACTGTAAAATATGCCCAGGATTTACCACTCTGATTGTAGGATGTTACAGGAAGATATTTCAAAAAAACACTTCACCCGATACTGAAGGATTCAGCACCGGGTGAAGGTTGGAAGGTTAATTATTTTGTATTATAAAGCGTAATGTTAAAGTTCAGCGGTGCGGGGGCAATGACAACCAAAACAGTTCTCAATGTCAAGTTTATTTTGGAATCCACACTCGCAAACCCAGACAATAGCATCCGTTTGCAACTTTTTATTATTTTTCTCGTAATCGGAGTGAACCTGTTGAGCAACTTCATTTGCTACTTGTTGCAAAGCGCTTAGCAATGATCTACTATTGGGCATACCAAGCCCTTTCATGATTTCTTTATATCTTGAATCTTTCATAATTTAGTGCCTCCTAAAGTAAAAATAATAAGTAGTTATACAGGTTTGCTAAACATTCATTTTGTGGTGTTATCCAGATTACACACTATCTTTTATAAAATTTAAAACATTTCAAGCTGTTTTTCGTTGACTTGCCGGTTCAGTCTTTTCTGATCCTGGAGGATCACACGGATATGCCGGGGCGTGAGTCCGTACCGGGCGGCAAGCTCGTCGATTGATACATTCTTTTCCTTGAACTCACGGTAGATCTTCCGGTCTCGGCCCATGCGGATCACGGATTCTGCTTTCGGGACATAGACAGAGTCACCACCAAAAATTTCAATATATTTTTTGGCGGCGTCTAAGCCGAAGGTTTCAACAAACAGTGACATATCCGTGTCACCTTTAAAATCTTCTGTTAAAACTTCATCCCAAGCGTTCATTCAGAATAACTCCATTTGTTTAGGGTCAATTTTCTTCGCCGTGGGTTTTCTGGTTGCTTCATTGCAGGCTTTTCTCCAGGCCTTGTATCCAGACTTTGTATGCCCAAAAGGTATACGCAAGCCGTATTGCTGGTATCCCTGACGCAGAATCTGTCTGACATATCTTTCCTGTTTCAGGTTGACGCCTTGCAAAAGCTCATGCACCAGATCCCTGGCTGCCCGTATCAAATTGCTCACGATCTTGCTCCCGGTATCAGATAGATTACAGCCAAATTCAGCAGCCCGGCTGCAAACCAGTAAACCGCAGGCCCCCATTGCCGGTTGATGGCATAGGGGACACATGCGGCAAATGATTCAATCATGATGATGGTGGGCAGGACTTGTAAAATCATTGCCCGTGGCTCCGCTGGCTGTTTTCAAGCTGCCTGATTTTGGATTTAAGGATCTTGATCATGCCTTTCCGGTTGCCGTGTTTCAGTTCGTATCGGATGGCATTCTTGAGCAGCTCAAGATCGTCTGTATGATAAAAAGAACTTCGGGCATCATCAATGGATGTGCAGCATATATTTGCAGGTGTTCTTTGCATAATGGTTTTCTCCTTATAACGATGCAAAATCAAGACTGATGTTTTTCCAGGCATCCTGGTTGCCGATGCGTTCATACAGGCGCATATAGGACTTGGAACCCACCACCTGCAGACTGTCGGATATTGCCTGCATGGCTTTGAGCCACAGCGGATCTTTGATATCCAGCCGCCGCAGGGCAAGGATGCGCCGGATATTGATCTTGCCTTCCTGGTTGACCTGGAATGCATCTGTGATGATGGTCTTGATCTCGGATCGACTGCCTTCTGTCCAGTTGGTCAGGCATTCATCCACCATCTGTTTTGCCACCTGCAGCCGCTCATCAAATGTCATGTATTCCGCGATCTGCACCTGCACTTTGTATTTACCGTCAAAGCTCAGCAGGTTCAGGTTGCCTTTTTTGCCGCCAAGCTTCACATCATATTCCTGGGCAGAAAGATCCACAAACGCCTCAATTTCAGACATGGCGTTGTTTTTATACTCGCCCATCTTTTTCTGTACAGCCAGGGCATTTTCAATCAGGTATTTGACAAGGCCGTCACGGGTTTTGTCGATCTCTTTGACCTGATCCATGTGCACCAGCCGCCCCTGGGCATCCATCATATAATCATCTAATTTCATGCTGCTCTTTCTCCTTTTTGCCTGACATTATAAGCCACATAGCCTGCTCGGTCGGTGTGCGCACATTGGCCCAGGCTTCATTCACCAGCCATTCGTGCAGGCATGTGTATTCGCTGAAATCCAGCTCCAGAACCGCTGCTTTATCCTGGATCTCAACTTGTGGAGTTTCTGTTGACGTTACTACATCAGGTTCCTTGCTTTGAGTTCCTTTTACCTGGCTTTTCCGGCACCAGGATGACAGGCCGGTCTTGCTCCTTAAATCCTGATAAAAGGTGGAAAGATCCGCAGGGTGATAATCCTGGCATTTTGCACACCACTTTTTCTTTCCATTCTCTGTTAAAATGATCATTCTGCGTTTTTGTTGGGGCATTTGCTGTCTCCTTTTTTCATCAATGCGGGCCTGTAAAAATTTTCGAAATGTGTCTAAGCTTGGTTTCATTTCATGCTTTCCTTTTACGCTTCTGATAGACCGCCATCATCTGTACCAGCTTGTACAGCTCATCACCTTCCAGCCACTGGGCAGCATCCTTGCCAAATCGTTTTCTGGCAATGCTGTCCACATACGACCAGGGCAGATCCATATCCAGCAGCATAGCTTCCAGCTTTTTCATCAGCGCTTTTTTGTTTTTCGGCAGATTGCTGACCTTGCGGATGGTGCGGGTCTTTGTGGTGGTTTTAAAGCCCAGGGCCTCAAACTTTGACATGACCTGGTCAAATGTTCTGCTGTTCAGATCCTTTGATGATTCTGCGCCGACGCTGCCAAGCAGATCCCGATATTCATCCTCGGTCATTCCGGTCTGTGCCTTGGCAATATGGATCACGGCTTTTTTGCTATTTGGGATCATTTTTGCCTTTCTCCTTGCGGAAAAAATCAATTGTAAAATAAAGCAGGCTTAATCCGACACACTCCCGGTACACCACCCATGGGTAAGCATCAGACCAGATCACGGCCCATATATCAGCTAACATTTTTGCCTCCCGGGATCACATGCAGATCCGGTTTCCAGTTACTTGCCAGGGTGATGTTGTTTGATCCGCAATCCTTACAGGGCAGGCCGGAGTTGGTGACCTGTTTGAACTGATGGCAGTCCGGGCAGTACATCCGGATAAGATAGCTGTGTCTTTTGATTTTCCGTTGTTGCGGTGCAAATATTCCGGTTACAAATCTATTCAAAATTACCTCCTTTCTTGACAATGGCATCCAGGATGGATACCATTGCCTTGTGTTATCCTTTTCAGGCCTGGTTAAGATGTTGCTGCATCTTCCAGGCCTTTTCTTATCTGGTCACAGAACTCAAGCGCCTGTTTTCCAGCCTCATGATCCCGGATAGCTACCCCGGAGCAAATCAGACGATTCAGATTGACTGCCGCCATGACAAACGGGTCCGGCGTGAACTCTTCCTCGTTGGGTGCAAGCGCTTTTTCCTTGCCGCTTAATGTGAGCCGCCACAGCTTCATCTGGCTGGTTCTGCCGGTCCGCTTGACTCCGTACTGCTGGATATATCCTTGTGCCCGGAAAAAACGAAACCGCTTGTAAACATAATTGACCGTTGATTCAGCCAGCTTTGCAATATCATGCATGGTAAATGTCCCGGATACTTTCATGGCTTTCCAGATCTTGTCATTGATATCTGCGCCGGGCTTTTCAACAGCCTCACAGAACTTGTACATCCCGTGTTTAATCTGGCTGATATATCCCTGTCGCTTGAGCGTATCAAAAGCATAGGCTGTCTGATCAATGGACAAGTTCAATGCTATCCGGACGTCTTTTTTACGGATGATGCCGTTGGCTGCGGCATAGTTTCTGACCATCTGGGTTGCGTTCAATGTGGACTCCTTCATCTGGACTCCTTTGTCGGTGCCTTGCGCCGATCCGGCAGGGCTTCGACCATTTCCAGTTCAACCGCATCCATTTTGTTTGCCTTTGCCTGACGTTCCAGATCCTTCATCAAATGATAAAGCAGCCGGAAAGATCCCTGACATCTGCGGACCAGTTCTGCTGCAGCCTCTGCTTTGACTTTCAGATCACAGGCTTTCATACCGAACATCACCACATCATCTGTGATCACCGGGCCGAATTCCACCACCTGGGTGACCCGGTCCCAGATCCTGCGGCGGGCAGTCAGGCTGCCGTACAGGCTGGGTTCGCCGATCATGGCAATGGGTGCGCCGCTTTCATCGTGGATATCCCGCAGGTGTTCCACCAGGGAGATGTTCAGCCGGTCCGCCTCATCCATGAATATCAGTTTCGGGCTGCGCTCCAGCTCTTCAATGATGGCCCGTTTTGCAAGCTCCACGCGGGTGGGTTTCATGCCGTTCAGCTCAACACAGATGGCGGCAAGCATGGCTCTGGGTGTCCAGTCCTGCATCACCCGGACATACACAACACTCTGGTGCTTTTCCACGGCCAACTTCCGGGATGCTTCGGTTTTGCCCATACCGGCAAAGCCCCAGACAACCATCAGGCCGGGCTGGCCTTTTTCCGTATCCAGCACAACTTTTACAGCCTCGCGAAAAAGCGCCACACGCCGGGTTTCAATAAAAATGTTTTTCAATGATCCTCCTTTTTAATTTATGTTATAAATTGCTTTTAAATCCTCAAACCGCTGCCGGTAATCCTTAAACACTGCAGCGGACTCAAATTCTTTCATAAACCGGCGGTCCTCAAGATCAGGCTGCAGGTTATGTTTATAGACAAGTTCAAAACACCATTCATAATGTTCCAGATCTCCGGACCAGTATTTGGGCCGGGGGATGGCAGGTTCTTTCTGCTGTTCTTCTTTTGCGACCTGGGCAATGGCTTCCAGGCGCTTGATTTCTTTTGGGGTTGTTTCAGGCAGCTTTTTCATGGTGGATCCTGCCGGTGTATGTCTATTCATGATGGGGGCTTTCTGAGCAATCTGCGCAAACGGAAGGATGTCCAGCGCATCCTGGCTTTCATGGCTGACGCCCAGATCTGCAAGGTTCTGCCGGGTCTGTTTTTTGAGTTTTGCCAGGCGTTTATTGTGGTCTTTGACCTGATCCACAGATACCTGGTCACCGAACAGGCTGGCCATGGGGTGCAGGGCCTGAACCGGATAAGCTTCCCCAAGATAATGGCCGGTGTCGGTATAACACCAGATCCTGCCAAGATCAGCAGTATTGTATTTTGCGATAATCTTATGATTTCGTGCCAGCCCATGCAGGCAGTCAGATTCGTAATCAATGTTCCAGAGCCGGACCCGGCAGTTGCGCGGTGACAATTCCTTGCGCCATAGAAAATCATTGTTCAGCTGTAATGGATCAATGCCGGGGCCTCGTCCGGCCAGAAATATCTGGGACGGTGGTGCAGGAAGATCCTCGTGCGGCTGTGATCCATACCATTTAAAATAAGCGCCGATAATGTGCGCAGCTTCCCGGATAGTGGGGAGCCATTCTTGCGTTCTGGCCTCGTGCCAGGCTTTGTGGAATTTTTCGTTTCTGTGCATCCAGGCAGGCTTTGTCTGGATGCTGTCACCGCAATACGACGGGATCATGAACTCAAGCTGATTCTGTACGGTCAAGAAAAAGCGCTCAACCACCTTGGCCCGGCCATTGTATGGCTTTGCAAAAGTTACGGCCGTGCCCACCCTGCCATACAGCCCGGTTAATTCTTCAAAATCCGGATCCGTCTCCATGAAGACTTTGGATTTAAACGCCTTGCCGTTATCAAGATACACACATGCCGGATATTTGCCCAGGGTCTCCACGGCGTTCCGGAATGCTGCCATAATGGCCATGGTGTTTTCTTCCAGCATGATCTGCCAGCCAGCCGGGTATCGGCTTGCCCAGTCAAAAAACACAATCAGCTTCATGCGTGTGGGACGTCCGGTGTCTGGATGTGCGATGTTAAAGTTCAGGGTCTTGCCATCTGCTACCAGGCATTGCCCAACCTCAAGCAGGCTGGCGTCCCGTGTGCCGTACGGGCCGTAATTGTCGGTATAGGCTTTCATGCCATCCCTCGCCAGGCAGATCACATGGGAATTATTTTTCTTAAAATCTTTAAGCCACCGGCGGAAGGTACTTTCCCCGGGCTGTTCGTCGGAACCGATTTTTTCAAGCGTCATCAGGGCGGCCCGGATGGACATGATCACAGTGGGCCTGGATGGGTGCAGATAACATTTCAGGAAGATGGCTTTTGCCTGTTCGGATAAATTGCGGTCTTTATATTTTGTGGTGCCGTGTTTCTTCCATCCGCCCCGGCCATCGCAGATTGACAGGTAATCATCGTTATGATCACGCAGTCTTTTGTCCAGGGCATCCAGGGTGCGTTCGGCAATCACGCCAAGCTGCTCAAATACATCCGGCATCAGCACCCCGGCATTATATGCCAGCAGAAAATTTGCAGCAGCTTCTGCCTTGCCGCCCCAGGGGGCCTGTTCTTTTGCAATCCGGAATGCCTTTACAAGCTGGAACTTGGCCATGCCGATCTGCTTTGATTTTTCCGGAATCAGGGTGTCATACATCCTGACCGATCCGTGATACTGTACCAGGTTTTTCCTGACCGGGATCGGCAGCATGTCCATTATATATAGACGCTCACTGCCGCCTTGTTTGTGTTTTTTTACAATCGGCCAGCTCTCTGATACCGCCCGAAGCTGGACTGCTTTTGATCCAACGCCCAGGGCGCTGCAAATTTCTGATTCTGCGACAAGAGACATGATTAATTATCCATTTTGATGACTTCAATCATTTTTTCAAGATACTGGACCATTACTTTTGGTGATGATGTGGCATAATTGGTGTTGCGCTCTGCAGAGATGACATCCAGCATCACCTGGTACTGTTTTTTGAATATCTGGCTGACCAGGGTGGTTTTATCTACGGCCTGCTGGGTGTTTGCCACCTTTCTGACAATAGCTTCGCCTTTGACTTCCTTTGCGGCTTTATTGACCAGCCCGGCAGTGAGCTTTTTGCCATCATTGAGCCATTGCAGGACAAGGCCCCATGCTTTGACCTGGTCATCCGGAGCCAATTTTGTCAAAGGCCGGGTCTGGGCTTCGTTTATTGGCAGGACAATCTCCTGCCGGGCAGGGTCTTCCGGCTGGGTGTGTTTTTCGCACAAACCTTCTGGGCGGGTGCATTTGCCGAATTCACCCGGGATCTTTACGCCTTTGTCTTTGTTTGCAAGAGCCTTGCGGTGCGGGCAGTCCGTGCATTTTTCTTCACCTTGGTCGGTATCTTCAGATTTGTTTTTGGTTGCAATTGCAACCATTTTTGATTCCAGAAGGGTGACAGCTTCATACCCGCATATCTGTTGAGTTGCATACCCCTTACTCAAATCCCATATTTCTTTACAATATTTTTCAAAGGTCTTGTGGGTTTCACGATAAAGCCGGTTATCCCGAATCTCAGCCAAAGAGCATCCAACATCAAGAAAGGTTCCAAGCCCCTTCTTGATCACCTGTTCACACACATCAAACCGTTCCCGCTCCGTATCAGTCAACGTGGTGCTGATATCCTTGCCTTCCTGAATCATTTGTACCAGTGTTTCAGCCATTTTTTATCCCTTTATTTTTGATGTTTTTTTTGATAATTACAAAACCAATGGACCAGAATAAACATTCATACAGTGACATCCTTTTACATTTTGCTGCCAAAGCGAGTGCTGAGCTTTTCGCTGTTGTGATTATTATCCTTGGAGATTTGTTTTTCACGTATAAGACCCTTCCTCATGTCCAATTTTTTAAAAATGATCTCTGGTATTTCTATCTAATTTTTGCTCTGATTCAGATAATGATTTTTGCTCTGTGTTTGAGGATTCTTTTTGACAATTCCGTTTCCAAGCTAAAAAATCAAATAGACTGCTTGATACAATCCGAAGAGCAACACCTGCAGAAATAATGATCATTGAATAATCATAACCATCCATTTTGCCTCCTATGCGACCACTTTGCCGTTGTTAAAAAGTTTTTCAGGACATCCTTCGCCGATAAAATATTCAGTAAGGGGCTTTGATGTTGCTTTGCCTTTAAGGTATCTATCCAGAAACTGGGCAGACACCCCGTATCCTTTTATAATAGCGCCTGGCTTGATCCCTTTGCGGACCATCCAGACCCTAACCTCTACACATGCCATCATCTGCCTCCTCTCATCAACTGCAGCTGTTTCAACCTATCGCGGCTTTCTCTTAATTTGGCATCATTTTCGCGCTTGTCTTCAATTGCTTTGCCAATTTCATAAAGGGCCATTTCCTTGTCATCCAGGATATTAATTCCAGATCCAAGGAGCGCGGCTTTCACAATTCCAGTGTCATTTAATATATGGGTTAATGCCGCTGTATATTCCAATGGCAACCGCCAGCCGTTTTTTGATTCTGCCGTCCAGTTGGCGATATGGCTCACTGATATTTTTTCTCCAACCAACCTGGACATCTCATCTGCCACTTCCTCTCTGGATAGCATGCTGCGCTTAAGCGCCCGACACAAAGCCTCCTGCACAGCTTCCTTCCTTCTGAAACTGCCAGCAGAACAATTAAAAGACTTAATTTCTGCCAGTGGAAGGTTCGCTTGTACCCATCTCTGGTCATAAGATGTGTGAATTTTTGTCATTGCAAAACGTCCCTTAAAAAAGTAATGTAATTTTTTATCAGGTTAAAACTTAAACCTGTTAACTGTTTACATCATAAAAAATGATGCAGTCAAGGGAAAACTTTAGAAAAAGTGAATAATTTTGAAAATACTTTAGAAAGAATGAAGTTAATTCTTAATGTAAAAACCGATGCTGAAGTTGCAGAAGCCATTGGTATGAAGCCTAGTGCACTTGCAAATAGAAAAAAAACAGGTTCAATCCCATTTGATATTTATTTAAAGACAATAAAATCATTAAATGTGAATTTAAACTGGTTGATTGATGGTGACGGCCCTATTTATAATGATGTTTCAAAATCACAAATAGAGAATAATTCATTGTCTAAAAACGAGCCGTCGCGTGATACTGGCAATTCAAATATCACAAAGGTTATAATAGAGCATCAGGGCATCATAAAACGGTTCAAAGATCCTGAAAAAGGTCTGGAAAATAATGAACATTTACTTGGTATTGAGGATGCCAGCCATGAGCTATATAAAAAGGTAAGTGACTACCTTAAAGCAACCCATGATGCAGCTAAAATAATGCAGGAGGAAATATCAAAAAAAACTTCAAAATCAGCCAAAAACGGTACTGAGGATGGCAACGCATAGGCAGCTGATTGATGCTTCCGGACGTCCTCCGGATGCGTTTGTCGCAATTGACAAAACCGGGCACATCACCTACCGGCACAAACCAACAGCGAAGATGCACAAAAATATTTTTGATTACATGGCCTCTGACTGCGCCCGCAAAATTTTTACCCAGGCCCTGGAAAAAGCACTGACAAAAATTCCACACAGTCAGGAAATACATTTCAGCCACGACGGCCAGAGACATCACTGCCTTTGCCAGATATACGCCATATACGATCATTTCCTCATCGGCGTCTATCGCCTGCCGGATAATGTTGTATTATTCAAAGGGAGAATAGCATGATGGCAATAAAGAATAATAATATACACCATAAAAAGGATGAGTTATGAAAAAAACAGTGTTTTTTATCACATTAATTTTTGCTGCACTATTTGTACTGTTGGCTTCTATAACGCCTACAACTGCGGAAAGCGGAAAAGATAAAGAAGCTCTTGAACAGGCAAAAAAATTTGTTATTGGGAACAATTTAGGTTTAATCGCAATGGACTACGCCCATATTTCATCAAAGGATGATGAAGAAATTGGTTTTGATAACTACGAAGTGTACAAAAAAAATGGTAAAATCAGTAAAGTTACCAGAGTTTGGTTGTGGAATTCTTCAGATAAGGTCATAAATGTCAACCCTTTGATGTTTAAAGTTGTTACTGAAAATGGATACACTATTCCGGTGAGTTCATATACTTTTCAAACTAAAAACCATTTCCCTGCAACCAGTTTAGAGCCGGACACTAAAATTGATGGATTCATTGTCTTTGAGCTGAACATGAAAGATTGTATTAAAAAAATAATTTATGATGATGGTTTGGGGACAAGAGTCGAAAGGGAATATAAGGATGCATTAATCCTCGGATTTTATGAAAGGGAATTTAAGAAGCTACCATAAAAATAATAATAAAAATCATGCCCAGTACATAGTGGCATTACTTTATAATATTGATTTTAACCATATAATATGGAGACTGTTTTGATCACAATAAGAACATGGGATGAACTTCTGGATGCGGGTGTTAAAACATTAACGGATGAACTTTCACAAGAAGATATCATTATCGGAAAAAATCTGACTTTAAAAATACGGATCAAAGGAGACTCCTGGGATGGAAGTATTGACTATAGAGGAGCCCAATTTGTAATAGACCTTCAGAATACTGTGATTGATATTTATAAAGAAGTGATAGAAACAAATATCCCCTTGCATGACCTTAAAAAATTAATTACTGTCAAGGTGAAAGTTGAAGAAGGTTCGCAATTTTTTACCATAAATATAGATGAAGCATTAAAAAAAATCATGGAAAAAGTTACTGGCAAGCAAATAACTTTAATGGTGTGTTTGGGTATAGCCTGTGCAACAGGCTCTTATAACTATACAAAGACTTTAGAATTAAGACATAAAGAGGTTGTCGCAGCCGAAGAAAAAAACCTTTCAAAAGAATACATCCAAAGCATTTCCTCTATATATGACAGAACTCTGGATATGATTGATCGCAAAGATATTGAAGCCCCTATACGGAAATTAGTAAATAAATTAGATGAAGAAGATAAAATTCAGCTTCCTGGGGCAGATATGATGAAGGCTGAAGCTGTGAAAAAGATGTATCCAAGAAGGCCAAAATTTCAGCAAGAAAACGGAATATTTGACTCATCTTACACAATAGCTGCCATAAATATGGAAAAAACGCCAATCGAATTTAAATTAAAAAAAGATGATAAAGAGTTTTGGGCTGACGCAGAATTATCCCCGACAGATATTGAATATATTTCTAAAAGTCTTGAAACCGCAATGAAAAAGAAAGAAGATCTAAAAATGGATCTGCATGTGTTTATCATATATGATAAACACAAAATAAAATCGGCTTCTATCCAGGCCACTGGATCACCCAGACAAGACTCGCAAAAGTTCATTGAGTTGATAGCCTACTGGCAAAAATTTTAACAAATATATTTCCAACTTCATTTTTTTAACAGGCTGTGTCTTTTTAGAAAAGCCACGTTAAACGGGCCTTTAGTAATATCAGGTAAATAATACTGTCAGAAGATGAACTTGGAAACTATATTTGAATTAACATACTGATATTAAAAAGAGTTCAAAATGTAAAAATGCAATATTAAGTGAAATTTTGATTTAAATATATAAATTTTCGCAGGATTAAAAAAATGCATAAAAAAAGCGCCATGAAAGAAAATAAAATCCTTAAGACGCCCACCAGTATTAAAAAAGTATCACTAAAGTCTCATAAAAGTCTCACTGAATCCCTCAACCACAATATTCTGACATAGTCTGCCCCCTAACAATTATTTCTAAACAAAACACACCACTTGGCAACTGATGATAACTCTGATTCAGAACGAGACATTTTTCTTATATTCCGAGCATGTTCTTTCATTTTTCCCATAGCTGCTGGATTGCCACCGTTTGAGCATCGTGATTTGCTTTTCAAAAACAAATCAATTTCCTGGCTAACCTTTTGCCAAATTTTTTTCCGTTCTTCAGTTAACGCTTCATGTTCATTTAGCTTAAGTCTCTTTATAGATACTTCCACTCGTTGTTTATCCCATTCTGATATTTCATTATCAGGGACAATTATTGCATTGCCTTCCTCATTAAATGCAATCAGGGCTACATCATTTAGATCGGTTGGGTCCAATAAATAACATTCTTCAGATTCTTCACACTGAAGATCGTAAGTAGAGCAATATGAAGTATCTTTAAGTGGAAACCATCCTCCCTTTTTTCTATTACCTACATTTCCACAAAGCCTAAAATTGCTATAATCAAAGGCGAGCCACCAATAACCATCACGTTTAAAACCATTAATATCTATAGCCTCTTTTTTAGGACGAAAATGCTCCACATCATAATATGAATACAGTTCTCTTACTTCTGAAAACCAACATTTTCCCTTAGAGAGAGCCTGCAGCCAAGGCTTGAGTTTTCCCCAATGTGCACTTTTTGAATCAATAAAATCATTTCTTTCTTTTATATCACCCACTTCACTCAATTTTTCAAGTTCAGCAAGCAATTCAGCCGATTTTGCAAGCCATGCATTCCATTTTTCCTGAGACCAGGGTTTCCAGTTCGGAAGGTTATTATCAACCGGTGTTTTGCCTTCAAAATCAATATAAATCACTGATCTGTCTCCTTAAGAATTTCATCAATGATTCCATCGGCAATAGCATCCTGTTCTTCTTGCTCTTCAGGTGTAAGTTCTGGCTTGTGAAACTTTGTGTGGAGGGCCATCTTCTTTATGAATTTATCAAAATAAGGATCTTTAAAATCACTTGCAAAACCAAGGTCAGAGAGTTCATCACTTAGTCGAGTTAATTCTATATTATCAATTTCAGAACGGGCTTCACCCAAGGCATACAGATAATTTCGTCTATCAATGCGCCGCAATGTTTCCGTATCAACCGTTGATCGCAAACCGAACAGATCACTTTTAAGCAACCCAGAAACTCCCATACCTTGTGGATCTTCAATTGGCTCTTCAGCTCGAATTAACCCACCTTCTTTAATGAGAATACGTACTTGCTCCTTCCTCAAACTGCCAATCATCAAAGGATCGTGGGTGGTAACCAGTATTTGTGATGAACTATCACCAATCACATTTTTTATTGCTTCAAAATATCGGAGCTTCCAGATTGGATTTAGGTGTGTGTCCGGCTCATCGAGTAAAAAAAGAGTTTCTTCCTCTTTGGTAAGACGCATAAGCCCAAGAACAGTTAACAACTGCTGCTCCCCTTCAGAGAGTTCACGAAATGAAATATCTCCTTGGGTATGCTTATGCTTGACCTTAATTCTTACCTCATCAATCAAATCCGATATATAGGTACTTTCCAAATACTTAAAAAAAGTTACTGGCGTTGGCTCAGGTGAATCCTTATCGTCAAAAGCATTGGCCAGACTATGGAGTTCCTTTTCATCCTGAAGAAAGAGGTAAAGAAGTTCAAATTTTTCTTTCCGATCACGAAAGTCAATCGTACGAGACTCTTCACTGTCAATTGGTGCAATTGCATAGTCCCAGAGTTTATCGAGGAAGTACCGCACTTTTCCACGAGCATACCAAAATCGGTTATCTCCATTTTTAAGAATGGCTTCAGATGGATTGCTGCCAAACCAGTAGGGTCTTTTCAGCACGAAAAGAACCGATTCCAAATTAAGAATGCCCAGATCAGAAAGAATTTTTTTCACCTCTTCATCATTATCAATGAGATATGCCAGAAGAACAAACTGAGAGTGCACATTTCGACAGAGAAAGAGCCGACGTAATGGTATGTCTTCATCACTCAGAAGATCATCATAGAATTTTTTTTGATGACGATGAAACAGCTCTTCTATTCGGTCATTTTTACCAGAATAGTATGCAAATACATTTTTAGGAAGAAAGCCATTCTCTTCTTTACTGATTGCTGTGGCTGAACTTTTCTTGCCATCTACTTTAACAAGTGGATTTTCGCTCTTTTCCGCTTCCACCTCAATTGTGTGACCACGCACCTCATATTCGAGTTTATAAGTGAACTCCGGCTTGTTTTTCAAATCCAAATCACGAAAAATCGTTATGATTGCTTCAAAGAGATTTGATTTACCAGAACCGTTCTGACCAATAATTGCATGGCTGTTGAACTGCATAATATTACCAGCAGCATCGTTGCCTTCTGAGATAAAATCAATTTTGAAATCTTTGAGGTTCCGGAACTCTCCTATATGCAGTTTATTAATTCTCATTATTCCTCGATTTATGCCTCAACAATTCTGACTTCTGCCTTTTCTGGCTCTTCAATCCAGCTGTTAACCATTTCAATTTTAAGCTGATAATAAAATTCATCAATAGGCAAACCTGAATGGTTCCAAAGTGCTTTGGCCGAAAGTTCATCATTATTTTGTGCCAAGATGGCGCTAAGGGGGGCATTGTCTTTAGTATCAGGCTTTTTCACCAGTTTGAGTTTGGTGATCAATTCGGTCTTTGGTGCTTTCATTTTTTCTTGTTTCTCCATGGATATACCTGTGATACTCTCAACCATCGATTGAGCTAATAGTTTTGATATTTGTCGTGATTTCTTTATTTTTTTTTGCAAAATATCACAAATGGACAAGAGAGCCTGGATTTTTTCAACAATTTTTTTTTGTTCAATTAGCGGAGGAACTGGAACCATAAGACTCTCCGCATCACCAACTCTTAGATGTTTTACCATTGCACCAACGGCAACTTTCATCATTCTTTTAATAAAATTTGGGCTATAAATTGCGTAAATAAGGAAGTTCTTTTCAAATAAATTGGGGAAAAGCCTTATTAGCATTGTGCGTTGTCCCAAACAGACAGTTGCTCCTTTAGGTACAATTGCAGCCTCTCCCATTGGCGCTTCTCTTGTAAAAAAAATATCCCCACTAATAGGAGGCATTCGCCTGGCCCAAAAATCATAGGTTTCTGTCGTAATTTTTTTTGTAAACTGTAAATTCATAAAGCCATTACGAATATCCGATGTCCGTACCAGGTGAATACCAGAATCTACATATGGTGCTGTTTTATTATGGCAATCCACGACAGCTTTCGAAATTTGTAAAAATGATGCCCATACCCAATGATCAGGTATTTTTACCTTAGGGTAATTTAGTTTCTGTTTTTTGAGCTTTTTCATCATTATTCGAGCTTCCTTAAGCTCTTGCCCTTCAGAATTAGCCTCCCATTCTTTTCTTGCGCTTTCAATTTGTCTTAATAAATCTTCCCCATTAAAGACTAATTTTTTATCTATAGGTATTAGATTTCCATTAAGGGCAACGTCCTTAATAGCACTTTTCAACTCCTCCACATCCTCTGGGAGTTCAAGTAACCTCGGTATGTTTTCTTCCGCTCGTTTCCAGGCAGTAAACAGTTCATTCCCTCCTTGAGCTTTAGCTAAAGCCTCCAGGGTTGAAGTACGAGCATTTTTTATGAGCACCGATCGTTTCTGTTGCTGCCCTTCAAGTTGATCACACAAAGCCATAAGTTGATCCACTTTGGCAACAATTCGTTTTTGCTCTTCAATTGGAGGCAACCCAACTTCCCCATTTAAAAGGGTTTTTGTATCAAGATGTGGAATTGCAGCGCCCTTCATACTTGAATTAAGTTTTTGGAAACCTTGTTGAAATATCAATTTCACAAAAGGTTGAATAAATGGGGGCGTCTGAATGATTGCTAAAGTTGATCCTACTACACCAAATTTCCCCTGTAAAATTAGCCCGCTTCGAGAACCATCACAAACTACAAGAATATCTTCATCATGACATTTAAAGGCTTTTTCATCATTGGTAAATCTTCTTACGTTTCCTCTATCTAATGCTTCGATATCTTGATAAGGATACTTTTTTTTTGTTTCACTTAAATCTTTAGGATTTTTCCCTTTTAATAAACTGAAAAGGTCCATATTTTTTACTTGCACCCAATTCGGGGGCAAAGTCAAAAAAATTTTTGACTTTACACTAAGACTTCTGACTTTTTTTCCCCTTAGGCGCAATTGCTCCGAATTATACGCCTTCACTTCGTCAAGTAATTCCACTGCGGAACTATCCGTTGTCAATTGCTCTGTGAGTCTTCCTTTTAATCCGAGAAATAAAATCATCTCTCTCAGTCTTTGCACGCCACCAGGAGCATTAGCGATAACACTGAGCTCATCTAAAAATGTCTGAGGATTCATTATGCTTCCTCACTGAAATGGTGTGCAAAGGCGGCAGCCAACTCATGCTTCAATTGTTCTTCAGTCGCAACAATCTGCTCTGTAACCTTTTTTAATTTTAACAACAACTCGTCCGGATCGTGAATTTCTGATTCAGGTGTATTAGGATTCTTTTCATCAAGATTATAAATTGGCCAGAAAATTCGATCGCCGGAAGCTTGCTCGTCCTTGGCTTTTAACCGAAGTTTCTCAGCCTTATTTTTAAGAATTTCAATCTCTTCATCCACCTGCTCCCGCTCCGTTTTCCCATTTGTTCCTTTTATGGATTTTCGAAGTTCTTTTAGATTACTTTCCAGATCCGAAGCTTCATTATTCAGTGTTTCAGCTTTATCCCAAAAGGGTTTTGCTTTTGCTTCAGCCACAAGCTTACGAGACTTAAAATCAATTTTCCAGGCGAATTCACTCTCTTCACGGTCTGCAAAACCGTTTGACTCTTTGCCCCACCATTCTTTCTCTCTCTGAAATTCTTCAAGTTTTAGCGGTTTTGTTTTCGAATAGCTTTTATATCCCGACGGATAGGGATGCTCATAATACCAAATTGTTTCGGTGGGTTTTCCTTTGGTAAAAAAAAGTAAATTTGTCTTAATGCCGGTATAAGGATTAAACACACCATTGGGAAGACGAATAATTGTATGAAGACTACACTCATCCAGCAAAAGCTGTTTTACCTTTGCTTTGACTCCTTCACCAAAAAGATTTCCATCTGGTAATACAATTGCCCCTCGCCCACCGTCTTTCAACAATTTTTTGACAATAAGTGTTAAAAACATATCTGATGTTTCCCTTGTGCGGACATCTGCGGGGAAATCAGTCCCTACTCCATCCTCTTCCATTCCACCAAAAGGAGGATTCGTAATCACACAATCTACCTGATCATTTTTCGACCAATCATTCCAGCCTTTTGATAGAGTGTTGCGGTGTTCAATCTGTGATGGCACGTCAATGCCATGAAGCATCATATTGGTGGTACAGAGCAGGTGTGGCAGTTGTTTTTTTTCAATACCGTGAATACAGACTTCAACCGCCTTTTTATCATCCGCTCCAGACTTTTTATTTATCTGGGAATTGAAGTGATCGATTACGGCTGTTAAGAATCCTCCGGTGCCACAAGCTGGATCAAGAACGGTTTCCCGTTTATCTAAACGAGGGTTGACCATTTGTGTCATGAACTGAGTCACTGCTCGGGGTGTATAAAATTCTCCCGCATTACCCGCACTCCTTAGATCATTTAAAATCTGTTCATACATATTCCCCAAGTTCTGACGATTTTTAAAATCATGGAAATCAATCGCTTCATCAAGTTTTTCAATCACCTCAAGCATTAATGTGCCGGATTTCATATAATTATTCGAATCCACAAAAACCTCACGCACTACTTTTGCTTTTGCTATCTCAATGTTTTCGGAAGCCCCTTCAATATTCAACTCCTTAAGGCCAGGGAATACTTTATTATTCACATAGTCAATCAACTCACTTGCTTGTATTTGCGGTGCAAGTTTGCCGTCTTTGCTTGGCAGATACTTTGCCCACTTGCGCCAACGACACTCTTCTGGAATGGGTGATTTGTATTTTTTTTTCTTGTCCGCAGCATCATCTTCCCACTCTTCTTCTTTTTGATCAAAAACTTTAAGAAAAAGCATCCAGGTTAACTGTCCTATCCGCTGGGCATCTCCGTCCACTCCATCATCTTTTCGCATGATGTCTTGAATACTTTTTATAGTGCTGCTTAAACTCATTTTAATCTTTCTTCTTTAAATTATCATTATATATTATGCACTTAAACCTTCATAAAGTGCTTGTTCTAGTTCTGTAATTGCTTCGGAATATTTTTCAAGCCCACCGAATATTTCACGTCTAATCTGAGTTTTACTTCCAATTCGATTAAATGGCGGAAGTTCTAAGATTTTTGGATCTTCTATATCTACTATTCCATGAGCTGCATATTTTTCTAATAACGCTTCCAGCACTTGCCTTGCTTGATCACTGTATTTTCCAAAATAATTTCGTTTTTTTACATTATTTACACGCTCTTTTCTGGAAAGTGGTTTTTGATCAAAGGCTATATGAGTAATCAGATCAAAAATACCAAATTGTTCTGAATTTGGGATGGCCTGCCTTAACACTTTGAGATCAACCCCTTGTTCTTTTAATTCATCGATAATTGCCTTTTTCCGATCAGTTGCACTCCAATGATTTAAAAAATCCTTTAGTGTTCCGAACTGATGGTGTAATGATTTCCTGATTTCTTCCTTCAAAAAAACTTGATACTCCTCAGTAATCAATTTCCCATCAGTATCAAGATACTGCTCTCGCCATACCCCCTGATTAACCTCGACATCGTCAACTACATAACGACCAGGCCTTTCAGAAATTCCACCTTCATCTCCACCATCATCAACGTCAGACCACTCAGGATATTCAGGATGGCCACCACCTTCATCTTCAAACTCAGACTGAGTTAATTCCTCTTCAGGTGGCACAATGGGTTCATCTGGTTTTGGCTCGTAAATGACAACAGGTTCACCATCAAAGTCTGGATCTGCAAAAAGCCGGGTGGCATTTTTAAAATCCATCACAGTAAAATAAAGTTTGTGATAATCTTCACGAATACGTGTACCCCGCCCTATAATCTGCTTGAACTCGGTCATGGAATTTATGCTCTGATCAAGGACAATAAGCTTGCATGTTTTTGCATCGACACCAGTACTTAAAAGTTTTGAGGTTGTTGCAATAACAGGAAATGATTCGTCATTATCTATAAAATAAGAAAGTTGAGCTTTGCCTTCTGAGTCATCTCCGGTGATCCGCATCACGTAACGTCTATTATTCGCTGCTGCTGGTATCAGTTTAACTAATGCCTGACGCATTCTTTCTGCATGGTCCTGATCGTCACAAAATACAATTGTCTTTGACATGGGATCTGTTTTTTCAAGATATTCCCAAACCTTTGAAGCAACAAATTCGGTACGTTTGGTTAAAATCATATTTCGATCATAGTCTTTCGTGTTGTATTGACGATGTTCAATGACTTTCCCGTTTTTATCAATTTTTCCTAATTCAGGGGTATAACCAAGAGCATCTACATCTGATACAACACGAATGACCTTATAAGGTGCTAAAAAGCCATCCTCGATGCCTTGTTTTAGAGAATAAGTATAAATCGGATCACCAAAATAATGAGTATTTGAAGTATCTCTTGTTTCTTTAGGCGTAGCGGTCAAACCCAAATGAGTGGCACTATTAAAGTATTCCAGTACAACACGCCAAGCTGAATCCTCAGAAGCACTGCCTCGATGACACTCATCTATGACAACCAAATCAAAAAAATCTGATGGAAACTGCCTAAAAATCTGTTTCCATTCTTCATTCCCTGTAACTGCTTGATAAAGAGAAAGATATATCTCGTAATTTTTTTTAACCTCTCGATTTGATATTTTATGCATTATCTCACCAAAAGGTGAAAAATCTTGCAGCATCGTTTGATCAACAAGAATATTTCGGTCGGCAAGAAACAAAATCCGCTTTTTTGCCTTGGCTTTCCACAACCGCCAAATAATTTGAAAAGCCGTGTATGTCTTCCCTGTTCCTGTAGCCATAACTAGCAAGAGCCTATTCTGCCCTTTGGCAATGGCTTCGATTGCTCTATTTATAGCAACTCTTTGATAATATCGGGCAGCCTTTCCTGATCCATCTACATGGTAAGGCTGCTCAACTAAATGCACACTATTTTCATTATCAAGGCCCTTCCAAGTTCTGTATAAAGGCCAAAGTTCAGAAAATTTGGGAAATTCCTCAAGCCCTAACTCTCTTTCAATTGGTTCAGTCAAACCCGTCCGATCATGAAACAAAAACCCATCTCCATTGGAGCTGAAAGCAAAAGGAACATCCAGCATTTCAGCATATAAAAGCGCCTGCGGCATGCCATGACCGACAGAATAAATATTGCGTTTTGCTTCCACAACTGCGACTGGGACATTAGGACGGGCGTAAATTACATAGTCTGCTCTTTTGGGTCCGCCTTTTGCTTCAGGATTCTTAACTCGGGATGCTAATTTGCCCCGAACCATTATCCGACCATCAGTAAGCTTAACTTCTTCTCGAAACTGAGACTGATCCCAACCAGCCTGTTCAATAGAAGGCGTAATATATTTTGTACAAATATCACGCTCACTGAGCTCTCTTTTTTTCATTTCCTCTCCAAAAATGTTGGATACCCGATTCAAAAAACAATCCATAATCACAAGGTTTAAAAGAATTTTATTCGCTTTCCATATCTCACCTTTTTCTACCCTGCCGGAGGTGTTTTTATAGCCTTACCATTTTTTACCTTCCGATGAAACACATCTAAATCCAAATCTGCAACATTTATAGAAATTTGATCCACACCATGTGCGTGTGAAATAAGGCGTTCAAAAGATTCTTTATACGGAGCCTGCATAGTAGAGCCACCGTACTGACCTTTGTTGACCACAACGATGTGCTGGTACATATGATAATGGAGCGCACCAACCATGGCATCAAAAGTTCTGACATCCTTATTATGTGCTGGTATAACGAACAAATGAGACTTATTTTTCAAATCTGAAGCAAGTTTGAGATCTGTTGAGTCATAGCAAATGGCCCCTGTAATTTTCAAGGGATCTTTTGAAATCCCTTCCACCTCTATTATGTGCTGGCAAGGGCGGAAAGAACTCACTCCCAACTCTTTTTCAACTAATGTTGGATGTGCCTTGCCTTGATCCCGGATCACCCATTGCCGACCTGATTCTCGATAATCTGGTATTAACCATCGTGCTTTATTTACCAATTTCCCATCAGAATCTATGAAAATCATCCCGGCAAAAATCATTGAGCGTGTTTTATCGGCTAATCTTTTTAGTATATCTTGATCATCTGAATGTATCGCTACTTCTGGAAAAACTATCAAATCTGCAAAAGCTGGCCTTTTTTCTTTTTCAGTACCAGCTTTGCAAATCAATGTTTTATAAGTGAGACTACATATTTTTGCCAAATGATCCCGATTTCTCTCTTTAACCGGTGATGAACTTAAAGTAGGATCAGAGTCTGAAAAATCTTTGGTTTTTGGAAGCAGTTGTTGAACTGTAACCAATCTAAAGTGTGCATTATTTGATTTATTCGGTCTTTTTATTTTAGTTATGACAACCGGCATTTTGGATGCTTCACAATGAAAATCATTTAACAATGAAATTTGGTTTTCAATTACAATCCTACAACTTTCTAAATCATAAATAGTCTTTAATGAGTCCTCTCGAATGTGGGTGGATTCAAAACCTGGCCATTGAAGACAAATCATTAGAAATTCTGAAGCCCAGGTTGATAAAGTTGCATAATCACCAACAAGAGCCTCCGGTGCATGCATCATTCCCATTCGCCTCTTATACCAATTCGTCCGGAGCCCTTTGTAACCATTTATTTTACCACTTTTCCATCTATTGCCGGTATAATCGTCTTTTCCTATGACAACCGCTCTTAATATTGAGCCAATCCAGTAGATAACATCTGCACCTGGTGTATCAGACAACCATGGCGGTGTGCTGAACCGTGGATCTTTCAAAATTTTGGCTGTATCTTTACTAACTTCAATTTGACAGCCGGGAACCCAGATTTCTTTCCAATCAGTAGCTAAACCTTTTCCCCCTGGTTTTGGTCTTACAAACAACTGTGATGGAGATAAGCCCAAGACATTTTGCTTTTCCTCATAAAGCGTCAATAATTCCAAAGATAATTTTAAAAACGCAGCCTCATGAACAAACCCATTTGATTCCGAAAATATAAGTTGACTCAATCTTTGTTTTGCAAATCGAGAGACAGTTGAAGGTTTATAGGGGCGTGCCCATTCAAATTTCTTCGATATTTCGATAAAATCATCTGATTTATTGATTTGACTCCAAAAGAATCCCCAGAGATCGCCGCCTCTTTTAGCTAACTCATCGATAATTTTTGAAAGTTCTGTTTCATCAAACTCTTCTATAATTCCAAATAATTGCCGTGCAATAATTGAAGGAGTTCCACTAATTTGACCTGCAATTTCAAAGAGAGCCAATTTTTGGCTTTTCCATTCTATTGGCTTACCCGCTAATATTTTATGCAACGTGTGCTGAATCGTTTCTTCAGAATCATCCAATGGAACAGACTTTTCCAATACGGCAAGCAGGAGCAGTGCTTGTCTTTGAACAAAAATTGGTAGTTTGCTCGATGATATGGCCTTTTGGGCATAATGTCCTGCAATACCTAACATTCCTGATGGATCGGCACTATCAGGATACTGAATTCTTTCATAATAGCTTTTGAATTCGATGCAGAAACGAAAAATATCGGCCAAGACATAATCAGATAAACAGCTATTTATCTGATCAATATCTTTGCGATTTTTTCCGCTAAAACTACATCTTTCATATAGAGATTTTAAAACTGGCTCTAAGAGTTGAGGTGTGGGATATATTTCAAAAGCTTTTCTTAAAACTAAAGACAAAGAGGGATCTTGTATCCAAGACCAGATTAATTTTTTAGCAAGCAATTCACTCTCATTATCAATAGATCCCATGGATTTTTCATTATTCGGATCTTCTCTTTCCCCAAGACGTCTTTTATTTCTCATTAGAATTTCAAGTCTATTCGCAGCGAATCTTTTCAATGTATCTGGTCTAACATCATGATCGAATTTGGCCACTCTTAAAAGAGGTGCGTCGGAAAGAGAGTCCAAATCAGAAGGCAATCCATCTGTTTGAGTTGTTAATAGACCTTCTAATATGCTTATTGCTCCGTCTAAAGTATCCCTGTCAACCGGTCCACTAATTTCCTTTTGCAGTTGATTAATTCTACCTGACAGGCTACCGCTACTATCCAAATCAACCAGTGATATTATTTGAGTTTTATCATTGTTTAATGAAAGCTCTTGTCCCCCTCTTTTTTTTAATTCTTGATTGATCCAGTTATTAATATTTTTTGTTACTTGCTCTATTGAACTTGCTTCATTCGTACTGATCACTAATCTCAAATCATCCACATAGCGGCAATAGTCATGTAAAACAACTCCTTCAAGTTGAGGTAAATTGTTTCCAATTTTTGAACCAACGAACTCGTCAAAATTAATCAAATATGAATTTGCCAAAAAACCTGCTGCAACAAGCCCTTGTGGGAGTCCTTTTCCTAAATTAATGCCTATTCTTTTGGCTTTGACTTTGGCTGTTTTATTCCAGTTCCAATTTGTAATATTCTGAATTGACTGCCAAAATTGCTCACAATCTGTAGCAACATCAAGGTTATCACAGATTTCTTTCAACCTTTCCACCATTATGGATCGATCAATGCAGTTATAAAACTGGGCGATATCAAGACTAATTATATATATATGATCTTTAGTCTCATGGCTCTCTGCTGCGTAATTGCCGAAAAAGACTGGACGTTTCAAAAAATATCTGTAATCAGTAAAGAACTTCCTATACGTTTGATAGTTCCCCCAACGGAACCATGCCTCATCATCTTCCCAATCGCAAACCAATCTATTTCCATAGCTGTACACGCCCTTGTCTTGGGCCTTTAAAAAATCTTGCTCACCACAATTCCCCTGAACTGTTTCGACTGAATCTGCAAGACATAACATTGCAGCCGTTGTCAAAGTCTGGTCTCTAATTGTCAAATGTGCTAGTGGTCGGATTGGTGGTTTGTCTTTTTTAATACTATTTTTATCTTTTTGCTCTCGAATCCAACCTTCCTTTTGATCAACTATCCATCTTTGGCTTTTGGGAGCCGGGACCAACTCCATTTTATAAGGAATAAAATCAGATTGAGATACCATTTTACCCCAATTAGAAGCATTTGACTCCAACCCAAGAGCTGAAATATCTAAGGCCAATGTATCAGCATACCAGTTGTGCGATCTCATATATGCATGAGTTTTTTTCCACGCCTGAGCAATGACAACTTCATCAGTCAAATATTCTATTCTGGGTCTTAAGTTTCGATACTTAGGATCAATTAAGCGCATTTTTTAACCTTAATAATTTCAGCAATGATTTTATTATCCACTCTCAACACTCTTAAGAGTCCTACCGTCCTGGGTTTTCCATTCTTTCAATCCATTCGCATTTCTACCCATTATTACAGCAGCAGCCAAAGATGGACTGGAAAACAAATAATCCTCAACAAAAAGGTATTGATCATCCTTTTTTTCAATTATCTCTTCTTTTATAAGTCTACTTCGAAGATTTTTTAACGACGGTGAAAATGACTTGACATAATCATCCGCAATTCTAGAATTTTGCAGCACTAAAAAGCCATCATTGTTTTGCTGCCCTATTGCATCCGCACCCCTTGCGGCTTTTATAAATAGCAAATTGTCATCATTCTTCTTATTTACAATATTTCTTAACGATTCAAAAATTTTATAACCCAAAATAGAAACCATCATCTTTGCATTCTCGATAAATTCTTCCATTTCTGCTATGTCTGGCTCAGAGATAGAAGATAGAGTTGGAACTGAATTGTTTAGAATTGAAAATCTGTTCGCATCAATTGCAATATTGTACATTTTATGTTCAACATACTTTATATGCGCCTTATTCAGGTTATCGTCCTTACTAATAAGGACAATGGCTTCATGCCAAAAGTCCTTTTCCCTTAGATGTTGGGCCAACCTTTTGAAAATATTCTCTGCCTCACCGAGATAGGCAACGCCTTTTTTTGAATTATCTTCTGTTTTTCCAAACAGAATGTATACTCCTGTGCCATTGAGTTCAGGCCTATCAGAACAATCTTTTACCAAGCTCCTTGGAATTTTATATGCCTTCCCAGACCAGTTAGATAATTCACAAGCCATTCTCCCGTCTGAAGTACCATCCATTAAAAATATTCTTATTGTTTTTCCGAATTTTTTGTCATTCATGTTTAACACATCCTTTGAGTGAGGAATTGGCTCTCATGAATATCAACGACAGTGCCAAAACTATTTTAAACCGTGCTTGATCAGCCAATTGGTTAATGTCTGGTAACTTGGCAAACCCAATAACTCAGAGGTCTTTTTCTTATTTCCATGTGTTTTTTCAAGACCTCTTTCAAGATAGTGAACTGTCACTTTTTTTAATATTTCTGGAAGATTGATTCCGTTATCCAAGGATTGATTAAGAATCATATCATTTCCCTTGATATTACCAGGTATCGGAAACAATGCTTCTCTAATATCTTTTTCACTCACCTTATCATCTATTGACCAAACAGCAGCCCTCACCAAAGTATTTTGCAATTCTCTGACATTTCCGGGCCAGGGGTGTTGAAGCAGAAGATTTTTTGCCGATGCAGAAATTTTCTTATGTATATAACCTGGTTCATTCTTGCTTTCCGAATTAATCTGCTCCAAGAACCTATCAATCAGCAGGCTTATATCTCCAGATCTCTCCCTTAATGGGGGCAAATTAATCACTCCTACAGCCAAACGATAAAAAAGATCTTCCCTGAATAAACCCTTTGCCACTTCATCAATAAGTTTTCTATTGGTAGCCGCAATAATTCTTACGTCTATTTTTATTGCCTGAGTTGAGCCAATCCGTTTTACTTCACCTTCCTGGACTGTTCGCAATAACTTAACTTGCATCTCCAAAGGCAATTCACCTATTTCATCTAAAAAAATAGTACCCAGATGGGCAGCTTCAAAGTGGCCTATCCGCTTTGAAACTGCCCCGGAAAAAGCACCTTTTTCATGTCCAAACAATTCGGACTCAACCAACTCTTTGGGAATTGCCCCGCAATTAATGGAGATAAAAGACTTTTCTCGGCGAGGGCTGGCATCATGGATGGCATGGGCAAATAATTCTTTACCGGTACCCGATTCCCCTTCGATTAACACAGGTATTGATCGGGGTGCAATCCGCCTTGCTTTAAGCACCACATGCTGCATTTCCTCACTGCGGTAAATTATGTCTTTAAACTCTGGTGCTTCTTTCGGTAGACCAGCAGCAAGCTTTTCAAGGGTTCTATCCGATTTTTGAAGTAAATCGGGTAAAAAATCTGCGGAAATATCAAACGGGATTGAGGTTGTTTGAACTCCATATTCTTTTGAGGATTGAATAATTTCAGCAGGGAATCGAGTTTTCGACAATATTATCCATACAGCAGCCATATGAGAAGTGCCAGGACTTATATGAAAAGTAAGATTTGCATCTTTTCCATGCCTCTTCAAAATGTCTTCTACAGACCTGACAGCCGATTGATATATTTCAGAAAATACCGTTGGACCAGACATTATTTCAGGGTACACCTTGATGGGGATATCGGTTTTGCCTTTTATCCAACCTACATAAGACTTGGTCTCTTTGGGTTTCAAGTCACTGACCAAACAAACTTCATCATATTTTCTGGAAGTTACAGCCCGGGCGATCGGTCCTAAGCCAACATCCATCTTACCATTAGAGGCATCTAAATCCTTGAATCCAATCCAGCATGTTAATATATTCTTCATAAACATCTTCATATAAATTAATTTATGGAAACACAAGAAAATTTATTGTGGTTTTTCATTTCTTTTCAGATAGTTACTTAATCCAAACAGAAACAAACCTTTTTAATTCAACAATTTCAGCATATTAGAACAGTTAACTTTGCCTTTCCATTGTATCATTTCAGTTTGGCACCATTTGTGCTCAATAGGCTGTCGTAAGTCAAGGAAACAAACCCATAAAAGAAAGGAAAGTGAAATGACAACGAATCCTCCGACAAGCGAACCCGCAGCTAAATCGTCACATCAAACAGAAAGGGATCACAACATGTCTACAAAAAAAATAAAATTAACTATAACGGAAATTGAAAATCTTAAAAACGATAAGCCGGTAGTTTACACAATCAAATCAGCATCTGGTTTAAGCACATATGTGGGGATTGCCCAAACTGGCATGTTGAAGGCTCGGATTGCAGAACATTTTCAGGATAACTCAAATAATTTTTCAGGCGCTACCGTTGAAATTGTGCATGCTGATAGCATGGAAGAAGCAAAACGGAAAGAATCCGAAATTTTAAAAAATAGTTGCTCTTATGCAGACTGAAAAGCAAATAAGAAAACTTCTATTTTAAAGGAGAAATAACAACTCAAAAACTTACATCTTTTTATCAGTCATTAAATATTCTTCCTATTATCATCCCGAAATTATTTGAAAAACAAATTAATATAATGATCAAAGAAGTGCTTTTACTTTTGACAAAAGGAAGGAGAAATAAATGAAAAAAATTATCAGTGGCGTCATATACGACACCAGCCATTCCGTATTGATTGTTGAGTCAGAAACCTACACGACTTTTTCTGGAAAGATACTGAGCCGTCTTTTCAAAACCCACGATGGGAAGTGGTTTCAAACAATAAAGCCCAAAAAAGAAAATAAACACCAGTCATCAAACACGATTGGCCCAGATGAAGCAAAACAATGGTTGGAAAAACATAGTTTCAGCCTGGAATTGCAAATATACTTTAGCAGCGAAGATTATGGTTGTAAGCCTGATAGACAGGTCATGGTTGCAGAATGGACAGATCCCGCCTTTCCTGTCTCCATGGGTGGAAAACAGGTTGAACGGTTGTATTATGCACCCGGTAACGAATGGATGTTATCTATAACCAGAGAGGCTGAGCTTATACCGATTCGTAAAGAAGAACTGTCAGGGCTTCTGAAAACTCAGCATTTTCAAAAACAATAGATCCTTGACCATTGCCGATTGGGAATCTTCTCTCTATGAAGACATCCATTTTTAATTACAGGAGAAAAAATATGCCACAAAAAGACTACAGCGCTTCTTTTTCAGATGAGGGGTTCTGGAAAAAAATCACTTCAATGCCCGGCAATGCAGGTTGTTCAATAATTAAAGCCGGGATCAGTTTGTATGTTTTATTACGGGAATCAAAGGTTCCAATCTGGGCAAAAATAGCTATAATTGGTGTCCTTGGGTATTTTATATGCCCCTTTGATGTGCTGCCTGACTTTATGGCTGGCATAGGATATACTGACGATTTGGCTTTAATGATGCTGCTTTTAGGGCAGCTGTATGCTTATATGAATGATGATATCCAAAATAAAATCCAATCCTTAATGCCGGAAGACTGCCGCACCGCCCCCATAGTGGAACCGACATATAAATCTTAAAAAAAAGAATCCCAAACCATTGATAGCGCTGGGATTCTTTTTTTTCAGGATTCAGATTTTTCAGCAGAATTTCTTTTATCCCTTATCTTTTTCAATCTTTCCTCAGCAGCCACAGCAATATAATCAGTAAGGCTGACCTCTGTCTTTTTCAATGAATCAATTTTTCCCAACAATGTATCCCAAACCCCCAACTGCATTAACGCTGGTTGTTTCTGCAAGGTTACCACAACACCCTCCGCTTTCAAAATCGCACCAAGATAACCATGGTTATTGCTCGACTGACCACTGTATAGATTTTGTAAGGCAACTGCTCGGAAGGATTGTTCCTTAATATTATCCAGTATGGATCGAATTTCATTCAGAGCAATCCAGTTATGATTAAATGCCCCACTGCTATGGTTTCCGGCAATGCGTATGTATGATTCATCAGTGACATCATTGACGCCAAGCTCATATTCAAGATCGCCCTGCCCTCGGGAAGTCAGCTTTGGGCAACGTCCATGGTAAAGAATTCTGATAATGATTTCAGTATCCAGCTGATCCTGGTTTTCTATTGCTTGTGTAGAAGCAGTTGTCTTTGTTTCCGTTTCTGACGTGTCTACCGTTTCTTCTGCCTTTCCAGTGCTGATTTCTTTTTTGGGCCTGCCCATAATGCTCTCCTTTGTATATTGATTGAAATTAAACCACATTGAATCACGGAGTCTTTCCGGCAACGCCATGATCTCTATCATAATAATATTTATTTCAATTGATTATAGTTACGCTGTAGTAAGCCTTCTTGACGTATTAAAACCTCTTTTAAACAAATATTATTTCATTAGAAATATATTTTAGCGAAGGCCTCCCATGACAACCCATAAGGAGGCCTTAAAGGAGGGAGTCTATGCGTGAAAAAACAGAATTCTGGAACGATTTAAAATCAGGTAAGTTTGCGTCAATGGTCAAGGAATCTGCCAAGGGACATAAGCTTGCCACGCCTGAAGAAGTTTACAATACCATAAAACCATTGTTTGCCGACCAGGATGATGTGGAAACCTTTTACTGTATCTTCCTGAACGCCAAAAATAAAATCCTGGCAATAGAAAAGATGTTTTCTGGGACCATATCCACTTCCAGTGTATATCCCAGAGAAATAATCAAAAAGGTCCTTACCCATAAAAGTACGGCTGTGGTACTTGCACACAATCATCCTTCAGGCGATCCCGAGCCATCCAGTTCAGATTATGCCATTACAATCAGGATTGGAATTGCCCTGGAAAGTATTGGTGTTACTGTTCATGATCATCTCGTTGTTGCAGATGGCTATTACAGCATGGCCAGCTCTGGAAAATTAAAAACAATACAGGACAAAATTTCAGAAATCACTCTCTGATTTTAGCTTTTCATTATGTAAAATCTTTTAGAAATGCAGACACCCTCCTGTAGGAAAAATATTCTATGAGACAGGCCCCGGATCTTTTCTATGATCCGGGTATATGGTTCTACCCTACTGAGGGCACATTTTAAATTTAAGAAAACATTACGATTTAACAAAAACAGGTCAGATCCTTTCAGGGTCTGGCCTTTACTATTTACAGGAGGGGTTATGAGAATTGTAAGAGAAATAATTGCATTTGAAGAGGTGGTTGATGAATTCATGGATGTCGGAGAAGACATAACTGACCTGTCTCTTATCCGGATGTCGTTTATTAAAGACACTCACTATGACAGCTTTGAACTCAGCATGGAAATCTTTGGTGGTGGTGATCCTGATGAGGTGGGACCAGTTCTGGAATTATACATAGATTTGGACTCATTGATAACAGAAGAACAGCTATTCCAGGGAATTGAAAAACACAAGATTCCCACCCTGTTCGATCCGGATCTTCTTGAAGAATTGATCGGAAGAAATGTCCCGATCAAATGGAATGAGGGAGATGAAACTCAAGACTGTATTGATCTTTCGGCTCCTGAAGATGGGTTTTTGCTGGCCATGCTAAGGTGACAGGAATCCTTTGTAATTTTAATCGATAGGAGGAAACCAATGTGGAATACACCCGCACAGAAAAGGCTTGATGAGATACCAAGGCTGTATGAAACGGAAAAGGTACCCTTGGAAAAGAAAAAGGTGTACCTGCACTTTTACATTTTCGACTGCGATTGGTTTATCATTGAATTTGATGGAGATGACCTGTTTTTCGGATATGCCATTTTGAATGGCGACATGGAGTGCGCAGAATGGGGGTATATCTCATTCAATGAACTTAAGGGCATCAATATCCATTCTGTTGAAATTGAATGCGAATCAGAAATATCCTGGCGAATCAGACCGGTGTCAGAGGTTGAAAAAATTCAGATGTGATCATTTCTATCCCCTTATCTCCCCTACCCCCGAATATCAGCCAAACCTCAATTCATAAAAATAATTTTCAATAAGGAATCGGGTCAATTTTTCAAGGAATCATTTTCAGAATCCTGGAAGGAAATACCGGATTAATACCGGACGGTTTAACCCGGTAAACGAACATTTAATTAGGACAAGAGATCTCGGTGAGAGAACAAAGGACTCCCTCACCGACGATCTCAGTTCCTGTAATCTCAATTTTCATTATTCCACCTGAAAAAATCATAGGAGAAAAACAATCATGGGAAAAAGACGGCTGTGTCGAAAAATTCATTTTACCAAAAAAAACATTGAAAAACTGGGACCTCAAAAACCAGATGCACCCTCAAAAGAAATTGAATGGTCAGATGACCTTGCAATTGGGCTTAAATGCCTCTGCAACAAGGCCGATCCGCCCAGAAAGACTTTTATGTTCCGAGGTGTATTCCGTAAACGGAAAATTGCCATTGCCTTGGGAACTTTTCCAAGCTTATCCGTAGAAGAAGCACGTGAGATGGTCTATGAGAATCGAAAGATGATCTCGAAAGGTATCGATCCACTGGCAAATATCGAAAAGCAAAAAGCTGAACTGACCTTTGCAGAGTTCTCAGAGCTATATCTCGCTCATGCAAAAGTTGTAAACAAATCATACTACAGCATCAAAACACGGCTGGAAAATCATATTATCCCGGTATTCGGGAAATATATGCTCAGCTCAATTACAAAAAGAGATCTCCAAAAATTTCTGGACAATATTTTAGCCAGAAAAGTTAAAGGAGGAACTAAAAAAATTAAAGGAGGCACTGTTAATCGTTTCCGATCTTTGCTGTTGAGAATGTTTAATCTGGCAGTTGAGTGGGAGTACCTTTCTGAATCACCAGTTGCTGGCAAATCATTAGCTCGGCAAAAAGAAAGCCCTGGCCGGGATGTTTTTTTATCATTGGATGAATCCAGAAGGTTTCTTGCTGCATTAGATTCTTTGCCGAACAGGGTAAGTGCTTGTGCTCTTAAAATAATGATTCTGACCGGAAAGCGCCATGGGGAAATCCTTTCACTAAAATGGTCTGATATCTCGATTGAGGAAGGTATAATTTATATCCGACGGGAAATGACAAAATCACAGACCTCAGACAAAGTTTTCTTATCCCAAATGGCAAAGGATGTATTCACAGAACTTGAAGAGCACAGAATTGTCGGTAACCCACATGTGTTTCCAGGCAGAAAACATGGTAAACATATGGTAACCTGCCGGAGAGCATTCCTTAATGCCTTAGAAATTGCAGGCATCACCAAGAAAAAGGTTACGATCCACACCCTTCGTCATACCTTTGCCAGCCAGCTCTTGGCTAATGGGGCCAGCCTTTTTGAGGTGAGCAAGATGCTGAACCACTCTGACATGAAAATCACACAACGGTATTCACATTTATCTGACAAGGTCTTTCTTGAAAGAACCGAAAAATTTAGCGAAAGGCTTGCTCAGCCAGCAGGTTAATAGAAAGCACCCAACCCTTTTCGGGGTTGGGTGCCTGTTTTGAGTTTTTCAGATTTCCTAAAGACGGATATCTTCATCCCAGTTGGTATCGATGATATCTTTTTTCATGTCAACTCCTCTCTGTTTATGTTAATCATTCAAACTCTATACTGTTAAGAGCCCTTTTGCTTTCGATATTTTAAAAAGCAATATTCGTACCAGATGAATTGAATGAAAAATTCAGCAAACCAGTCAGTTGATGAAAAAGGTTGTTCTGCCCAATTAACTTAGAATTGATCTGCTCAACCTATTAATTGATTATACATTAGGACCCAACCTTTAAACACTAATAGGTTGGGTCTCTTTTTATCACTATTTAAATATATTCCATATTTTCCGAATTTTACTCGACAGGATTGATAATTTTTGGACTTAACCAATCGCTGTCTGGCCTTGCAATTAACCTTGCATTATTATATGCCCAGTCTAGTTCTAAAATAGTAAACCCAGAATATGCTTTAGCACCTTTTTTAAGTTCCACAGCAAGTGCAACATCTACTACTTGAGGGTCATCAAGGCTTAATGGAAGTAAAAGTTGAATCCCCTTAGATTTTGGAAAGTATTGTGGTATGGCTGCCTTGTAGTTCCACTGAACCCTTTTGATAGCCAAATCAATTGCGTTTTTTATTTTTTCACGAAGCTTACGTTCTATTTCTGTTTCATCTGTCAAATCTTTAGAATATCGGTCTCTGATTCTTTCAGGCACACGATGTCCCCTTTCTCCAACTATATGATTCATATCTGGATCAAGTCTTATTTTAAAATTGAACAAAAGATCAGATTGGTCATTAAAATACTCAGCCCTTTCTGGTAATTTTTCCAAATATGCTAAATAGCTTTTCCCATTGATTCTACTACCTCTGGTGCAAAATCCGACAAAATACCAACGAGGCTTCCCAATTTCTAAAGAAGGCATTTCCTCAAAAACTGCATAAAGAGCTTCATAATATTTATTCACCAAGCCAGTATTAAATACAGCTATATTCGATTTATCTTCTAACTCAACGACTTGGATCTTTTTCTCTCCTGAGTTTGAATTTACATCCTCTTCTTCAAGACGTCGAAAAGTATAAAAGAGATAATTCCGTAAAATTCTATAAGGATCATTTATTGAAGAGTTTGAATAGCTCCAGTCTTCATCCAAAGCTTCCTCAGCTAAATCTTGTAACATTTTTTCATCATCATCATTGTATGCAAATTTCCGAAAAGGAAGATCTTTTCGGGCAAGGATAGCTTTCTTTTCACTCTCTCCAAATAAAAAAGAAACTGTGTCACCCACTTCAAGAGATATGAAAGCACCTTCCCGTTGTACTACAACTTCTTTCCCGTGAATTGAGATTGGATCTTTTGAGTTTGTTGGTAAAATTTTGCCCTGAAATTCACTTTGTCCCCACTCAATAACTTCACCAAAGCATTTTTCAACCATATTTACACTTAACGCAATATAATCTCCACGATCACCGACTCGACTTAAAAAAGAAACATATTGGCCTACCCTTGGGTTAGATTTCGGATAATTTGCTAAACTGTTAAAATGAAAAAGGATGCTCTTCTCAAATCCACCTCCCTGTCGTATATAACCCAAGCCTTTATCAATAACGACGCTGACAATAACGCCGAAATTCAATTTCCCACAACTTTGTACAAAAAACACATTGTTTTTATAAGCATCAAATAAAAAAGTTACTTTCTCACCTATCTTAAAAGATATCTTTTCCGCATTTTGATTAGCAATAACATCTTCTTCGCAAAGAGAAACTGGATTCTTTGAATTTGTTGGTAAAATTTTGCCCTTATTTTCATTCCACTCAATAATTTCACCAAAGCATTCCTCAGCCGCATTTACATTTAACGCAATAGAATCTCCACGATCACCAATCTGACTCGAAAAAGAAACAATTTGACCTTTTTGTGGTATAGAATTTGGATAATTTACAAAGCTATCAAGATGAAAATGAATTTTTTTCTTTATTTTGCCGATTCCATTAATAAAACCATAGCTTTCGACATCATTTATGTACACAATATCCCCATAATCCCATTTCCGATTAATCTTTTTTGCGTCGAAACCATGTTTCTCAGATGTAACAGCAAAGAAACAAACTTTCTCTTTCAAGTTTATTGGGGCTTTGTTTATATCTAAGACATCTGAAATATGGAAAAATACTTGCTCTCCATTTTCATCTTTTATCCAACCGTATCCCCTCTCTTCAACAAACTGGTCAATATATCCAAGCTTGTAATCAGGGGTACAAAATTCTTGATGTAAATTCATAGAAACCCTCCAGTAAACCCATAATATAACCGTTGTGATAATTTACTTGATAGATCTAAATTTAAAATCTCAGCCAAATTGATATTCAGATATATGCAATCATGCGTAACAACATGTCAATAAAATTTTTTCAAGATTTTGGAGCAACGATAACAAACAGGATCATCTTTATTTCTCGATGACACTTTCATTATGAAATGTCCGCAAAATGATAAAAAATAATTATAGGTGTTATCAAAAAACTTATGCCGGATGACAAAAAAATATCAATAATAGAAAAGGAGCCACTCATACTAAATTTTAGCAATTTTAATCCCTGCCTGAAACCATTGACGAAGATTCAAGCCATGAAGCGCTGCCTCAGTCGGATCTTTCCCAAATCTTGATGGAATTATACATCGACTTGATTTAGGAAAATACTTCTTCCAGAACTGATAGCACGGCTTTCCCCCTGCACTGTCAGTATCCAATGCAATTAAAATATGCCTGGCATGATTGCGTAAAAAACCCATCAATATCGTATCGGGCTTATTCGTCGCAGAACCTAATGCGATGGGTGTTACATCAGGACCCAGAACTTGATTCAGCAATATGGCGTCCAGATCACTCTCAACAATAACAACATCAGTTCCCTCACTAAGAGTATTATAAAAAGGATAATTTTTAGATCCAAATACATTTTGATATTTTGAATACTTCCCCGGATCTGGCAGACGGATACGCAAACGCAACACTTGACCACCTTGAACATATGGAATTACAAGCCCACGGGGAAGACATATCTTTTTATTTTTACCCGTTTTTGGATTGATTTCATCTGGCAAGCCCCACTGCGATCTTTCCCGATAGTAGTATTTTGGTAACAGACCAAGATGGAACTTTTCAATTGTTTCATCGGTAAGACAACGTTGAGTATATAGCCACGTCCTGCAGCGCTGGCCGATTTTACTGAAAAGAGTTTCCTGAGCAAACTTGATCAACAACGATGCCCTTTCCTGCCACATATCAGGAGGAGGACTGATTTCCTTGGGTTCCCATTGATCTCTGCTTTTTATAATTTCAGATCTGCATGGTCCACCATTATTAATTTTATGGTCATTCCCTGAGTATTGGCAGGCCTCAAAAAAAGTCATATTCTTAAAATCTATTAAGTATTGAAGTAAATCACCCGTTATTCCACATTGCCGACACCAATATCGGCCAGTATCCCCCTGATTTATCCAGACTCGAAACCGATCACGGCCACCGCAGACAGGACACGGAGAACAATATTCTCCCCCATTGGTTGAAGATACCTTTTTTAAGGCAATACCATCAGATTGAAGTTGATCCTGTATATTCATTTTTCAGTCCCCATTTTAAAAATCCCCGAATTCCCTTCCAATTTAATTTTCAGGATGTATTGGTAATCAATCAATTCAATGGTGAAGGGGAAGAAGGGTATAAAAAAGCACAACAAAAAAATATGTAGTAGAGGTAAAAGACTTTTTATTTTTTGTACTGTTTTCAATTTTACCCCCTTTATTCCCTATTCCCCTTTTTTCCATACGTAAAAGTGAATCTAACCTGTTAAATTTGAGCTAACCAAACACTTCCTACTTTTCCGTTTTATTCCCCTTGTCACCCTTCCCCCTTGAAATTTGTGAATCCCTTCTCTCATTTGGAGTTATGCGAATAACACTGGTGTTGGGGGTTGAGGGTGATATTTTGAAAAGATTTATCTGTTGAACTGAGGGTCTATCGAAGACCCCCAGTATTTTAAGCAAACTAAAGACTATGGATTGTCTTCTTTTTTGACCTGCCAGATAAGTGAGTGATTTTTAAAACCCAACTTCACAAGGTGATAACCCTCAGGGCCAAATCTGGTTCCGGCAAATTTTGACAACATTTTACCAACCTTCTGGGTAAGGTTCCCTGATCTCGGTGCAACGCCAAGAACAGACTCCGGCAGAAACTCTACCAACCTGGACTGGCAGATTTCTTTTGCCGTAACTTCCCTTGTGCCGAAATGTTCATGCCAGGCCTGGAGGAAATGCTCATATTGATTGGATTCGTCATCAGCATCCTGGTACAAAATTTCCAGATTGCTGAGAAAATCAACTAAACCAGCATTATGCAAGACGCCTCCAACCACTCGTGTCCATTCCTCAAAGCTTCCCATGGTAGGAACATCTGCAACCGGCTGGCCAGCATCAAACCAAGCACGTACCAATGTCAATATTGCCGACAATAGAGCAGATCTATTTTTTTTAATGTGCAAAAGCAGATTCTTATATTTAAAATCTGACCTCTGCCACGGCCTGGAATTCTTTGGGTCCAGTTGAATCACATAGCACCTGCGTGAAATATCCCCGCCCAGACGGATGTTGTTACCATTCATGATCCAGGTGGTGTTGTTGGGGTATGATCTTATCTCAGTCTTTCCGAGTGTCCGATCCGCCCACTCGGAGGTTGTGAGTGCTGATGCGAATGCCGGGCTGTTAATAATCCGGTCCACGTTGTCATATACCCTGATCTGCTTGCCTGTTGTACAGGCTGAAGTTATCTGTCTTCGGATCTCACCCTCACTGCCAGGCATGGTCAGAGTCTGCGGCATCTTCCCTGTGGCAATCAGGTGAATAAGACTTGTAAGCAAGCCCTTTCCCGTGCCTTTCTGGGTGCTCTCAATTAGCGCAAGCGGAACAATACCATCAATTGCAGGCCGTACGATGGGTGTTATCATCAAAGCAATTGCATTACACAAGCTGCAATTGTCTACGAATGGAAAATCTGTCAGAATATCGGTTAACAAATCCACAGAATCTCTGATCTGGCCCCCTGTGGGATGTTCAGAGACATCAATGGAAGGGATTGTTTTATCCGGCCAGTAAAAGTACTGGCTCTGACTATCATAACCTGGGTTACAGACGATTGTACCACTGATTCTTACAACCGGGGATTCGGCTATCCCTCTTATCTGAGGGATCGAATCCGGGTAATTTTTCAATGACAGAATGTCACGGATGATATTCGTCGGCGGCAGGGTATAATCAACTCCGGAGCTGGTCGTCTTTTCAAAATGAATTACCCTGTCAAGTATGCCACGCAACTGGTCATTGGTAATCTCATGGATGTAAGGTCGGCCATTATCATCACGCAGGATCTGAACCAGGTAATTGTTACGCTGATAAATATTCAGGTTGGTTTTCGACAAGTGCTCCTCCAGCACCAGATCAGTAATTACGTGCATGGGATTTTCCGAGACATTGATGATTGGAAGCTGGGGTGTCGAATCCTCTTCGTTGTAAACCGGGATATCCGGCTTTGAGACGTTTCCAAGTGGTTCTGTTTCTGGATGACCAAACTCAGCTCTCTCCTTTTCAGTCTCTGCTACCATCTGTGCCATCAGATCTGCATCAACGGCGTTTTTATTTAAATCAATATTATTCATAGATCGAATTCCTATTTTAAATTGGTTAGTAGCCCCGAGACCTGCGAAACAGATCTCGGAGGATTTTAATGCTGGTTTCAGGCCACCTTTCCGTTCCATTCAGCCAGTTTCAGAAGAACCGGATGATCAAGGCTGTCGATCAGATAGTCCCTGAAATAGATTTCCAGTATGGCCTCGTAACTAAAATCGAAAGGCACAGGATCAGGCAGGTCAAATTTCGGCGTTACCGGTCCATGCTCCGGTCCAGGGAGAACCACCCATTCTTTGGTTGATCGTTCAATGAACTCATTGACGGTCTCTCCCCAGACATTTGTCTCTTCATCAACAGGATCTGGTATGAAAAACATCTGCAATTCCCCAAACTGATCCCTGAAAACTGAGATCATTATATAGGTATACCCATCGGGGACACCCTCAAGATCAGGTTGGATGAGGTAGGGGGTCCCGGTGTCCACATCGAAAACCATTTTAAAGACTTCTCCAGTATATCCGTTAAAAGATCTCAGGATTAAACTGCTCTTGAATTCCTTTGTATTACCAGGTTCAGGCCCAGGTCGTTCCGGGCGGTTTGGATCTTTAATTGATATTTCAATCATTTCATTCTCCTTGCTGTCATCATTTTTGTTGTTAAGCTCTTGCCGTTTGCCATTTTCAGGCGTTGTCGTGTTAGACATTGTTTAATCCTCCATTTTGGATTAGTGTTGTGGGAAATACTCCCGTATTAGTTTGTGTTAAGGATCGATCATTAACGCCTTTAAGATAGCCCAAAGGATGGAGGATGTAAGAGTAACAGCTTAGAAGAAGATTGAAGCCGCTGAGACTACGATTGTAAGAGAAGATTAGAGTTGTGGATAAGAAATCGCTGAAAAATAAAAACTTTTCTGTGACTCAATTATTTACCTTTAGGTACTTCGCAAATAAGACATGATCGATTCAACAAAATAACAACATATAGATTTTGAAATCTGATCATGCCTGTATTTTGTGTTGTGTTCCAAAGTATAGAATTGCGACACTGAATCACATATATGAGACCCTTCCAAGGTCGTGATTGAAATATGGCGGGAAAAACTTTTTTCATTTCATTTTTTAATATTCTTTAAAAACGCTGAAGCTTGCCTTTTCAAATGGGTTTTCTTTGGCCATGGAAACCCATTTCTCAATCATTCTGTTTTCACTATCAAGGCTGAAATCAATATTATTTTTTTCGGCAAGAACAGCTATTGCACCTGAAATCATCGTAGCAATATCACCGACGCCCAGATACGGTTTCCGTCTGAAGAGCTTTTCAGCAAGCCTGATGGTCAATAGTCTTAATGGATCAGTAGGTCTTTTGCGGGCAACTGCCATTGTAAAGGCCTTCTGACTTTTCAGCCATTTATCCTGCTGTCCTTTTTGGAGGTATGATTCACCAGGTATTTCCCGACACAAAGAAATCTCAATTTCTCTTGCATGATCAAGAACCGTTACCGCATCTTCAAACAATGTATCTGCAATACGCCGCCGATCTGTCTTATTGTATCTTTCAAAATCGATATCCCCTTCAAGGGCGCTAAGGGCTTCCTGAGCCAGAACGATCGACAAGTAGGCAAAAAATCTCCAGCGTTGTTCATCACGCTGAGGCGCGGGGGATTTTTCTGAGATGGTTCCGACAAAATCTGTATCATTGTGGACTCTGCTTTCAAAACAATACTCAGCAAGATCAATCATAGTGAATTTAAACTGATCCTTATCCGGTTCAAGCTGGATGATGGGATATTTCTTTTTTCTATCTACTTTCTCTTCAATTAATCTGGCGTCATGGGAATCGATATAGTATCTGACTGTATCAGAAGGTTCTTCCATATCATCAAACTCAAATTTTTCAGTGTCAGACATCCCATGGTCAACATAAGCCACATATGCACGATTAAATTCCAGATTACTGTCGAGTTCCGTAACAACAAATCTATCTTTGACAATTACCTCCTCTTCCACCGCCTTCTTCTTTTTTCCTCTCTGGTAATCAGACAACTCAGCTGGACCGGAGAATTCTATCAGTAGATTTTTCTTTTCGCTTTCAAAACAAAGATCACAGACAGCGTATTTATACGATTTCAAACGGCTTTTTTTCTCTGGAGATACTTTTTGGGGAGTTCTCGGAATTTTCAGTGCATCTGAGTAACCTTCTATCCCTGCGGATAAAATATCCTCATATTCCTCGGCCATTGCACATTTTGTCAAATACAACTTATCAACAAAATAGACCGGCTCCTTTTTGGGATTTTCTTCGGCATAGATCTTTTTATTACCCAGGAATATCCTTACGTCTCTTATGAAATCATCTATTCTTTCCATCCTATTGATGATTATCCCGTTTAATTTAAACGCCTCATCATTGAAGTTTTTCATAATAAACATCCTTTCTCCCATATACATGATATGCCCCTTTTTCTAATCATTACACTTTTTCTTTCTGAATATCGCCCGCAAAAAGCTTTCTTTCTTAGACTTAAGTTGGATATAGGGTCCAAAATCCTGATAGATTTTTTCTGCATCTCTTGGAATAATATTTTTTCGCCCTCTTCCAAATATTTTAAGGATTTTATCTAATAAGTATTTTTTGGGGAGCCTTATGGTCATACTTTATCCTTTGCTTATAAATTGCCTTCATCTATTTTCTGATAAAATGAAATGATATAAAAATTGATATCAACAAAACCTGCATTCAGGCTCTTTAAGAATCTTTTTGTTAAAATCAATAAATGGACCGTGAAAATGAACCTGTTTGAAATTCCAATCTCTTTGCCGCCGCATTATAAGGGTATCAACCGCATAGCTGACTATTCCACCCATCACTTTGTTGATATCAATAGTTGCCCCCGCACACTTACGTGCAGGTCTTCCGTTCTGATCACCAAAGAGACAACCAAAACATGCTCCGCCTTTCTCTTGCACAAATACATAACCGCTGTCTGCTTCAGGGTTAACTGCTGTAAAAATTACAGGTTTATCTTTGAATTTTTCAGAGCAATAAAACCGAGTTTCGCTATTATCAACACCAACGATGACAATATCAGAATCAAAACATTTCTTTTGATCAACTGCTTCCTGAATCATCAACGACACACCGCGGATTATAGATTTGCCTGTTGCCATTTGTGATAGATTTTCTGACAACTGACCTGCTTTAGGTTTGTATAAATCCTTTCTAAAATAATGCTGCCGGGACAGGTTTGTAATGTCAACTCGGTCGCTATCATAGATATTGAGTTCTCCAATACCTTTCCTTACCAATGCGATACCTGTTTCTGATCCGAGCCCACCTGCACCAATAAGGTTGATGCGTGTTTTTTCAAGTGCTCTCTGATTAAATCCTTTGAGCAGACTGTGCCTATTGTGGACATCGTGCTCATTACAATGAGTTCCGGTTATTTTTTCTGTCTCATAGATTACAAGTGTTTTCGAGCTGGTAAAGATGTCTGTCATGTTTTTTTACCCCTTTTCCAACAATTTCGATATTAATCCCAAGCTCTTTTGAAAAGAACCTGAAAAATCCATCCCTACTGAAAATAGCACCAATAGCCTTCATACCAACTTTTTCTCTTCGCATTTGATCATTTATATCAGTCACTGAAGGACGTATTGATTCGGGCCCTTTTCCCGGATGTATATGAAATACACCCGTGAGCAGACCGCCATATGTGTCTATTTTCATAAGAGTCTTGTATGTTGAAATGAGATTGGAACGTGCATAGACAGAAGTTTGTGTATCGTGCTGGAGATATTCCATTCTTTCCATTATAATTAAATTTTCATCAAGTTGAATACCACTTATATCAACTAATGATTCATTGCACCTGTCCCGGTTCAGATAATGGAAACATTCATAAACCAACCTTGAAGAAATCACATATTTATAATCAAGACGCTTAAGTGGTATATCTTTTTCTATAATATCGCCCCATAGGTAATTTATAGCAGACCTATATACTTTCATGAACGTAGGCGTATTCTTTTGAAAAACCACTGATACTCTTGCAGACCAATCAGGCATGTTCGCTCCTTTTATCTAACAAAACCAAAATGCTTCTGTAATTAGTCTCTGCACGTTGAGGATAGCGTCATCCAAGCCGTTAATCCGTTTGAGGAAGTGCACAAGATACCACCCATCACCTTGATGCATAAAACATCCCCAATGCTTATGGCTCTTTAGAAATGATGGTGGGTTTTTTATATAAACCTTTGCCTCATATGGCCCACTTCTGACAGCACCTTCCCATTGCAATATTTCATTGTGTTTTTTATTGTAAAACTTATAGTGGCCAATAGAGTAATTTGGATTCTGTGCATTGATCACCCATCCAGCTTTCTGCCACAAAGGGACAAAGGTTGCTCCTGATCCTGTTCGGTATGACCGTCGAATCTTTACAAATTGCGATCGCTTACTATTGTCTGAATATGTTTCTGTTTTTTGTGCCAAGGGTGGTGAGGTGGTGCGTGGCGAAGTTTGCTCGTGAGAAGAAACACGATGAACTACTGGTGGTTCTGCACTATTAAAGACGGTAAAGATACGATTTAAAATCAAATCAAATAATCCCATGTCCACACCTCCTGTATTGAAATCCTATTAGAACTTATTCCCCGGTATGCCGACATCCTGATACGAAGCGGCATAAAGCTGAGAACCTGGCCGAACCTTTTCATACAAATCGACATCTTCTTTGAACGGTAGGGAATCCCATTCTTTAAAGATAGCGCAGTCATCGAATTCAGGATTTTTAGCTTTAAGTGACCTTACAGTGTCTCCAGGACGAATAACAACTTCACGGCAGACCCCTTCTCCTGCACCTGGAATTCCAAGTTTCACCAGTTTATTTTCCATGTACCGTTCCTCCTTTTCGAAATAAGTTATTTCTAATCCAACTTAAGGCAACTTCTATGTCAGTTAACAAAACTGACACAGTCGGATTGGGCCATTTAGCAAGCCTTTCCACAACGGCTTTAAAAGGATTATATCAAATCAGCTATCTTGTCTGAATTTCAAAAAATAATCGAAGCCACATTACTCGCCAAGCAGTAAAAAGAGACCAGGATAGTTCCCACTCTCCTGATTTTTCTAAAAGTTAAACTGAGATTTAGGCAGTCAGGGAACTCTCCGGCCAGATCCAAGTCGAGAAATCAATGATACTCTTTAAAACCTATTATTCCCCTATTATGGCGATGTTTCCGGTTATAATTTTCTACCGCAGCCGCCAGATTCATGCCCTCACCTATAAAAAATGGAGCATATTTTTGAGAAGACATCCAAACTTCACCTCCCTTAATGAATATTCGCTTCAGATATTGCTCCCCTTTTCTGGGGTAAACAGCAGCCATTTCATAATCTTCAAAGGTTACCACTCCTATGATAGGTTGGCTATTAATGGAATACGCCTCTTTCAGACTTTTCTTTTTGTTGAGAAAGTCAAACATCAACTGGTTTCTTTTTTCTTTATTATTTTTCTGTATGGCGTTCATATCATCAATCTCCTTATGGCTGAATTAATAAAAAATTTGTGCTATATGAAGTCTATTTTGCAATCCCCATGCCAATTACTGTCCCTGTGTTATATTTTCCTTGAGTCGTGTAAAACCAACATACATAACTAATTGATTTATAATAAAATATTAATCAATCAATATTCAAATACTAACTTGTAGTCGTTTATATCTCATTATTTAGACCCCAATAATTGTCAAATTCTTTGCCGAAAAATATGCGATATAATAAATTTTTTTGTATATAAATAATTTTTCTTATGATAACAAAACTATATTCTCAGATAAACCAAAGATAATTTTTTATATTTTCCAAAGATTAGGCTCCCGATTGAAATAACAGAAAAAATGTTGCTTAAACCGTAATTTAGTTTTCCCTTAATTGACCATTTCTTTTAATAGTGATACGAAAATTGATTATTGCAGGGCATCTACCTTTTGAAGAACTATGAGCGAGGCGAATCATGGAAGCACGAAATAGAAAGATTGCTGAATGGTATGGAAAAATACAACGTGGAGAAATCAAACTTCCAAGATTTCAACGTTATGAAGCCTGGGACAGGCATCGGATATGCAGCCTTATTGAAACAGTTATCCACAATTTACCTCTTGGGATAACCCTGATATTAGAAGTGGACATTAATGATGAGAAATTTATATCTCGTTTTTTAGAAACAGCCCCAGAAGCTAGCAACCGTGTTCTTGAACATCTATTAGATGGACAGCAGAGGTTAACCGCCCTATGGAGAGCATTCCATAATAACTATGATTGGGAAACATACTTTATCTATATTAAAGAATTCGATAACTATGACAAAGATGAAGAAAGAGAAGATATGACAGTTTTCTTCCGGGGACGCTATGTGAAAAAAAATGGGGACAAGTATCCATTATGGTGTGACAAACCCGCACAATGCTTACAGAGAGGATTCATTCCAACCCATCTTCTAAAACCGGAAGACATGCAAAATGAAATTGATGAATGGATCAATGAAGCAACTCAGCAATTACGACCTAAGGATGATATCGAAAAATTAGAAAAGTTCTTAGAATTAAAAAAGTCTATCAGTGATAAAATTAAAGATTTAAGGTCTGTCGTGGCCAATTATAATCTACCATATTTATCGTTGCCTTCACAAACAGACAAAAGTATTGCCCTGAATGTATTCATCAACATGAACACCAATAGCCAACCTCTCTCAACATACGACATAATCGTTGCTGAAGTTGAGAGCGTCATGGGGAAGTCCTTACATGACCTTCAAAATGCAATGGATGAAGAAGATCCCAACATTGGAAGATATTCGGACCTTTCGGATATGATCCTGACCACATCCGCTTTGCTCCAAAATGCCCTCCCGAACCAGAGAGGGGCATGGGACATGGACAAACGCATTATGGTCGAAAAATGGGATGTCATGAAGCTTGGCTTAAAGCGCATGGTTGAGTTTTTGAACCGTGAAGGAATTTATGACCGGCAGCGCCTGCCAACCAATGCTGTTCTTGCAGTAATAGCAGCTCTATACGCCGATGTACCAGAATCAGGTGATAAACGAGGCCAGGACGAATTGTTACTTAAAAAGTATATATGGCATTCTTTTTTTACAGACCGATATGAAAACTCAGCAGCCACAAACGCTTTTGCGGATTTTGGTGTTCTGCGAAAAGTAATAAAAGGTGAAACAAAAGCTGATGGCAGCAAATTTAGTATTGAAGATATTCCAATTTTTAAAGATCATGACCTGGTAGAAACAGAAGAGCTACTTACTGCTGAATGGCCGAAACGGTCTACCATAAGGGGACGTGCTATTCTGGCTGTAGTATCCCGGTTAGGAGCTTTAGATTTTTCAACAGGTGAACGATTAGACCAAGCCAGTATTAACAAAAGGCACTATCACCATGTTTATCCAGATGCGCTCCTTAAAGGAGCAGAAATAAATAGTTTTCTGGCCTTAAACTGTGCGCTCATCTCAGACAAAACCAATATTTCAATTGGGCGCAAAGATCCTCTCCATTACTTGAAAGACAGATATCACTGGACTTCAGAGGAGATTGTAAAAGAAAGGCTTCAATCCCATCTGATACCTATTGAAGAACTTGCCAATGGCGGTTACAAAGACATGTCAGATGAAGAAAAGGCTGAAAAACTCAAAACAGATTTTGACACCTTCATCCGCAAACGTGCTGAAATAGTAATGAAAGCGGCTAAACTACTCGCAGCGGGACGACAACTAAGTGCAGCTGAAATATTTGGGAATTAATTTATAGAAATCATTGCTTTTATGGCTCTGGTATTGATTAGCTTTTGTCCGGTAAGCAAGGCGGATATCTGCTGCGTTTGATCTCAGGAGCCCAACATATTTTGAGGAGGATTAGTGTGCTACCAAAAGACAAAATGCCAGAAGCCGAAGTCGTTTTGAGATTTGCTATGGCATTAATTACAAAGGGGTATAAAGAATCATCTCAGGGTGATTTCATCGAAGGTCAGTAATGATATCCATAGCGACTGGAAAAATAATATTCTATAGGGATAAATAAAATGAACCTACAATATTGGGACGCTCTTTGCCGGATGGCTGAAAAATCCGGTGAAGAGATTAATGGCGAAAAAATAACCGATATATTAAGCAGAGCTGCTCTGTTTTTATTGCCTAATAATAACTTCCCAGCTCCCTCAACAAAAGCTATCCAGCTTAATAAGATTGCTGAAACATTCAAGATCCCTTTCCCGGAACTTGCCATGATCTATGAGAATATAGGCTGTATTGTTTTAATAGCCCCTAAAGAAGCAGGCATAGAAAATGTTTGGCATAGTTTAGGATATTTCAAGGTTGAGGAAGAGAGTGAAGATTCCTTCGGTTTAGAGACATTAATAATCGTGCCCTTAAAAACGACCCTGCACAAAACGGAATTAGGGCCCCAGCTCCAATATGATAAAAGCGCATTTAAAGGAATGAAACTTTATGCCAACTTGGGAGATGACTTTAAAACAATACCTGTAAATTATGAAAAACCAGACATTGCTTCTGTGGATATTTACAAGCATCAGATACATAGATTCGACACAGCATTTCATGTTTTCACTATCCTGGAAGGAGATACAGAGAATTTCATCCTGGAAACGACCCCGAAAAAAGTCCGTAAGCCAAAACCTGGAAAGGTCCCAAGATCCCATGAGCGCCCATATTATACGCTGCTCACCCCCAAAAAAATAAGGAAAAAGCTGAATTTAGAGGACCCAACCTCGGAAACCGGAAGTCATAGCAGCCCGGCTCCCCATGAGCGAAGAGGTCATTGGAGAACCTATCGTGATGAGCGATACAAAAATATGCGGGGCAAAAGGCAGTGGATCGGGCCAGTTTGGATCGGGGCTTCTGAGGCCAAGGTAGGGAATAAGATCTATAAAGTTAGATTAGATCTTTAAAAATATTTTGACATTATCGTTGGGTTTCAGCCAAACTTATTGGTGATGGTCCTTTATCATCTATAAAATTAAAGAGTTACCTTTATACATTGAATCAAAACTATCTGACAGTTTCTGTCAGATTAAATCACGATTTAGACAATTATCCCGAGCCCCTCCTGTCAAAGGGCTCGGGAATTTTTACTGTTTGCGTCAGGCTACCTTTCCGAACCTTTTAGCCAATCTAATAAGAACCGGATGGTCAACACTCTCGATCAAGTAGTCACCAAAGCAGAGTTCTATGATGCATTCGTAACAATAATCAAACGGATCAGGATCAGGCAAATTAAATTCTGGCGGTACTGAACCATAATCCCCATATGGTAACACCACCCATTCTTTTGTGGATCGTTCCAAAAAGACATCCATTGTCTCACCCCAAATATTTACTGTATTATCAAAATGATCATCTAAGAACAGGACCTGGAGATCCCCAAATTGATCTTTAAACATTGGGATTCTTATCAAAGAATATATATGGGGATCTATTTCTAACTCAGGATGCAGAATATAAGGGGTGCTGTCCACATCTACAGCCACCTTAAAAATTTCTCCTGTGTAACCGTCAAAAGATCTGAGAATCATACTTCTTGTGATTTCATCATTATAATTAACTTTCAGATCATGCGGTTCCGGACTTATAGTGTCTTCAATTGATACATTCTGTCCCACCGCTTTTCTGTTATTATTTTTTTCATCAAACCTCTGCCGATTGCCCTTGTGGGTCTTAGTCGTTTTTTTCATTTTTAAACCTCTATTTTTTGATTAATGTTGTGGGGATCAATTCCCATTTGTATTTGTGTTATGATCGATCATTAACGGCCTTAGGATACTTGTATAAAGAGAGAATTGGAGGGGGGCTGCTTTCTTAAAAATTGCTGAGACTAAAAAGAGGATGATTAAAGGGGATACAGACAATACCCAAAAACTCACTGCAGAATTAAACTCTCCGTCTGTTTAATAATTCTGAAAGGGAAAAATAATTAAAGATTCCGCCGAATAGCCCGACTACACAAGATAAAACATACATTTATAATCAGCTTGGGATTAACAAAAAAATAGAAACATTCAAAGCTGCTACTGAAAAATGGGGGGAAACTTTTTTTTAAAAAGCCTTAAATCCCATTTAAACCGGTCTTTTCAAATAGATTGTTTTGTGTCATGGCACCCCACTCGACTATGATCTTAGAACCGTCTTCGATGGCAAAAAACAACTCATTTTCTTTTTTTAAAGCCAGGTTGATGAATCCCTATTTACTATTGATCTTTTGCACCGTGACAAAATGAATTTTATAAGCATACACGCTGTTTTATCCTCCGGTATTGTGCCATTTTTTTCCGGTATCCGTCCGGTAAAACAGGCGGGATTCGAATAGTCTTTTCCCTTCGTTTTCTTTGCAGGGCAGTGCAAAAGGGTCTTTTTATTCGCTCACCGGGTGATTTTTCATGGAACCGTTAGGGGTTTGCCCCTGTTGCGACATTTCATTTTTCACATGCAAAAACACCCTCATTTCCCGAATTCCTTGAGAGAGATATGTTTCAATATATTCAATGATTACAGATACTTAGCGGCTCTGACTCCGTCAATTAAGGTTCGAATCCTTATCACCCAGCCACTTGAAAGACAAAGGTTTTCGGCAAATCATGCTGAAAACCTTTTTTGTTTTTCCGGCAATCCTCCGGTTTTGGTATGAAATCATACTTGCGCAAATAAAATTTTTGCTATTTTTAGAGCTATTCATAAATTGTTCTTTCAAAAGCTTCATAATACGGAGAAACAGCTAATGACCCTCCGAAATGACCGGTATTACAAACAACGACATTACAAAAAATTGTGCGAGATAATGCATCGGCAAGAGACTTAAGCATACCAAGATCTCTATTATACGCTAATACAAACAAATGTTCTATTTTGCCTCTGTACATTAAAGCACGCTCAATATCCATAAAGTCATAGCAGATACTAACTGATCAGCGTCATTCAAATACTTTCCGGCTCAGGCCACTTTGCCGGATGATGGATTGCAGTGTTCCTGTTTTTATACTTTCATGATCGGGCACTGGAATTGTTATGGTTCTATCTGATATTTTCTTCTGCATAACAACATGACTTCCTCTTCTTCTGACCTCTTTAAAACCATGCCCAAGAAGTATGCTGCACACTTCTTTGCCAGACAGTATCCGCAACCTAACCAACAGAGACCTCCATCTGGGTAATATACATTTCACCATGAAAGCGACCCTGGATTTCTTCTGGGGATGCACATTCAAAAAATAATTCAAGAGCTTCTTTCAGATTGTCTTTTGCTTCACTGACTGTTTCCCCCTGGCTTGCAATATCAAGTTCCGGACAAAGCGCTGTGTATCCGGCATCTTCTTTTTCAATAATTGCGGTTACATATCGTTTCATAAGTTGTTTTCCTCTTTTTCATGGTTACCGGCAAAGTCATATTACAATACTTTTTTCTTGAATGGTATCATATTCTCATCCAAATTCCTGGCAACCACCTTGCAAGAGGTTTATATTACGGCCATGCATTATGCTGGATTTTACATCCATTCTCGCATATACTTGGCCACAAAAAAATTTCTTTTGTGACACTCATATGAATATATTTAAAGACAAAATAATGATGACCATTGTGCTTGCGGTGTGTGCAAGCATCATGCCCCAGCTTTTTTTCAAGAACGGCTTTCTGCTTTCCTATTTATTGAAGATCGGATTGGAAAGCTCTGATGTACTCATTCTGCTGTCTTTACCCTCTGTTCTCCTGTTTTTCCTTTCTATTCCCTTTGCGCATTATGCAGACCAGTACGGAAAGAAAAAAATTGGTGTGTCCGGAATTCTGCTGACCATTGTCGGCTTTTCTCTGCTGATTCTGGCGGGTTTTTTCAGTTTACAGACATCGATCAATTTCATCATCGGGGGCATTGTTTTATTCAGCATTGGGCTGTCCGCCCTGCTGTCCGGATGGTTTTCACTCTTAAGCCCTCTGATCCCGGAAGCCATACGCGGGTCTTTTTTCGGGACATTACGGGTCTCCTGGCAGATTTTTGCCATTGGCTGTTCTTTTATCCTTACATTTATTCTGGAAAAAAATACATCCCTTGAAGCCTATCAGCTTATCCTGGCTTTTTTTACCTGCGTTCTTGTTATCCAGATTTATCTCTATCTCAAGATCCCGGAAGTTGAAAAAACCCGACCTGAAAAAAAATCAATCGTCAGAATCCTTTTCGGAATTTCGGAAGTGCCGGGGTATATGCCCTTTTGCGCCTACTGTTTTTTGCTGATGCTGGCCACTGGCGCATGGCCAGTCACCATGGGACTGCTTGAAAAAAATGTACTGCATTTTTCCGATGATATGATTGTTCATATGGGAACCCTGCTTTTTTCAGGATCAGTGCTGGGTTTTTATATCGGCGGGAAAATGGTGGATAAATTTGGCACAAAGATGGTGTTTCTTGCGGTGCATTTTTTATATTTCCTGTTTTTATTTCTGGTTATACTCAGGTCAATCGTCCCTGTTTCCCTGATGCAGTATTTTGGTTTTCTCACATTCGGACTTGGATTGATTCAGGCCGCATCCTCCATTGCTCTTACATCCGAAATGATCGCACTTTCACCCGTAAAAAATAAATCCGTTATTATTTCTGTTTGCACGTCCCTTCAATGGGGCGGTGCTGCGATTTCCGGGGTCATCAGCGGAAAATTGATTGAATACGGTATTCTGAGCAAAACCTGGGAATTCAAGGGACTGATGCTGAGCAATTACGACACGCTGCTTGTGTTCAGTTCTGTCATGGTTTTTGTTTTTATAGTTACGCTGGGGCTGATACCTTCAGTGGCAACAACAAAAAAAGCACAGTGGATACCTTATTCTTCAAAAACATTATAGTTTTTTTATCATCCGGGCATAAGAATGCTAAAAAAGCGGGGTGACTTTTTTTGATTCATATCCATGTTATTTTTAACAGGATGTGATAAAAAAGGCCAAAAAAAGGAAAGCCCTATGGAAATTGACATCAAAGAGCTCAAAGATTCAAATCTGTTTTTAAATATGTTGATGCAGAATATTGATACGGCTGTGTTTATTGCGGATGAAAACCTCAATATCCATCAGTTCAACGACAGTTTTCTCACTCTTTTTACACAATCCGATTTAGCCTCAACCCTTGTGGATACCACCTTTGGAGCAGCGTCCGGATGCATAAATGCGGTAAAAGAAAACCTGCCCTGCGGAAAAACATCCGCCTGTCAGTTTTGTATTATCAGAAAATCCCTTGTAAACACGCTGGAAACACAAAAACCGGATAAAAAAAAATTTTTAGCGCGAACCTTCTATATTGATGGGCAGCCTGTAAAAAAATATCTGGAATTCACCTCAAGGCCCATCACATATAAAAACAAAAAAATGATTCTGGTCTTTGTGTATGATGTTACGGATATAGAACTGTCAAGAATACAGCTCAAGGAAAAACAAAAGCAGATTGATTTTGATCTGGAAAAAGCCGGTGAAATACAAAAACACCTGTTGCCCAGGAACCTGCCCGACATCCCGTCCATAAAAGCTGCCTGGTTTTTTGAACCCTGCCTTACGGTGGGCGGCGATATTTTCCATATATACAAAGAAAAAGATAACCATATCAGTGCCTATATGCTGGATGTCTGCGGGCATGGGGTGTCTGCAGCTTTAATTGCCGTTACTGTAAAACAGTTTTTAGATCAGCTCCATGCCCAGGCACTTGAGCACGGCGCACCTTTTTCTCCAGAAAAAATTGTAAATGCCCTGGAAGATGAATTTCCCTTTGAACGGTTCAACTGTTATTTTACCATTGCCTATATCCTGCTGAACATAAAAACCGGAGAAATGATTTACAGCTGCGCCGGTCATGTCCCGCCCCTTATTATCGGGAAAAATGACAGATTTAAAATTCTGGACCATCACGGAACAATCATCGGCCTGGGCCAGGACACACCCTTAAAGCAGTACAGCTCACAATTAAATCCAGGAGACAAGATCGTCCTGTATACAGATGGGCTGATTGATTATTTCGGTGAAAAAGGCGCTGTTGAAAATAAAAAAAATTTTTACAATTCACTCAAGGCAATGGCAGATCAACCGGCAAAAAAAATAGTCAGTAATATCACCGCCGAACAAAAAAAGTTTCAGAAAACACAACGTGCGGATGATGACATCACTCTTCTGGTCATTGAATACCTGGCAGATTAAACACCGCATATTTTTCTAAACTTTTGTAAAAAATTCTGATAGAAAGAAATATTCATTAAAATTTTCAATAGAAAACGGAAAAGATATGAACACACCGAACCCAAAAAAAAAGAATCTTATCTCCCAGTGGGCTTTTGATACCCGTCCTATTCTTGGCAGACTGCATTTATGGCTTGAAGACATCCAGATCGAATGGATCAGAGGTAAAATCGAGGATGAATTAAATGACTGCATCTCCTTTACTGATGACAGAACCGAAAGAATGCTGGCCATGACATCTGCCGTAACTGCTCTTGGAACAAGACTGTTCGGACGGTTTGGAGAAGGCAGGGGCCTTGATAAAAACGCGCTCAATCTGGTCAAAAAAGATGCGGATGCCATCTCTGCTTACACCATGAGTGAAAGCCTGTGGTACCTGTCACGGACATTGCCGGAAAATCATGCCATCATGGTGTGCCTGGGTGAGGGCCTGATGCCCAAAGCCGGTGAAACTGCCGAAATGGGTGCAAACCCGCTTTTAGGATTTGGCCGGATATATGCCAGACCCCAGGTGGCAAAATTTCTTGAAGAATGTGTTCATCAGATGATAAATAACAAATTTTATCTATGGGAAGATTTTAAGCATGCGATCGCTCAAAAAGGGATTACGGTATGGGGCGCTGCCATCGACACGCTGGAGAATACTTCAAGGTTTGCCAAAGGAGATGAAACCGGGCCAATGAGCCTTTTTCATCTTTTTGACCAGCCCCTTGCCATCACCGATCAATATGAAGGCTATATCGGTACGCTTGTTCTGCCAAAAGCCGTTGTTGAGACAGCTGCCTGTGATTCTTTGCTGGTCAATTATTTCACGGACAGAAAAAAAGTGGTCACTGCCATTAGAATGACCTATCCTGAAATAAAACCCGGGCATATCCATGTATGGACCCTGCAGGGGAAAAACCGGGAACCCCGCATTGGAAAACTCTGGGAAGAATGGCGTTCTGCAGGTGCACATCTTGTAGATGAAAACTGGAAGCTTCCCACAGGATTTTCCCCTTTCACAGATTCGGGCACCTATGCCCCGACCTTTGCAGTGAATACCTGGACAGATGATAATGATGATATCCACCTGTTTGTTGTTGACGGATATGCAGCCTCCGCAGAAGCCATGCAGGCGGCAAGTCTTTCCACTGTTCTTGATATTGATGTATCCATGGCCGTATTTTCAAGCAAATTCGCTCTCAGATATGATAAAGATGCGGCCAGTATGAAACTGAACCCGGATGCAGAAGATTTTGCACAGCAGCTTAAAGAAAAGATATTCGAAAAAGACATTGATGATGAACTGATTGAAACCTATCGACAAAGCATTTATCTGGCCAGAAATGCCGGCATCCCTTTGGAAAAAAGGACCATTACAGCGGATGATCTGATTTCAGAAAAAAAATGGCAGACGCTTGCTGCGTCCGGCTATATGCTTCCTGATCCGTATTCAGGCGCTTCCGGAGTCACCCGGATATCAGATGATACCTATTCGGTTACCGTAAGGCTGTCCACTCAAAAAGCAGACAAATTAATCACATTCACCTTAAGGCTTTTAGAACCCTTTGAAGAAAGCAAACTGGTTTTTTCACCGCTGCTGAACCGGTTTTTAAAAGGTGAGGATTTCAAAAACCGGGCTGTAAAAATTTCAGATTCCGGCAGAATCCGTAATGAGCTTCAAACCCTTTGCTCTGAGGCATTGGAGCATATTGAAGATAAAATGATATTATATTTTACAAAAATCCCCAAGGCCACCATTGGTCAGAAAGAACAAAATCATCTTCAGCAGATTCTGATCTGGTACAAAGAAAACTATCCGCTATGGTTTGAATGGCTTGAATTAAAATTTTAACAATAGAGAATATGGCACTGTCAAAAATCAGAATAAATTATATTTTTTTTGTGTCAATTCTATGAAAAAAAATTCCTAACATGATCTTGATATTTTTAGAAACCCGATCCGGATTTTAAATAATATCATATAAAAACAAATTCTTATGATTCAAATTTAAAATTCATATACTGCTGGCACGAATATCGCTTATTCTCTGTGAAATTCCTCAAGAATTAAAAAAATTATTGTATTTGATCTTTAAACTTTTTGGATTTAAAAAATAAACTTGAAAACTTTTAACAGGAATTTTACCAGGAAATTTATCAGATGAACGATTTTTTACAAAGTCTGCGCTCCGGCGCTCTGCAATCACAACGCCCCGGGATGACCCGCAAGGCATATGATCACACCTATCATTCTGCAAATCAGCAATATCAGTATTATAATAACACCCCTCCTGAAACGGGAAGCCAGTCAGCGTATCCAGCCGGTCCATATGTATCAAACGGGCAGGATGATGCTTCAACTTCCTTGCTGCTGCTTGCCATTGAAACCCTGTCCAGACAAATTGGGAAACTGGCAGAAAACCAGACCCAGCTTGTTGCGACACAGGAAAAAACAGCGGATATTATTGAAAGGCAGACCCTTGCCATTGAAAAAATCATAAATCATCTGGAATTATCTTCCAGAAAATGAATTAAATAAAACTTATCCGTCTGCCTTGTTGATGATTTGATCTGCAAGTCTTATAAGATTTTTTACACGCAAATCCCAGGTTTTAAATCTTTTATCCTGGGTCTGCCCATGGAAATACCGGTAAAAAATCTGTTGTGCAATGACAGCCAGTCGAAACACGCCAAATGTGTGATAAAAACTGACATGATCTATTTTTCGGCCTGAGAGCGTTTCATAAAAAGTGACCATCTCTTCGCGGGTCAATGCGCCGGGTGCGTTTGACGGCACATCCCGAAAAGCATTTAACCCCTCCGGGTCTCCGGGTTGAACCCAGTATCCAAGGGATGCGCCAAAATCCATCAAGGGATCTCCGATGGTGGCCATCTCCCAGTCCAAAACCCCGACAACCTTGAATGGATTGTCCGGATCCAGAATCACATTATCAAATTTAAAATCATTATGAATAATGGCAGCCCTGCCTGAATGTTCCGGCATATTTTTCAACAGCCAATCCATAATCTGCCTGGCATCCGGGGTCTCTTTTGTTTTTGCGGATTCATATCTGTGAATCCACCCGTTTACCTGACGCTCAATATAGCCTTCGGGTTTCCCGAAATTTTCAAGCCCTATTTTTTTATAATCTATGGCATGCAGTTCATACTGTACTTTAAAGACAGCCTCAAATAATCGACGGGTATCCCCGGCAGACAGGTTCAGTTCCTGGGGAATCGTTTCCCGGATAATAATACCATTGATACGCTCCATCAGATAAAACGGTGCCCCGATAATCGTTTCATCCTCTGTATACAGCAAGGGTTCAGGACAATACGGATAGACATCTTTTAATGCACTGAGCACCCGGTATTCCCTGCCCATATCATGCGCAGATTTTGCCTTTGTCCCGTGTGGCGGGCATCGAAGAACCATCTGCCTGTCTCCTGCAGATACAAGATATGTCAGATTGGAATGCCCCCTGGGAAACTGGCGAATGCGAACAGGACCGTTAATATCTTTGAGCTGGTCCAATATGAATGCCTCTAATTTTTTTTGGGGCAACTGTTCACCATTCCTGATATCGGCCGCATCATCAATTAATACCATTGTTTTTTCCTTTTAAATATCCTCATCTGCCAATCATATCACCATGTCATTTCCAAAATTTATATTAATTACATCTGCCATGTCAATTAAAATAGCGTACGCTCGTTTTTTTTTAACAAAAAAACCCGCAACAGCAAAGTTTTTTCAAACACTCTGTTACGGGTTTTTAGGTTTGTATCCTAAAATACCTGTCTTAAATTAAAAACCGGTATTTCAAGCTATTTTTTCTTTTTATCTTTTACTTCCATGCCGCCAATGGTCTTCACAATATTTTTACATTTTTCAATATCATACTGACCATAAATAGCGATCTGTTCCATGATGGGAGATCCTCCGCCGTGCATGGCACCATAGGAAATCGCACCGCTTATACCGGAATTGGTGTAATCATAAAAAATCATCCAGAATTTAATCTGCTCGTCAACTGACATGGTTTCCGTTCTGGTGACATATTTTTTAAGCAATTCACTGGTTTCCGGGTTAAGGAAATCGCCTTCATGCGGGAATGTCGCCGGCATACCGCCTGCAATTTCACACAGGATCTGCTGTTCTTTGAACACAGACTCCCCTGTAATGCATCTCCCGACATTGGCATAGATTGAATCCGGGATACAGGCACCCGGACCATACGGCATTTTACCGACGCCCGGCACATATATCTTGGCCTCACCTTTTGCGGATGCGGTAAATCCTGCTGCATACCCCAGCTCGGCAATCGTGATCAGTTCAGAAATTTTTTCCCTGACATGGGGGGCTTTTTCAATACCGTTCACTTCGGCTGCAAGGGCTGCCATTCCGATCAGCATATCCCCAACCGCGGGTTTACACCCTGAATACGAATGTCTGTGAAACAAGGCGAACAGCAGTGCACAGATTCCACCATGCTGGTATTCACCACACAGAAAAACCCTTTCCCAGGGAACAAATACATCATCAAAGATGACATAGGAATCAACAAATCCCCAGTCAAAACCGCGCTGGAACTCAGGCCCTCTTTTTCTCATGGTATGGGGGGACAGCACCTGTTTAATCTGGGGATGATCTGCCTCAATGGCAAAGGCAACTGCATAATCGCCTTCATCCTTGCCCAGTGCACGGGTGGGAAGTACCAGAATTTCGTCTGCAACAGACGCAAAGGTAATGTGAACCTTGCATCCGCGAACCACAATACCGTCTTCTCTTCTTTCAACCACATGAAGATACTGATCCGGATCAGGCTGTTCTATCGGACGAAGCATGCGCTGGCCTTTCACATCTGTCTGGGCACAGGACCCCACCAGATCTTCTCTTTGAACACGTTCCAGCCATTTAAGAAAATTCTGATGATACTGGGTTTTGCCTTTATTTATTTTATCTGCTTCAAAAGAAACGCAGTTAATCGCATTCATTGCATCAACACCCATGCACCGGCCGATACACTGGCTGACTTTCTGGCAGTACATGCGTGTCATATCCTGTTTTTTATGCAAATCATCTGTTGTCTGATGAATATGGGTGAACCGATTGATTTTTTCGCCGGTCAAATGGCTTGTGGCAGTCGTGATGTCCTGAAGTTCAGGGTCCTGGGCCAGATCAAAGGTTGCACCGATGACACCTGCACAATCGACAAGGACCTCATGATCCCTTGGAATAATTTTCCCGTCAAGGTACAGATTATTGTTCATGGTTTTTAACCGATCAAGATATTCTTGTTTTGTTCGCATTGGGATTCCTCCTGATTATAATTTTAACCACTTTCCATCATGCTGTGTGCCCAGTTGAATGTGCATCAGTACACAGGTCAGCATAATTATTTTCTCACATATTCTCCCCGGAAACCTTCCCGAGTTGATCTTCAACCCCCAGATAATCCGCCATGAACTCAATCATGAAATCTGCATATTGATCCACAGAAATGTTCCGGCTTCTGAATTTGGATCTTTTGATATACCAGTTTGCAAACAGACCTTTTATCATCTCTGCTGTCAGGACAATATCTCGTTTTTCAAACTGGCCCAGCTTCTGACCTTCTTCCAGAGTGGATTCCAGCCGCATTTCAGTGGCCAGATCTCCTTCAATGGCTTTTTTACGATCACTGGGGTTCAGATTTTTGGCTTCCATGAAGAAAAAATAAAACCAGGGCCGCATGATTTCACTCAGATACACATGTGTGCGGATAAAGGCCTTAAGTTTCCCCCAGGGGTCATCAAATTGCAGAGTCTCGCTGTCAAGGACGCGTTCAACCGCATCGCGTCCCTGGGTCATCAGCATGCTCAGCAAGTCATCCTTGCTGGGGAAATAGGCATACAAGGCCCCTAAACTGATGCCTGTTTCCTGGCACAGATCCCTCATGCTCATCGCCTGAAAACCTTTTTGATTGCTTATTTTCAAAGTAGCCTTAAAAATCTTGTCCAGATTTTTAACAACGGTCTTCTCTTTTTTAATCCGGATGTTTTCCCGATTTTCCGCGATGACCTCCAGGAATATATCCTGCCTTGAAGCCAGCATCATTTTTTTAAATTGCTGATAGTCCATGGGTTAAAATTACATCATCCCTCAGGGTGTGTCAATAATAAAAATAACGTACGTTCGTTTTTTTATATCAATAACAAACCATGATCTTTATAAGAATACACTTGTTTTTAAAAGCATTCATCCAAACAAATGCGGGCAGAGGTTTCCCCCTGCCCGCACCAAACCGGCTTAAACACTCCGATTATTTACTGCTGAAATGAACTTTTATTTTTTGCTGTAATCGTACCAGCCTTTTCCGGATTTCTGACCAAATTCACCATTATTGAAATGTTTTACAACGCTTGGGCTGGGCAGATCTGCACGGTCTCCGCTTGCTCTGAAGTTTTCCATACCCATGGTGTAGGTCAGGTCAATACCGGTCAGATCCATGAGCGTAAAGGGGCCCATGGGATGACCTGCACCAAATACGCAGGCTTTATCAATGTCTTCCACAGAAGCCACATCCATTTCCAGCATCCACAGTGCTTCCTGGGAAATAACCTTGAAAATCCGGTTCAACAGAAAGCCCGGCACTTCTTTTTTAACATGAACAGGCACTTTGTCCAGTTTCTTGCAAAGATCCATGGAAATCTGGGCGGTTTCATCAGACACATGCGGTCCCTGAACCACTTCAACCAGTTTCATGACCAGTGCCGGGTTGAAAAAATGAAGATTGCATACTTTATCCGGCCGGCTGGTCACATCCGCAATTTTGGAAGATACCAGAAAAGAACTGTTGGTCGCCAGAATCGCATGCTTAGGTGAAAATTTATCCAGGTCAGCAAACAGTTTGCGTTTGATATGAAGCACTTCAACAGCCGCTTCAATAACATAGTCTGCTTCTTTTACACATTCTTCCAGACTGTTTGTAAAACTGATACGGGCACGGATGGCTTTGGCTTCAGCCTCAGTCATTTTGCCTTTGGCCACACGGCCGGGAAGATATTTATCAACAAAGGCATTGGCTTTATCCAGCATATCCTGGCTGATATCAGAACATTTTACATTAAACCCCTTGATGGCACAATGAAGGCTGATCTGATGCCCCATGTTGCCTGCACCAATGATGGAAATATTTTTAATATCATCAATATTCATTTTATCTGTCTCTCCTTATAATTATAAATTAACGTTGAAGGTTCTCAATTACAGTGGCAACACCCAGTCCACCACCACAGCAGGAACCGAAAATTCCATAACGTCCGCCAGTGCGGATCAAATGGCGCATGGCAAACATACCGATTCTGGCACCGGAAGCGCCATTGGGATGACCAAATGCAATGGCACCGCCCATGGGGTTCCATTTTTCAAAATCAACTTTTTCACCGGTCTGATTTTCAATTTCCTTGGCAACTGCCAGATTCTGTACTGCAAAGGCTTCATTACATTCCATAACATCCATGTCAGACAGTTTAAGACCCGCGCGTTTAATCGCCTGGGGCATTGCATATGCAGGACCGATACCCATGATTTTCGGATCACAACCCACATCAGCGCCAGACAGCCATTTGGCCATGGGGGTATATCCCAGTTCCTTGGCTTTATCCGCACTCATCATCAGAACAAAGGCAGCGCCGTCATTCTGTCCGGAAGAGTTACCCGCAGTCACTGTACCGTCTTTTTTAAATACCGGACGAAGTTTGAGCATGCCTTCAAGGGTGGATTCCGGACGGGGATGCTCATCCACATCAAATACGATTTCAGGGGTTTTTTGGTGGCAGGCGTTATGACCGGAATGATTTCATCTTTAAAATAACCGGCTTCCTGGGCTGCTTTTGCCCGCATCTGGCTGTTATATGCAAATTCATCCTGAGCTTCTCTGGGGATGTTATACATGACCTGCAGATTCTCAGCAGTCAACCCCATTCCAATGCATTCTTCCGGTCGCGGAGACATCTGCGGCTGAATCGGCATGGGTGGAATCAATTTATACGGAGGGTTTGATGCTGTAAATTTAAATGAAAACTGGCTGTAGGATTCTGCGCCACCGGCAATAATGATGTCTGCCTGGTTGGCCAGAATTTTCCATGCCGCATGATTGATGGCATCAATGGCACTGCCGCACTGCATTTCAATAAAAGAAGCAGATGTGCTTTGCGGCAGGTCCGTACAAAGCATGGCATGGCGCGCGATGTTCAACGCAGTTGAACACTGGGTTGCTGAACCTGCAAACACGCAGTCTACATGAGCTTTTTCATGAATTTTTGTTTTATCCAGAAGACCCTGGATACCGATTCCGGCAAGCTTTGATGCATAATGATTTCTCAAAGAACCGCCCATGCGGCCGAATGGTGTTCTAACAGCTTCTACAAATACAACTTCTCTGCTCATATCAACTCTCCTTACATTAATAATTATTTCTCGTTATTTATTTTAAAGCTGCTCCCCTGTAACCCCATCCATTATCTACGAGTAGAAGAACAGCAGTACCATACCCTTTTTAAAAATCCAGCCTGATCAGCCCCTGACACCGCAATCTATCCATGCCGAATTTAACACAAAAAATAAAACTACATGATCAACCCTGTCATGTCAATTAAAAAAACGTACGTTCGTTTTTATGCCAAAGCTCCGCCATCACATGTCAGACATGTCCCGGTTGTAAAACTTGAGGCATCCGAGGCCAGATAAAGCGCAGCGCCTGACATTTCTTCCGGAACCGCATGTCTTCCCAGTGGAATGGCCTTATAGACCTCAGTCACTATATCATCATTTTCCATCAGGGCCGCGGAAAATTTGGTTTTTGTCAACCCGGGCAACAGCGCATTCACCCGGATATTTTTTGACCCCAGCTCTTTTGCAAGCCCCTGGGTCATGGAAATCAATGCAGCCTTGGTAATGGAATAGGTCCCCTGCATGGGTGCCGGGCGTTTTCCATTAATGGAGCTGACATTGATCACAGAAGCTTTCCCTGACGCTGCAAGCAGATCAATTGATCGCTGAATCAGGAAAAAAGGGCCTTTAAGATTCACAGCAAAGGTTTTATCCCACCGGACTTCGTCAATGCCGTCCATGGGACCAAAATACGGGTTGGTTGCGGCATTATTCACAATAATATCCAGCTTGCCGAATTTTTCTTTTATTTTTGCAACAAGACTGTCTATCTGATCAATATCTCCCACATTGCAGGCAATTGCTTCCGCGCTTCCGCCAGCCTTTTTAATATCTGCCACCACGCCTTCCAGGCCTTCAATTTTTCTGCTGACAAGAACACAATGCGCACCATTTTCTGCAAAGGCATGGGCAATGGCTTCACCTATGCCACGGCTGGCTCCGGTTATCACTGCGATTCTGTCTTTCAAAGAAAACATGTTTTCCATTTTACTGTCCTTTTCTTGTTTTTTTACACCTTTTTTATTTTTTGTTTATGTTTCCATCCGCCAGTTTTTTTATCATACAAGATAAAAAGCACTGACAAACGCCATAATAAACTGTGCATAGTGATCCACACCGATCTTTCTTCTGGCATATTTGCCCCGCTTCAGATACCAGTCCTGGAGCATGGCTTTAATGACACTTGCACCCAGAACATGGTCACCATCCTTAAATATATTTTTCTTATATCCTTCAATCAGAATATCTGAAACTAATTTTTCGGTATATAATTCACTTTGAATGGATTTTTCCATCTCTTCCGGATTTAAATTTTTGGCTTCCATATAGGAGAAATAAAACCACTGATGCATTTTTTCAGTCAAAAAAAGATGAATCTGTATGACGGTCTCTAATTTTGCCACCGGGTCATTTTCTTTGACCAGAAACGCTTCCAGAACCTGTTTTACAATTTTGCGTCCCTGTCCCAGATAAACACTTAAAATTTCATCCTTGCTTGAAAAATAGGAATACAGTGCGCCCATGCTTAAACCGGAACCAGCGCTTAAATCTCTCATGGTCATAGCCTGGAAGCCTTTTGAAACACCGATTTTTAAAGTGGCGTCAAAAATCTTTTCCAGATTTTTGATTACAACCGCTTCTTTTTTAATCTGAATCTTGTCTTTATGTTCCAGAAAAGCTGCCCTGCAGATATCAATTTTTGAATCCGGAATAAGCTTTAAAAATTCACTATATTTCATGATGCCTGATCAGTTCCTTGTCAACTAAAAACCCGTATGCTATCTGTATGTCAAAAGTGTCCTGTCTTTTGTCAATTCCAGGTGAGTGATCTCGTTAAACCCTGTCAGGCTGATCTGGCCTGAACCATACCTGAATCGGGTAATCGATGCATTCATCACCTGCCATGAAATTTCAATGGCTTTCATATCGCTTAATCCCAGCGCCATCTGAACCGCAGCACAGATGGGTCCCCCGGATGAAAACACGGCGATTTTTTTCCCGGAGCCCTGTTTATCAATAATCGACTGAATACCATGAACCACCTGATGTTTGAAATCAGACCAGACAACATCACCCTGTGAATCAAATCTGCCTGATACCCATCGCTGGACAAGTCTGGAAAAAACCTTTTGAAATGCCGCATTATTTAAAGGATTCGCATTCAATTCATCCAGAAGATGCGGATCTTCTTCAAGCATCCATTTGATCTGGGCATCCCACACAGCTTCGGAATCATATTCATTAAAGCGATCATCCACCAAAGGCCTGGGCACAGACAGACCTTTTGCCTGATAGGCATCCATCATCCCCTTGGCTGTTTTTTGCTGACGGTCCATCTGCCCAAAATAGATGGCATCAAATTTAATTTCCAGCTCTGCCAGATGTTTTCCCAGAACAGTGGCCTGTATGACCCCTTTTTCTGAAAGCCGGTCATAATTTTGCGCACCAAAAGAAGCCTGGCCATGTCTGATAAAATATATGTCACTCATATTAACGATCTATTCTGGTAATTTCCTGGTACATTTCGATCTGGGGTTTTTCAGCAACAAATGCTGCGGTGGCTTTCATATTTTCCTTAAAATAGTCTGTGGAGCCGTGATAATCCAGGGCAGCCTTGTCTTTGTATATCTCAAAAACCATAAATACACAGGGATCTTTCAAGGATTTATTCAAAACATACTCAAGGGTTCCCTTTTCTGCGTTCACTTTTTTAACCAAAGCGGTCAAAGCGGTTTCCAGGTCGCCCTCACTGCCCTTTTTGGCAACGATTTTTGCGGTCAGGGTAATCATATCTTCTCCTTTATATATAAATGATGGTTCATTAATTTTCACATCACCTTACAGGATGGAAGAATAAAGTGTCAAGAAATAACGAGCATTTGTTCTATTTTATCTTGACACCTGTTCCTGTGCATTTTAAACAAAGAGAATCACTGCCTGTTGATCATTTAAAAAATCGTGATACACTGTCAATCATTAACGCGGTTTTCAGGCACGGATTTTAATTTAAAAAGCCGTTTGGAATACGACATTTGGAATCATAAAAGATGAAACTTTTAGTCTGCATAAAACAAGTGATGGAATCTGCCTCACAACTCAAAATTCATTCAGACGGAAAAAGGCTGTGCACCTTTGAAAGCACCCGGTATGAAATGAATCCCTATGATGAGTCTGCTGTTGAAGAAGCCATTCTGATAAAAGAAACCGTTGATAACACCCATATTGATGTCATCACTGTGGGCCCTTCTCATGCAGAGGACGTCCTGCGCAGAGCCCTTGGCATGGGAGCCGATGACGGTATTCATATCATTGACAACAGCAATGATTTCTGTCCGCCGATACGCATTGCATCCTGGATATCCGCCTTTGCAAAAGACAGGGCCTATGATCTGATTTTAACCGGCATCATGTCCAATGATGAAATGAACGCCCAGACCGGTCCCATGATCGCCCGGATACTGGGATGGCCCTGCGCCACTGCAGTCATAAAAGAAGACCTGTCTTCTGACCGGAAAAGCATAGCCATCCAGCGCGAAATCGAAGGCGGCGCAAGGGATGTGTTTGACATATCGCTTCCCTGTGTGCTGACCATCCAGACCGGAATCAACACCCCCAGATATCCCTCTCTTTCAAAGGTCTTGCGGGCAAAGAAAAAAACCTTTACCACCATCGAGGCCAGCCAACTGGAAACCTTGAGACCTGAGGCTGTCCTTGACAGGCTTGTTCTCCCGCAGAAAACAGCCCAGGGGATTGTTCTGGAAGGATCTGCCCTGGACAAATCCCAAACCCTGCTGGATATTCTTGAATCAAAGGGACTTTTATAAAGAAGGTAAAATATGACTGAACACATCGCCATTCTTGTGGAGCATGATGGAAAAAAAATAAAACCTGCCACCTGGGAGCTGTTTGCTTTTACGGAACACCTTGCAAAACTCCATCCGGCTGCCATCCACTTTATCATGATCGGAGAGGCCACCCGAAATCTGGCGCAACAGCTCAGCACACAGACACAGTGCCAGGTTATTGCAGCAGATATAAAAGGTGCGGACACCTATCATGGTCAGATATATACAGACGCATTCACCCGGCTTTTATCACGCTATCCGGCAACATATATCGTCGCATCCCACTCCACCTCGGGCATGGATATGATTCCTGCACTTTCAATCGCCCTGAACGGAACCTGCATTACAGGAGTTGAAAATACCGACAAAGAAGACCAGACCCTGTATTTTACCCGGGCCGTATCTGGCGGAAAAATCCTTGCCAGACTCTGTGCGCCCCTTGCCAGCGCATCTGCACCGTTATGCCTGACCCTTTCTCCGGGCGCATTCAAGCCAATCGCCCCGGATAAAAATGCAGCACCTGATATCATTCATACCGCAGTTGAATGCAGGCAGACCGCCATGATATATAAAGAACGACTTGCGTCTCCATCGCTGGGATCAAACCTGACCAAAGCCGAAGTCATCGTGTCCGGCGGAAGAGGAATTCAGGAAGAAGAAAATTACGCCCTTATTGAAGCCCTGGCCGATCTGTTCCCGCGGTCTGCCGCAGGCGCTTCCCGGCCGATCTGTGATTATGGCTGGGCCGAATACAGCCAGCAGGTGGGTGCCACAGGCACCATTGTTTCCCCGAAACTGTATATTGCCTGCGGCATCTCCGGGGCCACCCAGCATCTGGAAGGCATCCGGGATGCCCGCTTTATTGTTGCAATCAATACAGATTCAAATGCCCCGATCATGCAGATCGCGGACGTGTGTATTGTTGAAGATCTGACTGAATTTATCCCCTTGTTCATGGAGACCTTCCAAAAAAGAAAACGCCCGGCAGATTAATACCGGGCGTTTTCTTATGTATTGCTATTCAAAGGTTTTGTTTGAATATTTTTCTTTATAATCCGCCGAAACCTGCATCATCAATATCGATTGCAGCAGTTGAGCCTGCAATAACAGCAGCGATTTTACCCATGGTGACAGGAACTTCTGTCTGGATAAAAAACTGAGCGGTTTTGATCTGACCATCATAGAAAACTTCATCTTTTTTCTTGACCTTATCTGTCATTTTTTCAGTGGCAGTCACAGCTCTCCACAGAAGCATCCAGGCGACAAGGGTATCTCCCATGGCATGAAGGAAAGGCAATGAATGCGCAAAAGCCGCTTTCAATTCTCCTGCGCCCAGTTTTTTGCCCAGTGCGCCGGCAGCTTTTCCAAGTTCCGCAGCAAGTGCTTCAACCTGGGCTGCAATATCTTCAAGGCCTTTCATCTTTTTTGCTTTGGCTGTAGTTGCCATAATATCACCAATGAATTTCATGAAGGCCTGACCTTTCATGGCACCCAGCTTTCTGCCGACCAGATCCTGTGCCTGTATTCCGGAAGTTCCTTCATAGATAGAACATATCTTGCAGTCACGGGTATATTGTTCTGCCAGATAATCTTTGGTGTAGCCTGCGCCACCCAGAACCTGCATGCCTTCAACGCAGACATCATGACCGACTTTGGACAGGTATTCCTTGATGATCGGGGTCATGAGATCAAAATAGGCGCTTTGAAGCGGGTCACGTTTGTCAGAAAGATATTCGTTTTTCTCGCCAATCTGGGTAGACCAGTAGAAAAAAGACCGCATACCACAAACATAGGCTTTCATTTTAAGAAGATTTCGGCGGACATCCGGATGATTGATAATGGCAACGCCAGGCGCATCCCGTTTTGCAAAATCCTTCAGGTCACGTCCCTGGATTCTTTCTTTTGCATAATTCAGTGCCAGAAGATATGCACCGGAAGCATAGGCAAGACCCTGGAGTCCTGTACCCAGACGGGCTTCATTCATCATCATGAACATAATCTTCATGCCTTCCTTTTCTTTGCCCAGAAGGGTACCGATACATTTGCCCTTGGCACCCATGGTCATTGAACAGGTTGCACTGCCCTTGATACCGTGTTTATGTTCCACACCGGTACACCAGATGTCATTTCTTTCGCCAAGGGTTCCGTCTGCATTCACCAGAATTTTAGGTACCAGAAAAATTGAAATGCCTTTTGTTCCGGGCTCATCCCCTTCGATACGGGCCAGAACCGGATGGATGATATTGGAACACAGATCATGCTCACCATTGGTGATAAAAATTTTATTACCCGTGATGCTGTAAGTACCGTCAGCATTTTTAACCGCGGTGGTGGTCAGTGCGCCGACATCCGAACCTGCATCAGGTTCGGTCAGCAGCATGGTTCCGCCCCATTCTGCAGATGTAATTCTTTTAACGTACATCTCTTTTTGTTCTTTTGTGCCAAACTCCTGAATCATCCAGGCAGCGCCGTTACCCATATGGGTATAGCAGTTGATGGGCCAGTTGCCTGCCATGAAATATTCATTGGCGCAAACGCCCACAACCTGGGGAGCGCCCTGACCACCCATTTCCGGTGGGACTCTGAGTCCTGGCCATTCACCTTCCTTGAGCAGTTCAAAGGGTCTTTTGAACTCTTCAGGTGTGGTGACCACACCATCTTTAAGCACCACGCCTTTTTCATCACCGATTGACATGGTGGGAAGAATTTCTTTGATTGCCAGATTCCTGGCTTCTTTCATAATCAGATCACAGGTTTTTTTATTGAACTCTTCATATTTTTCATGCTTCAGCATTTCTTCGGTTTCAAGCTGTTCCCATATGACAAATTCAACATCTCTTAAGTCTACTAATTGTTGCGCCATTGTCTTACTTTCTCCTTCATTCTCTTCTGGTTTTCCAAATGTTTAAAAATTCAATTCTGCCTCAAATATATTCACTCACAAAATTCAAATAATCTGACACGTTAAAACCTTTTATAATTTTTTTCAAACCTTTTTTGATAATTCAGACCCAATAAACTGCGTTCATTTAATGATTCGGCATCAAGCTCTTCTCAGCAAAGGGCAGGACACTTTAATCTTCGGTTTTAATTCCAGCCAGTTTTTTAGCATACCGCTGTTTCTGGGCCATATCCACAAGCCGGGAAATCATAATCCGCTGGGCCTGGGGAGAACCTGCGCCATGCATGGACTCTGTCAGGTATCCCACGGCAGCTGTTCCAAAACAGATATTTTCAATCAAGCGCAATATCCGCCGTCTGTCTTCTGTTGACACGTCTGCATTGCCTTTAAAATATTTATCCAGCCATTTGCCCACTTCTTTGGAATTAAAATCATCTTCAGAGGGAAGCGTTACCATCAGACCCCCTGCAATATCCTGGGCAAGCCTGGCAATCTCATAGGGAAAACGGGTCACATTCTGTTTACAGACATTTGCCAGCAATGTATTGACCAGATATGTTCCGCTGGGCTGGGCTGAACCTTTACAGGCGCAGGTCACAGAACCGCAGTACAAGGTTTCATTCAGATGATTCATTTCAATGATCTTGTCTTTGACATGGGATGCCTTTTGAACCCCATTGTATTCTGCAATGGTCTGGGCAGCACCGATCATGACATCACCCACCCCTGCCTTGCAGGCATAGCTCTGACGGTGATAAGATGCAAACTGCTCTACTAAAGCACCTGCAAATTCATATTCCTTATACATGAACACTCTGTCCCAGGGGACAAAAACATCATCAAACACAACCAGTGCTTCATGCCCGCCAAAATTTGCATTTCCACAGTCTATGCGGCCTTTTTCAAGTTTTCTGGTATCACAGGACTGACGCCCCATAATATAGGTGATGCCTTTGGCATCACTGGGAAGCGCAAAGGATATGGCATAATCCTTATCTGCCTCACGCATGGAAATGGTGGGCATGACAATGATTTCATGGGAATTCACAGCCCCGGTCTGATGGGCTTTTGCACCCCGAACAACAATACCGTCCTTTGTTTCTTCCACCACATGCATGAACATATCCGGGTCTGGCTGCAGATGCGGGGGCAGACCTCTGTCCCCTTTGGGATCGGTCATGGCACCATCGCATACCAGATCCCCTTCCTGAACATATTCAAGATATTTCAAGAATCGTTTATTGTATTCCGTGCCGTATTTCTGATCAATATCATAGGTGGTAATGGACAATGCATTTAATGAATCCATGCCCACGCAGCGCTGGAAACAGCTTCCGGTCATTCCCCCCATGAATCTTCCCATATCTGTTTTTTTCACCAGATCGTCCGTACTCTGATGAATGTGACAGAACCGGTTGATTTTCTTCCCGGTAATGTGGGAGGTGGCAGTCATCAGATCTTCATATTTCGGATTGGCAGCCAATGCATATGTCATGGCAACAGCGTTCATTGAGGGGCGGATAATGGGATCATCCACAACATTTTCAACGCGTTTGCCAAATTGATATACAACAAGATTCAGTTTTCTCAAACTCTCTTCATATTCTTTTGCAGTCATCATAGCGGTTATCTCTCTCCTGTTTTTTACTTATTTTTATATTTATCAAATTCTGTATTCATCTGATGTCGTATCGTTCTTTTTGATACACCGTCTGTATCATATCACAAATTTGCCTTTATATCCCAGCGCCTTTAAGGCAAATAAAAATAAAGTGTTAATAATTTCATCCACCGACTTCACACCCCCCGGCCGATACCATACCCTGGCTCTTGCAATGATTGAGGCAATGGCAAACGAGGCCATTTTTACATCAGTTTGATCAAAAACACCAGAATCAATCCCCCGCTGGATGACAAGCCTCAAAATCCTGTCATATTCATCGCGCTTTTCAATAATAATTCTCTGATGTTTGTTGCTCAGACTTCTTAAGCTTGAATCAAACAAGGTTCTTGATGTCCTCATTTTTCCAAGCGTCACCCTGCCGTGAGAATCAAAAATGGCCTTTAAATGATCCACGGGGTCTGCTTTTTCATCTCTGGTTATCTTGTTAATATCAGCAAGAATGCCGTCCATTTCCTGATCAAGAATTTCAAATAATATATTTTCCTTACTGGAAAAAAAATTATAAATATTTGCAGGTTCACATCCGCACGCTTCCGCGATAGCTCTCAAGGTGGTATGCTGATACCCTTTTTTACCAAAAAGTGTCCTGGCCTTGGACAAAATCCTGTCATGGGCTGAACTTTTCTTCTTCGGCTTATTCTTTTGCATTTCTTTTGTCACAGATTCCAGTCCTGTTCTTAAAATTTATATACACCATCGCATCATTATCCCAAAACGGCATAAACCTTATTACTATACAGAATTTTTTACAACAGGTCTATAAAAGGGTGAATTTTTTCGCTTCTTGTCAAAAGAAAACAGGTGGGATATACTTCATCCAATTGATACAGATTGATACGCAAAGAGGCCACTGATGCTTTTTTTCTTTTCACGATCAAGTTTTCTGTTTTTCCTGTGGATGTTGTGTGTTCTGGCATCTTCAGCTGCGGCTGAGGACCTTGATCATGGAAAGTATCTTCATACCACCTTGAAGTCTGCCAGCGAACTGGACTATCCGCCGTTTGCCGTGGTTCGTGAAGATGGATCTGCCAACGGTTTTTCCGTTGACCTTTTAAAGGCCGTGGCAGCTGCCATGAACATCCCCGTTGATTTCAGCGTCGGCCCATGGCACGAAATCAAAAATCAGCTGACCAACGGCCAAATAGATGTTCTGCCATTTGTCTCCTATTCAGAGGACCGGAACAGGGTCTTTGATTTTTCCGCATCATATATGCGTCTGCATGGAACCATTTTTGTCCGGGATAACGAAGTCTCCATCCAGAGCGAGGCAGATCTGAAACAAAAACAGGTGATTGTCATGAGAGGAGACAATGCCCATGAATATGCTGTTAAAAATCATCTGACCGACACGCTTATTTTGACAGACACTTACGAACAGGCACTGCAACTGCTGTCCTCAGGACGTCATGATGCAGTACTGATGCTTCAGCTGGTGGGAACCCAGCTTCTCAAAAAACTGGATATCCAGAATGTGGTCAGCATCCATTCGTTTAAAGAAACCAATCTCAGACCGGTTGGCAAACCCCTTTCCGGATATGAACAAAAATTCAGTTTTGCAGTAACAGAGGGGAACAAGGAACTGCTGGCACTTTTGAATGAAGGACTGGCCATAGTGATTGCCAACGGGCAATATAATGAACTGTATGACAAATGGTTCAGCCCGATTCTGCCCCTGCCCAAACCCGGATGGAAGGAACTGGTCAAGGCGCTGACATTCATTGTGATGCCCATCTTGTTTTTGGCCGCCATCATCGGGCTGTGGATCATGAAAAAAGAGATTGCCCGTAAAACAAAGCATCTGAGACAGGAAGTTCAGGACCGCAACCTGGCTGAACAGACCCTCCAGAAAAGTGAAAGCAAATTCAGAATGCTTTTTCATTCTGCTGCCATTCCCATGTGTTTTGTCAAGGATGATGGCAGTATTCTGGATATCAACTCAAAACTCACACAGGTCTTCGGGTATACCCTGGCTGACATTCCCACGCTGGACCACTGGTGGGAAAAGGTGTATCCAGACCCCAAATACCGGCAATGGGTCAGATCCACATGGGCAGATGCAGTGACCCGGGCAAAAACCTTTCATATTGATATTGATCCTGTTGAATACCAGATGACCTGCAAGAACAATGAAATCAGGAATGTCATTATTTCAGGCACTGTTCTTCATGATCATTTTCTGGCCACTTTTGTGGATCTCACAGAACGGCTTAACATGGAAGCCTCCCTGAAACAGACCCTGGCAGATCTTGAAAAATCCAATGCAGCACTCCAGCAGTTTGCCTATGTGGCCTCCCATGATCTCCAGGAACCCCTGCGGGCGGTTGTCGGGTTTCTCCAGCTGTTAGAATCCAGATTTACAAACCATCTGGATGAAAAAGCAAAGCACTATATTGAACGGGCAGTCAATGCCGGAACACGGATGCAGAGTCTTATCAATGATCTGCTGCGTCTATCCCGGGTCAACACCCAGGAACTTGTTTTAAAAGCAACCGATCTGCACAGGGTGGTAAACGACATTGCTGAAACACTCACATCCGCTTTCCAGGAAAAACAGATACAGGTCACCGTGTCTTCTGATCTGCCCATGGTTATTGTGGACCGCATCCAGATCACAAGCCTGTTCCAGAATCTGATGACAAATGCTGTCAAATACAACGAAAACTGCCCCGCGGTTATCGAGATCGGCTGCCGGGACACAGCTGATGAATACATTTTTCATGTCAAGGACAATGGCATTGGTATTGACCCTCAGTTTCACGAACGGATTTTCATGATTTTCCAGCGCTTGCACACCCGGCAGGAATATTCCGGTACCGGAATCGGCCTTGCGCTGTGCCAGAAAATTATCGACCGCCATCATGGCAGGATCTGGCTGGAATCTTCCCAGAATGAGGGCACCACCTTTTTTTTCACCCTCCCGAAACAAAGGAAAACAAAATGACGGACAATAACAGTATTTCACCGGCCCAGGTTCTTCTGGTTGAAGACAATATCGATGATGTGGAACTGACACTGGAGGCATTAAAAGACTCCAAAGTACGAATGGATGTCCATGTTGTCTCTGACGGCATTGCTGCCATGAAATTTTTACGCCGCCAGGGGGAATATGCGAACAAACCCAGGCCTGATCTGATTCTTCTGGATTTAAACCTGCCATTGATGGATGGGCGGGAAGTATTAAAGACTGTCCGCAATGACCCGGATCTCACCGATCTGCCCGTGGTGGTGCTGACCACCTCCCAAAGCGAAGAAGATGTCTGCAAGGCGTACAAGCTGCATGCCAACTGTTATATTTCAAAGCCCGTGGATTTTAAACAGTTTTCCGAAATTGTGAAACAGATCGAAGGGTTCTGGTTTCAACTGGTCAAACTGCCCAGAAGGAGTGAATAATGGCACGTCAACCCGTTACGGTTCTGATGCTGGAAGATAATATGGATGATGCACTGCTGCTGACAGAAATGCTTGCCTCATCTGAAGACATTGAAACCCGGGTCTTTCATGCCCAGCGACTTGAAGAAGCACTTGCCATGGCCCAGACCTGTTTACCGGACGTGGCCATTCTTGATCTTCACCTTCCGGACAGTTACGGGCTGGATACTTTTTTATCCTTTCACAGCCAGTATCCTGAAATCCCGGTTATTATCATCTCAGGGACAAACGACCTTGAAACAGCCCTTTGCGCTGTCCAGCAGGGTGCCCAGGACTATATCAGCAAAGGCGAACCTTCTGTTGCCACCATTGTTCGATCCATCCGTTATGCCATGGAGCGTCACCGCCTTGTTGCCAGCCTGAAATCCACCCGGCGCACACTTCAAAACGCCCTGGAGCAGTCCACCATCCGGGAAAAAGAAATTGCAGGACTTCTGAAAGGAGCCCGTGCGGTTCTCGGGCAGACTGACTTTAAAACCACGGCCCGGAAAGTCTTTGATATCTGCTCAGAGCTGATCGGATCCACATCCGGTTATATTGCCCTGCTGTCCGAAGATGGCTCTGAAAACGAGGTCTTGTTTCTGGAGGCCGGCAACCTGCCCTGTACAGTTGATCCGGCATTGCCCATGCCCATCCGGGGATTGAGAGAAAATGCCTATCGAACCTGCTCCACTGTATTTGATAATGATTTCATGCATTCTGAATGGATAAAATTCATGCCACAAGGACATGTGCCGCTGAAAAATGTATTATTTGCGCCTCTTGTCATTGAGCAGAAAACCGTCGGCATCATGGGACTTGCAAACAAAGCATCTGATTTCACACCAAACGATGCAGATATTGCCGGCGGGTTTGGCGAACTTGCCGCCATTGCGCTTCAGAACAGCCGGAACATAGACGATCGGGACAAGGCTGAAGAACAGAAAACCGAACTGATTCAGGAACTCAGGCGGGCATTGGAAAATGTAAAACAGCTCAGCGGTCTGCTCCCCATCTGTTCATACTGTAAAAAAATACGGGATGACAAAGGATACTGGAGTCAGCTTGAACTGTATATTCATGAGCATTCCGAAGCCAGGTTCAGCCACGGCATCTGCCAGGACTGCATGAAAAAGCACTATCCGGATTTTGATCTGTACGATGCGCCTGAATAAACAGCAACCCGGCCTGACTTTTCTCAGGGATTATCCAGAATTTTTCTTATCATCCGGACAAAGTCCCGGGTAATAATCGGTTTCATCAAAAGCCCCCGTATACCTGCGGCCGTTATTTTTTCTTCGGTCATGGCTTCACTGAAGCCTGTACAAATCAGTATGGGAATGTCAGGCCGGATGCGGATCAATTCAGCTGCAAGTTTATCCCCGGGCAGATTGGGCATTGCCATATCAGACACAACAATATCAAATGCATCCGGCCGGGCATTGAAAGCGGCCAGGGCTTCAATGCTGCTGTTATACGAAACAACCTGATATCCCAAACGCTCCAGCACCTGTTTTTCCAGTGCAATAATACTGTCCTCATCATCCACCAGCAGAACGGTTTCAGTGCCCCCCAAAAGCGGTGCATTTGCCGGCTCCTCCGAGGTTTCAAAACTGCCCTGTATAACCGGCAGATAAACACGAAATTCCGTCCCTTTGCCAGGCTCACTGTAAACCCGTATTTCGCCATTGAGGCTTTTCACTATGCCATGAACCACAGACAGCCCCATTCCCGTGCCCTTGCCTTTTTCCTTTGTGGTGAAAAAAGGATCAAAAATCTGATCCAGTGTTCGTTTATCCATGCCTGTACCTGTGTCTGCTATGGTCAGGCATGAATACATGCCTGGTACCATTTCAGGAAATGTCAATTCATCTCTACCCAGCTGAATCTGTTTAAGCGTCACTGTAAGTTCTCCGCCGGTGTCCTCCATGGCATGATAGGCATTGGTTGCAAGATTCATTACAATCTGATGGATCTGGGTGGGGTCTGCCTGGACAGGACCGCATTCGGATTCGATATTCTGGCGGATGGAAATGGTTGTGGGGATGGTGGATCTGATAAGCTTTAAAGCCTCTTTAATGATGGGCTGCATTTTCATCAGTTTTAACTGGGTTTTTCCCTGGCGGGAAAAAGCCAGGATCTGCTGCACAAGGTCCCGGGCTCTCAAAGCGCTGGTATAGATTTCATTCAGACTGGCCCTGATAAAACTTTCTTTTTCCGGAACATCCTCCAGCAGCATTTCTGCATGACCCACAATGGGAAAAAGAATATTATTAAAATCATGGGCAATCCCGCCGGCAAGGGTGCCAATGGCTTCCATTCTCTGGGACTGCCGCAGTATTTTTTCCATCCGGATATCTTCGGTAATGTCCCGCTTGACCGCCACAAAATTGATGATTCTCCCTGCTTTGTCCACCACAGGTGAAATGGTGGCTTCTTCAACATAAAAGCTGCCATTCTTTTTTTTGTTGGTCAGCCTGCCGTTCCAGGTCTCCCCACCTGTGATCGTCTCCCACAGACGCCGGTAAAACGCATCATCCTGCTCACCGCTTTTCAGGATTCGCGGATTTTTTCCCATTAACTCCTGCTTTGAATAACCTGTAATTTTTTCAAATGCAGGATTGACATATTCAATATCACCTTGCCGGTCCGTAATCACAACACTTTCCGCCACCTGTTCAATTGCGGCCAGATGCCGTTCACGGTCTGCTTCCATGTGTCTGCGGTCCGTAATATCCCGGGTAATGTTCAAAAGAACATTTTCATTTCCGATTTTCAGTATTCGAGCAGACATCAAGCCAACGATGATTCGCCCATCCTTTGCCAGAAACTCTGCTTCCAGGTTTTCAACCACCCCGTCTTTTTTCAGCCCTGAAACCAGGCTTTCTCTGTCTTTTGGATCTTTCCAGATATTCAGAGCAAGCGAGGATTTTCCAATCACATCTTCACGGGAATATCCCAGAATATCTGTAAAGCCCTGGTTTATTTCAAGATACAATCCATCCTCAAGCCGGTTGATATTGATTGAATCCGGACTGGAAAAAAATGTGGTTCGAAATTTTTTCTCGCTTTGCTCAAGCGCCTGAATGGCTTTTGTTCTTGCTTCAATCATCTGATTGGCAAACACCGCAATCCGCTTGAACTCCTCAAACTGCAGTTTTGACGGATCAATCGTTGTTGCCCCGGATGATGCGGTTTCAAAAAAACTGGAAAAAAGCCTGATCCCGGATTGAATCTTATGAGCCTGATATCGGGTCCAGAAAAAAATCAGGCCATACATGAGGATCATCACTGCAAAATATAAAACCGCCTGTTTTAAAAACGCTTCATGAAGGGCTTTTTCCTTTGACCGTATGATCTGGTCCATCCCGTCCAGATACACTCCCGCGCCAATGAGCCATTCCCATTCCGGGATACCCGCAACATAGGACATCTTGGGGAAAAACTGATCTGAATCCATTTTGGGCCAGGAATAAAAGACAAATCCGCCCCCGGGTTTTTTTGCAGCCGCGTTCTGTTCCTGTACAATTTTAACCCCGTGGGGATCAGTCAATTCCCATATAGTTACTCGAGTTTTTGCAATTTTTCCGTTTGTAAACAGGGGCAGGCCGCCAAAAATACTTCCAAAAAAATAACCCTGGTTTTCAAACCGCAGTTTTGAAATTCTTTCCAGAACTTCTGCCTGAATTTCCTTTTCCACGTCTTCTATATATTCACCAGTTCCGATTCCCCACCCCAAGGGCTCAAAATATTTCACATAGGCTATTTTCAGATTTTTTACATCCGCTTCTCCCGGTTTTGACCAGGTATAGGAATAAAATCCCTGGGAGTGGGCCTTGATGATTTCGATCATATCCCGCACAACATATTCACCTTTTGCCCCCTGAACCCCCAGCATATTCCGGCCTTCCATTTCAGGCCGGTCAGCAAAAAGCTCTTCAATTCCATCCATGTTAAAGGCAAAATAATACCCCCGATTGCGGTTAAACCGTATGGGTCTGAGGGCATCCTTGACCATTTTTTTTATTTCTTCCCGGGATTTGAATTCCTTATTTTCATTATAGATATTCATGGCAATGGCCCAGGCTTCATCCGTACGCATTTTGATTGACTCCTGAAGCCGGGTTTGCGTCTGGGTTCTCATATACTGGACATATTCCAGAACAGCCTGGACCTGGGTTTTCACGCGTTCTTTCTCGGAGGCGACAAAATTTTCCTTAATGGATGCGGCTTCTTCATTAAACCGGGCATATTCATGCCATACCCAGAAAAAATAGAGACCTGCAAAACAGACAAAGGTGACAAGCAACATATTGCGCAAAAGAAGTTTTTTAATACTGTCCATGCTGTTTTCACCCCCTTATGTGTTTATGCTGCCATTTTAAATACAATTTCCCCCCTGAATTTGATCTTTTATCAAAAAAGCATGCAGTGCACACCTTGTTTTTTTTATTTTTCCAGCCCATAGATCTCCTCTGCCTTGTGAAGTTCTGCCGGCAGATCATCTACAATGGCACGATAATCCCGTATATGGCTTTTCATATGGTTAATCAGCGGCCGGGACAGATTTGTTTTCATTTCAGGAAAAGCGTGATACTCCAGACGGAAAATCAGGTATTCAGCAATCTGCAGTATTCCGGTCAGACTGGCCGGATCAATCGTGTCAAATTGCTTATGGTGCCATTTTATTCCCTGCCGGACTTCAATGGGCAGGCCCCAGTCTTCTGTAAGCAGGTAACCTATGATCGTATGGTTTGTGCCGATGACAGCGTTCTCATAGTCCACAATCTGATGCTTTTCAGGATCAAAGCCAAGGCACAGCTCCTTGAAGTTTTCTTCTATCACCTGGTTTTCAACAATCAACCCGAAATCATGAAGAATGCCGCACAGGAAAACATCCTCCCCTTTTTGTTCAAATATTCTTTCTGCAATCATCTGACAACAGACACTGACTGCTGCACAATGGAACCATAACCGTTTTCTTGAAAATTTTTCAATATTGGATTCTTCTGTAAAAACATGTTTAAGCGCATCGATAATAATTAAATTTCTTAAATTTTCAATACCCAGGAATGACATGGCTTCAGCCACACTTTTAATTTTTGTGCGCAAGGCATAATAAGAACTGTTAACCAGTTTTAAAATTCTCAGAACCAGAGTTGCATCCATTTTTATGACCTCTTCAAAATCTGAAAAAGCAGCAGTGTCCTTTTCCATCATTTTAATGAGGCGGGTTGCAACCGCTGGTATTGTTTTAGCCTGCCTGAATTTTTTTAAAATCACCTGGGCTGTTTTTGTGCTGTCAGACGAGTCCATGGCTGTTTTCATACTTTTTATTTATCCTGTCGGCAATTGAATTGATATCTGCGTTCCCTTTTCTTCAGAAGAGGTCATATGGATGCTGCCACCCAGCGTCTGAACAATTAACCTGGCGCTGTAGGTCCCGATACCGGTTCCCTTTGCCTTGGCCTGGGTTACATATTTATTAAAAAATGTCTTCTGAATTTTTTCAGGAACACTTCCTTTGTTGTGAATACAAATGATTGCATGTCCTTTTTCCTTTGACAGCGATATACGGATATTTTCACCCTCCGGTGTGGCTTCAATGGCATTTTTGATCAGATTTGCCATCATTGAATACACCAGAAGATCTTCAGCCTTTATAATAAAATTTTGATTTTCACCCCATGGGAAACCGTGATTTTCAATAAAAATTGTTGTCTGATGGGCTCGCATGAGTGAGTGAAATTCTTTTTCAATTCGACGGATACTTTTTATCAGATCAACATCGACAAGGGTCAGGCGATACATGTTTTGTTCCATCTTGAACAGATCAAGAGAGGAGTTGATCATGTGAAGCATTTTATGAGCTGCTGTCTTGATAACATCAAGAATCTCTGTCTGTTCCGAGTTCAATCCTTCAATAAACTCCAGCAGTTCAATCCCTGAAAAAATACCGGACAAAGGATTTTTCAAATCATGCCGGGCAATGCTTTCCACCTCTTCCCGGATTCTTGCAGCCTCGATCAGCTCCAGATTCTGGGAAGCCATTGTTTCTGCCGCCTGCCTTAATGCCAGTTGTGTCTTTACTCTTGCAAGAACAATGGCTGGACTGAACGGTTTGGTAATATAATCTGCACAACCGGCCTCAAAGCCAAGGATTTCATCTGCTGTTTCAGTCATGGCTGTGGTAAAAATAATCGGAATTTTACCGGTCACAGGATCTGATTTAAGTTTCCGGCATGCCTCATATCCATTCATCCCGGGCATCATGATGTCCAGCAGGATAAGGTCCGGGTGAAACTGTCCTGCCAGTTCAACCCCCTGCCTGCCATCTATGGCAAATACGGTATCATACTGGTCCTGCAGAATCTGCAGCAACAGTTTTCTGTTACTGGCTTCATCATCAACCACAAGTATTCGGTACGATTTATGATGCATCTTTTTCCCAGTTCTTTTTAATTTCAATGATTTCAGGTTTAATTTTCAGAAAACACGCTGCAAGCCCGGGATCAAAATGACTTCCTGTTGTCTTTTCAATTTCCCCAAAAGAATCTTTTATTGACCAGGCCGGTTTATATGCGCGTTTCATTGTCAGGGCATCAAACACATCACATATCGCTACAATACGGGCCTCTTCCGGGATTTGGCTTCCCTTTAATCCATTGGGATATCCGGAACCGTCCCATTTTTCATGATGATTCAAAGCAATCTTTGCCGCCATACCAAAAAAAGGCGTGTCACTTTTTGATAAAATTTCATACCCGATGGTCGTATGCGACTTCATGACCGCCCATTCTTCCTCGTTTAATTTCCCTGGTTTTTTCAGCACTGAATCCGGTATGCCTATTTTGCCGGTATCATGCATTGCCGCGGCCAGTTCGAGCTCTGATGCTCTGTCAACCGCCCATCCTGCGGCACGGGCAACCGCTGCAGCATACGCCCCCATCCGCCAGATATGGCATCCGGTATCATCGTCATTATAGTGCCCTGCCTCCCCCAGCATATAGATGGCAGATTTCTGACTTTCCTCGAACATGGCTGTTCGCCGGACAACTTCCGACTCACACTCATTCTGCTGATTATACAGCAAAAGATGTGTGGCCACCCTTGCCAGAACAATCGGTTTTGAAACCGGTTTTTTGATATAATCCACACAGCCTGCGTCAAAGCCAAGGGTTTCATCTTCAATCTCGTTCATTGCTGTTGTGAAAATAATGGGGATTTTATGGATCTGCGGATCTGATTTTATTATTCTGCACACCTCATATCCATTCATCCCGGGCATCATGATATCCAGCAGAATGAGATCCGGTTTGATTTTATGTGTCACTTCAATGGCCTGCGCTCCATTTACAGCAAAAGCCGTATCATACCTGTCCTGCAGAATCTGCAAAAGAAGCTTTCTGTTGATGGCATTATCATCTACAACCAGTATTCGGTACCTGTTTAAGAGCACTTGTTTTTCCTCAATTCAAATCCAGTAATTTTACAAGTTTCATGAATTCATTTTTGGCACGGTCATAATCCAGATCTTCTGAGTACTGAAGCACAGGCCTTAACTGTTCCGGAGCAATGCAGGTCTGCAGCTCCTGGACAAGCGGTTTGAGCAGATCAGGCGAGTATTGATCAAAGGCATCCATTATCTGCTGTATCAACCGCTTTAGCCTGCCCGGATCACTTGTTTTTAACACCGTCTGTTTTTCAGTTCTGCTGTCAGCAAGCGTCCTTACGGATGCGACAACTGAACGCAGTTCAGCTGCCAGGAGAATCAATTCTTTTCTTGCTGTTTCAATATCTTTTCTTCTGAGCGCTGAATGAATGTTTTCTGCCAGATCAGCCACCTTCAGGATTGACAGATTACCTGCAAGACCTTTCAGTGTATGCGTTTCCTGAAAAGCTTCTTCAATTCTGCCAGCATCCAGACAACGCATAAACCTTTCTGAAAAATCTTGATATTGACCAGCAAAATCGATCAATGCCTTTTCATAAATATCCTGATTCTGCCATCTTGCCATGCCGGCGCGATAATCAACCCCTTTGATGTCTTTTTTTTCAGCTTCCTCAGAGCCAGACTGCTTCTTTTTTTCTAAATTTCTGCTGCCTTTGTTTCCCGGAACCAGTTTGTCCATCACCTGGTTCAAATGGCCAAAATCAATGGGTTTTGCCACAACAGTAGTCATGCCTGCTGCGATAAATTTTTTGACCTCATCTCCCATGACGCTTGCCGTCAAAGCAATAATGGGAATCTGCCGGGCCTCATCCTTCTGGATTGAGCGGATCTGTTTTGCCGCTTCAAGGCCATCCATTTCCGGCATGTGAATATCCATAAGAATGATATCAAACTCGTCTTTATTAAAAACATCCACAGCTTCACGGCCATTGCAAACCCGTTTGATCATATGCCCCTGCTGTTCAAGGCGTGTCTTGACCAGTACTGCATTTGCATCTGTATCTTCAGCCATCAGTATCCTGAAGCTGCGATCGGTTTTCCGTCCGGATTCCGGGATTTCTTCACAGGGCTCAAGCATTGCATCATCAATCGATTCCATCGGTATGACAAAATGAAATACGCTTCCTTTTCCCTGCTCACTTTCGGCCCAGATTTGCCCTCCCATCAATTCAATAATCTGCTTTGAAATCGCTGTACCAAGTCCTGTACCACCGTATCTGCGAGTTGTGGACATATCTGCCTGTTCAAACGGATCAAAAATTTTATCCAGACGGTCAGATGCAATCCCGATACCTGTATCCTGAATCATGAAATGAAGCTGGTTTTTCTTTTTGCCGGACGATACTTTTAAAACCACACTGCCATGTTCTGTGAATTTGATGGCATTGCCTATCAGATTAATCATCACCTGCTGAATCCTGAAAGAATCCCCTGAAAAGGCATTTGATACAGACGGATCAATCTGATATTCAAGAAAAAGTTCTTTTTTCTGCGCCTCAATTTTCAGTGTGGCAAAAATCTTTTCGATGAGTTCGGCCAGCCTGAACGGCCGCTTCTCCAGTATCAGCTTTTTTCTCTCCAGCTTGCTGATATCAAGGATATCATTTATCAGGGACAATAATCCTCGGGCAGAGCGATAGGCAATTGACAGATTCTGTTGAAGCGTTTCATGAATCAGCGGATCTTCAAGACTGAGCTCCAGAAATCCCAGTACCGAATTCATCGGTGTCCGGATTTCATGGCTCATATTGGCAAGAAAGGCGTCTTTTGAAAGATTTGCCGCCTCTGCCTTTTTCTTGGCCAGCCTGAGCGCCTTGTTGGAACGTTTCAGCTCTGCCGTCTGCCGCTGGATCTCCGAATGCAGCAGCTTTGAATATTCAGCGCTCTGGCGCTGGTTTTCAATTAAAATATCCGCATATTTTTTTTCCAGAACATTGATTTTTCGATCCCGCTGTTGTTTATGCACCGCAAGATTTTCTTTTTCTTCTGCCAGCAGTTTATCCTTGTAACAGACTTCTGCACAAAGCATCACTATAGGGGATATCATTTTTTTTACTGAAAAAAGATCAAATTCATCTGCAAATGCACAGACTAAAAGGCATTGCATTTTTTCAAGATACCATGCACAAACAAAAGAATCATTTTTATTTGCGCTGAAAATCAAACTGTTCTCCTGTTTTGTTTTTTCCCACAATGCCGTTTCAAAAGCAGTGTCCACAAAAGAAGCGCTCTGCCTTGAAACCATCCGTTCTCCTGTTTCGGATATCAATATAATGTCGCATGACGGCAGGTTTTTTTCCACAAGTTGAAAAAACGGGGTTTTCTCATTGATTCCGGTTGAATCTTCAATATCATCAAATAAATCCATCAGTTCAGGCCCTTTTTGGGAGGATATATTCTGCCGGAAGGATCATCCAGGATCTGGCGTATTTTTTTTGCAAGATCTTTTATGATAATGGGTTTGAGTAAAAAGCCCCGGACACCGATGGATGCTGTTTTTTCTTCAGATATATTCTCGCTGAACCCTGTGCACAGCAGTATGGGAATATCCGGGCGAATTCTGATCAGTTCTGCGGCCAGTTTATCCCCGGGCATATGGGGCATGGCAATATCTGAAATAACCATATCAAACTGATCCGGGGCATAACGAAATGCGGTTAACGCGTCCATGCTGTTTTCAAACGAAATCACCTGATATCCCAACCGTTCCAGGGCATTTGTTTCCACTGTCACAATACTTTTTTCATCGTCGATCAGCATAAGGGTTTCAGTTCCGCCCTGCAGGATCATTTTTTCATGCTTTTCCGGCATGTCACACATGCTTTGAACAATGGGAAGGAAAACATGAAACTCAGTGCCTTTGCCAGGTTCACTGCAAACCTTTACGGCACCGTTCATGCTTTTCACAATCCCGTGAACCACAGACAAACCCATGCCCGTGCCCTTGCCCTTTTCTTTTGTGGTAAAAAAAGGGTCAAAGATCTTGTCCATGGTCTGCTTGTCCATACCCGTCCCGGTGTCTGAAATGATCAGACAGGCATACAGACCCGGCACCATATCAGGACCCGTTAATTCACTTTTGTTCAACTGAATTTGTTTAAGTACCACATCCAGTTTTCCGCCATTTTCCTGCATGGCATGATAGGCATTGGTGGCAAGGTTCATGATAATCTGGTGAATTCTTGTGGGGTCTGCCTCCACAAGGCCGCAGTCAGACTGAAGATCCTGATGAATGGAAATGGTTGCAGGAATTGTGGCTCTGATCAGTTTCAAAACCTCTTTGATAATCGGCTGCATTTTCATCAGTTTGAGTTCACTTTTGCCCTGACGGGAAAAGGCAAGAATTTGCGCCACAAGATCTCTGGCCCTCAAGGTGCTGCCATAAATTTCATTCAGACTGTCCCGCAATGGACTGTCTTTGGGAATATCCTCCAAAAGCATTTCCGTGTGTCCGATAACGGGGAAAAGAATATTATTGAAATCATGGGCAATGCCGCCGGCAAGGGTTCCGATGGATTCCATCTTCTGGGCCTGGGACATTCTCTTTTCAAACTCTACCTGGCTTGTGATATCATTGAATATGCAGGCAAATTGATTTTCCACATACCGGAAAGCGGTCACCTGGAAATGACGGTTCAATTCCCTGGAATAATTCACAAAAGCTGCCGGTTCCCCGGTTAATGCCACCTTGCCGTATGTTTCTATCCAATAGGACTCTGTCTGGGGAAGGACATCCAGCACTGATTTGCCGACCAAGAATTCTGCCTTTAATCCGGTAATGCGTTCAAACGCAGGATTGACAGCCAGAAATCTGTAATTGACAGGCTTTCCCGAATCATCACAGAGAATCTCATGCAGGGCAAATCCCTCCAGCATTTCACGAAAAAGCATTTTGTAGTCCTGCTCTGCTTTATATTTTTCAGTAATATCATCAATAACTGCAACCATTCCGTCAAATGTATCTGATTCATCAAACAGGGGACTTGCATTGATGGATAAAAATACCCTGCGCCCGTCAGGCCATCTGATTGCATGCTGGACATCATATACAGGGCTGTGGTTTTCTCTGACGATATTAAACGGCAGCGCTTCAACAGGAAAAGCCTGCCCATAAAAATCTGTTATTTCCCATGCCGGATCATCATAGGTTTTAGAGAGATCCTCTGAAAAATGCATACCCAGAATTTCTTCCGCTCGTTTATTGGCATACACAAGTTTTCCGGAAACATCGACACGAACGATCCCCGTTGGGCTGGTCTCCATAATCCGGTCCAGAAAATTTCTTTCCTGTCTGAGCTGTTCCTCATTCTGCCGGGTGATATCCATCTGGGCAGTTAATTTTTTTGTTTTCAGAGCAATTTCTCTTTTTAACAACCAGAATCCTGAAATTCCAAGAATGAACCAGACAGGTATCAGGGTAAAAACAACATACCTGTCAATCATCATCATATCGGCGGACACATGGATCAACCCGGATAAAGGGATGAGAACGACTGCGGTCAGACTCACCAGGCATATTAAAATGATTCGACAGAATAAAGGCATTGATTGGCCTATCCGTTGATTTTTTTCCAGCGTTCAAGTGTCTCAAACGCGGTGGCGGCTTTTTCAAGCAGAACAGAAATGGCCACAGGTTTTTTAAAATAATCCTCAAATCCGGCATCCCGGCATTCTGCCAGTTCAAACAGGGAGGCATATCCTGTAATGGCATAAATTATCGATATCGGTATCTGCTTTTTAACTGCCCTGCATAATTCAAGACCATTCATTCCCGGCATATTTAGATCAAAAAACATCACGGAAATATTTTCTTTTTCAATGATGTCAATGGCCTCTTTTCCGTTTTCAGCCGTTAAAACAACATAGCCTGCCTTTGAGAAAACCTGAGTTAACAGATTCAATATCGCCTTTTCATCGTCCACCACCATAATCTTCTTTTCAGACATTTTCACTCCTTTGTTATATCATTATTTTAATCATTATCATCTGAATCTGCTTCAAGATCAAGGATTGTATCACTGAGATATGCCCTGGTTTTATAATGTGTCATGTTCATCAGTTTTTCTGACATTCTGCCCAGTCTTATGGCCTGATTTTTAATTTCCCTGATATTGGAAATACGGTTGTCGTCATCTCCGATGGATTCAACCAGAAGCTCTGAAAGCCCCAGAATCACCATCAACGGCTGGCTCATTTCATGACACACCGCACCGGCAGTCTGGACAACAGCAGATAGTTTTTCTTTCTGGATCCGGATCTGTTCATTTTTTTTCACCTCTGTGATATCTTCAATTGCAAGGAGCACAACTGCCTGGCCTTCCAGTATCAGGGGCTGTGTGGATATCCGCAGATCTCTTTTCCCCTGATTCTTGAATACCATGGTGATTTCCACCATATACTGCGACTGTTTTTTTTCCATTGTTTCCAGCACAGAAGACCGCAGTCTGCATTTGATGCAGTCCTTACCAAAACCACAGCCTTCAGGCACATCATCATGATGAATGCATCCGAAGGCTTCACCACCTACCCTCCCGACCAGCTGGTCTTCATTCTTATTCACAAACATGAGGGTTGCCCTGTTGGCCAGGATCACATTCCTGTTGCCGTCAATCACTGCAATGGCCAGCGGCAGACCATCGATCATCTCCAGAAGCCACTTTGTGGTATAAACGTTTGCATCATTTGAATCATTGAGCATATCTTCTTTCCTTAAAAATTTACTGGTAGGGGTACCAGTCAATATCCCGTAACCGGTCCACCTTTAGTACGGCCACATCATTGCTTCTTGTGTTAAAAACCACTTTTCTTCCCTTTTCACCGCCAACGTCCTGGGAGGTAATGGATATTTTATGTTTCAAAAGAATTTTTCTGGCCATTTCTATATTGTCCCTGCCCACATCTTCATCCTGGTTTTCAGGCTGAACCGCCCCGCCATAAATCTGGGCCTCAAGAGATCTGATTGAAGCGCCCTGCTCCAGCATCATCCGGATTAAAAGCGATGTGGACACATTTCCATATAAAGAAGTGGTTTTCCCTTTTACTGCTATATAGGGAAACTGATAATGGTTCATTCCCCCGATTTTTTTTTCCCGGTCATAGATACAGATTGAAACTCCGGAGCCGATGACCGTGGAGATGTCAACTGCCTGGTCCGGCACATAAATATATCCGGGCTGCAGAAAATAATGGCTCATTTTTTCTGATATCCGCTGGATACAACATTTATCAGATCATGATCCAGCCCGTGAAGACTTTCAGACATCCCCACAAAAAAATATCCGCCGGGTTTTATGGCCCGGCAAAGACGGTTCACCACGTGCTGCCGGGTCTGCACATCAAAATATATCATTACATTTCTGCAAAAAATAATGTCAAATTCATCAGACGGTATATCGTGCAGCAGATTAAACTTACCAAAGGTGACCAGTTTTTTGACTTCCGGCCGGACCCTGACAAAATTCTGCCATTTGCCCCTCCCGTTCTGAAAATATTTATGCAGAACGGGAAGCGATACATTTTTAATTTTTTCTTTTGGATATATGGCTTGCCTGCATTGCGCCAGCATTGAATCTGACACATCAGACGCAAAAATGGAAAACGAAAAAGAATGCTCAAGCAGTTGAAATGCAATGGAAAAAGGTTCTTCTCCGCTGGAGGATGCCGCACACCAGATTTTTAAGGGCTTTGAATTATCCAGGGTCTTTAGCATATACTCACAATGCTTGTTTTCCCTGAAAAAAAAAGTATGGTTGGTGGTGGTTGCATCAATAAAATTTGCAAACTCTTCTTCTTTGTCTAAAATCAATTGAACATAATCAGATACGGTTTTTGTTTTTGTCTTTCGCATTCTTTTGGACAATCTTGCCACCAGAAGATTATATTTTTTTTCATCCAGCACAATACCGGTCTCTTTATAGACAATATCAGAAAGCTGTTTAAACTGTTTGTCTGTAATTTTAACTTCAGTCGTTACCATCCAAAATCCTTATCAACCTGCAGGGAATCATATTACAGGGATCATTGTTCACTAAAAGTTTTCAATAATGTCCGAGAACAGTCAATCTGCTCTTTTAAAAGCAGATCTTCAACAAAATTCGGATCAGAAAAAATTTTAAGCAGGGCCAGGGCCAATGATTTATGACTTCTGGACAATTCCTGGAAATATTTTGAAAGACTGCCGTCGATCGTGCTGATGTATGTTTCAAAAAACCGTTGATAAAAAAACCTTTGGGGTTTGTAATACAGGGCATATCCGATAATCAGTTTCTGGCAGACACGCTGGCGATCATCTGCGGAAACTGGATCAGATGCTGAATGTGAATCCGGATTTAAGGCAACCAGATTTGAATAACAGGTTTCAACAAGAGCCTTTCGGATATCTTCCATCAACAGTTTTGACTCATCCTGAATCAGTCTGCAGATATCTTCCTTCATATCAACCACAGGCGCAATCTGTTCAAGCGGCAGTTTTCTTAATAAAAGCAGATAGTTTTCCTTTAGTTTTTTTTTCTCATCAGACACGGCCGTCTTCTCAAGCCCCAGTGTTTCCGCCAATCCAATGGTTTCAGACAGGCAGAATTCAATCTTTTTCAGGCGGTTGTCTTCCGGGGTGCTTAAAAAATGATCCATCAGCCTTGCCAGTTCAATAAAATACAGTTTAAAAACCGATAAAAAAACTTCTTTATATTGTTCCTGGGCCTGCAAGGACCCTGCAAATCCGGCAATCCCCGGATAATCAAGCAGCATTGTCATTCTGTATCTGGCTGCAGTATAATTCAATCTGAAAAAAGCAGTTGTTTTATCCGTACCCTGCTCTGGATACCCGAAAAAGAACCGGGCCATATTGTTTCTTAATTTTTCATCCGTCTGCCCCATGAATCCCTGGGAAGAGGCCCCGGTGACATGCATAAACCGGTACGCACAGCTCAGATAATCCTCTATTTTGGACAAGGTTTCGGACAGAGCCGTATCCACCTTTGTCATCTTTTTTAAATACAGTTTTGAAGGCTCGTTTTCTTTTATGAACCGGGACCGAAGATCCAGTACCTTGGCAAAAAAAGCTGTATTTTCTTTAATTTCCTCCCGGGATTGGGACACAATTTTTAAAAGAACCTGCTTTTCAATCTGGGGAAGACGAGCCCCCATCAGGGTACAGGCAACAGATGCGGTTTGAATCTCCAGCAGTGCTTCTTTCCAGGCCTTTCCCGGTTTCAGGGTTTGAATCAGGTTTTCAAGGGTTTTGGCAACCAGAATCTGATAATCTCTTCCCTGTCTGCTTATTTTTATGATTGCATTCAAATCATTTTCCAGCAGATCATTTTCTGAATCAAAATTTTTAAAATAACTGAGGATCAGATTTTTTGTCAGAAGCTCAACTGTGGTTTTATTGTCAGCATCTTCAATTTCTTTTTCCGGAATATGAACATCCGAGCAAAAGGAAATATTCCCGGCTTCCTTTGACAGCACATCAAACAGCAAAAAGAGATTTGAAAAAAGGCAGTCAAGATCAAGACCGGTCTGGGATGTTGAGGCATCAAAGAAAAAAGAAATAATATCATCAATGAAAATGATGATATTACCGTTTTCATCCTTTTTGCATGCTTCAACCGGCACCAGATCGCGGGTACCTGATTTGAGAATCCCGGGTATATGTTTTTGATATAGCCGGTTTCTGAACTCGATTATTTTATTTTTTTCTAATAGCATCATTAATGTGTATGTCATATATCGTGGTAGCCCCGTCTTCACCTGCCTGAAGAACGGATTCTGTTATCTGGACATTTACAGCCATCTCTTTGATTTCTTTTTGTGCATGGGGCGTAAAAATAACGGTACCGGGAAACAGTTTTCCGTCAACAGACAGAACAGATTTACCAGTGTTGAGCCTGGCCCAGTCTGTAAAATTTATCTTTTCCTGATGTAAATCATCAATCTGTCCTTTCAGACGTCCAAGGGTGTTCTCAATTTCTTTTATCTGCGCTTTATTGATGTCCATATGATACAGCGCCTCTTCCATTTTCTGAATCCCCATTTTAGTTTCCTGCCCGAGCTCCAGCGCCTTGTCAAGCTCGTTTGCAAACTGTGCTGCGGATTGCTGCAGCTGTTCAGTATCAAGCACAAGTTTGTCTTTTTTTTGTGTCAGGGCAATACTATCCTTTTTAATATCCGCCATTTTACTGTCAATCGTTTCTAATTCCCTGGCAATAAACAGATCCTGCCCGATTCTGATTTTATCCGGAGACGCTTTTTCAGTCCCGATATTTTTGGCAAAAACTCCCTGATTAAAACTCATTTCAGAATTCACAATATTGCCGGTTTTTATCTGGCAGGCACCGCTGCTCTCAATCCGGGAATCCACAATTTCTTTTTCAACAGTCACGTCCCCCAGGCAATATATCTGTGAATCATGGATAAAATGGGCAGACACATGCCCCCGGGAATAAATTTTTGCATTATTGACCCCTTTTGCGATTTTCACATCTCCCCGGGCATAAATCTGTCCGCCATCAACTTCAGCAATATCAATGTGATATCCATCAATCCTGAATCCGCTTTTCAGCCCCCCTTGCACATCAATATCTCCGCCATACTCGATATGACCTGTTTTATACCCGACATCCCCTTTTACCGTAAATCTGTCAATCACACCTATTTCTCCGGACCAGCTGAGTACCGGGTGACCTGAAACCTGTGCATATACCTGTGTCTGATCTTCGGACAGGACAGCGCCGGATTCGATTTTCAAAGACATGTCCACAGCAGGCGCTGCAATCAGTTCTCTGCCGAAAATATCTCTGCCGTTCCGGGATTCTCTGAAGGGAAATTTTCTGGCCAGCAATGTATTTGCCTCGACTCTGGGGATAGGCCCCCGATCCTTAAAATCAATATTTTCCTTTTCATCAAACGTTCCCGCCTTCAGATGATCTGTATCAAAATAATATTCAATTCTGGCATCTGTCCCCGGCATTGCCGGCCTGCCCGATGCAATTTCAAAGCGCTTTTCACCAACAAATTCCTTTGATCGAAGAAATCCTTCAATGGCACGGGTTTCTACAATACCATATTGAATATTTTTCATCTGCAGAATGCTTAAAATATCATCAACGGCCACAACATCACTGAAGCTCTGCGTTTTCGTAAGAAATGCTGTCAGACCGTTGTCTTCAATCTCAAGAATCATCCCGCCCGGCACCTTTTCCGATAAATTGAATTCATTTACAGGGGTTTTGGAATCATCTTCAGACATCACTGCAGGCGTTTCGTTCATCTGTGCTGGCGCATCTTCCTGCACCAGTTTTACTGCTGTCTTTATTTTCTGCTGTTCAGCAACCACCCGGTCCAGCTGGTCCTGTGTCAGATGACCGGATTCCATAAGAATCTGACCGATGAGTTTGGGACGGTTATTTTCAGCCACCCGCTTTTTCTGGGCCAAAAGTGCTGCTTCAAGGACCTTGCTGTCAATAAATCCCATCTCCACAGCAATGGCGCCGAATTTTATATTTTTTTGAATAATTTTTACTGCAGCAACCATATTCACAAGCTGCTCCAGAACATTGGGAGCAATCAGATTATGGGTGATGAAATACTCTTTAAGCGCTTGCTCAAAATTCTTTGAAAATCTGCAGGCTTCAATTGCTTTCTGACAGTCCTGTTCAGAAATTAATTTTTTCTGGAGTGCAAATTTTGCAAGCATTGTTCAGCTATCCTTTTTCAATGATTTGAATGGCCTTATCGGCAATACTGTCAATATCCTGGATATGGTCAACGCCGCCCAGACTGATGGCCTCTTTGGGCATACCGAAAACCACACAGGAATTTTCATCCTGGGCAATATTAACGGCACCGGCATTTTTCATGTCCAGCATGCCCTGGGCACCGTCTTTTCCCATTCCGGTCAGGATGATGCCCAGGGCATTGGCTCCTGCATACCGGGCTACGGATTTAAACAGGATATCCACGGCAGGTCTCTGGTAATGCACCAGCGGACCGGATTTGATTTCAACATAATATCGGGCCCCGCTTCGTTTAAAAATCATGTGGTAATTGCCCGGTGCAATCAGCACCTGGCCTGTGACAACCGAATCCCCGTTTTCCGCTTCCTTGACGCGCATCTGGCACAGTTCATCCAGTCTCTGGGCAAAGGAGGAGGTAAATTGAGCCGGCATATGCTGTACCACCACAATCCCCGGAGAATTTGCAGGCATCCGGGTGAGCACTTTTTTTATGGCTTCTGTCCCGCCCGTGGATGCGCCAATGGCAATAATTTTATTTGTTGTGGCCGTAAGGGCCATGGTTCTGACAGGCATTGCAGGCATCTCTTTTGCCCTTGAACCTGCTGATGTCAAGGGCTTCACCCCATAAACCGCCCTTATTTTTTCCGCCAGCTGTACTCCCATATCCCCAACTGAATAGGCTGAATTGGGTTTTGAAATGACCTCAAGCGCACCGAGCGAAAGCGCCTCCAGTGCAATTTTACTGCCTTTGGTTGAAAGAGAGCTGACAATAATCACGGGAAGCGGATAATGCTTCATCAATTTTTTTAAGAATGTAATGCCGTCCATCCGGGGCATTTCAATATCAAGCGTAATCACATCGGGTTTTAACTGAACAATCTTTTCCCTGGCAACATAAGGATCAGGCGCTGTTCCCACCACTGCAATTCCCCTTTGCCTGGACAGTTGTTCGGAAAAAACTTTTCTTACCACAGCAGAATCATCCACGATCAGCACTTTTATATCCCGGGCCATTAAACCATCTCCAATTCAATCAATCTGTCTTTAAAAGAAATGCCATTTTTGATTGCGTGGTCTCTATAATACTGAACTCTTCTTTTTCAGGAATTTCTGATGCATCAATCTTTGCCGGAATCCCCAGCTCAAAAGGAATATCCGCCTGTATTTTACTCAAGGCATTCCCGCAGACCATATTCAACATTTCTGTCAAGGTTCCCATAAGATATTCATCTGTCAGATATTCAGAAGATTCGCCCATGAAATTCCGGGCCATCTCTGCCACAAGGCTTTCATCGGCCAGCAATATCATGCGGCCTGAGATATCTCCTGAAAACGATAGCTGACAGGCCATGGTTTTTTGTTTGTCCAGCCCGCACCGGGCAAGCGTGGCATCAGCGGCAGGTTCAATTGGCAAAAAAAACATGGTCTCCATCACTTCAGAAATCGAGGTCATCACTGCTGTCATCAATTTTTTCTTCATAATCCACTTCTCCAAGAATCTTGACAATTAAATCCCTGATCTGTTCAGGCGTAAAAGGTTTGGTCACATAGCCTGCTGCACCGGCATCCATAAATTTCCGGATCTTTTCTTCGTTGCCCTCTGTGGAAATGATAACCACCGGAATATCCTTTAACAAATCTTCTTTTTTCACGGCATTGACAAAATCCAGGCCATTCATCACAGGCATGTTATAGTCGGTCAGAATAATATCAATCCAATTGTGTTTCATCAATTCAAGGGCTTCTTTGCCATTGGCGGCTTCATGAAATTGAGAACCGGCATACCCCGCGGCCTTAAGCGTTTTTTTGATCACTGATCTCATGGGCAGAGAATCATCCACTATCAGTATTGAATATGACATTATTTCCCCTCAGATTTAGGTATTAAACAATATGTAACAATGCTTCCACAGCCTTCATATTAATGCCGAATTCTGCAATGATCATGGTAATATCATCGGCAGACATGTTCAGTTCTTTGATAACCTTGTTTTTAAACCGGTAGGCCAGCCCATCCGCACCCACACCGGTTCCCATCATCATGCAGATACAGTCTGCAAGATACACCGCAGCAATTTCCTTATCCTTGATCATGGTTTCGTCAGACAGGTGATGGTGCCTGATAATTTTAATCATCCGCGGACTGAACTTCCACTGTTTGGCGATCATGGCTCCAAGCTCGGCGTGATCAATCCCCAGTATTTTTTTCTCGGCTTCCAGAAAACTGAATTTTTTATGTTCAACCAGATAGGCAATTTTACCGGACGTATTGGACACATATTTTTCCAGAATAATTTTTCCGATATCTTTTATCAGAGCAGATGTGAAAATCGTGCTCTTGTTTTTCAAAGCCAGTTTTATTGCCACCTGTTTTGCAATAATTGCTGAAGACACAGAATACTGCCACATATCTCCGGCTTCCAGGCCATATCCCTCCTGGGCCCCGGAAAGGGTCTGGACACCTGATTTTATAAGGGCCAGCTCAATCACCTGATCAATTCCCAGCATGCTGACCGCATCCTTGATGGATTCAGCCGGATGTTTCAACCCGAAATATGCGGTGTTGCAGGTTTTTAAAATGCTGGCCGTGATCACCGGATCATATTGAATCACTTGCGCAATCGTCTCCATTGAGCTGCCGGGAGCATCCACTGCAGCCAGAAGCTGATTGGTCACCGCAGGAATCGGTTTTAAATTCTGGATTTCCTTTAAAAGCGTTTGAAGGGATGTCATATTTTCACCTCCCCAAGCCCTGAGGTTTTCACATAAATATCCCCGGTTGCAATTTCCAGCCTTACGGTCCGGTTGATATTCCCGCCGATATCCTGTTTATCGATAATCACATTATTCTTAAAAAACATTTTTTTAAGCGCCATGTAATTTCGTTTGCCGATATTAAAAAATCCTTTCTGATCCAGAATTTCTGCCCCGCCTGCGGCATATATTTTTAAGCGCTGCTTGACTGCCCCCATACTGTAGGCTGTTTTAAACAGTCTGGGAATTCCGGAATCAGCAAACATATAAGGTCTTGCTGCTGCCTTTTCTTTATCTATGGAAGATTCCGGCAGCATATAATGAAGCATTCCGCCGACCTTCACCACCGGGTCATATATGACCAGCCCGATACAGGACCCCAGAGAATAGGTAATAATCGATTCCGCCGGATTATTACTCACTTTCATGTCAGCAACGCCCACAATCTGCTTCATTGTGCTTCCCTTTTTAACTTATCCATTTGAAACAATTGAAAAAACGCCATGGATATCCAGAATCAGTCCGACTCTGCCATCCGCAAGTATGGCTCCCCCGGCAATCCCGTCTATATCTTTCAGGTTGTTTCCCAGGCTTTTGATCACATATTCATCCTTGCCCAGAAGTTCATCAATAAGCAATGCTCTTTTTTCCTCTTTTGATTCCACAACCACCACCAGACACTCCTGGACAGATTTTTTCTGAAAACTGCTGTTGTAGATTTCATTGAGACGGATCATCGGGATAAGACTGCCGCGATCCTTGACCATTTCGCCTTTGCCTTCAACGGTAAAATATTCATCAGGCCCCGGTTTGAATGCTTTTTGAATGGCAATGGTGGGGATCACATATCTTTGGTCATCCACCCGGACCAGCATCCCGTCAATAATGGCAAGTGTCAAAGGAAGACTGATGGTAAATTTTGTGCCCCTGCCTTTTTCCGAGGCAATATTCAATTGCCCCCGGAATTTTTCAATGCCTGCCTTGACAACATCCATGCCCACTCCCCTGCCGGACACATCTGTAACCTCTTTTGCCGTGGAAAATCCGGGCTGAAGAATCAGATCAAAAATCTGGGCAGAGGTCAGATGTTCATTACCGGTGATCAGGCCGGTTTCTCTGGCTTTGTCAAGAATACGCTCCGGATCAAGCCCCCGGCCGTCATCTTCAATTTCAATGATAATATGTCCGCCCCTGTGATAGGCCCTGAGAATAATTTCGCCCTGGGCAGATTTGCCGTTTTTTGTTCGCTCGGAACTGGTCTCAATACCATGATCACAGGAATTTCGGATCATATGCACCATGGGCTCATAAAGCGCTTCCACCACATTGCGGTCAATTTCCGTATCCTCTCCCGCCATGCTCAGATTGACATCTTTTCCTGATTTTTTTGCCAGATCACGCACCAGTCTTATCATTTTCATGAACGTGGCTTTAATGGGAATCATCCGCATGGACATGGCGATATTCTGCATATTGGTGACAATCTGGCCCAGCTGGGCCACACTCTGGCTGATGGACGGATCATGCAGTGTCTTCTGTCTTAGCATGGACTGGGCAATCACAAGCTCTCCGGCATAATCCACCAGATCATCCAGCTTCTGGGTGCTTACCTTGACCTGGGCATCCACTTTCTTCTTGCCCTGATTCTGTTCCATTAAAGCGTATTCAACCTGATTGGCCTTCACTTTTCTGGATTCGACAAGTATTTCGCCGATTTTCTTATCCGGCCGGATTTTCTGGCTTTCAAGCGCCTGGTCAAGGGAATCCTGGTCAATCAGATTCTGCCTGACCAGAATGGAGCCCAAAGGTTCTGTTTCACCATTTTTCAGAGCAACCTGAAGATTCTGAAGTTTATGTCTTAACTCCTTTGTATCAATATCGTCATCTGACAGGAAAAAACCGGTGCTCAAGCCGTCATTCACTCTTGAAATCAGCTTTTTCAACGTATCCACAGACTCAAGAATCACATCTGTGGCCGTATCGTTGATCAGAAAATCTCCGCTGCGGGCACTGTCCAGAAGATTTTCAGTGGCATGGGCAAGCTTGTTAATTTTGGTCAGTGATAAAAATCCGGAAACCCCCTTAATGGTATGAAAGGGCCGGAAAATGTCATTGATAATGTCCTTGTTGGAAGGGTCCTGCTCAAGATCCACCAGGTTCACCTCAATGGTTTCCAGATTTTCCCGGGCTTCGGATATGAAATCTGTCAGGATCTCCATATCATCATCTGATATTTTTACAGGGGGCACGTCTTCTGATTCTGTGGGGGATTCACTTTGCGGCGAGGTTTCTTTTTCAGGTGCTGCATCTGCAGTTTTCTGTTCTTCGGAAAATTTTACTTTAAGCAGATCCAGAACATCTGAATAGTCAAAAACAAAGGCCTCCTTATTTTTGATATGGCTTAAAACAGATTTCAATAAAACCACCCCTTCTTCTATGGGTCTGGTCTTATAAATATTTTCCAGGGTCATGTTTTCAACATATTCTTTACAGGCCAGCGTAATCTGATCAAATATTAAAAACTGCGGCCCTTTTGAATGTTCAAGCAGATCATCCAGACTGTTCAGCATGGCCCCGAGATCCGGAATTTCTCCGGGACAGAAGGCTGCAATCAGCATAAAAAGCTCTTCAAGCTTTTTCCCCAGCACAGAAAACTCATCCGGTTCAGCATCCGCATCATTTTCGGCAGCCTGGCTTTCCTGAATATCTGCAACCGGGTCCTCGGAAAGGTTCTGGTCATCAACGGCTTTTGATAAATCCGCAACAAAGGTTTCCATGAAGGTTTGATACCTGTCACTGTTCGAGTTATCTTTCATTCCATCCATAATAAAATCCCTGGCACCTGTGATTTTTTTTGCCTCGGATTTCAATGGCAGTTTCATACATTCAGAATGAAGCTTTTTAAGAATCGGCAGCAGACCCGACCAGGTATCGGGATCACCTGGATCTGTCAGAACAAACTCACAGGAAAATTTTTCTATTAAATCTTTAATAAGGTTATAAGACATAAAATTGCCCTTGTTATTTAATCTTTATGGATGTTTAGAATGCCTGAATCAAACCCTTTTTTTTAATCAAGGCTCAGGGTTTTAAAAATTTTATACTTTTTGTCCCTTTTTTAAAACCCCGAGCACTGAATTTTTTTAAAATCAACTCAATTAAAAATTTTCAAAATCATCGTCATCATCAAACGGAATCACCTGGTCTGCCCGGACTTCCTTTTTAGGATGCGCCAGCATTTTGGATTTCCCGGAAATTTTCTTTTTCCCCTGAACAGAAGAGATCTTTTTCATGGGGCGATGTGAAGCAAATTTTGCAGTCTGATTTTTCCTGCCTGTTACCAGCATCACAAGTTCTGTCACATAATCCTTGAGCTGTTCTGCCTGGGCACTCATTTCCTCTGATGCAGACGCAGATTCTTCCGCATTTGCCGCATTCTGCTGTACCACCTTGTCCATTTCCGAGATGGCAATATTCACCTGATCAATGCCATTGGACTGTTCTTTGGATGCCTGGGATATTTCAGAAACAATATCTCCGACCTTGGCTGAACTTTCAGCCACTTTTTTAAATGCATCATTGGTGGTTGAAACAAGTTCTGACCCGTCATTTACTTTTTTAACGGTTCCTTCAATCAGCGAGGCTGTATTTTTAGCAGCCTCTGCAGCTCTCATGGCAAGATTGCGCACTTCATCTGCAACAACTGCAAATCCGGCACCGGCTTCTCCTGCCCGGGCAGCTTCAACTGCTGCATTCAGGGCCAGCAGATTTGTCTGGAAAGCAATTTCATCTATAGTTTTAATAATTTTGGAGGTTTCCTCACTGGCCTTTGAAATATCTGCCATGGATTTTGTCAACTGACCCATGGATTCATTGGCCTGGCTGACCACCTTATTGGCTTCTTTCATCAGGCCATCTGCATGGTTGGCATTTTCTGCATTTTTCTTGGTCATGGATGACATTTCTTCCATGGAAGACGATGTTTCCTCGATGGAGGCGGCCTGCTGGGAGGCGCCTTCG
>JAHJLV010000062.1 GCA_018821535.1 Pseudomonadota bacterium | reverse complement strand
GGATCCACCCGTTCCCATCTCGAACACGGAAGTTAAGCTCTTTAGCGTCGATGGTACTGCATGGGAGACTGTGTGGGAGAGTAGAACGCTGCCAGATTATTCTTTAAAAAAGGCCCGGATCGTTGTTATAACGATCCGGGCCTTTTTGCGTTCTGGCCGGTCAGACTGGGATATCTTTTTCAGACCGGTTTCTGCCGTTTTGCTTGGCCTGGTAAAGACATTGATCTGCTCGGGACAGCAGGCTGTCCTCATTTTCCGGGAAATGATACTGGACCACGCCATTGCTGATGGTCACCCGGATCGATTTGCCTTCATAGGTTGCTGGCGTATTTTCAATCGCTTCACGGAGGGTTTCGGAAATTCGGTACGCGTTGTCAATCGAACAGCTGTCCAGGAGTACCAGAAATTCTTCTCCACCCCATCGACAAAGAATATCCGAATCCCGGATGAACTTTTTTGAAAGATCTATAACATGCTGGAGTACCGCATCTCCGGCCAGGTGACCATATGTATCATTGACTTTCTTGAAATGATCAATATCAAAAAGAATAACAGACATTTCATGTTTTTGCCGTTTGATATCTTTCAATGCCTGGCGGATAATAATGTCAAATGCCTGGCGGTTGTAAATGCCAGTCAGTTTATCAATAGTGGCCATCTGTTCCAGCCGTTTCTGATATGATGAAATGGTCATGAAGGTCAGGGTCAGCACCACTGCGGTAATCAGGGCACAGATACCAAGATTTACCATCAGCGCCTTCAGGATCGGTCGGGTGATGGTGTTTTCGCCCTGTTCCACCAGAAGATACCAGTTAAATTCCGGGATATATCGGGTATTCAGATGCACCACGCCGCCGTTTTTATAATAGCGAAAATTCTTTTCCGGTTCTGACAGAATGTCCGAAGCCAGCGGCGCAAGCCCCTCAATCTCCTGAATACGGGCAGCGGTTTTATCTGAACCACTACCCTGAATCTGTATTACACCGTTCTTGTCTACAAAATAAATGTTTCTGTTATAATTGTTCTGATAGGTTTCAATCAAATCCTTTACCGCACTCACGGTAAGCCCCACACCGGTCACACCGATGAATCGCCTTTGATCATCATTTACCCGGTAGTTGACAAAAATGGTCATGGAATCTGCATTGGCAAGGTCCGGATCAACATTGATTTCGTAATCGGGTTGCATATTTCTGACCCTGAAATACCATCGGTCCCGTTCCTCATTCATTTTTACTTTTTTTAATATTCCGTCGGAATGATAGTAAATCCGGGTGTTTTCCGACACAAAAAAACTGGTAAAGGTCTTGTATTGTTTCTGAATCTGTTCCAGATACCGGATCATGCGGGTTTCATCCTGTTCCCCTTTGGTGACCCAGTCCCGGACAAAGGTATCGTTGGCCATGAGGGATGAAATAAAAACCGGGCTCAGCAGATCCCGCTGGATTTCCGAGTAAATCGTATCACTGGTCAGGGGGAGTTCGGTAAGGATGATCTGATCTCGAAGCGAGCTTCTGGAAACATAATAGCTGGCAAGGCTGGTGGCTAAAAATCCTGCGATGAGTAACAGGGTAACGATAAGAACCAGTGTGTACTTACGTTTTTCCATCAATTCTCCAGAAAAGAAGCACGCAGGCTCGTCTGTTTTGTTTTTTTAAATTCAAGCCTGAACTGTTTCATTTCATAGATGCAGATACCATCAACAACCAGTGCGCCATCCGCAATAATATCATAGCCTGTATTCTGTTCATGGCCCTGTTCCCGGTCTTGTTCGTTGATATGTTTAATATGGGCATGGACTTCAATTTTTTTGTTTGAAGGCAAAATCTGGCCTCTGTATATCCATTCATGATCCTGGTTTACACACAGCTGCGGCTCATAGTGCGCAGGATCAATATCAAATTTTTTAAGCAGAAAAAACCGGATCAGCTGAAGAAAGGATTCTACACCTAAAGACCCCGGGCAGACCGGGTCCTGATAAAAATGGGCATCAAAAAACCATTCTTCGGGGTCTACTTTTTTTACGGCTTTGATATAGCCATTATCATAAAATCCTGCATCAAAACTCAGGATTTCAATTTCATCAATCATTCTTAACGCCTTTGACGGCATGCCGGTGTTTTTACTTTGCGTTTTATCTTCCGGTGTTACCGGGGCATCGTTTTTAAATTTAAAGTGTTTCGATGTTTTCAGCTGATGGTCTGATGGCTGGTAAGTCAAGAATTTACTGTTGCGGATGCCCACCTGATTGGACAAAGATTTCTGGGTAAAAAAACCAAAATTTGTGGTGCCTGCATAAATGGGTTGCCCGTTGTTCAGCACTTGCATGTCAAAATCCTGAATGATCATCCCGCCGGCTTTTGAAACCTCTCGTATGCGGCTTTTCATGGTGAGGGTTCCCGAATCCTGATGCACCTGTTGGGTCAGTCTGGCTTTTCCTCCAAGATTTCTAAAATAAAGGCGCTCATCGCTTTGAAGCGCAGAACCTGCATATGCAGCAAGCCATCCACAGGGCTGGAGTGCAATTTCAAGAAGAATGGCAAAGGGAATGGTGTGGGTTCGGTTTGCTTTAAAATACCATTCATGTTTCGGGATATCATATTCAGCCTCGATCCAGCCGCCGGATGTCATTTTCCAGGGGGTGTGATCCGCAGCCAGGACCCGATCCATGAAAAAATAGGGTGGCCGTGGAAGTCTTGCGATCTGTCGGTCTTTATCAAAGATTTTATATTTTTCCCCAAAGGCCTGAGAAGGGTTCCCCTGGGCAAAGGCCAGAATAGAGTCCTTGTCAAAAAGCGGTCTGGATTTAAATTTTTCATTTAAAGAAGGATCAGTGATGGCTTCAAACCCGGTGATGCTTGCAATCACCACATTCTCTTCATTTAAAAAGGTAAAATATCCATTGATGGTGTTTTTGGTTTCTTGGTTTACAGTAAAAAGAATCCGGATTTTTCCCTTTAAATTTTTAAATGATGCATACATACGAAAATTTGCAATAAAATTGGGCAGACAGACCTGGCCCAATTTTTCATAGGACCACAGTATGGCAGCCTGAAATGCAGCATCCAGCATCATGGGTTCAATCACCCATTTTGTGTGAAAGGCATTGGTGAACCATTTATCCGGATCAGGTGAAAGGCAGCTGGTCACTTCGATTCCTTTTTTTGAATACCCGTTAATGGATGTTATTCCCTGAAGCGGTTTGCCATGAAAAAGAATTTTTTCATACGCCTCATCTATGGTCATGGGATAGGGACCCAATTCCATAAAGGCGGCTTTGGATAAAACCGGTGGTTTGGGCAGACGTTCCTTAAGGCGCACGATGCAGCTGGAATGGATAAAGGATGCTCCATTATCGTCCATTGATGTGATATTGCCCGGTGCATGAAATCCATTTTCCGCAGCAAGACATTTACCCAGATTGACATGGAATTCCTGTTGATCCATTTGCGGTTTAATGCCTTTTAACAGCCGCATATTATCTATTCCGGCAAATAACAGCCCTGGATTATTCTTTTCAGCTGCATGGGCAAAACACTCCATTAACACAGCAAACGGAACAACCGCTTTTCCGTCAATTTTATGGGCATGCAGGATAGGCGCTGCAAAAAGTCCGAAATTAACTGAAAGCGCTTTTGAAAGTCTGGGGGTCTTTGCTTTTTTAGTGTCAAGAAGGTGTGCACCAATAACGATTTCCGGATTCTGTGTCCACGGACATCCCATTTCAAGGATTAACTGTTTTGCCCCGGCTTCAATGGGGATCAGATCAATTCCGCGTTTTAAAAATTCATTTTTTAGCGATGCATCCACCATCCCGCCTTCCCAGGGTCCCCAGTTGATGGACAGATATTTGCACTCAGGATTGGTTCTTGATAATTTCTGGGCGGTTTTGTTCAATATCTCATTTGCCATGGCATAGTCGCATTGACCGGTATTCCCACTTCTGGCTGCAACTGAAGAAAATAAAACAAGATATTTCAGCCGGTCTTTTCCGGATGCATGAATAATGGAATCCAGCCCTTTAATCTTGGTTTCCAGTACCCGGGTGAACGGGTCAATCTGTTTGTCGATAATCAGTTTGTCCTCTAAAACGCCTGCGCCATGAATCACTGCGGTGATGGGACCAAATTCTTTTCTGACAGTTTTAAATATCTGTTCAATCTGTCGGGTGTCTTTAATATCTGCGGAAAAATATTTTACAGTTGACCCGTTTTTTTCCATCCGGGCAATATTGGCTATGATTTCCCGGTTGGACATAATCTTTTTATATTCTTTTTCAATATCCACTGGCTTTGGATGCATATCTTTAAAAATATGGGTTAAAATGGTTTTTTTCAGCAATGCAGGCTCATGGATATCGCTGCACCATCGGGGTTCTGTTGACGGCGGTGCTGATCTGCCGATCAGGATGATGGTGGAAGAAACCTGTCTGGATAATTCAATTGCGCAGGCAGCAGTTACCCCTTTGGCTCCGCCGGTAATCATGATAACATCTTCTTCGGACAGATTGAGTTCTGTGTGGCCGATCTGCCGGGGGGGTAAATTCTGTTCAGTCAGGGTGGGGATATTGCATGAATCCCCGTCCAGTCCCATTTCAATATCACCGTGGGTCATCATTAATGCCACGGCAGATTCGGCATTTTTCAGGCAGTTCTCTTTGTCAACCGGCAGATCCAGCGCTCTGCACAGTACATTTTTCCATTCAAGTTCAGCTGTTTTGGCAAGCCCTGCAAGCCCGCCATAGATCGGGTCTGATTCAAAACAGATGTCATCGAATCCAAATCCGCCGCCCAGAAAAGAAACAGTTGTAAAAAAAGCGCCTTTCTGACTTCCGGCATCCATTAAAATCTGTGCATTCTTTTTAGCCAGCAGGAATGCAGATTTGATAAATTGGACAGCCGTGTCTGAATCCTTGTTTATAAACGCATCCGGCACGATAACAATACCGCAGGCATCGTCTAAAACAGGAATATCCCCTGTGGAAATATCGATGAGTTCAGCTGTGATACCGATTTTTTCAAATTCTGTTTTAAACTGGAGGGAGATTTTTGAACTGTCTTTTGTGATATACACTTTTTTGTTTTTGGACAGTTCAATTCTGGCACCATTATAAAAACGGATCTGATTGGTGGGATATTTTTTAAGTTGTATGACCTGGCGGCTGAGTTTTTGATCTGATAATGCCTCTTTTTCCGGTTTTTCAGGCGTTATTCCTGAGTCTGGAGTTTTTTTTTGGGGCTCAGCCGGTTTTTTTGCAGATTCCTGATCCGCCTGGCCGTCATTGCGGGCAAGGTAAGATATAATTTCGTCAATGGTCTTCAACCCTGCAATATCATCAGAGGAGATGGTTTCAATATGATCCAGCTGCTGTTCTAATTTTGACAGGATTTCAACCCGTTTAATGGAGTCAATTCCCAGATCAGATTCAAGATTCATGGAAGGTTCCAGCATTTCAACGGGAAAACCGGTCAGTTCACTGATGGTTTCCATCAGAACCATTGAGACCGTTTGTTTGTCTGTCCGGTTTGAAGCACCCTGTGAACCGGTATTCTGTGTGCGAGGGTCTTCAAAAATGGGTTTTATTTGTGCTGTGTCCGGTTGAGGCTGGTTTTGAATAATAAGACAGATATCTTTCAAGGTTCTGACCGAACCGATATTTTCCGAGGTTAAGCCCTCACATCCGGGAATCTGTTTTTCAAGTTCGGAGACAATCTCCACTTTTTTGATGGAATCAATTCCCAGATCAGATTCAATATTCATGTCAGCTTCCAGCATTTCAACAGGAAACCCGGTTAATCTGCTGACAATCTCAAATAATATCGGTTCAATTGAAGCATCTGTTGAATGATTCACTGAATTGTCCACTGACGCATTCACGTCAATTGGTTTTGTTTCAAAGGATGGTTTTTCAGGTTCAGATATCTGGGCGGGTTCAGGTTTTTGTGCCCCAGGTTCTGGTGTATTGTGCGAATATTCCACAGGCGGCCGGGGTGCCTGGGCTGGGCGGCGGCTTTCAATATGCGGAACTGCAGGCACAGCAGAAGAGCTGAACATCAGATGGTGTGTCTGTTCCATCATGCTGGCAAGGGTTTTGGTTGCCTGGGCCTGGGTGTCTAAAAATTTTTCATGGGCCCGGGCGGTCTGTGTCTGAAGCTGCTGCATGGCTTCAAGGCCTTTTTGAACCATCTGCATGATTTCAAAAGCAGGGGATGTCGGTTGATTGTTCTGGTGTTGTGCAGTATGTTTGAATGTCATATCAGATCCTTTTACAGGTGACCTGTTGTCATCGGATTTCATTAAGGGTGTGTTTTGTTTTTGTGTCATGGCGTCTTCTGTCGTCTCCACAAATACAGGCGTCTGTATTGGCACGGGTTCGGATTTTGGCAGTGTGCACCGGTTTTTCGGTTTAAGGTTGGCGCCGGTAATCCTGACTTTCATTTTCTGGGGAACAGGTTTAGGGGCCGGGTCTTCCCAGGCGGTCAGATCAATATTGAACCCGTTTGATGCAATCAGACACAATACATGGGCCAGATCTTCAATGCCGGATTTTTTCCCTGAAGACTGATCCATGGACAGCGCCTGAATCTTTTTTCCTTTCAGGATGGATTTTGCAAGACCTGTAAGAACAGATTTCGGGCCGATTTCAATAAAGGTGGATACCCCTTTTTGAAACATATGTTCGATATTGTCTATAAAGTTTACAGGATGAATCAGTTGATTGCCAAGGGTGTCTTTTATCTGCGAGGCGTTGGTGCTGTATTCTTTTCCCGTTGTATTGGAGAGCACCGGGATGTTTTTTGCTGTAAATTTTTTGTCGGATAAATCCTTTGAAAACGGTTTTGCAGCATCTTTGACAAATTTACTGTGAAAGGCTGCGGCAACGGGTAATTTTATGGCAGTAATTTTTTGTTGTGCGCAGATTCCTGCAGCTTTTTGAATCTGATCCGTGGGCCCGGATAAAACAGCCTGGGTATGGCTGTTCCTGTTTGCAATGACAAGATCGAGATTCTCTTTTTCGATGAATGCCTGGATGGTTTCAAGGGAGGCTTTGACAGCAAGCATGCTGCCGGAATCTTTATCCTGACAGCTGGCATCTGCCATGTGCTTTCCCCGTAAAACAGACAGTTCAAGAAAGGTGTCCTCATCCATCCATCCGGCGCTTAAAAGAGCGGACAGTTCACCAAAACTGTGACCGCAGGTCATGTCCGGAGAAATGCCAAAGTGGTTTAATATCCGGATCATGGCAAGACTGATGCCGGCGATGGCAGGTTGCGCAATCCGGGTGTTGCGCAGTTGCTCTTCTGAGACCGTTTTCTCCTGCAGGTGTTCCGGGGGCGGGAAAATATAGTCTGATAATGATTTGTGATCCGCAGATGACGGCAGCAGGGAAAGGATATGGGATGCTTTTTCCAGTGCGGTTAATGCCTGGGGAAACGTTGAACACAGTTCTTTTCCCATATGGGGATACTGACTTCCCTGACCCGGGAATAAAAAACCCAGCTTGCCTTTTTCAGCGCCGGAGCAATAATAGATGCCAGGAGATGATGTCCTGTGCTGTATGCATTGGATGGCGTGTGAAATCAGGTTTTCTGTGCTTGTATCTTTTTTATGAACCATCAGCAGTCTGAATTCGTGAAGACCTGAAAAGGTATGTCTTGAATTTCCGGCAAGCCAGGCAATTGTCTGGTTTTTTTCATGGATATCATCCAGGCATTCCACCTGTGTTTTGAATTCATTTAACTGGCTGACAAGATTTTTTTGGGTGTCTGATGAAAAGGCAATAATCTGTATGCTTCCATCCCAGGAAATATGGGTTTTTGACGGAGAATATTCTTCCAGAACAATATGAAAATTACTGCCGCCAAAACCAAAAGCACTGACGCCGGAGACTCTGGGAGATGATTGCGGGCAAATCCAGGGCCGTGTTTGTGCGTTTAAATAAAAGGCAGAATTGTTTATGTCCAGGTCCGGATCAGGTTCACTGGCCTTCAGGGTCGCCGGAATGGCTTTATTGTACAAAGACAGTGCAGCTTTTATCATGCCTGCTGCCCCGGCCGCAGCCTTGGTGTGGCCGATCATGGATTTTACCGAGCCCAGAGCTGTCCGGTTTTTGGAATTGCTGCTGTTAAAGCACTGTTTTAATGCATTAAATTCAACCTTGTCTCCTACACGGGTTCCTGTGCCGTGGGCTTCTATAAGCCCTGCAGTGCAAGGGTCAATTTCTGCTTCCTGGTAGGCCTGTTGGAGGGCCTTCAGCTGGCCTTTTGCATCCGGTGCATAAACTGCGGATGTTCTGCCGTCACTGGAGGTGCCGACCCCCTTTATGACCGCATAAATGCGGTCATTGTCGTTTCTGGCATCTTCAAGGCGTTTTAATACCAGCATCCCCACACCTTCGCCTAAAACTGTTCCATCGGCATCTTTTGAAAACGGCTTGGCATCGCTTGAATGGGACAGCACCCCGGTTTTTGAAAAACACATGTGCATGAAAATATCATTGAGTGCGTCAACACCGCCTGTGATGGACATATCACATTTGCCGGTGACAAGTTCCATGATGGCGGTGTGTATGGCAGATAAAGAGCTTGCACAGGCAGCATCTGTAACCGTATTGGTGCCGGAAAGGTTCAAGCGGTTTGCGATTCTTCCTGCCACCACATTCCCCAGAAGGCCGGGGAATGAATTTTCCTGCCATGGAACATAGTCCCCTTGAATGCGTGCAAGGATTTCATCCTGTTTTTCTCTGCCAATACCTGAATCCTGGATTGCCTTTTTCCAGATGGGGTGTCCCAGGCGGGCGCCAAGGGGGATGACCAGTTCCTGGGTGCCGGTGACGCCCAGAATCACGTTGACTTTTTTTTGAGTGAGCGCAGGATGGTTTAATGGATATCCGGCGTCATTTAATGCCATTTTGGCCACTTCAAGGCCCAACAGTTGAGATGTGTCTGTGGCTTCAAGATTATTGGGCGGGATGCCGTAAACAGAAGGATCAAAGGAAATCTGCGGTAAAAAACCGCCCCGGGTGCAATAGGTGTGATCCGGTGTGGCCGGGTCCGGACTGTAATAGTCCTTGATGTCCCAATGGGTATCCTTTGGAACTTCCTGGATGGCATCGATCCCGTTGAACAGCAGATGCCAGTATTCTTTCAGGTTTCTGGAATTCGGGAAAATGCATCCCATGCCGATAATGGCGATATGATGGGCCTGGGCCGGGCTGTTTTTTTGGCTCATGATTCAGTCGTTTTATTCATGATTAAATAATTAAAATTACAGATAATGTACTATGCTGACAGTTTCGAATCACGGGCTTGAAGGGGATTTGACAAAAGTTTTACATTGGAAAATCAAGACAGCAAAGATAATATCTCTTCTTTTTTCAAAGGGTTAAAGGCACCGACACCGGGCGGCAGATCAATCCCCTGTGTTCTCAAAATGGACATCCGGGTGCAGACGCAGGCACCCAGGAGGAGATTGAGTGCAACTTCGGCTGTTTTCCGGTTTTCATGGTGTTCAAGAAAACTGCCCTTTACCCAGAGATTAAAGGCACCAATGGCAGGGCCGCACCAGATCTGGTAATCCATTTTTCTTTCCGGAATGCCCTGGATGGCCCATTTTGAGGAAAGGCCCAGGTAGGATCTGAAAACAAGGGCCATTTTATGTCTTGGGTCGGCTTGAGCTTTTTGAATTTCTTTTAGATTGCCGGTGTTTTCAAAAAAGGTTTTTGTGGCATTCCAGGCATCTTCAAAACTTGCCTGTAAAAATTTTTCCTGGATTTCTATTTTTGATTTTTCTTCAATTTCATCAAAACTGTTGCAGGTCTGATAAAATTTATACAGTTTTTCCGCTCTCACCGGGAACAGGGTGCCGCGTTTCAATACCTGGACCTTTGCACCGATTTCAAACATGTCAGCTGCAGGGGCCATGGCAACATCTGCCTGTTGTGCCTGACACAGCAGTTTTTTTACATCCTCGCAGATGCCGGATTCAATGCAGGACTGGTTAATGGAACCTGTAAGAATATAGGCCGCCCCCATGCTAAATGCGGCTGCTGCAGATTCCGGGGTGGCGATTCCGCCTGCAAGCCCGACGCATAAGGGCTCTTTATAACGATACTGCTGCATGAATTCGTTTTTTAACGCAAGCATGGTGGGAAGCAGTGTCAATGCCGGGCGGTTATCCGTATGTCCACCTGAATCTGCTTCAGCTGTCAGGTCCTGGGCCATGGGAATCAGTTGAGAAAGCTGTGCTTCCTGCGGGGTGATCAGATTCTGTTCAGTCAGCAGATTTAATATTTTTTCAGGAGGCGGTGAAAAAAACTGTCTGGCAATTTCAATTCTGGAGACTTTTGCAATGATATGATTGGGCGTTATGATATTGCCGTGGGCATCCTCATGAATTCCTTTTACCCTGTAATATACCAGTGCCGGTGTCATCCGCATGAAGGCCGCTGCACTGACCCGGCGGATGTGATGCTTGAGATATAATTGCACGGTTGCCATTTCATGGGCCGGATCGCCAAGGGAGTGGATCAGGTTGAACCCAAACGGCTTGTCCTGCAGGGTAGTTTTCAGATCAATGATATTTTCTTCTATTTTTTCAATGGAAAGTCCGCCTGCCCCGAAAAAAGCCATCATTCCGTTCTGGGCCATGGTTTTAACCATGGCAGCAGAGGTTATTCCGTTTGCCATGGCACCGGCAATATAGGGGTATTTTAGCCCATGACGCTGTTTAAACCTTCTGTCACCCAGATCTTCAGGACAGATTGCCGGGACAAAGGCTTTAATTGATCTGGCTTGCCCTGATGTGCTGAAAAAATCAATTTCCTGGTTTGTAAACTCAAGTTCTCCAGTAGGGTCCACAGCAAAGATGTTTTTTTTGACATCCATGAGAAGTTCAGTCAGCAGGCTTGAGTGTGTCATGTATAAAATTTTTCCGTTGTCTGTTTGAATATATAAGGGTTAAGGCAGTATCTTAAAAAAATCAGGCCATTTTTATTACCAGAAAAAACGTCAGGAATCAATATCCAGGTAGACTTCCCGCGGGATTCCTCTGCGATATGGATTCCCGCGGGCTGACCATGGTTTTTTAGCCCTTAATAAGCAAAAAGTTCTTGTAAACAATTGATAATTTTAATCTGTGCGTTATGGGAAATTACACCAATCTTCTGAATTAACCTGGATTTGTCAACGGATCTCATTTGGTCAAGCAAGATCAATCCTTTTTTACCCTGAAATGTATATTGAATTCTGGTCGGGCAGGTAAATCCTTTGGATGTCATTGGTGCAACAATAGCGGTCTTCAAGGCAGACATTTCATCAGGGGAGATAACCACACCAGCCCTTGTTTTCTTAATTTCAGAACCTCGTGTCGGATCAAGTTCAACCAGCCAAATTTCAAACCTATGAACATCTTTTTTTACCATTCCCAGTCCTCTTCATCTACCAATGGGGCATCCAACCACTCCGGGTCTGCTTGACTTGATTCCTGGGATTTAAGGACTTTGTCAAATTGTTCTTTCCAGCCATCTCTGTTATTTTTAATTGGTTGAATTAACAGTCCGTCGTCGATAATTTTAAATTCCAATTGCTTGTCTTCTAATTGTGCCTGCTCGATTACCGCCTTTGGAATACGGATGCCCTGTGAATTTCCTATTCTGATTAAAGTTGCCATTTTTGCCTCCAGTTGCGGTTAATGTAATTACAATATAAACACAAATGGATTTATCGTCAAATTATATTTATAATTTGAAAACAAACGCCTGAAAGCATCAGCGCGTTGAATTTTAACTGTTTTGGTACATAATCAGCCTATCAACGAACTTTCCACATGAATCTCCAATAGAATATCTATCGCCTGAATCAACATTTTATTTGAACTTTTTCGTGTGTACAGATCGAAAACTTTTAAATAGACTTAAAGCATAATAACAATCCAGAACCCAACAGGAATATTGCAAAATATTTATTATATTTTTGGTTGTTAATTTCCATATAAATGGTTGTTTCTGTGATAATAAAAACTATAATGCCGACAATTAGATATAAACCGTTTTCTATAAAATTAATATTTGATAGATCGGCTGATAAAAACAATGTTGCAATTTGGAATGCAGCAAATGTCGCGTAGGATGCAGCCACTGTTGCACGGGTCACATTTTTTTCATAGTTTTTATTATGAATTATTGCTGTTAACAATGACCCGCCGAGATTGGTGACACCATGAATTATGCCCATGGCGGCTAAATATGCTTTTTCATATTTGGTTAAAAACTCGATAGCATTTTTTAATTGAAGAAAATAATCTTTTATTGCGATGATTAAAAGAAATATGCCAACAATAATACCAATATTGGCTTTAAATGTAGTGATAAAAAATAGAGATAAAACAATAAATGGTATAGTGTAAAAAACAATTTTTTTATAAAAATCGGCGTCTATCTTTTTATAATCTTTAATGATCTGAAAAAGATTAATTGTTAAAGAAATAGGAAGGAGGATCGTTATTGCTTTTATAAAATCATACCCAAGAGCCAATAGAATAGGGGTGCCAAAAAGTAACACGCCGACACCAAAAATAGACTGTATTAATGAAGTCATGGCAACAGTAAGTAAAATATCTAACGGCATAAATTTATTCCTTTAATTCCCTATAAGGCTTCAAAAGAAAGAACATAGTTATTTGCAGCGAAAAGAATTCTTTGATTTGTTCATTGTTGTTGAACAGTTTATCAAAAATTTTCTTTTGCCATTTTTTAAATTTTTAATAATATCTGATCTTATAAATTTAAAATCTGGTATGGACTTCATATCAACATCGATTGGTGCTGTAAAGGCATTTCAAAGGTCGATTCCAGTGAAATTATGATCTAAAATATCCTGTACAAGGGTTTTCAGCGTATCAAGTTTAATGGGTTTGGGGATAAATTCATCCATGCCTGCCTTCAGGCATTTTTCTTTGTTTTCAACACTTGTGTTTGCTGTAACCGCAATAACACGGATGTGGTGGTTTTTTACCTTTGATGTGGTATCCCGAATAATGGCGGTGGCTTCATATCCGTCCATTTCCGGCATCTGACAATCCATCAGCACAAGGTCGTAGTCATGTGTCTCAAGCATTTTAATGGCCTGTCTGCCGTCATTGGCCGCATCTGAAGTCCAGTTCAGTTTCTTGCATACGCCTGCCGCTACTTTTCTGTTGATGGCATTGTCATCAACAATAAGTACATGAAAGGTTCCTTTGTCATCCTCTGCGCTGTTTTGTGTCATGGCAGTGATCGGGACATTTCGGTCAATAACAGGCGTGTCTTTGTCCCGGATGAGTTTTGGGATTTTCTGCTCATTGATGGTATGGCGGGTGATCAATTGGCCGGGGTCAGCGCTGTTTTTACAAAGAGTGGGAATATGGGTCAGGCATGCATACAGATCGGATTGTTCCACGGGTTTACAAAAATAGGCAGAAAAACCATGATCTTCATATTTTTTTGCATCCCCGCGCCTGCCTTCGGACGCCATGACAATAAGGGTGGTATCATTGATGCTGCGGATCGTTTTGATTTCTTTGCTCAGCGTGAAGGCATCCATATCCGGCAGTGTTGAATCAAGAATGGCGATTTTAAAAGGGATGTTTTTTTTGGCATTTTCAATCATAAGGGATATGCCTTCCCGGGCTGTGGTGCAAATCCGGTAATCTGTTTTCCAGTTTTCAAGGTGAGCTGCCAGAAGATCCCTGTCTGTTCTATCCTTGCCGATATAAAGGATTCTCATTCCCTGTATATCCACAGCATGTTCAAGGTGAATATGTTTATCGGAGTTTTTCAATTTTATGAAAAAAGAAAAATTGGAGCCTTTATTTGTTTGACTTTCCAGGGTGATTTTTCCATTCATCAACTCAACAAGCTGACTGCAGATGGAAAGTCCAAGCCCTGTCCCGCCATATTTGCGGGTGTCGGAATTATCTGCCTGGGTAAAATTGTCAAACAGGGTGTGCTGATTTTTTCTCGGGATGCCGATCCCGGTATCCTTGACAGAAAAATTAAGGGTTACATCCGTATCGGTCTGCTGTTTTAATAGTATTTCCAGGGTGATTCTGCCTTTGGGAGTAAATTTGATGGCATTGTCTATCAGATGATTTAATATTTGTCTTAAACGTCCCGGGTCGCCTTTGACAAATTCCGGGATACGCGGATCAAATAAAAATTCAAAGTGTAACCCCCTGTTTGTTAACTTGAAGGACACCCCGTTTATGAAAACATCCATCATGCTTCTGATATTAAAATCAATGTTGTCAAGATCCAGTTTCCCAGTGCCCATTTTTGAAAAATCAAGAATATCGTTGATGATCCTTAATAAGGAATCAGCGGCATTTTTTACCATCAGGGCGTAATCTTTCTGCTCATCATCAAGCCTTGTCCCAAGCAGCAGGTGATTCATCCCGATGATTCCGTTCATGGGAGTTCTGATCTCATGACTCATATTTGCCAGAAACTGGCTTTTGGCAATATTTGCCGCTTCTGCTTTTTCTTTTGCGATAATCAGATTGGCATTTAATTCTTCAGCTTCGCGTTTTTTTGCAGCAACAGTTAAGAAGAGTCGTTTTTGTTCTAAAACCATAACAAAAATAATGCCGATTTCCAGGGACATGTATCCGATGGGCAGCCATAAATATTCTGCATTATATGATTTCTCATGCAGTATTAGATCATGAATGGCGGAGGTAACCGCAATGAAAAAGCAAATTAGAATGATGAGGGTTTCCGGCTTTTTTTTTCGAATAAAATCGAGTAGTAAAAGAATGGGGATAATAATCAGGCCCGGGGTTGTGATAAGGCGTGACAAGAATCTGTAAAGTATTTTGACTTCATATTGATTATTCTGGATAAAAAATAAAATCCCGATTGTCAGGATAACTATCAAAGCAAAGATATTCCAATACGTACTCTGGGTGATTTTTTTTGCATCAATAAAAAAAAGCACATAAAAGAAAATAGTGATAATAGAAACTGTAAAGCTGAATGCAGATAGTTTCCATGTCCAGGGCCCGCTTATTGAAGCATTTGCAATAATCATGTAAAAATACCCACCGCCCAGAAACAGGCAGGTAAGGGCAAAATACAATTGGCCATTATTTTTAAATCCGCTTCCGATCCACAACATGAAAAACATGATAAAAAAGAAAAAGCTCAGCAGAAAAAAAGCAGCAAAAAGACAATGATTTCTTAAATTATGCCACAGCGTTTTATAAGCAGTTTCTTTGTGTTCACCAAAAAAAATTTCAGGAAGCATGACTGTGTTTTTTAGCGGCCTGACCTGGATGGTCAAGCGGTTTGAACCGTTAGGGTTTAAAATTTTTGGGGATATAAATTCTCTTTCACCGAAGAATTTTTCCAAAAGGTAGTCTGTTTCCAGAAAGCCGCAGGCATACACAAGAAAATTGTTTATCCTGATTTCCATGGAATAGGCAGTTGTCGGGATGAATAAGAGCAGTGGTTTCTTGGCCATTGATTCAGGTAGAGTAAAATCAGTAATAAAGGTTAAAACAGCATTAAAATCAAGATTGTCAGGAAGGGGCGTGCTTGAATTGAAGGCTATAAAATCATTTCCAAAAGGATCTTTTTTTAAAGTGTTTTCTCTGTCTGATAGTGTTCCAATATGCATCTGGTAGGATTCAGGGGCAAAATGAAAAGATGCGGTTTTGTTCTGGGGAGCTGTGGAATTTTCACAACCAATGAATAAAAAAACAACGCAGGCACAGACGACCAGACATTTGAGAAGGTTTGTCATTTTTAATTATTCCTCGGATGAAACTGCTGATGCATTTTTCTTAAATAGTCTTTTGAAATATGGGTATATATCTGGGTGGTGGAGATGTCCGAGTGACCCAGCATGGTCTGGACAGATCTTAAATCTGCACCGCCTTCCAGCAGGTGAGTGGCAAAAGAATGCCGCAGGGTGTGCGGGGTGAGATTTTGTTTTAAATTGGCAGCAAGGGCATATTTTTTGATAATTTTCCAGAAAGACTGGCGGGTCATCGGTTTTCCGGCCCTTGCAATAAAAAGAAATTTTGAAGAAGCTTTTTTCAGCATAAATGGTCGGCCGGATTTCATCCATGCCTGCACGGCTCTTTGGGCTGGAGAACCTATCGGGACAATGCGTTCTTTTGACCCTTTCCCGAATACCCGGACAAAATTCGCCTCAAGATTGATATCCTGCATCTGTAACTTTATCAGTTCTGAAACACGCAGGCCTGCACCATACATGATTTCCATCATTGCTGCGTTTCTCATACCCCTGGGATCCTGTATATCGGGAGCGTCCAGAAGACTTTCAATTTCTTTGATGCTCAGAATTTTGGGAAGTGCAAGCCCTGTTTTCGGTATTTCCACATCCTTAACCGGATTTTTTACGCCCTTGTTTTCCTGAACCAGGAATTTATACAGTCCCCGCACGGCGACCAGATGCCTGGCCCTTGATTTCGCAGATAGTCCGTTTTTAGATAAACTTACCATCCAGGCAAGAATGATGACGGTTTCGACATCCTTCAAATGGTGAATTTTGTTGGCTTCAAGAAAACTTAAAAATTGTGCGAGATCACTGGAATAGGATTCAAGACTGTTTTCTGACAGCCCTTTTTCAATGATAAGATAGTCTAAGTATTGCTGAACAAGTTCGTCCATGATTTATAAAAAAATCTCCGACAGACATCTGAATCCGATTATATTTGAGGTGAAACCGGGTTTGAACAAGGCTCTGGAACTGATGGAAACATCATTTTTTGAATTCCATGCAGCCCCCTTTGCCACACAGTATTTTGTTTTTTTCTTTGATTTGATTGGAGGATATTCCAGATCAGATGTCCATTCCATGACATTACCCAGCATATCTGCAATTTTAAATTCATTTGCAAATTCGTCGAATTCATCCACAGGGCTGGTATCGGACAGGCCAGTCTGCTCAATATTCAAGGCATCGGGATTAAAGGTGTTGCCCCAGGGGTATTTATTTCCCAGATCTGTTCTTGCGGCAGATTCCCATTCCGGTTCTGTTGGCAGACGCCTGCCGATCCATGAAGCAAATGCATGGGCATCTTTCACACTGACCTGTACTACCGGGTGATTTCTTTTCTGATGAAGTGTGGAGCCAGGCCCAGAAGGCTCAAACCATGTGGCGCCTTTTACGTCCTGGGACCCGGCCTGCTTGCTCCAGGCAGATGTGTCAGTGCCTTTTTTAAACCTTGCAGAATAGACCCTGCCATAGCCGGTTTTTTCGGCAGTGGTCACATAACCGGTCTGCTCGATGAAAATTTCAAACAATGCATTGGTTACTGGATAAATTCCGATATACACTCTGGGCATATGAAACTGCTGCAATTCAAGGCTGGATTTTAAGCTTTTTTTTGTACCGATGGTATAATTGCCTTCCGGAACAGTGGTGTATTTATTGTATTTTTTTTCTCTGTCCCCCAGTGTCTGATCAAAGTGTTCAGCCAGTTCTTTTTTTTTCCTGAATTCATCCAGGGCTTTGAGTTCATCTTCTGTAAGACCGTCAACTTCTTCTAACTCTTCACTGTCATCAATTTCTTCCAGATCTTCAGCATCTTCAAGCGCCTCATCTTCGTCCAGTTCAATTTCCTCGATGTCTTCGTTTTCATCGAGTTCAATTTCTTCAGCATCTTCGTCCAGCTCGTCTATTTCTTCAAGTGTTTCATCCTCGTCAAGTTCAATTTCCTCGATGTCCTCGTTTTCCTCGAGTTCAATTTCTTCAGCATCTTCGTCCAGCTCGTCTATTTCTTCAAGTGTTTCAT
>JAHJLV010000069.1 GCA_018821535.1 Pseudomonadota bacterium | reverse complement strand
GGATGTCTATATGCCATGTATTTTGTAATTGATAATTGTTAATTGATTTGGTGGGATGGCCGAGTGGTTTAAGGCGCATGCTTGGAAAGCATGTGTATTGTTTTAAAGCAGTACCCTGGGTTCAAATCCCAGTCCCACCGCACCATTGTGTCATCCTGGAGCGAGAGCCCGCCTAAGTTTTTTTTGTGAAACAAAAATTTAGGCGGGCGAAGCGATAGGATCTCGTTGTATAAACTATAAAAATTAAAACATTAAAAAATTCTAAAGCGAGATTATATGAAAATTAAAACATTAAAAAATTCTAAAGCGAGATTATGTGAAATAAAAACTAATCATGGAACAATAAAAACACCGTTTTTTATGCCTGACGCTACAAGGGGCTTTGTAAAATTAGTTGATAATAGCATGTTAAATAAAATAAATATTCAAGCAATGGTTGTAAACACTTTACACCTATATCTTAGACCCGGCATAAAAGTCATAAAAAAAGCAGGCGGAATACATAATTTTATAAACTGGGACAAACCATTATTGTCTGACAGTGGCGGATTTCAGGTATTTTCTTTAATCCATAAAAATACTGGATTAGGAAAAATAAGCGACAAAGGAGTTGTTTTCAAATCTCCATTAGATGGATCCGCGCATGAATTAACTCCGGAAAAAGCCATTCAAATTCAATTTGATCTAGGAACAGATATGATAGTTTGTTTAGACGATTGCCCTCCTAATGGATTTAAAAGAAAGGATTTGGAAAGATCCGTTGAACGCACTATTTTATGGGCAAAAAGATGTCGTAAAGAATATGACAAACAAGCAATGAGCAGACAACAAAAGCCATTATTTTTTGCAGTTATTCAAGGCGGGATGGAATTGGATTTAAGAAAAAAATGTGTTGGAGAATTGGTGGCCATTGGTTTTGATGGATATGGTTTTGGCGGAATGCCTGTTGACAATAATGGAAAATTTTCAAAAGAAGTGTTAGAATTTACAGTAGACTTAATTCCTGAAAATAGCATCCGTTTCGCGCTTGGAATTGGCGCCCCGCAGGATATTATGGAATGCTTTAAAATGGGATGGGATATTTTTGATTGCGTTATTCCAACCAGGGAAGCAAGACACGGAAAATTTTTTCTTTTTCAAAGAAAAAAAATTTTCAATTTTCAATTTTCAATTTTCAAAAAAATTCAAAATTCCAAATTCAAAATTCCAAATTCTCAATCTTTTTATAATGCTTTAAATATTAACAACGCAAAATTTTCTAATGACTTTACAGCAATTAATAAATATAGTAAATTATTAGAATTGCAGCAACATTCTAAAGCTTATTTGCATTATTTGTTAAAATTAAAAGATCCTGTTGGTCAAAGAATGGCAAGTATAAATAATTTAGAATTTTATATGGAATTAATGAAACTCATAACGCATAGCGTGGAACGCGCAACGCGTAACGCGTAACAAAATTAATTACGTTATGCGGCGTTATGCGAAGAGCGTTATGCGTTCCACACTATGCGTTATGCGAGTTGGACGATTAGCTCAGTTGGCTAGAGCATCTCGTTTACACCGAGAGGGTCGTAGGTTCGAGTCCTACATCGTCCACCAAATTGAATTTGAAGCGGTAGCCGCCTCGCCCTCGCCTGCGGCTCGGGCTTCGGCGGGCAGTTTTGCGAGGAATTGCCAAGGTTTTTTGAAATCAATTTCCAATTTTCCCGCCGCAAGGCGGCGGTTCGAGCCGATTTTTTTGAGAAAATTTTTCATCTCCGAAAAATTTTCTTGCAAAGCGAGATTTTTGGCTTGGTTGGCCTCAATAATCCAGTTTCTCGTGAGTTCGAGCCAATGATTTCCTTTTCGCTCAAAATCGGATAATTTTTCCTCTTTTGTTTTCTTTTCCGCCATTAAGGCGTTTTTTGTTTGCTGAAATTCCGCCAGTTCCAACGTTTCGGCAAGGTAAGCGTCGGTTAGCCGTTCCAGTTTCGCCTTAATGGCGGAAATTTCTTTTTTGAGATTTTGAGCGAAAAGGTCTGATGTTTGGCGGTTCTCGTTTTCCCACATTTTCAGTTTATCCAAATATCTTTCCCGCCAAACATCGGGCAAAGAAACTTTTTGACAATGCTCTTTTACCTGTTCGGCAAAATGTTCTTCCCGCAAAAAGCGGTGTTGCGAGCATTTTTGAATTTTGCTTTTTCGGGTGCAAAAGTAATAAACATATTCTCTGCCGCTCTTTTTAATTTTTCTGTCCGCCGTTACGCAATATCCGCACTCGCCGCACCTCGCAAAATTCAAAAATAAAAATTCTTTTTTCTCTTTTCGCTTTTTGCGGGGCTTGCCGTTGTCTTTCAACGCTTGCTGGATTTGGTCAAAAAGTTTCTTTGCAATCATTGGCCTATGGCTTCCTTGATGAAGTTCGCCACGATATTGAAAATGTCCGTAATAAAAGGGATTTTTCAAAATATGTTCAATGCTGGAAAGGTGCAAGGGTTTGCCTGTTTTGCCAACCAAGCCAAGAGAAAACATTTTGCTTTGAATTTTAGTTAAAGTGTATTCGCCAGTGGCAAAAGCCCGCAAAATTTCTTTAACTTTGTTAAAAGTTTTCTTGTCGGGTTCAATAGTTCTTAATCTCGGCTCGTTGAAATATCCGAGAGGGGCTTTTGCCGAGAGTTCGCCACGGCGTATCTTTTGGCGAATACCACGCAAAATGTTTTCTCGTAAATTGTCGGTGTAATACTTTGCTTGTCCAAAAGCGACGCTCAACATAAATTTTCCCTGCGGCGTCGCTTCAAACCAAAATGTCGGGAATTTTAGCGATCTGATTTTTAAAGTGTCCACTAAGTAAATCACTCGTCCGCCGTCAACGCTGTTTCTCGCCAATCTGTCGGGGTTCCACGCTAAAATTCCCTCGGCGTTTCCTTTTTCAATTTCCGAAAGCATTTGATTAAATATTTCTCGGCCCGGCTCTTTGGCGGTTTTGCTCTCGGTATATTCTCGGACGATAAAAAGTCCGTTTTGCTTAGCAAACTCTCTTAATTCGGCAAGCTGGGCTTCTATGCTCAAAACTTGTCTTTCCTCGTCCTCGCTTGATTTTCGGCAATAGATGAAATATTTAATCATAAAATTATTTGTTTAATTGTAATTGAAAAAGAAAACGCCACACCGACAATTTAATAAAATCTCGCTTTGCTTTTCGCCGAAGGCGAAAGAAAAAAATCGGCTCATTGCCCTTCGGGCAATACGAATTTCATTCGTGAACCGCCGCCTTGCGGCGGGAAAATTGGAAATTGATTTCAAAAAACCTTGGCAATTCCTCGCAAAACTGCCCGCCGAAGCCCGAGCCGCAGGCGAGGGCGAGGCGGCTACCGCTTCAAATTCAATTTGGTGGTGTTTGTTGGACGAAATCCGAACCCATTTTGAGCAAAATCCAGAGGATTTTGCGGATTGAATCCCGCCCAACGTTTCCGCCCGCCTCCGCTCCGCTTCGGCGAGCAAAACAGAAAAATTTTCTCTACATTTTTTTATTCGCGCGCCCCCCAAATTTTTTTCAATTAAGGAAAAGAAAATTTTTCTGTTTTGATATTCTGCTAACCGCAGAAT
>JAHJLV010000061.1 GCA_018821535.1 Pseudomonadota bacterium | reverse complement strand
TCTGATCATCACGGAAATTATTCAAACTTATGGTATCATCTCCCGTACCGCCAAGGATGGTGTCATAACCCTCACCGCCGGGTATCTTATCATACCCCTGGTCAGCGCCTTCAACGATAAACGTATCATCGCCGCCTCCACCGTTCAGGGTATCATTACCAGTTCCGCCGACTATCACATCAGCTTCATCTGAACCAATGACCGTGTCGTTATGGCTGCCAGCGTCTATCCGGTCGATATTGGTCAGCTTGGTGTTGCTAAAGTCAAGGTAGTCATAATTTGAAGGGCCTCCGGCTATTACATTAATACCATCCCCACCATCTATCTCTTCCACTGTCTGATCATCTCTAAAATTATTCAAGCGGATGGTGTCATCTCCGGTTCCGCCAAGAATCTTATCATAGCCTTCTCCACCGGTTATTCTGTCATAGCCCTGGTCACTGCCTTCAACGATGAACGTATCATCTCCGGCCCCACCGTTCAGGGTATCATTGCCTGTTCCACCAACGATTACATCGGCTTCATCTGAACCAATGACTGTATCGTTATGGCTGCCAGCATCAATCCTGTCGATATTGATCAGCTTGGTTGCGCTGAAATCAAGGTAGTCATAATTTGAGGGGCCTCCGGCTATAACATTGATACCGTCACCACCGTCTATCTCTTCTATAGTCTGGTCATCACGGAAATTATTCAAACGGATGGTGTCATCTCCGGTTCCGCCAAGAATCTTATCATAGCCTTCTCCGCCGGTTATTCTGTCATAGCCCTGATCACTGCCTTCAACGATGAACGTATCATCTCCGCCACCACCGTTCAGGGTATCATTGCCAGTCCCGCCAACGATCACATCGCGTAAATCAGTACCTAATATATTATTGTTTGTAGCAGTACCAGAAATATAATTAGCGACATCCAGAGCAAAACCTGCGACAGCGGTAGCTCCCGCTGTATCAGTGGCAACCACGACCACATCCAAAATCCCGGCATCACCGTCCGCCGGGGTGCCGCCAAAGGTACGTGTGGCAGGATCAAACACGAGCCAGGCAGGCAGGCCCATACCATTTTCAAGCGTTGCAGTGTAGGTTAATGAATCTCCGGCATCAACGTCGGAAAAAGTATTTAGAGGAATCGTAAAACTGTATTCCAAATCCTCTACTGCTGCCTGATTCTGTGGCATCACACCCACTTCTGGAGCAGTATTGGTAAGATGGAAAAGACTTTCCTGACTACCATCTGCAAATTGTAGTGTATCCGCAACCAGTAAGCCATTATTGCCAAAGCGGTCAAAATCCTTGAGTCTAAGGGCATCCCCTTGTGAACCCACACCAATTATCAGATCATCACCATCCCGCCCGAAAGTAAGATCACCCGCCGTAATATCAGCCCCGAAAGAGATAAGATTCCCTTCTGTCAGGCTTGATACATCTTCAATAATATCCACTCCATCACCCAGATTGAACTCATAGGTGTCATTGCCTATCCCCCCGGTAAGGATATCATTGCCTTTTCCGCCAACCAGTGTATCAGCGCCTGCCTCTCCTGTGATCCGATCAGTAATAGACGTACCGGTCAACAGGTCATCACCTTCTGAACCCTGAATATCAAAACCTCGTTGAAGCAGATCTGAGATATCAAGCGTTGTGCCATCGAAAAACTGAAATGTTTCTATGGCAGAAGAGGCGATCGGGTCATCAGGATTAAAATTCTCTATATGAATTTGATCTCCCTGATCACCGATTCGCAACAACAAGGAACCAAGACCAAGGGAAATGGAATCAGCAGTAATTCCTTCTCCAAATTGGATAGTATCTATTCCATCAGAATCCATGATGGTATCAACACCATCACCTGAATTAAATAGATATGTATCATCACCGACACCACCGGATAGTGTATCATTGCCGGCCATTCCCTGCAGAGTATCATTGTTTGCAGTTCCGGTCAGAACATCATCTCCGTCCGTACCTGTAATAACAGGGTTCGTATTTGCTTCATTGGCCAGGGTTGCAATGTAATCAGCGTCCCACACTGTGCCGTCGGAAAAAGAAACATCCAGTCGGCCATTATCCCCGGTGTACCAGTTGATCAAAGTAAGCTGATCACCATTTGTGCCTACCTTTATAATAAGATCGTTGTCGATCTTTGTAAAATCAGTAATATCAGAAGGAGCAATCCCCGGACCAAAGGACAAATGATCCTGATCAATGTCTTGATAGTCGTCGATGATGTCGACACCGTCACCTGTATTGAAGATGTAAGTATCATCACCTTCACCGCCTGAGAGGGCATCGTTGCCTGTTCCACCAATCAGGTTATCATTGCCATCGCCGCCATAAAGGGTATCATTTCCAGCTCCACCATCAAGAATGTTCTCACGGTTATTTCCAATAATTCTATTATCCATTTGATTGCCTGTACCATCTGAAGGCCCCACTGGTTCCCCGTTCAGGCGAAGATTTTCAACATTAGCCCCCAGAGTGTACGATGAGAGTCGACTGTGAACGGTATCAATACCCTCATCTGCAAGTTCGATAACCGTATCTCCTACACTATCAACTGAATAATAGTCGTTGCCCATACCTCCGATCATGGTGTCATCGCCACCCTCTCCCTCGAAAGTATCATCGCCGCCTCTGCCATCCAGCGTATTCGCATTTTGGTTTCCATATATCACGTTATTCTGATCGTTGCCGGTGGCGTTAATAGCCGATGTTCCAGTTAGTCTTAAATCTTCAACATTTTCCTCCAGAGAGTATGAGACTGAACTATTAACTCTGTCATATCCTTCATCTGCAAATTCAATAACAGTATCTCCAACATTATTAACATAATAGTAGTCATTACCCTCACCTCCGATCATGATATCTGCCCCGCCATAACCATAGAAAGTATCATTACCGCCCATGCCTTCAAGCGTGTTTTCGCTCCCGTTTCCCCAAATTATATTATCGAGTTCGTTACCTGTGCCATTTGCAGGCCCAAATTCTCCACTTATCATAAGGTTCTCAAAATTAGGTAACAGGGTATATGATGGAAGATCAACATGAACCGTGTCAATTCCCTCATTTGGCAGTTCGATAACAGTATCACCCATGTCATAAACATAATAAAAGTCATCGCCCTGCCCTCCTATCATGGTGTCATTACCGCCCTCGCCAATAAGGTCATCATTACCGCCAAACCCATATAGAGTATCATTGCCAGGCCCACCATAAAGACTGTCATTTCCATTCGTGCCGTTTATGGTAAAATCTTGAATACTCACAGAAAAATCAAAAACATCTGACACACTTAATCCCCCTGTATCCGTGGCCGTCACTTGGACACCGACTGTTTCTATTTCAGAGGCTCTGCCACTGAAAGTCAGGGTTGCAGGATCAAAATTGAGCCAGGAAGGTAAATCACTACCATCTGATAAAGTAGCTGTGTAACTTAGAGCATCTCCAGTATCAGGATCAGCAAAAGCTGATTCAGAAATTGAATAAGTGAACGGATATTGGAGAGGCACAGCTTGGTCAGTAAGAGCTGTTGTCAAAACAGGGGCTTGATTTTCATTAATGTTTAAGCTTATCGGCAGGCTTGTCACGCCGTCGTAGTTGTCTGTACCCCATAATACAAATTGGAGCGTGCCCGCTTCCTCAGCCGGTGGAATCCCGGAAAGCGTGAGGCTTTCTGCATCAAAGCTAAGCCATTCAGGGAGATAGGAACCATCTTCCATTTTAATCTCATAAGTAATTGAATCCCAAGGGTCTGGATCGATAATTGTGTTTTCCGGCACAGCATAGGTGAAAAGTATTCCGGTTCGGACCTCTAACGTCGGAAGCAGAGTATTGACTACTGGCGTATGGTTTTCCCCTATCTCTACAGCCAAGGCCTCCACCATCGCCTGATCCCAGACCACACCATTGGAAAATTCGATGCGGTTAATTTTGTTATCAAAAGTTGTTTCTCCATCGAAGGTACCAGCTGCATAGTAGTCAATTAAATTAATCTGATCATCACTGTCTTTGATTTTCAAAAGCAAGTTATTTCCATCTTTGAAGACCAGGATATCAGCATCCGTAACCCCGTCTCCTCCTTCTGCTCCTTCTCCTGTGGCCCCCCTATCGATATACAGGGTATCTAAACCTTCAGCCATATCATAATCATAAATGTTTTTTATGCCGGTTCCAGGGCTAAAGGAATACCTGTCGTCTCCCCAACCGCCATATAGATCATCGTTTCCATCACCGCCATCAAGATAGTCATTACCATTTCCCCCGTATAGTTCGTCATTACCATTAGAACCAAAAAGATTATCATTACCATCACCACCATAGAGCAGATCATCCCCCTCATTACCGTTGAGATCATCATGCCCACCAGCCCCGACCATAATATCAGCGCCCTCATTGCCATACAAATAATCATTGCCTTCAGAGCCATTAATATACACCGGAAGATTTGCAAAGATTTCGGCGCTGGTTTTTGAAGAGCCATCGCTGAAACTGAAATTGTCTACCTGATACTGCGGCCCGTTAAACCATCTGTAAAAGGTAATCTGATCCCCGTTGTCACCGATTCTTAAAATTAGATTTTGCCCCTCTTTAGTGGCGGTATTGATACTTTCCGGTCCAATGCCAGGGCCAAAAGATACAATATCGAAGCCAATAGCATCTTGGTTTTCAATAGTATCGGCTCCGTCACCCAAATTGAATATATAAGTATCATTACCTGTACTGCCGACCAGAGTGTCATTGCCTGTGCCACCAGTTAACACATCATTACCTGTGCCGCCAAACAGTTGGTCATTGTCTTCGCCACCGTTTAATACATCATCACCATCTCCACCAATTAGTCGATCATTCCCCCCAGCGCCTATCAGGATATCCATCCCCACGGAACCGATTAAATAATCGATTTCCGTGGTTCCTTCCTGAAGTGACGGTATGCTGGAAAGAAATTCAGCTTTAGTCAGTGAAGATCCATCACTAAAGTTAAAGCTGTCCACCTGATAACTCACACCTAAAGACCAGTTGCTAAAAACAATTTGATCACCGTTGTTACCAACCCTTAAAACTAAATTGTTGCCCTCATTTGTAGCGATGATGTCCCCAGGCCCGATACCGGAACCAAAAGATACGATATCCGTTCCAGCGGCATCGTTATTGTTGATGGTATTGGTCCCATCTCCTATATAAAAATTATAGGTGTCGTTGCCATTGCCGCCATCCAGAATGTCATTACCGCGACCTCCTGAAAGGATATCATCACCATCTTGGCCGAATAGTGTATCATCACCACTATCGCCGGAAAGTGTATCGTCGCCTATACCGCCAAACAGTTGGTCATTGTCTTCGCCACCTGAAAGAATATCATTTCCTGCTTCGCCCAATAAAATGTCATCATCATTATCGCCATAAATGGTGTCATCACCACCAAATTCTGAGTTATCTCCGTTATCACCGAAGATCACATCTTGTCCATCACCACCAAACAGCGTGTCATTTCCTCCCTGACCGACAATCTGGTCATCGCCTGACCCGCCATCCACATAATCATCCCCATCCTGGGCAGAGAGCAGGGTGGATTGGGAATCCGCCCAGATACTGTCATTTCCTGCTTCACCATAAAGCGTATCCGATCCTGATTCTCCAAAAATCTGATCATTACCGTCTCCACCCAACTGAATGTCATCACCATCTCCTCCAGCCAGGTTATCGTCACCTGCACCGCCGTCCAGGATGTCATTGCCACCATTACCTACTAAAATGTCCTGTTCAGTTCCCCCGGAAAGATGGTCGGCTTGATTATGGCCGATTAATACATCATTGCCACCGCCGCCTGACAGAAAAACGCCTTCCTCTGCATCAGGTTCAGGTGCTATTTCATGCCCGATATCAGCGCCATAGACCGTCCCGCTGCTATAAGTCATTTCGATGAGACCATCTGTCCCGATGGTTAATCTATACATCTCCCCCCCGCCCATTACGGATGCACCTGTATAAGTTCCGGGAGTCACACCACCAGAAGCCTGAAGGGAAAGATACCCATCGCTGTTAACATAAAAATTTTCGCTGTGCCAATTTTGCCAATTCTGGCTGGCATCAGCCCAGATCCTATCTGTTAATGATTGATTCACGAAATTAACATAGAACTGTTCCCTGGCCGATGCTGTGATTATATCATCCCCATCGCCGCCTTGTGCAACTGTTCCTCCCCCAATCCAGGATATATAATCATTCCCTGCTCCGCCTTCAATACGATCAGCCCCGCCGTTCCCGTTAATCCAGTCGTCACCATCTCCACCAGAAATAAAATCATCTCCAAGTGCACCAGAAAGCATGTCCCGTCCTCCGGCACCACGGACATCTCTTCCAGTCTCAAGCGGTTCATTATGGTTATACAAACAATTGCCATTATCATCACCGGTTAGTATAAAACTTTGGTCAATCTCTTTGTACTCGACCAGGGTGATGCCGAAATCTCCGCTCTCGAAATCCTCCAAAATAATCTGCCCGCCACCGTCCATCTGCATGGTAAAAGGGGAGTTCATTGTTGCTTCCTTACCGGTTTCAATATTCACATACTGTCCGGTTCCCGGCCCTGTCTCTTCCCAGATGCCTTTGCTGAGAATATTACCGGCCTGATCCTTTATAACGCCTCGAACATGGCCATCATCATCCCGTTCTTCAATAATGGTATCAGTACCGTCGCCAGGGTTCCAGATATACGTATCGAACCCTTTACCGCCAATCAGGGTGTCGTTACCTGTACCGCCGGACAAAGTATCATTATCATTGCCACCCAACAGCGTATCATTATCGGAGCCACCAGACAGATAGTCCATACCGTCTCCGCCTTCAATATAATCGTTCCCCCCTGAACCCACAAGTGTATCGCCCCCCCCCCATGCCATAAATATGATCGTCCCCGAAATTAGTAATACCCAGAAAGACATCATGATCATCCGTGCCCCACCAGTATTCTGTATCAATGCCTAAACTGGCCGGGTCTTTTTCCACATCCAGACTCTTATCGGTAAACGCAATATCATTATACGAAGAATTATCAGAATCCATCAATGCATGAAGAAATTTGCTCCTGTCCTGGATGTATTGATCTGTGAGTTGTCCCCCGTTGCTGCCATCATCGATTTCAAGCTTACCATCTATATTTAATTGGTCATACAGGGTTGGGTCTCCTGTAATTATAAATGGATTGAGTCTGGTCAGGGCGTAACGGGTCGCAATATCATTTGTGGCTGAAGCTGCAAGTGAATTATTTGTAAGCCCGGTAAGGCTGGTGAGAACCAAACCAGTCACACCACTATTTTTAATATTTTCCGACCAGACCACATGGTCTGTAGCCGATGGTGCTGAAACAATTGCACCCAGAGTTTTCAAAAAAGACTCAACTCTTTGATTTTCAGGAATTATTGGATTCAGTACATCAGTCAGGGCATTGTAATCCAACTCGGAATCAGGAAAAAGAGTCAATATATTATTATAAACTGCAATACTTTCATTAAGTTTTGTTTTATCGTGATTACTCAACAATTCAGAAAGCGAAAGACCAGTTTCACCACTATGGTTGGCAACAAAATAAGTCGAACCTGCCTGTCCGGAAATTATATCTGTGAGAATACCACCCACCAGGTCGGTATCAGAAAAGCCTGCATGAATAATATTGGTAATTTGACTGGTCGTCCCTGTTACAGGAATATCTTCAGCTTCTAAATATTCACCAAGGGTATCTAAATCAAGAATCTGAGTACCAACTCCAGTTTCGATTGAAACCATTTCATAGGGATGATCCACAGAACTTGTATCATCTGCACTCCAGAGCATGTTATTGATCCCGAAACCATTGTAGGTGTATGCTTCAAACCCATATACATAACTGGCCATACCGGCCAGGGAACCGCCAAGACTGTGCCCGGTAAATTTTGTATTGGAGGTGTTTAGGGTAACACCGAGAGTTGCATCACCCATTACGGATTTAACAAAAGCCATGGCATCCTTCATCTGCTGGGGGGGCTGTACCGCTACCCATACTCAAGATATCAGTGATGATCAGATCTTTTAACAACTCTACCTCACCACTTTTTGTCTCTGTGCCGCGGAAGGCGAATACATATTGGCCTGTGCCGCCACCGTTTGCGTCCAATTCTTCCAGCAGCATGCCCTGGAAACCGCTGCTGGATTGGTTATCAATTTTTATGACTTTATAGTCGGTATACAAAGAGCCATTCTGAATATTTTGACCAGGAGAATAACTGTTTTTATAAACCTCTTCTGCTAATATACCCAGATCTTTTATTACAACGCTATTGTCCTGCATTATTTATCTCCCTTATTTCTCTTTGCAAAAATATGCTTTAAATAATTTTTATTACTTTTAAAGGTTGACAGCACATAAACATACTCAAACAGGACTTTTTCATCAAGTTCGTATGCAGCCAGTATGTCTCCTATTCTGTAATCATAGCTACGAGAATTTAAGAAACCGCCATAGGCCATATACCGTGTTGAGTAAGCGATCTCCTTATTTTTTTTCACATCAATAATACTGATCCGGTCGGCATGGATGATTTTATGTTTATTGTTGACTAAGAGGGATTTGGGTAAAAAATTGAGTTCAACTCTGTAATGCATTTCAGGAAGATCCGCACGGCTCTGGTATATTGCCCCATTGTCCATAATCCGTTTGATTTCAACTTGTTTTTGTTCAAAATATCCTTTTGGCTGGGTTTTTGAAAAAACTCTCTCTTTTGCGCTGGTTTCGTTCCAGTGATCTTGAGTGTTTTCTCCATTTTTGAGAATAGTTTTGGCTTTTATCCTTGCAGCAATCCAGATTTGGTTGACTTTGAAATATTCAGGCCAGATCTTTTTACTTTCCCTGAACGAATCCGTATCAGCCCTGTACAAATATATCTTCCCATCATCCCCGTTAAGAGCCAAGGCTTTCAGATGAATACCGTCCAGGAACTGTTCAACCATCCGCTGCCTGCTAAGCTCATCCCACCCCGGCCAGACATTGTCTTCCCAATATACGGAAACCGGATTTTCTACGGTTTCATGAATTTCCTGCAACGGAGAACGTTCGTAAAAATAGAAAACCGTCTTGTAAAAAATCGCCCGCCGGAAAGGGTACAAAATCATAATCAATGCCACCAGAAGGAGGATTAATCCAGTATATTTAAACTTCAGGACGGTCAGAATCTTTGCAATAATCAAAAAAACAATGAGAGCCAGAACCAAGTAACCAAACCAATACACTGCCAAAGCTATTCCCATATCATTCTCCCGATGGTTGCTGCCAAAAATGATAAACCAATCATATAAATGCTCCTAAAATACTACCCCAATTATAACCTGTCGTAATGTGTGAGAATTTCAAACATACAAAAACAGCAATGCCTATTTCTCCTGTTACGATACAAGCAATATATAAACCATAAATCCGATCTATTAAATGAACGGGGTTTATCTGATTGATTAACATAGGTTCAATTTAATAAGACCCATATTACAGGCCGATTTCAGCCATACAAATTAATATGGAATTTAGTCTAATTTATTATATAAGGATAGAAGTGCATCAATAATTGCTAAATCAGCTATTACTTTATTTACACAATGTTAGAGAAAAAATTTCCTAAGGGTATTCCCTTAGTTTTCAATTCGTTCTGACAGGAAGGCTTGTACAAAGGGACTTTCAGATAAGAGGTCAAGGATTTAGCAGTAATAACTGAAATCCAAGTAAATTTACTATATTTTATTGATTTCACAACGATTAAAAGATATTGAGGTGATAGTTCGGTTTGTAAATTGCCAAAAGATCATAAATAAATGAATCTGGATGATTGTTTAAAAAACGATCAAAAAAAACAGGTCTAAGTTCTGCTTCATATTGTATCCGTATGGTTGCATGTGGTGTTACCAATGGTGGAGGTTTAATAATTGACTGTTGCAAGCAGCCCGGCTTCTACCGGACCAGCTGGAAGCCATTTTGAGGGACAGGTCGGCGCATTCTATCTGCTTTCCATGTTGAGTGGGGTAGAGCCACGTGGACTGCCCGGCAGGCGGATTGATCGTGTGGAATTCCAGCGAGGATCCGAAGGCCGACCTCTTGATGATATTATAATTCATGCCCATGATACATTGGGTGATCCTGCTGTTTTTGAAATACAGGTCAAGCGAAGTATTAAATTTACACCAAGTGATCCGGTCTTTGCAAAAGTTGTGGGACAAATCGTTAAAGCGTCAAAAAGACCCGATTTTTGGGATAGCTGTTATCAACTTGCAATAGCGACGGCTAAAACATCTATGAAAATAGATGGAGCCTATCAGGATGTGTTGACATGGGCACGTCATATTGGTGACCCTGATGTTTTTATGGCTCGGATCAACAGGTCAGGCTTAGCCAGTGACGCGATGCGTCGTTTTGTAAATACGTTTAAAATTCACCTGCAAGACGCTGATTGTCCAAATGATAATAGAACTGTTTGGGGTCTTTTAAGAAGACTTCAGATTCTTATATTTGATTTCACGGCTCAAGGTTCTGTATCAGAAGAACTTTCAAAAGAGAGAGTTATTAGATGTCTCCATCCGGATGACACGATGCAGGCCTCAAACCTTTGGAAAGTATTGATTGAACTTGCAGTTGATGTTGCAGCAAGCGGTGGCGACCGGAACCTTGATGAGCTCCTGGAAGACCTTAAAAACAGACCATTTCGACTAGCTGGCCAACGAAATTATACTTCTGTGCGCAAGATCATCATGGAATCCGCTAATCATGAACTGGAAGATATCGATGATCGTGTCGGTGGAATAAAACTGGCCCGATTAGAATATGTAACAAAGATTCATTCAGCCTTAGACACGGGACGTTACGTTGAAATAAGAGGAGATGCTGGAGTCGGCAAATCCGGGATTTTAAAACATTTTGCGCAACAAGTTGCAAAAGAATCGCCTGTTATCGTTTTAAGACCGGGGCGAACCGTACCACGAGGGTGGATGGCAATGCGCACCACACTCGGATTTGATGGGTCTGCAAAGGATTTATTAAGTGATATAGCAGCCAGTGGCGGCGGTATTCTATTCGTTGATAACTTGGATTTTTTCGATCTTGAGGAACGTCTTACTATTGTAGATCTTATTCGTGAGGCTGTAAAAACCCCCGGTATCTCAATTATCGCGACAGCCAGGAACACTTTTGGGATTGAAGAACCCCCCTGGATTCCCCAGAATTTGTTAACAAAAATAGGTGTTGCCAAGCCGGTTGAAATTGGCGAATTGACAGACGCTGAGATTGACGAGATCGGGGAAGCTGATCATAAACTATCTGTGTTATTATCAAAGAATCATCCAGCCAGTGCTGTAACAAGAAACTTATTCCGTCTTAATCGCCTTGCAAATCAATCACCGGAAGAACCGTTTCCACGAACTGAAATTGATATGGCCAAACGATGGTGGAAAACTGCTGATGGCAGTATAGATAAGACTCACCGTGAAAGAAGCAGATTACTTAAAGGGTTGGCGGAACAATCAATAGCAAAGAAAGTCATGTTTAATGTGAGCGCTTATCCAGCAAGTGTTGTTGATGAATTAATAAGGAACGAAACATTACGAGACCAGGGTGGGGATATTGTTGCATTCAGACACGATGTTCTCTGCGAATGGTCGATAGCCAATTATTTAAATGACCACCCTGAAATAATTGATCAGTTATTGTTGGATCAACCGCTTTCATCAGCAATGATGAGGGGAATAGAACTCTATGCACGCATACTTGTTGAAAACAATGATGAAGTGGCCCCCTGGAAAACTCTTTTTGAAAAGTTCAGTTTGGATAATGTTCATGGCTCCTGGCAAAGAGTTGTTCTTCTGGCGATAGTAAGATCTGAGGCAGGATCAGAAAATCTAAAAAATATGTCACCTTATTTACTCGCTAATCAAGCAGCCATTTTGCGGGAACTTATTCATGTAGTTAAGGCGGTGGATGTAAAACCATTGTCACAGATGTTAAAAACTTCAGGCATTGATATGTCTTTGATTCCATCGGGTATCAACTCACCGAATGGGCCATCCTGGTGGCGACTCATTTTGTGGCTGCTGAGCCTTGGAGAAAGTTTACCGGCAAAAGCGATTCCCGATGTTGTTGACTTTTACTCTGAGTGGGCTATTGGAACCTTTGGTGTTGACCCGATAACCCCATTGTTAATCAAAGAATTGTATCGATGGATGGTTGAAATTGATAAATGTCAAAATGCGGCCTCTTTTCATGAACGCCGGCAACCATTCGGTGGAAAATTAGATTCTTCAGAAGTAAGGGCGCTGGAAACAAATCTTCGGACCAGTTTCCTCTTATTTTGTAATCGAACTCCAGATCTTGCCGTCGATTATATAGCATTATTGAGGCAAAATATCCGGAATGAACGTGTCAGGCATAATATTTTTAAATTTCAAGGAACAATAGTACAGGCTGCGCCAGATGAATACTCCGCTTTGATTCTTGATACATTAATTGTTAAAAAGCAAAAGAAGGAACCACATAGAAGAGGCGGTTTGGATAGACCTTTCGATTATATCGACCATCAATTTCATCCCCCTTCTCCAGCCCAGGGGCCTTTTTATGAGCTGCTTACTCATTCTCCCCAGAACGGATTGTCTGTAATCAAACAACTTGTAGATCATGCAATTTCATTTTATTGCCAGGATCATGAGTATGGAGAAAATAAATTTACCATCACATTTCCTGAAGGAGGCCGGAATTTTCCCTGGACGCAATCCTATTTGTGGTCACGGGAAAATTCAGCACAGAACTGTATAAGCTCTGCCTTAATGGCTTTAGAGGCATGGTCTCATAAACGTATAGATGCAGGAGAAGATATTAGCAATGTTCTTGATGATATAATCGGATCTTCAGAATGCCCTGCAGCGTACCTTCTGATTGCAGTTGATATTATTTTATCACATTGGCCTGAATCAAGGGAATCGGCTATACCATTTTTAAGCTGCCCGGAACTCCTGTGTTATGATACACAGAGGAATCTTCATGACAATTTTAAATATCCGGATTTTTTTGGCTTAAAAGTGCATGAAAAAGAACCCATGGGCGCTGTCAGTAAAAAAGATTTACAAAACCGTCCGTCTCGGCGTTTCACTCTTGATCAACTTTTAGGTCAGTATGCTATCCATGTTGATGAAAAATCAAGAAAACAATTGCATAATGCGCTTCACATTGCGTCTAAACGCCTTGGCCCTCCAAATGAAAAATCAACTTTGCATGATCCTGAATTTATGGCTGTTTACGCCATTAATCTAATTGATCCCGATAACTGGCAAGAGGTCGAAATTAAACAAGAGGATGGATCCATTCAGACAGCATTGCAGTATATCTCTCCTCCGGAGGAAAAACAGCATTTTCAGACGCTTCAGGAGGAAGCGCATGACAGTACTATCGCCACGAATACACAGATGGCAATAACATTGGCAACAGAAGATCCCTCCCGTACTTCCCCAGAGTTTTTACAGCAAGCTGTTGATTGGGCTAAAAGTATTATTGGCGATTCAAGTCCTGATAATTCTGACAAAGACGAAATGCTTGAGCGAGCAATCATCACAGCTGCAATGATTTCAATGCGTGATGGTGATGAAGACTTCCGCAAGAAACACTCTGGTTGGGCACGTCAAATATTTGAACAAACCTTTCAGGGCAAAGAAGATTCCGTCCATAGATTCCGAAATGGGATTCTTTATAACCCTATAGCCATAGCTTTTGTGGGCATGGTCCATTCACCAATTGATTGTAAAAATCAAGAGGATATTCGAGCAATCTTAAAAGTGGCAGCGAACAAAAATCCAGCAGCTTCACATGGGTTTGGTTTTGCCGGATCTAAGATTCTATCAATAAATGAACATCTGCCAATTGCGATCTTGCGCTGTGCCTTAAAAGCCAGCATTAAACCCCGCCGAGTATGGAAAACGCCAGAGGAAGAAGTTGCTAAGCAAAGCAAGCTCTATCAGGACAAAATTCAGACGGCTATAAATTCTGAAATAGAATGGTTAACAAACAAAGGCCCTGAGCCTGAATGGCCTGAATTTCCAATGGAAAACGTTCGTCGCCGAAAGCATATAAGACTATCTGTAAAAGGGACTCAAAAAGAGAGTTCCAAACCACAGAATGATACAGTACCAAATGAATATGTTGACCACCAGGCTGCAGCTCTATGGCTCAAAAATGCGTTTTGTTGTTTTAAGGCCTCGGATCATCATTACTTTCTTAACATTTTACAAGTTTACTCTGATTGGACTGCCCAAGCAAATGGTTCAGGATTAGAAAGACATGAGGATATTTCTGAAGCACCGAATGAATGGAATAGTGCCTATTTTGAATTATCAGCAGGGTGTCTACCACAGATGGCGTTATCCGAAATTGAGACTCTTGCATTAGCACCAATCTGCTCATTACCAGATCAGTCTTTTTTCGATATCGCAACAGATTTTTTGCAAAGCGTTGACAATGTATATTTCAATAACAGCGATTTGGAAGAATCTAAGGCCATTGCCATTCGATCTACTATCTCTGATCGTTTAATAGAAAGCAGAGGTTGGGAACGCTTAACGGGAAGCCGAACAACTTCTATTGAAATGCATATAGGGCCATTGATAGCCGCTTTATTTTTTAACGAGCATGGTTTTATTCAAAAAACAAAATGTTACCTGCTGCCAAAAGGTGTTGACAAGCTTGATCCTTTTTTCCCAGTGCTGGAAAAACTCATTAAAAAGGGACGTTCAGTTTTTTCAGCTTTTGTAACCCTCAGTCTTTTAGAAGCTTCACCAAGACCTTCACATTTACCTTTTTTGATTATTTCAACTCAGGTTTGGCTGCAAACTTTTCCTGATTATATGGAATTTTGGGTTGATCACAGCATCGGTCGGCGGATCTGTGTTTTAATTGAAAAAATCATAGAACAGGAGCCTGAAATTCTTGATGGACAGCAAGACCTAAAAACAGATTTAAATCGAATCGTTGCCTCATTGACCAATTTAGGTATTCCAGAAGGTTACACACTGGAAAAAATTATGAATCAAGAGTAAGGCAAGTTCCTGAGAATTAATTATGACCACGAATAAAAATCAGCATTTTGTTCCCCCAGGCTTGAGACACATTACCGAGTTCTTCAGCTAAATTTAACAGGCCGACTTTGTGTATAATGATTTTTTTGCTACCATGCAACATTGAGGGTTACTCCTTAAGTTTTGATATTATTGGTTTGGACACCTTTATCAAAACCGGTAACCCTCTTTTTTTCAAGAGTTGTGTCAGTTTTTATCTAAACTAATTCAGATAAAGATTGCCGGGGAGGATTAACACGCGCACCCCTGGCAATCCTGATCTAAGATGTGAGTCTGAAATTTGTGTTTAAACTTTATAAAATCATTTATTCAGCCCTGCCAACACCTGTGTCGTGATATCCACAGATTCATCCAGATATCCAATGGCATTCGGGTCTTTTAAGATAATGGTAAACTTTTTTTCTTTGGCAACGGCTTTTAATACCCCATCTGCTTTTTTTAAAATTTCGGCAACCAGCTGGCGGTCTTCTCTGGCAATATCTTCTCTTGCCTGGCCAACCATTTTTTTATAATTTTCAATCAATGCATCGCGTTGCGCAATTTTCGGGTCATTTTTATTATCTTTATCCACCTGAATGGATAAAGCAAATTCTTTTCTGTAAATTGTCGAGTCAAGTTCCTTCTATACCAAACGTCTTTTGTTGTTAATATCTTTCTTTGAACACCACAAATTTTGTAACTACGTTCCAGGATAAATCAAGAAAAAAATTGGTTCCTC
>JAHJLV010000060.1 GCA_018821535.1 Pseudomonadota bacterium | reverse complement strand
TATTTTATATTTATTAAATAATTACAAATTGTTATGCTAATTCATAGCCTGACCGTTATTATCATTGGCACAGCTATTGCTATAATCAAGAACAAGATAGCACGATAAAGAATAACTTTTAAAAAAGGACACCCAATATGCTACCCAAAAAAGTTCTATTATGGATCGGATTCATACTTTCTTTTGCCACCCGGGCCTTTGCAGCAGACACTCTTGACACAGGCGACACCGCATGGGTAACCATGTCAACCGCCCTGGTCATGATGATGACCCCGGCAGGCCTTGCACTGTTTTACGGCGGAATGTCCCGGTATAAAAATCTGCTCAACACCATTGCCATGACCCTTGTGGCCTATTGCGTGGCCAGCATCGTCTGGGTCGGATGGGGCTATTCCCTGGCCTTTGGTGAAAGCTCAAGCCTGTTTATCGGAAACCTTAAACATATTTTTCTGAGCGGTATTGATATCAATTCCCTTTCCGGAACCATTCCCACCATACTTTTTGTCGTCTTCCAGATGACCTTTGCCTGCATCAGTGTGGCCATCATCCTGGGGTCTGTTGTGGACAGAATGAAATTTTCCTCATGGATCGTGTTCACCATCCTGTGGGTCACCTTTGTATATGCACCGGTGTGCAACTGGGCATGGGGCGGCGGCTGGATGCATCATATCGGCGCGCTGGATTTTGCCGGGGGTAATGTTGTGCATATTAACGCCGGTGTCTCAGGCCTGGTACTGGCCCTTATGATCGGCAAAAGAAAAGGCTATGGCAAGGAAGCCATGATCCCCTCATCCGTCGCATTTACATCCCTTGGCGCAGGCCTGCTCTGGTTTGGATGGTTCGGATTCAATGCCGGCAGCGCCCTGGGTGCAAACGGCCTTGCAGCTTCAGCGTTTCTGACCACCAATACTGCAGCTGCCATGGGCGGTATTGCCTGGCTGTCCATTGAATGGATACACAGCAAAAAACCCACCCTCCTGGGTCTGGCTTCCGGTGCCATCGCAGGCCTTGTCGGCATCACTCCGGCAGCAGGTTTTGTCACACTGGGCGGCGCCTTTGCCATTGGCGCTGTTTCCGGTCATCTGGGATATTTCGGGGTGGCCATTCTCAAAAAGAAACTGGGGTATGATGATTCTCTGGATGCGTTCGGTATTCACGGATTATGCGGTATGTGGGGCGCCATTGCCACAGGTATCTTTGTTTCTCCCATTATTGCCGACGGGACCAAAGGGCTTATCTACGGAAATCCCAAACAGGTCTGGATTCAGTTCTTAAGCATCATCGGCACTGCAGCCTTCAGTGCTGTTGCCACCTTTATTGTTGTAATGGTTACCAAAATGCTGACAAACGGCATACGGGTAGATAATGAAGATGAATTTGCAGGCCTTGACAATGCCCTCCACGGCGAACGTGCGTTTGAAATTGAATAAAATACACCTTTCCCTTCCGGCTGTGACACAGCCGGAAGGGAAAAAAAACAAACTAGATTTTCATCCTTGTTTTTTTCTGTCTTTAAGCTCGATATACCAGTCATCAGTGCCATAGATTTCATCCATGCAGTCAGGACAGAGGCTGTGGCTGAAAAGCGCTGTTGAATGCTGTTCAAAATAACTTTCAAGCTGATTCCAGTATCCTTTGTCGTCCCGGATTTTCTTGCAGCTTGAACAGATCGGAATCAGTCCGCCAAGGGTTTTCACATCCCTGAGCGCATCATTAAGCCGTCTGATAAGGTCTTCTCTTTCAAGCTCAGCTTCTTTTCTCTCGGTGATATCTCTATGTGTTCCTGTGCGTCGCGCCGGGTTTCCATCTTCATCCCATTCAGACACTTTTCCCCGGCCGTGAACCCATTTGTATTTTCCATTTTTTGCCCGGAGACGAAAATCCAGTGCCCAGCCCTTTCTCTGACGAATTCGCTCGTCAACATATGCCACAATTTTTTTCCTGTCATCCGGATGAAGCAGATTTTTCCAGGTTTCTCGTGAAGCAGGCATTTCATAGGGCTCATACCCCAGCATTGTATAGTATCGCGGACTGAAATACACTTCATTTCTTTTCAGATCAAAATCAAAAACACCGTCATTTACTGCATCAATTGCCAGCCGGAGTCTTTCTTCAGATGCTTTTATTCTTTCAAGTTCATTTTTCAATTCCAGAACATGAAATTCAAGCTCTTCGTATGTGGGTTTTTTATCCATATTTTTTTACCTTTAATAAAGAACCTGTATTGTATCAATATTTGTATCAAGTGCAAGTGATTTTCAAATTTGCAAAAATCAATCCAAAGACCCTTTACCGGGAAATTTCATTTAATTTTTTTTCAATGAACCTTTCAAAATCCGGAAAAGCCTTTTTATCTTTTATGATTGATTGCCCGCTGGCAGTTTTCAAAAATCGGTTGCAGATATGTGTTTGATCTGAAGAAAAATGACTTGAATACCCTTTTCTGGACGTGTTTTTTTCAAAAAACATATCCACCTGATCCCGCCGGCCATGGGGCCTGCTCACCATATGCGCATAATAAATCAAGACGCGATCCAGCAGAATATATAAAAACTGGGGATTTTTATTGGGGCCCAGTTTAAATTTGTCCCCGCCAAACCAGCTTCCAACTGCGGGTCTGCCTGAAAGCTTCTTTGCCCCGAAAAGGGTAGAGCCCGCACCCAGCACGCCCCCTAAAACACTGAACACCCCAAAGCTGATTCCTGCGGTGGCCACATCAACAGCTGCCCCGACAGTACCGCCGGCGATGGCACCTGCCGCAGTCAGCTGTTTTTGTGTCAGACCGAGAAATTCCCAGGTCTGTTTTGAAAAAAGATCATATTGTAAAATAGAGGCCTCGGGCAGACGATATTCATATAGCTGATGTTTAAAAAGCCCCCTGATCCGATTGAACATCTGTTTTTCAAGCTTTTTGATATGTGCCTGATATTTTTCGTTCAGACCCTGACTGATGTGCTCAATATTCTCTTTATCGCTGATTGCCCGGGATAGGGAAAAGGACAGACATTTGCCGATGGTTTCGCTGATATACGATGCTGCAAGCTGGTTCCTTTTTTCCCAGTCCTGTTCAAATGCCTGAATAACTTCTGTCAGATCATTTTCCCATTCCTGATCAATGGCCCTCAAACTCTCAAGCATTCTCATCCGCTCTGAAAAACAGGCGGTATTGGAATTGAATACCCGGATGACATTGAATTGTTTGCGAAATTCCTGTTTCCATTGTGCTGTATAATCTTTTTCACTGTTTTTGGAATTGATCACCGCCATTCGCGGACGTCCGGTAAGCCGCAGAATTTCCATCTCTGCAAGGTCATCTTCTCTGACAGGACGGGATGCATCCACCACATATATAATACCCGCACCCCTTGCGATCGGCGCGAGAAGTTCACATTCATCCGCAAAAAACGGGTCTGATTTAAAGTTTGCAATAAAATCGTCAATGATTTTATCCTGAGATGATTTACAGGATTTAAACCATGCCAGTGCCTGCCGGGGAACCTGAAATCCGGGGGTATCAATAAACCGGATGATTTCCCGGCCATCAATTTTTACGGTATAGTAAGTTGACCTGACGGTTTCGCCCGGGACAGGACTGATCTTGATCTGGTCATCTTCTGTAAGTGTAGAAACCACCGAGGACTTGCCCTCATTCGGATGGCCCACCACTGCAAATTCCGGTATCATGTTCACATCACCCTCATAAGGCAGATATCAGGATATCCCAGCCCGGCAATGGCCTTTTCCCATATCTTGAAATTAATATCCTCTTTGTCCACGGATAAATCATCCTGCCCGGCATCCTGAGTCAGCATCACACATAAACTGATTTTTTCCGGCAAAAACAACCGGATCTGCCGGATATAAAAAAGCACCCCTCGTATGGGCGGCTGCCAGACTTCATACGCAAGAATCACCTGATCAATGCCGGATGTCAGAATATCGTCAAAACCATCTGAATCCATTTCATAATCATGGCACACTGAAATAACCCGGGTCACATCTAAAAACAGGACCGTTTTTATATACTGAATCATTTTTTTTTCAGCATCCTCACCATACGCTGTCCTGGATATCAGAAGGCATGCCTTATTGCCCGGCATCTTCTTTTTTAATGCTGTATCAGATGGGGGCGTTGGCTGTATGGCCCCAAGTTTTTCCAGTGGTTTTTTTACAGACTCTTTTGGGCTGTTAATATCCAGAACCGGAGACTGCATCCTGAGAATCAACTGATTGAACCGCGGCTTTTCAACATCAAAGCAGCTTACCTGATAATGCCGGGCCCAGATGCTTGAAAGGATCAAAAAGACCCTGGGGATCAGCGCATAAAAAATCACTGCCATACATAAAAACGGCCACCAGGATACCAGATCCGGGGTTGCCATTGCCTGAATGCCGTCTTTTAAAACAATTCTTGATCCTTCTATCTGTTCAAGGCCTGGCCAACCAACACCTTCAGCCAGAATTTTAGACCAGGGAAACGCCATGACAGACACCATGTCATAAACCGTTTGACTGCCGGTCACCAGTGTGGACTGCCAGCCAAATGCCATATCCGTAACCAGTACTTTAAAAAAGGTTCCGGCAAGCGCACCTGCGGAAAAACCCAATGCAAAAACAGAGGTCAGAATATAAAGCGGCCAGAAAAAAAGAGGGGCGAATTCCTCTTTCCGGGTATCGTAAACCTGGGCGATGTACTCTATGCCGTCAATGGATCTTTCAAATAAGCTGATCTTTATCTTTTTTAAAATCTTTGGAACACCGTTTAAAAAAAAAGCGGTAATCAAACTGATCAATACGGGAGAATGCAGATTGTTTTTTTTATACCCCCCGGCAATAAATGTTTTGAGCCCCACAATAAATGCAACGAAAAACAGGACAAAGGGCAAAGCCACGAACACAGACATGAAAACCATGACGTTAATCGGATGCGTGCCATAATATGCCAGAAAAGAATAAACCGTTGTTATTCCGATAACTCCTCCCAGCAAAACCATCAGACATGCCATTGCCCTGTAGAAACGGGTAAAAACAGTTCCCGGCAGCACAGGGGCTGTTTCTTTCTGTGTATGCTTAAAAAATTGTTGTTTTCTTATCAAAAGCCAGGACAGCAGAAGGTCTTTGGGGGAGTGGATGTCATTTTTACACTGGCTGAATATGTCTCTGTCCCGGAGTGCCAGGGATTCAATCTCCGCCTTGGATTCAAGGTCATCATCGATGCTGATAAAGTACTCCAGATCAATAATATCTTCTAATCTTAATTTCATACTGCTTTTTAGCAAATATTGGTTGTTTTCGCAATGTCTGTCAGCACTGCGAAAACAACCCTGGTTTTATCTGCTGTCTATCTTGACCCTAAGGAAGCTTGTAATCTTTGTATTCCGCGCGCAAAACATTTTTCAGCAATTTTCCGGTGGCCCCGTGGGGAAGTGCATCAACAAAAACCACATCATCCGGCAACTGCCATTTGGCAAGGGTTTTGCTTAAGTGATCAATTACATCCTGCTTGGTGACATTGGCTCCTTTTTGTTTTACAGCAATCACAAGGGGCCGTTCATCCCATTTTGGATGGGGAACCGCAATTACAGCAGCTTCAGCAATTCCCGGCACACCGACTGTCTCATTTTCCACATCAATGGAAGAAATCCATTCACCACCGCTTTTGATCACATCCTTATCCCGGTCTGTGATCTGCATATACCCGTCTTCATCAATGGTTGACACATCTCCGGTATCAAACCATCCATCCGCATCAACAGCCCCCTTGCCTTCCCCTTTAAAATATCCGGAAGCGATCCATGGGCCGCGGACCAGAAGATTACCACAGGCTTTGCCATCCCAGGGCAGTTCTTCTCCATTCATGCCGACAATCTTCATCTCAACACCATACACCGCCCGGCCCTGTTTAAGGCTTAATGTTACAATATCCTCTTCGGAAATGCCTTCATGTTTTTTCTTTAAATGACAGGCCGTACCCAGCGGACTGGTTTCTGTCATGCCCCAGGCATGCAGCACATCCACATTATAATCGTTTCTGAAGGTTTCTATCATGGAGCGGGGCGCTGCTGACCCGCCGATAACTGTCCTGCGCATGGATGAAAATTTTTTCCCGGTTTCCTTAACATACGCCAGCAGCATCATCCAGACCGTTGGAACCCCTGCAGAGAGCGTCACCTGTTCCATTTCCATCAATTCATAAATGGATTTTCCATCCATCAGTGCACCGGGCATAACCATTTTAGCACCGCACATGGCGCTTGAATACGGAATTCCCCAGGCATTTACATGAAACATGGGCACAACCGGCAGGATCGCATCTTTATTTGAATATCCGATACCATCCACCGTAAGACCGGCCAACGCATGCAGAACCGTGGATCGATGGCTGTACAACACCCCTTTGGGGTTGCCTGTTGTTCCTGATGTATAACACAAAGCAGATGCAGTATTTTCATCCATATCCGGCCACTGATAATCATCATCTTCAGCATTGACAATATCTTCGTAACACATGACATTTTTTAATTTGGTCTGGGGCATATGCGCTTTGTCTGTCATGACAACAAACCCCTTGACACTGGTGAGCTTATCCTCCACTGCTTCAAGAAGCGGGACAAACGGCAGATCAAAAAAGAAAAATTTGTCTTCAGCATGATTCAGGATATAAATCACATGCTCCGGAGACAATCTGGGATTCACCGTATGGCAGACCGCTCCCATGCCTGAGACACCAAAATACAGCTCCACATGACGATATCCGTTAAACGCCATGGTTCCGACACGATCTCCCTGCTGCACGCCCAGCTTTGTCAGCGCTTTTGCCAGCTGCCGGCTTCTTTTGGCACAATCCGCATACGTATAGCGATGAATCGGCCCTTCAATTGTCCGGGAAACAATTTCACTGTCCCTGTATTGTTTTTCCGCATGCTCAATCAGCGATGAAATCAATAATGACTTGTTTTGCATTAGCCCCAGCATAAAACGTCTCCTTTTTTAAAAAAATAGTTCATACTAAAGATGGTGAACAGGTGTCTCAACCTGTTAACATGATATTTATATCCCATATCAAAAAGAAATAAAGATAGCCACTTTTAACGCACAAAACTGCAAAATTATTTATCAAAAAAACGATTCGGCGTTTAAAATGCAACCCCATCTGAAAGAACAACGCGGTTTTTGCCGGTTTCCTTTCCTCTATATAATGCATCATCCGCTTCTTTAATGCTGATATCGATATCAATTCCCGGATTATCAAAATAACTGACACCAAAGGTCATGGATACAGGAAGCGATTGTTCATTATACATATATTCTTTTCTGCAGATGGCCTTGCGAATTTTTTGCGCAATAACCCCGGCACCCTTAAGATCGGTTTTCGGCAATAAAAGTAAAAACTCTTCGCCACCCCATCTTGCAATCACATCCTGTTTTCGGATCATCTGCTTCATGGTTTGGGAAATTGACTTGAGCACAAAGTCACCACAGTCATGCCCGTAGGTATCATTAATCGACTTGAAATTATCAATATCCCCTAAAATAAGCGCTGCACAACTTTTATTTCTGCCCATCCGTACTTTTTCGCTGGCGATTTTTTCCAGCATATCCCGCCGGTTGGATAATTGCGTCAACGGATCTGTATTTGCCAGCCGCTTGATTTTTTCATATGCATTTTCAAGCTCCCGGGTTCGTTCCTTGACTTTCTTTTCAAGATTGGCGTACAGATTGGCATTCTCAATGGAGATGGCTGCCTGAGGCCCGATAATTCTGAGTACCTCCAGATGATTCTGGGTAAACACACCAGTGGCAATATTATTTTCAAGATATAAAACCCCCACCAGGCGACCCTGATTCATGATGGGCTGACACAGCACTGATTTGGACTTGTGGGCTTTAAAATATGCATCCTGGGTAAAGTCCCCTTCCTGACAGGCGTTTTCAAGAATAATTGTTTTCTGGGTCCGGGCAACAAGCTGAATCAGCGACTGGGAAAACCCCTTATGCTTTTCTATGGGGATTGACTGCTGAACCTTGATTTCATTATCCTGAACATTGGATTCCGCTTCCACAAAAAAGGCATCATTGTCACTGAGAATTATGAATCCCTTCTGGGCGCCCGCATGTTTTAAAGCGATTTCCATCATTTTTGTCAATAAGCTTCCCAGCAAAATTTCTCCGGAAATGGCCTGGGATGCCCGGAGAACCGACTGAACATCCAGCATTAAAGAGCCATGATCATTTTTTGTGTCTGAATAACCATCCTGTTCTCTGTCCGCCTCACGCAAAAATGGATATTTGGATCGAAAATATTGAACAAGGGCTTTATTGCCGGATTTTTGATGATTTTTATAGGTCTCATGCAGATAAAGATGCGCAATTCTTTCTTTTCCCCGGGACTTGAAAAAGGATCCGGCAACGGTTGTGGCAAAACTGATCTCATAATCATATCCATTTTCATGGCACAGATTGATCGCCTCATCATACCGATCCATGGCAGCAAGCATATCTCCATTACTCTGCGCTTTCATCGCCTCCACCAGTTTGCACCGGTGAGAAAAATTAACCGGAGAAAATGTCAGCCAGTGCTGAAGCTGCAGCAACCGAACATCTGCTGCAGCCATCAGTTCTTTTTGTTCTTCTTTGCCTGCTGTATCATAAATGGCCAGCCGGATAACAGCTCCCAGAAAAACCATATGGCATGAATTAATCAACCCCCGGATATGGTCTTGATATTGCTCTGCTTTTTTAAGATATTCAAAGGCCTGACCATACTCTTCAAAAAATAAAAACAGGATAAATTTAGTCTGGTAAAAATTACAAAGGGAAATATAATCTTTATTTTTCAGGTACAGTTGTTCTGCCTTCTGCTCATCAAATTCTTCATTGGTCAGTTTTAAGGGGTTTTTATTTTTCCCCATAAGATTCATCACCATTTGCAGCCATAAAGAATGATATCCAGCCACATGATGCTGATTTAATTTTTTAATAACGCGGGCATGATCAATCATTATCTTCTCCAGCTGCGGCAAAGGCATACCTCCGGCCAGAGAATAGGTATTGTTCAAAAAAAGACCCAGGGCTGCAAACTGGGGGCTTCCGGATTCCATGGCCAGTTGAAAAATTTCAAGACCGGCCTGGGCAGACTTTTCAGCAGGCTCAAACCAGTGCCGGATCATAAGATTGTATGTATTTAATATCGAAGGCAACAGGCTTTTATCATTATATTTTTCCAGTATCTTAAATGCCAGCTCCCCGAATCTTTTTCCTGAAGCCAGATCCCCCAGTCCCACCAGAAGAATCACGCCATAACTTACAAATGCGGATGCAGCCACAGGATGCAGCCCATGCTGCAGATGAATCTGCAGCATCCTCATCCAGATAAAAGAAGACAGCGGCCGGTTTAAGGTATACGCCGCTGTAGCCATTTCAAAAATAACCCTGGCAGATGCCAGCATGTTTTCATCTGTCATGTCAGGCAGGTTCAACAGGTCGTCATCTGTTTTTCCGGCAAGATTTGCCATCACATCCTGAAGGATTTCAAAAATTAATCCGTCGTCAACGTGTTCAGGAATTGAAATGCCGAGCAAACCCAGAATATGAACCCCTTTTTCAAGGGCCCTATCAAAGACCTGCCGGGAAGTCAATGCTTTGATAAGCGTGGTTGTAACTGCTGCCTGATCAAGCGGCGAATGCGCATGTTCAATCACAAGATCAACTGTCTTTTGCATATTGTCCATCTGATCAAGCAGATAATATATCTCCACGACCTGGGAATAGGCTTCCAGTGTAATCTTATATTGCTTTTCCCAGCAGTTTTCTCCGAGAAGTTCCAATCCGGTTTGATAATATTTTAAGGCTGTGGCATATGCTGCAGAGGCTTTTGCCTTTGCTCCGGCCTTAAAATTATAAAGGACAAGCTGTTCTTTTTCCTGTGAATTTGATACCCATTGAACACCGGCGTTCAGCTGATCTGCCACATAAAACAGTTTTCCGTTCAGCGGTTTACCCTTCATGTCCCCAATAATCTTTTGACCGATCCGGTAATGAATCCGGCTTTTTTCATCATCCAGCAGCAGAGAATAAGCAGCTTCCTGAATCCGGTCATGTTGATAAAAATACAGCTTGTCTGTCCCGTCAATCAATCCTTCCTGAATTGCCTCTTTAAGATCCTCAAGAATATCGCCAACAGGCCTTTTTTGCAGCGCCGCAATCACTTCCAGATCAAACCGGTTCCCGATACAGGCGCATATTTTAAGGGTTTCGCGGGTTTTTTTCTTTAATTTATTGATTTTATTCACCAGCAGATCCACAAGATTGTCCGTAACCTGCAGATCTGAAATCTTTCTGGCATCCCATTGCCATACGGCTTTTGAGTCCAGTTGAATCATGCCCTCATCATAAAGCGTTTTTAAAAACTGATTCACAAAAAAAGGATTACCCCCGGTTTTCTTGTATACCAGATCACCCAGTGCTTTGCATTTGGCGGCAGAGCCCTTGAGATGATCATGAACAAGCGCAAAAACATGATCAGGTTCCAGCGGACCGACATCAAGGGTATTCAGATCCTTTTTCAGGTTTTTTATTTGCTTGAGCGCCAGTTCAAGCGGATGATCCTTGATCAGTTCATCCTTTCTGTACGATCCGATAATCATCAGATGGGCGATTTCATCACTCACTGCAATATTCTTGATCATTTCCAGACTGGCATAATCCGCCCACTGCAGATCATCCAGAAACAAGACCAGGGGCGTCTGTTTCTGTGAAAAAACACTGACAAACCGCTCAAACACCAGATTAAATCTGTTCCGGGTTTCTTCCGGCCCCAGATTCGGGACCTCCGGCTGCTGCCCGATAATCAGATCAATATCATGGATCACCGAACTGATAACCCGTCCATTGGGGCCCAGCGCAGACAACAGTTTTTCTTTGAACTGCAAAATGGTTTCATCACTCTGGGACAATATCTGGCGAATCAGCGTTTGAAAAGCCTGAATAATTGCACTGTACGGGACATCTTTTCTATACTGTTCATATTTGCCCGTAATAAAAAAACCTCTTTTTGCCACAACCGGTTTTGCAATTTCTTTTACCAGTGCAGACTTTCCAATACCGGGCATTCCGGAAACCATCATCACCTGAGATTCCCCATCACAGGCTTTTTCAAAACAGGACATCAACTCCTGAATCTGATTTTTTCTTCCATACAGTTTTTGAGGAATGATAAACCGTCTTGGGATATCCTTTTTCCCCAGCTTGAATTTTGCAAGACCTGATCCTGGTTTTTTCTCCTTGATCTGTTTTAGACACATCGCAAGATCTGCTGCAATGCCCATGGCATTCTGGTATCGCTCTTCCGCATTTTTATTGAGCAGTTTTAAAATAATCAGCGAAATGATCTGTGGAATATCAGAATCAAGTTCGTGTGGCGGAATTGGCGGAACTGCAATATGGGAATAAATGACTTCCATGGGGTCATCAAATTCAAACGGCACGGTTCCGGTCAGCATCTCATAAAACACAATGCCCAGAGAATACATATCTGTCCTGTAATCCACCCAGCGGTTCATCCTGCCGGTCTGTTCAGGAGACACATAGAACAAACCGCGGCGAATAACAGCTTCCTGATAAATTTCCTCATTTTTCCGGGTCAAAATAGAGACAATGCCAAAATCAGAAATCCTGACTTTTTGAAAGGCCTCATCCAGATACAGATGAGACGGTTTTATCTCTCCGTGAAAAATATCCTTCTGGTGGATTTCTGCCAGAGCCTTGCACAGATTGATACCGATTTCAAGAAAGGAAACAAGGTCAAAGTGCTGTTTTTCAAGACAGGTCTCCAAAGACGGTTCAATGATATTTTCAGTAATAACCGCTATCTGCCCTTTATGTTCAACCATGTCAATCACCCTGACAATGCCGTCATGACAGATCGAACAAATAATATCATATTCTTTTTTCACACGGGCAATATTTGAAACAGAAGGGGCCGTAACCTTCAAGACCTTGATAATAACAGGAGAAGACTCCCCCTGCTTTATCCCCCGGTATACCATTGCCCCGCGGGTTTGCGCAATCTGTTCCAATACCGTATAGTCTTGAAATGTTTTCATTTTTTTACCATCGCAGTTTATTTAATTTTGAAAGTCACCTTATCACAGGAATAAATAAACCAGCAAATAAAATAAAGACATTTTCAGGCTTTTTTTAATTGTTTTCCCCTGTCAAATTCATATATGATTTTTATTATTTCCGGACATATTTTTCAACCATTCGCCTTAAGATCTCATAGGGTTTGGCACCGACAAGGGTATCCAGCCCCATCCTGAATGTCGGCACCGCATTTATTCCGACAGATCGTGATAATTTCCAGTCCGCATCCACGGCATCAGCATACGTCCTGCTGTCAATCACGGATTCGCCTTCAACAGGGTCCAGGGATACCTGTTCAATTAATTTTAATATAACTGATTTCTGGGCAATATTCTGTCCTTCCACAAAATAGGCTTCAAATGCCGCCATATGAAACGCATGGCCCTGCCCTTTGGCCTGGGCCCACAATCCCGCTTCCTGGGCCAGGCGACTGTTATACACCCGGGTGCGCCGTCCCATTTTCAGCCCGAACTGTTCAGCAGTTGCACAAAGCTGGTCAACAGCCTTGTCCACATTGACTGGCATGCCTTTTTTCCTGAACAGATCCTCAAGGGACATCCCTTCCTGTTCCGGGACATCCGGATGAAGCGGAAAAGCCCGCCATTTTGTCGCAATTCCATATTCTTTTTCTAATTTTTCAATACTCCCGGTAATGAAGTAACACCAGGGTCAGATATAATCTGAAAATATTTCAAGCACCACTGGTTCAGCCATAATCTCTCCTTTTTTTCCTGTAATTTTTTTCACGTTTAATCTTCTTTAATATCTGCCCGGTACAGCCGCAGACTGTTGGTCACCACCGATATGCTGCTGGCGGCCATGGCAAGGGCTGCCAGAATCGGATGCAGTTCGCGCAGCATCTGGGGGAAACTGTCAAACGGGGCCAGAACCCCTGCAGCCAGCGGAATCAAAACAATATTGTAAACAAAGGCAAAAAACAGATTCTGCCGTATGGTGGCAATGGTTTTTCTGCTGATTTTGATGGCTTTGGGAATCCCGGTCAATCTGCCGCCGGACAAAATAATATCACCGGTCTCAATGGCCACATCTGTTCCGGTGCCAATGGCAAAACCAATATCTGCCTGGGCCAGTGCGGGCGCATCATTAATGCCGTCTCCCACCATCCCGACCAGAGTATTTTGATGCTGCAGGGCTTTCACTTCTCCTGCTTTTTCCTCAGGCCGGACTTCAGCCTTGACCTCATCCACATTGACTTCTTTGCCGATGGCAAGAGCTGCCTGCAGATTATCCCCTGTCAGCATCACAACTTTGAGTCCTGCATCCTGCAGGGCTTTGATGGCTTTTTTTGATTCAGGCTTTACCACATCAGACACCGATATAATCCCCAGAAGCTGACTGGCTTTTACCAGAACCATTACTGTTCTTCCCTTGCTTTGCAGTTCAAGAATCCCGTCTGAAATATCCTTTGGCAGACCCGGTTCCTTTTCAAACCACAAGGGTTTTCCCAGCCGATACGCCTGACCGTTTATACGGCCTTCCACACCAAATCCGCTGAATGCCTTGAACTGTTCCGGATCTGACAGTTTGCGCCCTTTTTCACGGGCAAATTCGACAATGGCTTTACCAATGGGATGTTCAGAGCCTTTTTCCAGAGAAGCGCACAGAATCAGCAGATCATCTGCTGTCATACCGGAATCTTCTGCCGGAATCACATCCACCACCGTGGGCTTTCCCTGGGTAATGGTACCGGTCTTGTCCATGACAACAATGTCCAGCCGGGCTGCATTTTCAAGGGCCTGACTTCGTTTGAATAAAATCCCGTTTTCAGCGCCCTTGCCGGTTCCTGCCATAATGGCGGTGGGGGTTGCAAGCCCTAAAGCACAGGGGCAGGCAATAACCAGCACGGCTACCATCCGGATCATGGAGGGCACAAATTCTCCGGTAACCCCCCACCATATGCCGAATGTTATCACTGCAATCCCGATCACAACAGGCACAAAAATCGCTGCCACTTTGTCTGCAAGCGCCTGAATCGGGGCTTTGCTGCCCTGGGCTTCCTGCACCATCCGGATAATCTGGGACAGTGCCGTGTCTTTTCCCACCCGGGTGGCCTTGAATTTCAACAGCCCGTCACCATTCATGGTTCCACCGGTTATGGTATCCCCGGGTTTTTTATCCATTGGAATGGGCTCTCCGGTGAGCATGGATTCATCCACAGCAGATTCCCCGTCAGTAATCACGCCATCCACGGGAATCCGTTCTCCTGGCCGGATAACAATAATATCCCCCACCTGGACATCTGAAATGGCAATCTGGGTCTCATTGCCATTTTTTATTACAAATGCTGTTTTGGGTACAAGACCGATCAGTTTTTTAATTGCACCGCCGGTTTTTCCTTTGGTCCTTGCTTCCAGCAGTTTGCCGAATTTTATCAGGGTAATGATCACAGCAGAGGTTTCAAAATACACATGTCCGGAAAGTCCGGGCAAAAGCACAATGGCAAGAGAATAAAAATAGGCCACGGACGACCCCAGGGCAATCAGAACATCCATGTTGGCTGTCCTGTTTTTCAGATTCCTATAGGCTCCGATATAATAATCCAGACCCGTATAAAACTGGACAGGGGTTGCCAGCAAAAAGAAAAACCAGTTCATCCAGGGAGCATGACTCCATGTACTGATCAGGCCGAAATCCCGGGACATGCTGATGATAAACAGCGGCAAGGCAAAGATGACACCGACCATAAATTTTCGGGTTTGATCCTGGATTTCTTTTTCCCGGACAATTTCTTCCATATTTTCTTCATCTTCATTCTCCCCGGCAATAATCACATCAAACCCGATTTTTTTAACCGCATCCACAATCGTATCCATGCTGGTTTCTGACGAAATATACTCCACCGTCAGTTTTTCTGATGCAAAATTAACCGATGCCGATACCACGCCGGGAACTTTTTTGTTCAATGTGCGTTCAATATTCGCTGCACAGTTTGTACAGGTCATGCCTGTCACAGGAAGGGTTAAGCGAGTTTCGTTCATAACAGTATTCTCCTCAAAATCCTAAACTTTTACATCTTTCAGGCCATTTGAATTCTTAATATAACCATATATTATTAATTTGCAAAAGATGCTCAGAACTTGCCCATCTGGATTGATAAAAAATAATCGCAGAAGTTTTTGATTGTCAGGCTTTTTCTTTTTTCGGAAAAACAAAAGAACGGAACCAGCCGAAAAGGGTATTGCCTTTAAGCTGCTCCTTTTCAATGTCTTCAAAGATTTTTTTCATTTTAAAAGATTCGGAAAACCGGTCTTTGCGCGTGGTGATCTCCCTGTCAGGGTCCAGGGTTCTGACCACCCTGGCAGGATTTCCCGCAGCAATCACGTTGGAGGGCACATCCGAAGTCACAACAGCGCCTGCGCCGATAATTGTATTTTTTCCTATTCGCACGCCCTTGCAGACAATGGCTGAATCCCCCACCCATACATTTTCTTCCAGCACAACACTGTCATATTCAAGGGGCGGCATGGACCGGTCATAGATGCCATGCCAGTCCGAATCGGTAATATACACATGACTTGCCAGCATGCAGGAATCCGCAATCTTGATGCTGTTGGCCGCACTGATCCTGACACCCGGAGAAATCAGAACATGATCTCCGATAACAATCCCGTCAATGTCTTTTTTATCCGACCATACGGTCAGCCGGGTTTTTTTATCTGAACAGCCCAGAAGACTGATGTGATCACCGATATGAATGGGTCCGCCAAAAATTTCTATATGCCAGGGCTTGACGATAAAAAAATGTTTCCCCAGGGATGCAAGCTGAGGAGAAAGCTTGTACCTGACATAAAAATCCAGAAGCCTGTACCAGGCCTGTTTGACATAATAGGGCCGATAATCTTTTATCATTTGGGCATATCCAGATAAATTGAACCGTTCCAGGATGCATGACAGAAAAGCCCGGCCGCAGGGGTCAGTTTATAAAGCGCATCCGCAGCCATCAATACCACGGCATTGGTCCAGGAAAGTTTGTCCTCGGGCCAGATCACCATATCCGGATAAGTATACCCGCACCAGTAAGTTTTATCCTCGTATACCCTGTCCTGAATCCAGGAAAAGACAATGGCGGCTTTTTTGGTATCTCCCATGGCGTTCAGGGCAAGAACCAGCTCGCAGGTTTCTGCAATGGTCACCCATGGGCGGTCTGACACGCATCTTGCACCCTGACCCTCTATCACATATCTGCCCCAGTATTTTTCAAGTCTGTGAATGGCCTTTTCCCCTGTAAGCGCACCGCTTAACATCGGGTAGAACCAGTACATGGAAAACCTGGACTTGCTGACATTATAATTATGAATATTATCCCGTATGGACCTGCCCAGCTTTGAAAAAGCAGTTTCCCAGGCGGGTTTTGATTTTCCAAGGATTCGACAGATAGACAACGCACATTTTAAACTCAGATAAATTGAGCTTGAACCCGCCAGAAGTGACATGGGGTCCACGACACCTTCCGGACTTTTAGCCCAGTAAACTTCTCCACCCGGGGTCTGCAGACTGATCGCAAAATCCACTGCCTTTTTCATAACAGGCCACATGCTTTCCAGAAAATCCGTATCCGTGTTCAGCAGCCAGGTATGAAACAGCCCCACACAGATATAGGCCGCCATATGGGTTTCACAGGTCCGGTCTTCAGGTACGCCGTTAATATAGGAAGAATACCAGGAACCTTCAGGGTTCTGAATGAATCTCAGCCATTCAAATGCCCGGTAGGATGCCTTGAATTCTTTGCCGGTATTCAGCCCCATAATGGTTTCCACCAGATCCCAGGGGTCGGTTTTTCCACCGACGTGCCAGGGGATGTCCCCGGATGTCTGTTGAAGGCTCAATATAAATTCTATGACTGAGTTTATGTTCAGAACTTCAGAAATTTCTATTTTAGTGCCTTTTAACATGATAAAATGTCTCCAGTCGAAAAATATCCATAAAAATTAATGCGTAACCCTACCAAACAGTTTTACGTTTTACAAGAAAAAGGCGGTGGAATTTTATGAATTGATATTCATTCATAATTTCTTTTTTGCCGCAGAATATCAAACCAACCAGCCCCGCAAGGCTTTCTGCGCTAACAGTTTGAAATTGATTAGTATTTTTATATAACATTTTTCTTGACTTTTTGGACATCTTTCTGCTAATCATCTATGAATGGTCATTCATAATCAAGTAAATTCAAATAACAACCCCTTGTAACAGGAGAAAATCATGATAAGAAAAATCAGAAAGGCCGCAGTTATCGGGTCCGGAATCATGGGAGGCGGCATTGCTGCCCTTCTTGCAGGCGCCGGCGCAGACGTACTGCTCCTGGATATCGTTCCGTTTGATCTGACAGATGAAGAAAAAAAAGATAAGGCCGCCCGTAACAGAATTGTTGAGGCGGGTTTTAAAGGCGCTCTGGCTGCTGCTCCGGCATTATTTTTCGACAAAAAAGATGCCGCACGAATTTCAACAGGGAACCTTGAAGATGATATTGATCAGTTGGGCGAATGCGACTGGATCATTGAAGTGGTTGTGGAAAACCTGAAAATCAAACAGGATCTGTTTGCCAGAATTGAAAAAGTCAGAAAACCCGGTTCAATTGTATCCTCCAACACCTCCGGAATTCCGCTCAAAGACATCAGCGCCAATTTTTCAAAGGAATTCAAACAGCATTTCATGGGCACCCATTTTTTCAATCCGGTGCGCTATATGCACCTTCTGGAACTGATCCCCGGAGAAGACACCCTGCCTGAAATTCTTGAATTTATTGCGGGTTACGGTGAAAAAAATCTGGGCAAAGGAATTGTCTGGGCAAAAGACACCCCGAATTTTGTGGGCAACCGGATTGGCGTTCAGGGCATTGCTGCAACCGTTCAAGCCATGCTTGAAGACGGCCTGAGCATTGCAGAGGTTGATCTGCTGTTCGGCGCCGCCCTTGGCCGTCCCAAAACAGCAGTGTTCAAAACCACAGACATGGTCGGACTGGACACCATGATTCATGTGAGCAAAAACTCCTATGAACTGTGCACAGCGGATGAAAAACGCGAAACCTTGAAACTGCCTGAGTTCATCAATCAGATGGCTGAAAAAAAACTGCTGGGCAATAAAACAAAAGCCGGTTTTTACAAAACCGAACTGACACCGGAATGGAAAAAAATCCGTAAAGTTCTGAATCCTGCCACCATGGAATATGAAGATCTCGCAAAAGTCAGCTTTCCCTGTATTGATGCCGCAAAAACAAAATCCAGCTTAAAAGAAAAAATCCAGTGCGTGCTGGACGGAGACGACAAAGGCGCAAAATTTGCCTGGAAAATGTCAATCAACAGCTTTCAGTATGCAGCCAACAGGATTCCTGAAATTGCAGACACCATCATTGAAATCGACAATTCCATGAAGTGGGGATACAATTTTGAAATGGGTCCCTTTGAAACATGGGATGCATACGGCGTAAAAAAAGCTGCCGACAGAATGGCTGCCGAAGGATATGAGGTTCCGGCAAATGTAAAAGCCATGCTGAATGCCGGCAATGACAGTTTTTACAAAATGGAAAACGGCGTCCAGTATTATTATGATTTTGTATCCAAAACATATGTAAAAGTACCGGTCAGCAAAACACGGGTTTCCCTTGCTGCTGCCAAAGGCAACAACAAAACCGTTCTTGAAAATTCTTCCGCAAGTCTTGTGGATATCGGAGACGGTGTCTTCTGTTTTGAATTCCATACAAAAATGAATGCCATCAATGCTGAAATTGTAGACATGACAGCCCAGGCATCTGAGTATGTGGACAAAAACGGTGTGGGCCTTGTTATTGGAAATGAAGCCGGTGGAATGCCGGGTGCATTTTCTGCGGGCGCAGACCTTTCTTTTGTTTCCAAACTGATCAAAGACAAAAAATTTGCTGAAATTGAAGCCTTTCTTAAAGGTGCCCACGAAACCATGCAGAAGAACAGGTACGCCGCTTTCCCCATCGTTGCCGCACCTTACGGGATGACCCTGGGCGGCGGATGTGAAGCCTGCCTGTCTGCGGACAGAATCGTGGCCCATTCAGAACTGATCATGGGACTTGTTGAAATCGGTGTCGGACTTCTTCCCGGCGGCGGCGGATGTCTGAATCTGTGGAGGAAATATATCAAGGCGCTTCCTGGCAAAACAGCCAAGGACATGGATCTGGCAAAACTTTTTGTCCCTGTTTTCATGAACATCTCCACTGCCTCTATCTCCATGTCTGCTGCCCAGGCCGTGGGTAAAGGGTTTCTGGGACTGGGAGACAGAATTGTCATGAATCGCGACAACCTGATCGGTGAAGCCAAAAAAGAAGTTCTGAAAATGGTGGATGACGGATATGTCCCGCCTGCAAAAGACAAACTGATTGTTATGGGAGATAATGGCCAGGGAATGGTGGCTTCTCAGATTTACAACATGCTCAATGGCGGATTCATGAGCGAATATGATGCATTCCTTGCCAAACGGATCGCCTTTGTTGTCAGCGGCGGTAATGTGAAAATGGGTGCCATGGTAGACGAAGAAACCATTTTGAAACTGGAAAGAGATGCCTTTGTTGACTTCTGTAAAGAAGAAAAAACCCAGGCCAGAATTGCGCATATGCTTACCACCGGTAAACCCTTAAGAAACTAGGAGAAACACAGTCATGAGAGACGCATATATAGTACAATCACTAAGAACCCCCGGCTGCAAACAGAATAGAGGTCTGTTCAACCAGACCCGGCCGGAAGAATTGATTTCCTTTATTATGAAAACTGCTGTTGACAGGACCAAAAACCTTGAAGCAAAAGACATAGAGGACATCATGCTGGGCTGCGCATTCCCGGAAGCAGAACAGGGAATCAACCTGGGAAGACTTGCAGGACAGATGGCAGGATTTCCCGAATCCGTATCCGGTGCAACCGTTAACCGGTTCTGCGCATCCGGCCTTGAAGCCATTGCTCTGGCTTCCATGCGGGTCCAGATGGGATGGTCTGAAATCACCATGGGTGCCGGTGTTGAGTCCATGACCTATGTCCCCATGGGCGGCAACAAACCCAGTCCTCATCCGGAATATGCATCAACCCATCCGGAAGCCTATGTTTCCATGGGAATCACGGCTGAAAATGTTGCCAGCCGCTATAGTATATCCAGAGAAGACCAGGATAACTTTGCGCTGGAATCCCAGAGAAAAGCGGCTGCTGCAAGGGATGGAGGACTTTTTACTGAAATTGTTCCCACACCGGCCTATAAATTTGTCCAGCAGGCAGATGGCACCTTTAAAAAAGAACAGTTCATTGTTGAACATGATGATGGCATCCGGCCCACTACAATTGAAGGCCTGGCAAAACTGAGGACAGTTTTCTCACTGAAGGGAAGTGTTACTGCGGGTAATTCCTCCCAGACCACAGACGGTGCAGCCGCAACCATTATCGCATCAAAAGAAAAATGTGATGAACTTGGACTTGCGCCCATTGGACGTCTGGTCACCTATGCCACCATCGGATGCAAATCAGATGAAATGGGTGTGGGCCCCCGATATGCCATTCCCCGGGCTCTGAAACAGGCCGGGCTGACCATTGAAGACATTGATATTTTTGAAGTGAATGAAGCCTTTGCATCCCAGGCGCTTTACTGCCTGAGAGAACTGGGCATTGATAAATACATGGACAGAGTAAATATCCATGGCGGAGCAATTGCACTGGGTCACCCACTGGGATGTACCGGCGCAAAACTCACAGCAACATGTCTTGCCAACCTGAAAGAAGTCAATGGCAGATATGGTATTGTTTCAATGTGTATCGGCGGAGGCATGGGCGCTGCCGGTATCTTTGAACGACTCTGATCTGTAGTTTAACAGATTAACAACCATCCCGGGGCTGCTTTCATTTCTTCTATGAAAGCAGCCTTTTCTTGTGTTTATTAAGGCGAGTCCTCAACCAATGCCACCCGCCGGTTTTTAGCCCTGCCGTCTTCGGTTTTATTGGAGGCCACAGGACATGCATAGGAAACCCCCACAGGGGTCAGGCGACCTGTCGATGCACCGTATTTTGCGGTCAGTTCTTTTATGACAGCGGCTGCCCGGCGTGAGGAAAGATCCATATTGTAGGCAAAAGTCCCGGCAATATCGGTGTGACCGACCACAAGCAGTTTCAAATTTATATTCTCCTTCAGGAGGGTGGCGATCTGCTTCAGGGTTTCTGCTGATTCAGGCTTGATATCCGCCTTATCAGTATCAAAATAAATGCCGTAAAGAGCTATGCTCCCTGAGCTTGAAATCGCTTCAGCCATTTCACTGGAAGTCACGGTAACCATTTTTGTATCCATGGGTTTTGCTTCAACAATATCCACCTGGAGCAGGACCTGGCCCTTTTCGATATTTTTCAGATTGGCGGCCCAAAAGCGGTTTTCGACAGCATACAAGGACAAGACCAAATTGCCTTTGACCCCTTTTTTTTCAAGGGCCAGAAATCTCTGGGTATCACCGTTCAAGGTCAGGGCCGGAACATTGGGCGGCCACTGGAGTTTCTTATATCCGGCCGGCCAGAGCCTTGGCCCAGCCGGTACGGAACATCTGCAACTGGGAAAAAGGGATGGAATCGTCATAGCCGATACCCACAAGCCGCTTTCGCGATACCCTCGAGAGGCCGAACAAATTAATGTACAGCGAACCTTTTTTCTAACATCACTCCTCCAATTTCACCGGCGTCTTAAACCCAACAGGCTTTATGGCAAGCACCGAACAGTTAAGCTGGTCAAGAATGGCTTCAGCGGTATTGCCAATGATCAGTCCTGATATGCCGGTGCGGGCGACCGTCCCCATGACGACAAGATCCGCCTTCAACTGCACTGATAGCGGCGCAATCACTTTTTTTGCCGGGCCTTCGGGCAGGTGTACTCTGGGTGAAAGGTAATCATAAACGTCCTTTCCAATCCATCCGCGCAGCTTCTCGACCAGCCGGTAAATCTCGTCCCTGTGGAGCGCCTGTTCTCTTCCAATATGATTGGCAATGGCTTCGGATGACATACCGCCCCTTGATAGTAACATTCTCTCGGCAAGAGCTTCCCAGGCGTGCAAAATGTGCAGGCTCGCAAAGTCGGAAATCGCAACCGATGCGGCCAGTTCCAGAATTTGGCGATTGAAATCATGCTCTGAAGACTGGGGAGCTAACAGATCGAAATCGACAGCCGCCAGGATGCTGCTGTATTTTGTTTTCTCTTGTGCCTTCATGAGCCAGACCGGACAGGGGCATTTCCGGAGAAGATGCAGGTCATCACTGCCGAACAGCCTATTTGTCCAGGTTGGATTTTCCGCTGGCTTGATCAGCAGATCATACCCGTTTTTCAATACAGCTCGAATCGCCTCAAGGTAAGTCTTTCCAACCAATACTTCCAGCTGGATTTGCAGGCGTTCTTTGAAGGATTGAACCATAGATTCCATCGCCTTTCGATGCTCGGATTCTACTGCCGCTCGCAGATCAAAGGAAACCGGTCCTCCCGGCGGCAGACCGATACCTGCCGTGACGACCTGGGATGGAATTACATCAATAATTGTCAGGTCGGCCTGATTGCTTACCGCCAGCGAGACTGCACGCGCAATCGTTGATGCCTGGTCCACGGCCGGTTCATTCAGGTAAAGTATATTTTTAAAACGCTTCATGGATCACCTCGTATATCGATTTAATTTACTAAACAGGGGATAGTTCCTTGAGTTCTTTGATAGTGCTCGATTTTCCAATGACGATCAAGCAATCCCCCCCGAGCAAGTGCTCCGCAGGGTTGATCGTTGTAATCTGATCCTGGCCTCTGCGGATGCCGATCAGGTTTGCGCCGAATTTTTGCCGGAAATGAAGTTCTGCCAAAGACTTGCCTGAAAGATCCGAATTCTCCGACACCTTGATTTCAGCGATTTCAAATCGGTCTGTGTCTTCTGCATTTGACTGTGCCTCAAGCTGATTTAATATGGTCTCAGCCCCCTTTAAGCCATCCGGATCTCCCATAAGGAGCAGTCGGTCAGCCGGAAAAATCCTGAAATCCGGCTTTGGCTCATAAAAAATGCGTCCTCCTCGACTGACCGCCAGAATAGATATTCCAGAAGACGATAACGGAAGTTCTCGTAAGGTTTGCCCGGCTGCCGAGGCATCCGAACGAATACGCAACTCGAGAAATGAGACGGGCCAGGCAACAGTTTTTGGAAGAAAGTCCATGGCATAAGTCAAGGCATCGGCTGCTTGTTCCGTTGCATCCTGAAAAGGCCGAAATACCAAATTGGCTCCCGCTTTTTCGAACTCAGCAGCTTCCCGGCTGTTTGTGGATGTCAAGGCCACCTTTCCCGTATAACCGTCCTTCTTGAGATTATGGATAAGCGCCAGATTCATCTCCCTGGAGCGAACCGTGCTGATAACCCATCGCGCCTTTTTCAACGGCAAGTGCTCATGCATCTCAGGATCTGCCATATCCCCATAGAGGACAGGTACGCCTTTCCTGCGCCACATATCCAAAGTACCGGGATCGAAGTCGATTCCCACGATGGTATTCTTTCGCCGCAGAAGGTTTTCCATCAGCCCGCTCCCATAATTACCCAGTCCCACTAAAATGACATCGACTGCTCCGGTTTCTGCGAAGGTGTCTATGTCTGCCTCCCGATAAGGATTGCGCCTTTCAAAAATCTTCAATGGAGCGGATAAAAAACGATAAAGCGGGTAAGAATAGAGAATCATGTAGGTGGACAAAAATATGGTCACCACTCCCACGAGGGTGATCAACCCCATGGTTTCTTCGTTAATGTGGCCGATACTCAATCCCAGGGCCGCAACAATAAGAGAAAACTCGCTGATTTGGGCCACCGTGAGACCGGCAAGAAAAGCGGTGCGACGGCGATATCCCATGATTCCCATGATGACCAGAACAATTAACGGATTGCCGACAAGGACAAACAAGGAAAAAACAAGCGATACGCCCAATTGCGAGCCTACCATGGACCAATCCAGACGTGCACCAAGATCAATGAAAAAAAACAGAAGCAGAAAATCCCGAAGGCCGGTGAGCCGCGCGCCAATCGAATCCCTGAAAGCCGTGGATGCCAGTGAGACACCGGCCAGAAATGCGCCGACCTCCTTACTGAATCCCAACAGCTCGCTGCCTGCTCCGAGAATGACCGCCCATGCGATTGCACATAGAGTCAACAGTTCCAGCGAATGCGCGAGTCGCTGGATCAGATACGGAATGACATATTTCATCAGCAGAGCAACCGCACCCAACAGGCCCACGCCTTTTGCGCCGATCATCAGAAAAGAGAAATATCCCGACCCATCTTCGCCAACAGATGATCCGAATGTCGTTAAGACAACCAAAGCCAAAATAGCAACGATATCCTGAACAATCAAAAATCCAAGAGCAATTTGCCCATGGAGAGAGTCGATTTCTTTTTTATCCGACAGGAGCTTTACGATGATGATCGTGCTTGAAAAAGTAAGCGCAACCGATACATAAGCCGCACTGAGATATGACATGCCCATGGCAATGGCAATGATAAACCCGATAAGCGATGTGAACACGATCTGTCCAAGGCCGGTGGCCAGAGCAACGGGACCTGTGGTACGGATCAGATTCAGATCGAGTTTCAACCCGACAATAAACAACAGAAGAGCTATGCCGATATGGGCCATAAGCTCAATTTGCTCATAACTGTGTATAATGCCCAGAACCGAGGGGCCAGCCAGAATACCAGTTACCAGAAACATGATGATCAATGGCTGCCGCAGTTTTTGACCTATGATTCCGGTAAGAGTTGCAATACCTAGAATAGCGGCTATTTCCGCAAATTCATTTCCAGCAATCATTTGCTACAACTCCTTATTGGATTTATGAACAGGTCAGGTTCTGACACGTCCTGCTGCATCTGCCAAGGTTTCCATGGCAGCTTGAGTCAAACCCGCACCAGCCTGTTCATACATATTGAATGCCGTACACATGCCAATCTGTGACAGTTCATCCACCTCTTCTGGAAACCGGGCAATGGCCACCACCTGGCACTTGATACCCATATTGCGAATCTGACGGGCGGCATACACATTGCCATGATGATTGGGCATTGCCAGAACCACAAGTTCCAGGTTGATGTCCTTTTTGAGTTTCAACCAGAATTCCGTGTCACAGGCATCCCCCAGAACAACATTCCGACCTTGACTTCGATTAAAATCAACCCGGTCCGGCGCATGTTCAACCCCGCAGATATCAGTGCCCCAGCTTTCTTTGAGGGTATCATACGCACCTGTACCAATCCGGCCCATGCCAAATACAATAGCCCTGACATCTCCCGGATCAATGGGAGCATCGTTCGGATGACAGACCTCTTTTTCAAAGCGCCCAAGCCAGGCAAACATTTTTCGATAAACAAATTCAGACTGAACGCTCAAAGGCGATGCCACAACAAAACTCAGACTCACCGTGATGGCCATGATAATCAGCCACTGAGACGACAACAGCCCCTGATTCACGGCAATAGCTGAAACAATAAGGCCGAATTCCGAATAATTGCTCAGGGTCAAGGCAGCAAAAAGGCTGCTTCTGGCACGCAGGCCAAACCAGCTGATAATCATATGATAAATCCCTGTTTTTACGGGAATCACAAGACAAAGCAACAGTGCTGCCGCCATCATTTCCATCGTGGGAAGGCCTGTCATGCCCACGGAAACAAAAAACCCGACCAGCATTAATTCCTTAAACCCGAACAAGGCCTTAGAAAGCTCGGATGCCCTGGGATGGCCTGCAACAAGAATCCCCAGAAACAGCGCCCCCAGATCGGCTTTCAGGCCGACCAGAGCGAACCCCTCGGCCCCCACGCCAAGAGCCAGAAACAATCCGCAAAGAAGAAACAGCTCTCCTCTGCCTGACATATCCAGCAGACGGTATAACAACGGTCTTAAAAACGGTAACCCCAGAACAGCCAGGGCCCAGATACTTGGAATTTTTCCTGCGGAAATGCTTAAAAACAATACGGCAAACATATCCTGCATAATCAGGATACCAATGGCAACCTTACCATAAAAAGCAGACAAATCTCCTTTATCTTCCAGCACTTTGACCGCAAAAACCGTGCTGGAAAACGACAGGGCAAACCCCAGCAGTACGATGGTCTGCCAGGACATTTCCATAAAATCCGCATTAAACAAGGTCTGACCCAGAAACAATACGCCACACATGAATATGGTCGTGACTATCATCTGAATTGAGGTGCTGGCCCAGATTTCAGCCTTGAAAAGTCCTTTCACATCCAGCTTGAGACCAATGGAAAACAGCAGCAGGGTAATGCCCAGGTCTGCAGCAATATTCAATCCATTGGGCGGTACCAGCCCTGCCATGTTGTAGGCAAAGCCTGCCACCAGAAATCCCACCATGGGAGGCAGGCCGATACGGGATAAAACAAGTCCGAATCCAAATGCAAAACTGATTAAAATAACAAGCATATTGCCCTCATTCCATATTAAAAGCCAATTGTGTATATAGGCATGGTCGCCAAAACTGGTACGGTGTCATAACAGTATCCGTTAAAGCTGGATAAAAACATAGCCGCCCTCACCGTAACCATATCTGCGGAACATATAATTATAATCATATGACACCCCCTTATAAAAGGTTTCAAGACTCACCTTATAAGGATAATCCTGGGTGGAATCCACATCCAGGATGGTTACGCTTTCAGATGCCGGATCAAATCCTCCCACCGGAGAAATATGGGGAATGTGAAGCTCCGGAAGAAAACTGCCCTGATCAAAATGGGCAATGATAATGGAATCCCCCTGTTTTTCAAATCGTTCAAGCCGGGTTTTTAAATCCTGTTTAATCTGTACGGATTTTTTTCGATTCTTTAAGGTCTGGACAATTTCAACAGAACGATATTGAATTTTATGGACATCCAGACTGGCCTTGACCACCTGCCCGAGAACTTCAAGGGGTAATCCTCTGCGCCCTTTATAGCCGTCTTTACCCATGCGTTCTTTCCAGTGGGCAGCCCTTACGGTTTCCAGCAGGTCATGCTGGGTCAAGGGTAAACCGGTCAATTTCCCCTGGCTTTCCAAAAGAGTGTTGATCACGGATACCACAGAAGCAACAGAACACGAGGATTCATGGAATTGTTTGACATGATGCCTGAACAACCCGTCTTTTACCGAATTTCCGGTGTTCTGATACGGGGCAGTCATATATTCAGCATGATCTTTTCCAAACGCTCCGGTTCGTGCGAATTTTGAAAAAAGATACTGAAAATACAGATACGGGCGGATCACCCATTTTAAAAGCATCATATATTTTCCCCCCTGTTTTATTCCGGCCCGTTTGTTTTAATCCCAGCCCTCTATTTTAATTCTCGATGATATATCAGGTTTTTACCGGATTGAAAACTGGATTTAAAACCTGCTTTAAATACTGCCCGGTATAACTGTGTGCGGACGCTGCAATTGTTTCAGGCGACCCCTGGGCAATCAGTTCCCCGCCGCTGCTGCCGCCTTCAGGCCCTAAGTCCAGTACCCAGTCGGCGGTTTTTATCACATCCATATTATGTTCAATAATAATCACTGTATTTCCGGCCTTTGTCAGCCGGGACAAAACCTTAAGCAGCAGTTTTATATCCTGAAAATGCAGCCCGGTGGTGGGTTCATCCAGAATATACAGGGTGTCCCCGGTATCTCTTTTGGCCAGTTCCCGGGCAAGCTTTATGCGCTGGGCTTCTCCGCCGGACAAGGTAGTGGCTGCCTGCCCCAGTTTAATATAGGACAATCCCACATCCATTAATGTATCCAGAATATTGACAATTTTAGGGTGAGAGTCAAACAGTTCTTTGGCCTGCAGGACAGACAGATCCAGAACATCTGAAATGGAATGGCCCTTATACTTTATTTCCAGGGTTGAACGGTTGAACCGTTTGCTTTTACAGACCTCACAGGGAACAAACACATCTGCCAGAAAATGCATTTCCACTTTTATATACCCGTCACCCCGGCAGGCTTCACAGCGGCCCCCCTTGACATTAAATGAATACCGCCCTTTTTTATATCCCCGGGCCCTGGACTCGGGCAGCATTTCATAAAAATCCCGGATATGGTCAAACACCTTGGTGTATGTGGCCGGATTGCTGCGGGGCGTTCTGCCGATGGGTTTCTGATCAATATTGATGATTTTGTTCAGGTGATTCAGACCTGTGATTTTTTCATGTTTTCCCACCATCATTTTTGATCCGTGCAGTTCAACAGCCAATGCCGGATACAGAATCTGGTTGATCAGGGTTGATTTGCCTGCCCCGGACACACCGGTTACGGCCACAAACAGCCCCAGCGGAATTTTTACACAAATATGCTTTAGATTATTTTCCGATGCATTGACAATGGTGATCCATTTATCAGATTTTGTGTCGGGTTTTTTGCGCTTTTCTGGAATCTCGATTCTGTCCTTGCCGGTTAAAAAACTTCCCGTAATGGACTGAGGATTCTTTTTAATCTGATCTGGTGTGCCCACAGCAACCACCTGCCCGCCAAGATGACCTGCTCCGGGACCGATATCCACAATCCAGTCTGATTTTTCCATGGTTTCCTGATCATGTTCCACAATAATCAGCGTATTGCCGATATCCCGCAGATGGTGCAGGGTCCGTAAAAGCTTGACATTATCCCGCTGGTGCAGGCCAATGGAGGGTTCATCAAGGATATACAGTACTCCGGTCAGTTCCGATCCCACCTGGGAGGCCAGCCGGATTCTCTGGGACTCGCCGCCGGAAAGGGTGGGGCCGCTTCGGTCTAAAGACAGATAATCCAGTCCCACATTTACCAGAAACCCCAGCCGATCGGAGATTTCCTTGAGAAGCTCTTCGGCAATCAGTTTTTTATTTCCTGACAAATCCAGAGCATTGATAAAATCAAATGCCTGGCCAACGGTCATGGCCGTGACATCAATAATTGATTTTTCTTTAATATGAACGTGCAGCACCTCATCTTTCAGCCGCTTGCCCTTGCAGGCCTTACAGGTTGCCGATGTCATGAATTCAGTATAATATTTTTTCTGGGTTTCGGACTGGGTGGCTTTATATCGGCGCATCAAGGTATGGATCAGCCCTTCATGGGTCCGGGTGAATTCTCCCTGAATCTTGGCAGAATTCCAGTTCACCGTCATTTCCTTGTTTCTGGAGCCGTACAGCAAAAGATCCCGGTCTGCTTTGGGCAGTTTTTCCCATGGCAGATCAAAATCAATGCCCCACTGGGTTTCCATGGCCTTAAGCTGACTTGCCCCCCAGGAATTATCATTCTGAAACCGGGGTTTTTTAAGAAAATAATTTTTCCATGGAATAATGGCTCCCTGGCGGATACTTAACTCCGTATAGGGAATAATCTTGTCCACATCCATGGACAGCAGGGTCCCGATCCCGTTACAGTCCGGGCACATCCCCAGTGGTGAATTAAAGGAAAATATCTGGGGTGCCAGCTCCGGATAAGCAATCCCGCAGCAGGAACGGGCCTCACTCATTTTAAGGTCTTCTCTGTCCATCATATGGACGATCATCTGACCGTTTCCCAGCTTCAATGCGGTTTCAACAGAATCTGTCAGACGCTTCTGAAAATCATCGCTGGACTGTATCACCAGGCGGTCCACCACCACATCAATATGGTGTTTTTTATTTTTTGCCAGACTCTGGACATTTTCAATTTCCTGAACCACCCCGTCCACACGAACCCTTGCATACCCCTGTTTTTTAAGCTCTTCCAGTCTCTCTCTGTGCTCTCCCTTCCGGTTTTCCACCACAGGTGCCAGAATAAGAATTTTTGAGTTTTCCGGCAGTGACAGAATCTGGGACACCATGCTCTGGGCATGACCGCGTCCGACTTTTTTCCCGCACTTACAGCAATACTGAGTCCCCACCCGGGCATACAAAACCCTTAAATAATCATAAATTTCCGTGATTGTTCCCACGGTTGAACGCGGATTTTTACTGGCTGCCTTCTGCTCAATGGCAATGGTGGGGCTTAATCCCCGGATAGTGTCATATTTGGGCTTTTCCATCTGGCCGATAAACTGACGGGCATAGGAAGATAAAGACTCCACATACCTGCGCTGGCCCTCTGCAAAAATCGTGTCAAAGGCCAGGCTGGATTTGCCGGAACCGGACACCCCGGTGAACACCACCATCTTTTTTTTGGGAATATCCACATCAATATTCTTAAGATTATGCTCGCGCGCACCTTTTACAATAATCCGGTCCAGTTCCCTGGAACGGGAGTTCAAGTCTGTATCTTTCACCATCTGTTCTCCAGCTTCTGTGGCCACTCTTCCATGCATCATATTCTCAACCTGTCGCACTGAGCATCCATGGGTGTATCATCATCAAGTATCCAAAAATCATAAGCATGCGCCCGGCAAAAGTAAAGTTTTCCTGAACAGAAAACAAAACCGGTTGCACAGAAATGTTTAAAAGCCTTGATTTCATTCAACCATAATGGTTAAACAAATTCATCAAAAACACACAGGCGAAAAATGAATGAATATTTAAAAGCTGTTTTTATTTCCTGGATGATCATCTCGCTTTTTTTCGGGATCATTGTTTTTGTTTCGTTTTTCCCCCGGACATATGCAACGACCTGTCATCCGCTTGTTTCCAAAGGCAACTTCCATACCCAGGAAGCCCCGGCCTGTTTTTTCTGTGGAATGACACAGGCATTTTTTGAAATTTCTGATTTCAATTTTAAAATTGCAATTCAATCCAATCGCTTCAGTATTGCTCTTTATTTATTTTTTCTCTTTAATTTTATTGTGCTTTGTTTTATTGGAATAAAGAAATTATTATCCATCTGACATAAACCATAATCAACAGGAGTAAATCAATGCAAACCGTTTCATTAATCTTTGGCCTACTGGCTTTCATGGGATTATTTGTCGGATTTTTTCCCTGTCTGGGATCGCTTAACTGGATCAATATCCCCATGGCAGGTCTTGGCTTGATCTTAAGTCTCATCACGCTTATCGTCAGCAAAGATAAAGAATCCAAAGGAGCAGTCATCGGCCTGGTGCTCTGCGGGCTTGCCATCAGCGTTGGAATCGTCCGTCTGGTGCTTGGCGGCGGTATACTGTAAAATCATCTGGCAGGAATGAAGCCTATCAAAAAATACAGCCTTGCCTACTCAAGCTGCCCCAATGACACTTTTATTTTTAAGGCCATTGCCCGGCAGTTGATACCCCTTGATAATTTTCAGTTTGATATTGCCATGGAAGATGTCGAAACCCTGAATCAGAAAGCTGCTGCAGGCATCTATGATATCACCAAACTGTCTTTTGCCTCCTTTGGCAGTCTCATGGACAGATATGCCCTGCTGAGAGCCGGATCAGCCCTGGGAATGGGCTGTGGACCGTTGATTATTTCAACTCCCGGCAAATCTCTTTCAGACAAAAAAAATCCAGTTGTTGCTGTACCGGGTATGGGCACTACTGCATGCTATTTATTTAAATTCTATATCAATGATCTTTTCCCCGGAATGAACCCGAAAATCATTGCCATGCCCTTTGAAAAAGTGATGCTGTCTGTGGTCGAAAAAACAGCAGACTTCGGGGTTATCATCCATGAGGGCCGTTTTGTATACCCGTCTTTCGGACTTGAACTTCAGGCGGATCTGGGCCAGTGGTGGGAAAAAACCACTTCCCTTCCCATACCCCTGGGCTGTATCGCCATCAGGCGGGAGCTTGGCCCGGAAACGGCCTGTAATATCCAGAGACTGATCAGACAAAGCATCGAACATGCTTTTATTCACCCTGAAACCGCATATGATTATATTCAGACCCATGCTCAGGAACTGGAAGAAGATGTTATCCGCCAGCATATTGAACTCTATGTCAATGATTTTTCAAAAGACTTTGGAGAAAAAGGAGAAAAAGCCATTATCACATTTTTTGACAAGGCAAAGGCTTCCGGGCTTATCCGATCTGAGATGTGGTCAGAAACAGGGTCTGATAAAAAATATTCACCGGAAAAACTGTTTGCCTGCTGATTCATCAGGCGATTTTTAACCATGACCGATGAAAGACATATTGTAAAAAACTTTATCCGGATCATCCAGGCAACCCTCTGTGAGTTCAATATGCTGGCCCGGAATGACGCTGTGTTGGCTGCGGTATCCGGAGGACCGGATTCAGTTGCGCTGATCCGGGCGTTGATGGCATTCAGGGAAGAATACGGTCTCAGGCTGGGAGTCGTTCATCTGAACCATCAACTGCGCAAAGACGCTGCCCTGCGGGACCAGGAATTTGTCAGAAAATTGGCAGCAACACTTGATCTGCCTTTCTACACCGAACAGATGGATGTAAAAACATATGCCCGAACCAACCGGCTGTCCATTGAAACTGCCGGGCGAAAACTGCGGTACCAGTTTTTTGAAAAAACCGCCCAAAATGAAGGTTACTGCAAAATTGCCACAGGCCATCACAAAGACGACAATGCTGAACAGGTTTTAATGAACCTGCTCAGAGGCAGCGGCCCCAAGGGACTGTCCGGCATTCCACCGGTACGGGGCGACACATTTATCCGGCCGCTGATCCGAGTTTCAAAACTTCAGATCCGGCAGTTTCTGGAAGCCTGTGAGCAGCCCTTTGTGACAGATGAATCAAATACAGACCTGCACTATCTGAGAAACAAAATCCGGCATCAGCTCATTCCACACCTGCAGGAAGAATACAACCCGGAAATAGTGGATGCACTGGACAGACTCAGCCATATTCTCAGGCAGGAAGAAACCCTCTGGAAAAAACAGACAATCCAACAACTGAATCAATGCGTGATCAAAAAGACTTCTCAGCAGCTGATTCTGTCAAAGCCTCAAATGAAAAAAATGGATCAGGCAATCCTGCAACGGGTATTCAGAATGGCAATCAAACAGATCAAATCCGATTTAAACCGGATTTCGCATACCCATATCAACGACTGCATCCAGTTTTGCTTTAACCCGTCTGCAGGTTCCAGCCTGGATCTTCCCGGCCGAATCCGGGTGTACAAAACGCAGGATACCATAGAAATCAAAAAAGAAGATGCGCCCCTGCGGGAAATCGGAAAACTAAAAAAGCAGCAACGGCAGGCAGAACAGTAAAAAAACAGTAAAAAAAGCTGAAAAACTTTTTCTTGTATATTAAATTTTCATGTTTATATATTATAAAGTTAATTTAAAAACATAAAGGAAAGGAAAAGCCTTGAACCAATTTTATAAGAATATATCCCTGTGGTTGATCATCATCCTTATGATGGTAATGCTCTTCAAAGTATTTAATCAGCAGCAGACAGGACAGCAGGATCTTGGGTATTCAGAGTTTTTAACCATGGTCGATAATGGCCGCGTCCAGAATGTAACCATCCAGGGACAGGATCTGTATATTACAGATGGTGCCGGTGCCAAATATAAAAGCTTTGCCCCGGATGACGGTGACCTGATCAATCTTTTACGGTCAAAAGGCGTTGCCATCACTGCCAAACCTCCGGCAGAATCCTCCATGCTCATGTCTATTATTGTTTCCTGGCTGCCCATGATTGTTCTGATCGGCGTATGGATCTTTTTCATGCGGCAGATGCAGGGGGGTGCCGGTGGCGGAAAAGCCATGTCCTTTGGCAAAAGCCGGGCGCGTCTTCTGGATGACAAAGGCGAAAAGGTTACCTTTGCCAATGTCCAGGGAATTGATGATGCAAAGGAAGAACTGACCGAAGTGGTTGATTTTTTGAAAAACCCGGCCAAATATACCCGGCTGGGTGGGCGTATCCCAAAAGGCGTGCTGCTGGTGGGACATCCCGGAACAGGCAAAACCCTTCTTTCCCGGGCTGTTGCAGGAGAAGCCGGTGTGCCGTTTTTTACCATCAGCGGATCAGACTTTGTTGAAATGTTTGTGGGCGTAGGCGCTTCACGAGTAAGAGATCTGTTTGCCCAGGGCAAAAAAAATGCCCCCTGTATTATTTTTATTGATGAAATAGATGCTGTCGGCCGTCAACGCGGTGCGGGATTGGGCGGCGGGCATGATGAAAGAGAGCAGACCCTTAACCAGCTTCTGGTGGAAATGGACGGTTTTGAATCCAATGAAGGGGTCATCCTCATGGCTGCCACCAACCGGGCAGATGTCCTTGACCCGGCACTGCTGCGTCCGGGCCGCTTTGACCGCCAGGTGGTTGTGGACATGCCGGACATCAAGGGACGTGAGGGTATTTTAAGGGTGCACATGAAAAAAACCCCTCTTGCCAATGATGTAGACCCGGCACTTCTGGCCAAAGGAACACCGGGATTTTCCGGAGCAGATCTTGAAAACCTGGTAAACGAAGCCGCACTTCTGGCTGCCAAGCGGGATCATGAAAAACTGACCATGAAGGATTTTGAAGATTCAAAAGACAAGGTTTATATGGGACTGGAGCGAAAATCCAAGGTGATTAAAGAAGAAGAAAAGAAAACCACCGCTTACCATGAAGGCGGCCATGCGCTTGTGGCAAGATTCCTTCCCAATACCGATGCGGTAAATAAAATCACAATTATTCCCAGGGGCAGGGCAGCCGGTGTTACCTGGTTTTTACCTGAAGAAGGGGATTTCAAATACAAGGATCAGCTTGAAAGCGAGCTTGCCATAGCCTTTGGCGGACGGGTGGCTGAAACCCTGATTTTCAACCGGATCAGCACGGGTGCCTCCAATGATATCAAACAGGCCACAGCACTTGCCAACAAAATGATCCGGACATTTGGAATGAGCGACAACCTGGCGCCGCTTTCCTATGAAGCCCATGACGACAATATCTTTATCGGAAGGGAAATGACCCAGGCCAAAACATATTCCGAGGATACTGCCAGAAAAATTGATGCAGAAGTTGCACTGATCATCGACCGGGCATATAAAACCGCTCAACAGATTCTTGAAAAAAACATCGACATTCTCCATGCATTAACGATTCTGCTTATTGAAAAAGAAACCGTTCTCGGACCGGAACTGGATGACCTGATTGCATCCATGAGGCCGGATTTTGATTTTTTCGGCAAGAAAAATATATATATAGCACCCCGGCATCCGGATGAAATTTCCGGTACGTCAGAAAAAGAAAAAGACCGTTATGAGGTTGTGGAAGAAAACCTTGAAAAACAACCACCGCCCGTCCCCAACGATCAAGACCGCAAGGATGATGATAATACACCAAAATCCTGATCAGGGAGAGTTTTATGCAGATGTTCAAGCTTGAATTCGACCGGTTCACTCTTAATCTGGGGGCTGAAACCTGCATCATGGGGATTCTGAATGCCACGCCGGATTCTTTTTCCGACGGCGGGAAATTCAACACCCTTGAAACTGCTGTCCGTCAGGGGATAAAACTGGTTGAAGACGGCGCTGGTATCCTTGATATCGGCGGAGAATCCTCCAGACCGTTTGCCCGGCCGGTTTCTGTTCAGGAGGAACTGGACCGGGTTATCCCGGTCATTGAAATTCTTTCAAAAAAAATTGATGTCCCCATTTCCATTGATACGGTAAAAGCTGCTGTGGCAAAAGAAGCAATCCATGCAGGGGCAAGTATTATCAATGATATCTCGGCCCTGGAAAAAGATCCGGATATGGCAGGCCTTGCTGCTGACAAAAAAGTACCTGTCATTTTAATGCACATGAAAGGCACGCCTGAAACCATGCAGATCAATCCGGATTATGCAGACCTGATGCATGAAATTACCCAATATCTGAGTCAAAGAGTTGATTTTGCCGTCCAGGCGGGAATCCCCAAAGACCGTATTATTCTTGATCCGGGCATTGGATTTGGAAAAACCGTGAATCACAATCTGGTTCTCATCAATCATCTTGAAAAACTGTCCTGTCTGGATTTTCCTGTTCTCATGGGGCCTTCACGCAAATCCTTTATTCAGAATATCCTGTCCCGAAAAGAAAAAACACCGGTTCATCCGGATGATATCAGAACCGAATACGGCACCCTTGCAGCAGTTGCAGGTTCAATTCTCAGAGGCGCTCATATTGTTCGGGTTCATGATGTAAAAAAAGTTAAACCTTTTATCCAGATCATTGATTCAATCCGGAATGCGTAAATCCTGGCAGACAATCCTTGTTTTATTATTTGTTATCTGTATTACACTCTGTTTTCCAGGGTGCACAACAGAGCCGATAGAAACCGATCTTCTCATCCCCATTGACTATGCCAATATCCCTGAAGACATGATTCTTACGGATTTTCATACAGATACAATAGAAATTAAAATCAAGGCCCATCCAAGATTAATTGAACTGATCAATACAAAAAACACCCGGTATACTGTGGATCTTTACACCGATCTTGAATTCGATCCTGCAGGAGATTCTGATTCCATTGAAACCGGCACGTATCTGATACCGGTGGAAGAAGAAAGGATTCCCATGAATCCGTCCATCAGGATTCTGAATATCAATCCGTCCTATTTAAATATCCAGCTTGAAAAAAAAGAAAAGAAAATCTTTCGGGTGACCGTTCCGTATATCGGAAACCCGCCTACAGGATACATCGCACTGGAAGCTGCGGCTACACCCTCGACAGTGGAACTTACCGGCACCCTGGACCAGATCAACGCCATACAACAGTTAAAGACAAAGCCCATTGATCTTTCAAACGCCAAAGAAGACTTTAAAAAAGAAATTCCCCTCGATCTGAACAACCCGGAACTGATTTCTGCTTCAAACCCCATCATCGTTGTGACGGTACCCATCCAGCAGCAGCTGGTAACAAAAAAAATCACAGATATTCCTGTCCGGTTGATGAACAGTTCTTATAAAGCCAGCCTTGAGCCGCCCGGTATAACTGTCACCATAAAAGGCCCCTTTGAAACACTGGGAAATAAAATAATTCTGGATCAGATCTATTCATTCATTGATTTAAACGGACTGGGACCGGGTATTTATGTCCGGCATGCCTATATCAATATTCCCGTTAATCTGATAATGACAGAGGCTGCTCCACAGGTTTTTACACTAAAAATAGAATGAAAAGGAAATCCCCATGCTGCTTGTAATTGATGTAGGAAATACCAATACGGTCATCGGTGTCTATGATAATGACATCCTGAAACACGACTGGCGGATCAGAACCGTCCGGGAGTCAACAGCGGATGAATTCAATGTGCTTGCCAATGCGCTGTTTATGGACAAAGGCGTGAACCGGTCAGACATCGAAAAGACAGTCATTTCATCTGTCGTACCCTCTTCAGTGCCGATCCTGAACGCTTTTTGTGAAAAATATCTTAAAATGACGCCGGTCTGGATCAACCCGGATTCTGTTAAAAAACTGATGCCAATTCTGTACAGCAACCCCAATGAAGTGGGAGCAGACCGTATTGTTAATGCGGTTGCAGCATATAAAAAATATCAGACCGCCATGATCATTATTGATTTTGGCACTGCAACCACATTTGATGTTATTTCCGGAAAAGGAGAATATCTTGGCGGTGCCATTGTCCCGGGTGTTATGATTGCTGCAGATGCGCTTTTTCAGAAAGCCTCGCGGCTGCCAAGAGTTGAAATTTTTCAGGCCCCTGAAAAGGTCATTGGAAAAGATACCATCAACAGCATAAAATCAGGCGTTATTTATGGAAATGCCGCCATGGTGGATGGGATGGTGGAACGAATGACCAGAGAGATGGGTGAAAATCCGAAAATAATTGCAACGGGCGGACTGGCCCCTTTGATCTCAAAATTTGCCAAAACCATAGAATCTGTTGAACAGTCCCTGACCCTGGATGGATTAAGAATCATCAGTAATGAAATTTAAAACATATCTGAGATATGCGTTTTTCACCCTGCTGATACCGTGTATTTTTTCTGTGCATGCCCTTGCGCTTGACCCTGAAGAAGTGGCTGTTATTGCAAATAAAAAGGTGAAAAACAGTGTTCTGCTGGCAAACTACTATATGGGAAAAAGGCGGATCCCTGAAAAAAACCTGATTTTACTGTCCATGACTGATACAGAAACCTGTGAACGAGAAGAATATGAAAGCAAGGCCATACCGCCTGTCCGAAAATTTCTGGACAAGAATAAAAATATCCGCGCCCTGGTTATCATGTTCGGACTTCCTTTGCGGATATCGCCCCCCCGGAACAGTCCCGAAAAAACAGACAAAACCGCCTCTTTTGACTCTGAGCTGATGCTTGTCAAAAAAAAAACATATAACCTGAACATGTGGCTGCCCAATCCGTATTATCTGGGGTTTAAAAATCAGAAAACATCCCTTTTTCGATCTGATGTTATCATGACAAGCCGTCTGGACGGAGCTGACACAGCAACGGTAAAACGAATCATCAATGACAGCATGGAAGCTGAAAAAAACGGACTCAAAGGAAAGGCGTATTTTGATGCCCGATGGATAGAGCCGGGAAAAATAGAGGTTTCAGGGTATGCTTTTTATGACAAATCCCTTCATGAAACAGCCCGTATCCTGTCTGAGTCAAAAATTATCCCTGTCATCTTAAATGATGGGCCTGAACTTTTTCAAAAAGGCGAAAGCCCTGATACAGCGTTGTACTGCGGCTGGTACAGCCTGGCCCAATATGTTGATGCGTTTACCTGGCAAAAGGGCTCTGTGGGCTATCATATCGCAAGTGCGGAATGCACAACCCTTAAAAAAGAAGATAGTCAGGTCTGGTGCAAAAAAATGCTGGACAACGGCATTGCCGCCACCATCGGCCCTGTGGGAGAACCTTACGTGCAGGCATTTCCTGTCCCTGCCTTATTTTTCAGTTTTCTTGCAGAAGGGTATCTTACGCTGGCAGAATCCTATCTGGTCAGCCTGCCCTATCTTTCCTGGAAAATGGTTCTTGTCGGAGACCCCTTATACCGCCTGAATCTTAAGCCATAACCCTGCAGATCATGGTTCTGTGAGCGCTGTATGCCTGGCTTTTAAAATCGGTTTAAGCATATAATCCATAACCGTTTTGCTGCCGCTGAGAATATCCACCTGACAATCCATTCCGGCCATGACAGGAAGCCGATTCCCTTTATAGACCAGATGGTCGGCAGCCAGCTTGACACGGGTCAGAAAATAACTGTAGCCTTCTTCAGCAACAAAGGCATCCGCACTGATATGTTCAAGTTGCCCATTTAATCCGCCATAAATTGAAAAATCATACGCGGTAATTTTGACATTTACCTTTTGACCAGGGTGAATAAAGGCAATATCCTTGGGCAATATCCTGGCTTCCACTAACAGCTCGTCTTTTTCCGGAACCACCTCAATAAGCGGTTCGCCCGGTGAGATAACAGCGCCTACAGTATGAACAAAAATTCGCTTCACCAGACCGGACACAGGAGATCGAATGCTGGTACGCTCAAACCGGTCCTGAATCGCAGGAAAAATCTGTTCCAGCTGCTCCAGCCTGCTTTTCTTGTCAGACAATTCCGTTAATACCGCACTGGAATAATTTTTCTTTAAACTGTTTATTTTGCTTCTTGTTGTCTCGATGGCCGCTTCTATCTTTGGAATCTGATTATTATTGTCTTCAATTCTCGATTCCAGTTCATTTATCTGCCGCTCTAAATCCAACAGCTCCATTTTTGAAGCAAACTGTTTTTCAACCAGCGGTTGCAAAATTGAATGCTTCTCTCTGGCAATTCTCAAGTCAATCCCAAGATGCCTGTTCTGATTTATTTTTTCCTTGATATCCAGCAGATATTTTTCATGATTCTGATTTTCAATATCAATATCAGCCTGGAGACGCGCTTTGCGCGACTGCATTAAAGACATCTCCTGTTCAATGAGGTGAGGCTTTAATTTATATAAATGTTCAGGAAATACAATCTCCTGATTTGAAAATTCTGCCATCAAACGGGCAATGCTGGCTTCCAGCCCGTATTTTTCCGACAGGCTTTCTTTCACACCCGCATGAAATACGGTCTGATCAAGCTGCATCAAAATCTGATCTTTTTCTATTTCCTGTCCTTCCTTAACCAGAACCTGAGAAAGAATACCACCTTCAAAATTCTGGATGATCTTGATCTGAGTTGAGGGTGTCACCCTGCCCATACCCCTTACAACCTCATCCAGGCGGGCCTGGGACGCCCAGTAAATCGCTGCTGCAAAAAATGCCAGAATCGCCAGAAGCAGCAAATTGGCAAACAGGTAATTTGTGTTCTGTTGAATGTCATTCATCATGTTTCAACCCTGATTCTGTTTTGTGAAAGATTCTGAAGCACAATCTCTTTGGGACCGTCTGCAACCACCTTGCCCATATCCACAACAATAAGCCTGTCAACCAGAGTCAACAGCGACATGCGATGTGTGATCAATACCAGGGTCCGGTTTTCAAGATGTGGTTCCAAACGTTTTTTAAGAAGGAGCTCAGACGAGTTGTCCATGGCGCTGGTCGGTTCATCCATAATTAAAAGCCCGGGATCATTGATCAGTGCCCGGGCAATCCCTATGGCCTGTCGCTGTCCGCCGGAAAGGCCTTCACCCCGTTCACTGACCCGAAGGTCATACCCTGAAGGATGATGTCTGATAAAATCATCCACTCCGGCGATACGGGCAATTTCCAGCAGATGCTCATCGCTTGTCCTGGGTGCTGCAAGGAGGATATTTTCTCTTACAGTTCCCTGAAAAAGGGCAACATCCTGGGTTACCACGCCGGCAATCCGACGCAGGTCAACCGGATCAATCTGTTGAATATCCGTTGAATCCACACGGATGGATCCGCTGGTCAGCGGATAAAGCCCAAGTATCAATTTACCGATGGTGGTTTTCCCTGAGCCGGAACGCCCGATAATGCCTACTTTTTCTCCGGGATTAATCATAAAACTCATATTTGACAATGCCGCTATCTGGCCGCCTGGATAAGAAAACTTCACATTTTTGAATTCAATTTTCGGCTTTAATTCCGGACGGTGCAGAAAACGGGTGTCCTCAGGACGTTCCACCGGCTTGGCCATCAACCGGGTCAACCCCTTCAGGGATGAATAGGAATGGTGAAGCCTGGTGAGCAGCATGGTAATCTGTGCAAGGGGCGCCATGGCCCTGCCGTTTAAAATAACACAGGCGATCAGTGCACCCGTGGTAATTTTATTGTCCTGAATCAGATATACGCCGCAGACCACAATGCTGATATACGCCAGCTGCTGAATCAGCGATGCTGAATTGACAACAAACTGGGATAAAAACCGTGAACGGGCACCAGATTCAGAACTTGATAAAATCGCATCTCTCCAGCTTTTCCTGAAACGGCCTTCGGCACGAAGGGTTTTTATTATTTCAAGGTTTGCAACCATTTCCACCAGAATGGAATGCTTTCTATGACCGTCATGATAGGATTGAAATACTGATTTTTGAAGCGGAAAATGGAATAAAAGGCCCAGGGCAATTATCAGTCCCAACGTGGTGATCAGCACAAAGGCCAGCGGCCCTGCAATAATATAAAATACCAGTATATATATAAATACAAATGGCAGATCAATAATGCTCATCAAACTGGCGGAAGTGAAAAAATCCCTGAGAGACTCAAGTTCTCTTAACAGGTTGGCATATTCCCCCGAAGAAACAGGTTTGTCTGCGATGCGCAAATCCAGAACCTTGTCTACCACCTGGTTTGCCAGATGCAGATCAACCTTTCGGCCTGCATGATCAATAAAAAAACTGCGCAGATTTTTTAACAGGAAATCAAACCCGAATACGATCAGAACGCCGGTGACCATGACCCACAGGCTGGAAATGGAATTATTGGGCAGCACTCTGTCATAGACGTTCATGATAAATAAAGGGCTTGCCAGGGCAAAAATATTAATCATAAACGCTGCAATCATCACCTGGCTGTAGGTCCACCAGTGGGGCGAAAAGGCTGCAAAAAACCATACTGGCCAGGATGCATTTTTTTCCGGCGCATCAACCGTTTTCTGGGGCTTGACTATTTTTGAAACAAAAACTGTCTGACCGGTATATTGGGTATCAAGATCCCGAAAGGATATGTCAATCTCGGCGCTTTGATCAGGCAAATACACTTTATAAAGAACAGGGGTTTTTTTTTGAACAAGGACACAGGCTTTTTCATCTTTTAAAATCAATACTGCGGGCAACTGATCCGGTCCCAGCCGTGACAGGGGTCTTTTTTCGATTCTGGATAGAAGTCCCACTTTTGCAGAAGCGTCGGCAAAATCTGAAATGCCAAGCTGTTCTGATGTCAAGGAAAGCCCCGCTCTGATAACATCTTCAGAATACGGATTTTCAAAATACCTTGTTAAATAAACAAGACAGGATACCAGGTGATCATGAACACCCATGCAAAAAAATTCCTAGATTTCCGGATTGAATTCAATACCAAGGATTTCAAACAACTGGCCGGTAATTGATAAAATTCTGAACTGCGCCAGTTTCTTTTCAGTTTCCATATTTTCAAGCGCTGCCTGAAAGGTAAACATCATTTTCTGTGCTTCAATCACATCCATGATATCCCGTTTGTCCACAAGGAACTGTTCTTCATAACTTTCCAGAACCTTGATATTCTGTCCCACTTTCTCTTCCAGAAAAGGAATCTGACGATTTGCCGTGTACATATTATTAAACTCAACCCTTACATTTGCTTCAACATTCAGCATCAATTCCTTTTCCCTTAGTCTGGCCTCGGAAAGAAGGCTGGCATTTCTGAAAATTGTTGCTCTGTCCCCACCGCCTTTAAAAAGATTATATTTTACACGGACCAACCCTGCAACAGTGGTATCCACATCCTCCAGCCCCTCAATATTCTCTTCCCGCGTTGCCTGGGCAATTAAATTTACTTTAGGATGATACGCGGCTTTGGATGTTTTTAAATCAGATTCTTTCTGAAAAATATTCGCACGGGCAACAAGAAGGCTCTTGTTTTTTTCCCTTGCCTGATCCACAGCTTTTTCAACAGTTTCAAAAGGGAGTTTGATTTTACCTGTCTGGCGGGTAATCAGGTTTGCATTTGCCCCGGTGAGCAGGGAAAACCGGTCCCCTGCATTTTGTAAAATCCCCTGATAATTTTCCAGTACAGCTCTGGAATCAGACAACGTCAGCTGAACCCTGTCAACATCAGTGACGGTTCCCTTTCCTTTTTCCAGACGCATACGGGTGGTATTTCTCAAGTCCTTGAGCCGGACAATATTTTCTTTTGCAAAACGAATAATTTTTCGGGCCCGAAGAATGTTCATATAATTTTCAATGACCTCAAGCGCAATCTGGTCAGCTGATCCGTCAGCCAGAATCCGGGCAGCCCTGAGCCTGTGGTTCTGGGCGTCATATCTGCTTTTTGTAAAAGATCCATCATACAGCAGCTGAGTAAGGCTCAAGGTCTGGGTATGATACCACATTCCCCTGTCATTATCATCATCCAGCCCGCTGAGCTGGCGATTCCGGGTTAATGAATTATGGACATCCTCATACCCTGCATCTGCAGAAAAATCAATTGAGGGAAAAAATCCTGATCTGGCATTGCTGACAGCTTCTTTCTGAGCCAGATACACCATTTTTTCAGCCTGGATGGAAGGATGCGTCCGAATTGCTTTCGTCACCGCTTCCCTTAACGTTAATGCCGTATTATCATCTGCTGCTGCATTTGAAAACATCACCACTGAGAACACCATCACCAGGGGAATAATTAAGTTTAATTTCTTCATACAACACATTAGAACACCATACTGTTAATATTTACATTAATATCAGCATCCACCTGTAAAGCCAGGGTTCCGCCATATCCAAAGGCATAATATGTCACGTAGGAGTCTTCTGATGATCCTATCGGCGGACTCCAGGAGCCATCTGTAATGGTTACAGAATCGCCCTGATCGCCATCAATAATTAATCGGTCTGTGGTATCACTCATATCCAGAATATCGTTTATACTCAAGGTCAGGTGGGTATCTGACTGACCTTCAAGCAAATCAATTCTTTCTATTCCCTGTATCATGTCATTTGCCTTCTGAGTCAAATCAACATTCACCAGATTGTTTTCATCTGCCACCGTATACTGAAACGTCAGCGTATCTGTGCCTGCGCCACCGTCAACCTGCAAAAAGGTATCTGCATCTATCGAAAGAATATCATCACCGGCACCGCCATAAAGGACATCGGAGCCCCCCCTGCCATCAAGCATGTCATTACCCTGACGGCCGATCATGATATCGCTTGACAATGACCCTGTCAGAGTGTCATCTCCTTCTGTTCCCTGATGGGTAACAACACCTGAATCTGAATCCTCCACAATGTCAAAACCGGTATTATCATTGGAGCCCTGAAAGTCTTCAAAGTCACCCGGATCATCTGATCCTGCATTGTCTTCATATCCGGGAACATCTTCCAGGCTGTCAAAAATACCCAGAAGATCTGCACCGGAATTAAACCTGACAACCATATTTCCAGTTAGTCCGAAATCAGAAGGCACAATGCTGCTGCTTGATTCTATTCCTGTAAAAGAATCTTCAGGCGCTGTATATCCAAGAGGAGTATCTCCGGAATCTGTTCCATCCTGACTCAGCGGGGCCTGTCCCTGGAATTCCTCCAGTTCGTCCAGTAATAATTCGCGAACTTCACTCACCGGTTTGCCCGAATAAAACTCAACCAGCTGCATGGGGACATTAAAGATGCGGATATTTCCAAAATGATCTTCAATAACCACAATTTTTCCGGGAGTCAATTCTTCAACTCCGTGCTTTTCAAACAGATCGGTTACCTGACTGGCAACAATCGTTCCCCGGATACCAATGGTTCCCTGGGGAGATTTAAGCATGAAATGCGTGGGGCTGTCTTTTGTAATTTCACCGGATATGGTTCTAAACGTACCTTTCATCATGTCCAGCAAAAGATTTGAATTATCCGCCGTATCCGGATTATAAACAACACTGTCAATTTTTAATGTGCTGTTTTCAGCCTGGGAAACCTGCGTATTATCAATAAATTTTACCTGAAGCTGACTTCCGGAATCTGTTTTGACAATATCATTCTGATATATCGGACTTCCCATTTCCAGAGGCCTGGTACCTTCTGAGGACAGGGCGGTTGCACTCCCGGAAAGAACAACAATCTTTCCTACGGGTTCGGAATTCATTTTTTCAGACATAAGCATATCCTAAATTATTATTTAATATTTCTAACCTGTTATATACACAATGCAGAAAACAATGCAATCTTTATGCCTATTTTTAGTATGAAGATTTACTATGGCGCATAATCCCCTGTTTTTCAAGACAATTTATAAAAAAAAGAAGGTCTGTCCAGATTAAAAAAACAAAAAATATTTCAATTAATTCCCATATTGTGAAATATTTTACGCAATCTAATTATTTTTTTACTTTTCAAAAGTTATGCGTCCACCATAAATATCATAATTTCAAACCGGAAAAGAAGGATTTCCATTCTGAAAATAAAGATTGACTTCATTTATATCCCCACCCTAAAATATCCTTCACATAAAATTACCCTGAAATCAAAAGGTTTTATCTTCAATGTTTAAAAACCCTGCTATAAAGAACAAACTGCCGTTGGTTCTGACCGGTTTTCTGCTTACATTGATCGCAACAGGACTCTATCTCAAAAAGCCCATGTTTTTAAAATACATGGACAATAAAATATACGATATCCAGATACAGTCCTGCCATCAACCGGATCAAACCGGCATTCCTATTGTTGTTGATATTGACGAACAAAGCCTGGACGCATTTGGACAGTGGCCCTGGCCAAGGTACCTCATCAGCCGGCTTCTGGAGAAAATACAACAGGCCGGTGTGGCATCCATCGGCCTGGATATTCTTTTTGCAGAACCGGACAGAACTTCGCTGAAGGCGATAGATCAGTCCATGAAAACCTATTTTCAGGATCAAATCGATTCCGGCAGTTCCTTTATTGCAGAGCCGCTGCCCGAAGAACTCAAGGACAATGATATTGTGCTTGCCCGGACATTATCAAACGGCAATTTTGTTTTGGGGTATGCCTTTGATTTTTCAGAAAACATAAAAAATATGACCCCGGAACCTGTGATCAATCCCTTGATAAAGCCATTGAACCCGATCATTATTCAGACTCCGGACGCAAAAACTATTTCCCAGTGCCTCAAAACCGCCCAAGGGGTTATCCCGCCGCTGGACAGTTTAAGCAAAAGCGCTGTGAATACAGGCTTTTTCAATACATCTCCGGATCAGGACGGCATTTTAAGGGCCACGCCGCTGCTGCTGATCTGGAACAAGAAAATCTATCCCAATCTTTCCCTGGCAACCCTGTTATCTGCCCTTGGCAACCCCCAGGTGGCCATCCGGGTAACATCAGGCGGCATTGAAAATATGAGAATCGGACCCTCCACCATACCCCTTGATGAAAACGGCCGTTTTTATGTGCACTACAGAGGAGAAGGCAATCAGTTTAAAACCATCTCTGCCGCCCTTTTCCTGGAAGACAAAATACCGCCCCAAAGCCTGCAGGGAAATATTGCCATTGTCGGGACATCAGCTGCCGGGCTCAAAGATTTAAAAGCCACCCCCCTTGATGCAGCACTCATGGGAGCCCAGATACACACCACAGTCATAGACAATATTTTAAAAGGAGATTTTATCACCCGTCCGGACTGGATACAGGGTTTTGAACTGTGTGTCATTCTTGTGTTCGGTATCCTTACCACCTTCACCATTGTCTGGGCCCGGCCCTGGATGACGCTTGTTTTTTCCATGGTTCTTTCCATCAGTATCTGGCAGTTCAGCATCTATGCTTTTCAGGAAAAGCAGATTTTTTTATCCCCCTTATTTTCTTTCATCATTCTGGGCCTGAATTTCTCTGTTCTTTCCTTATTTAAATTTTATTTCAGCGAAAAAGACCGGATTTTTCTAAAAAAAGCCTTTTCAAATTATGTTGCCGATGATCTTGTAGAAGATATTGTAAAAAATCCAGATCTGCTGAAACTGGGCGGCCAGGTAAAAACCGCTTCCGTACTGTTCTGTGACTTGAAAAATTTTACCAATATCTCAGAAAAACGCACCCCCCAGGAAGTGGTGGAAATCATGAGCCAGTATTTTGAAGAAATGACCCAGTATGTTTTTAAATACAAAGGCGCATTAAAGGATTATATCGGCGACGAACTCATGGCGCTTTTCGGCGCTCCATTGCTGGAAAAAGATCATGCCGTCAACGCCTGCAGGGCAGCCCTTGACATGCAGCGCTTTTTAGCCAGATTGAGAAAGGGGGACCATCCTTTTCTGCCGCCCTTATACGCAAGGGTCGGCGTAAATACCGGAGAAATGCTCATCGGAAACATCGGCTCAAAATACCGGTTTTCCTATGGAATCATGGGCGATAATGTGAACCTGGGCTCCCGGCTTGAAGGCCTGAATAAAATCTACGGCACCCAGATTATTATCGGTCAGAACACGGCCGAATCCGCAAAGGATCATTTTATCTTAAGAAAACTCGGGGCAGTAAAAGTCAAGGGAAAGGAGAATCCGGAAAAGGTCTATGAACTGATCGCAGATAAGGAACAAATATTGGAAGACAACCATAAAGCCTCCATAGACTGTTACAATAAAGGCTATGCATACTATCTGAAGCAGGAATGGTCCAAAGCCATTGAAATGTTTGAAAAAGGCCATGCTTTATGGCCGCATGACCTGTCCTTCACGGTAATGATTCAAAGATGCGGAATGTATAAACAACTGCCGTATATGGAAAATTTTGACGGGATTTTTATTGAAAGACGAAAATAAAAAATCAGTTTATCTGTCTTAAGCGGCCTTCAATATGAACAGGATTTTTTATCAACTGCTCTTTTAGCATGATCTGCTCTGTCTGTTTCCAGGCACCCTCATCAATAGTGCCGATTTTTAAGGCTTTGGCCGGCTTGATCAGATTCCGTGTGGCTTCCAGCTGCTGTTGCAGGATGTCATCATCCGTCCCTTTATCAAACGCCTTGACTGCACGAAGAACAGTTTTTTCATTTAAGGGATTCATGGCGTCTTCCCAGGCGGAAAGCAAGGATTTTGTGAACAATGAAACAATATCCGGACGATTCTTTATCAGCCCACCCGAAGTCACCACAGAATTGGCCACAAAATTCACCCCGAAATCCGATGGATTAAAAAAATAAACCTGCTCTTTTTCATGCGCCAGCTTATTTTGAAGAATCACCCCCTGGGAGTTGCGGTATACCGGCCAGACATCCACTTTTTTTCTTAAAAAAGGGGTAAAATCAAACCGGACACCGGAAATGCGGACATCACTTTTTGTAATTCCCGCCTTTTCAAAAATCGCATTCATAATGGTTTCATCATTGCCGCCAAAGGTAATCCCGATGCTTCGCCCCTTAAGGTCCGCAAGTGTTTTGATCTCTGGCTGGTCTGTTCTGTAAATCCACTGCATGGGGTTTATCTGAAACAACTGGGCAATAACAACAATATCCGCGCCCTTGTCAAGGGCCCGGATCACCTGATCTGCAGATGCCACACCAAAATCGGCATACCCAAGCTCCAGCTCATTAATGGCGTTTTTTTCAGGACTGCCCTCTTTCACGGTTACAGACAATCCAGATGCACTGAAATACCCGTTGACATCTGCCCAGATATCTCCGGCAACACTGGTATTAAACAGCCATTTGAGCCGATAATTCAATTGGATATTCTGTGTTTGCGCATTGGCAACTGTCACACATACCATCCCCATGAAAAATGCCAGCAATAAAAAAAGCTTCTTTTTCACAGCGCATCTCCTTTATTGATTACGGACCATCTGCTCTGAATTTTTGCTCCCAGGGTTTCCAGCATTCCCTGATATATGGAAATGATAATACCGATCATGAACAGCGCAACCAGGATCTTTGCCAGATCGCTTTGATAAAGCGCGATCCGTATGCTGTATCCGATGCCGGCATTGGCCGCGATAAACTCAGCCACAATCGTACCGGCCATGGCAAGGGTGGCACTTCCTGAAATCACGGTTGTCAGCTTGCTCAAATTTTCAAATGCCCGTATTTTGACTTCAAGCTGCCACCGCATCCGTCCGGTCATCACATAAAAATGCTCAATATCTGTCACAGGGGATGCCATAATTCCTATAACAGAAAGAAGAAGCGGAAAATAACAGATCATTGAGGCAATCAAAAGCCTGGACAAAAATCCATCTCCCAGCAGGATAAAGATAATCGGGGCAAGGGCGACAATCGGATAGGCCTGAATATTATAGGCAGCCACTTTTATGAAAGACCCGGCCCAGGAAGATTTTCGTCCCGCAATCCCCACACCGAATGCCATGATAATCGACGCACACTGGCCCAGAACCGTAACTCCCAGCGTATTCAGCACATCATAAAAATAAACCTGCGCAGTTGCGTGAGCAGTTTCAATAATCAGAAAAAATCCTGGAATCACGTAATCTGACAGGCCCAGAATCATTTTAAGCCCCAACAAAGATAACAGGCCGATGATATATACGATTAGAAACTGGTAAACCCGTCTAAAAAGCATTCATAATCTCCAGCATGGTGGCATCCAGTTCTTTTTTATCCAGACGATAACCGCTCTGATAATCCCGGCCGTCAATCATGGAACCGCTTTTTTCATGGGACGGGTTTCCCAGAACAAGAATCCTGCTGCAGAATTTGGATACTTCCATCAGGTTATGGGATATGTATAAAAACATTTTATGGCCGAACAGTTCTTTTATGGCAAGGATAATGGTCTCCCGGAGCAGTTCATCCACATTGGCAAGGCTTTCATCCAGAATTAAAAGATCAAAATCCTGAAGCAGATACCGGATCAGATTAATGCGGTTCTGCTGGCCCATGGAAAGCATGGAAAACCTCGAATTCATCACCGCTTTTAAATCAAATATGTCAATCAGCTGTGCTTTTAAATTTTGTTTTTCCTCCGGCGTTACCTTGTCCAGATGATTTCCAATACTGGACCAGCCGGGCAGGCGTTCAAGATTGTATGAATACAGAACTGTATTCATGTCTTTAGTGAGGATCTCTCCTTCAAACCGGGTGATCATCTGGGCGATTATCTTTGCCAGAGAGGTTTTTCCTGCCCCGGATGGACCAAACAAGGCATTAAACCCGGGCTTTTCCATTAAAAAGGACAGATTGTTTATAACCGCGGTCTCACTGCCCGGATAGGTGAATTTCAGATGCCTGCACTCAAGAACCATTTGCCGCTCCCCAATTATAAATAGCCTGATAGGGTATCCATACCGATATTTGACTTAAAAATCAACATTACAAGGGGGCTTTCCTGGTCCAGCCTGAAATATACAAGAAAACAGTCTTCATTTGCATCATATTCATTTTTTCTGCGTTTCAGCGATAGAGAGTGTTTAAAAACAGTTCATCTGAATTTCAATGGTGACAATATGCGGGTTTAATGATAGGTAAAAACCATTATTAAGATGAGTGTTATAGTCGGTAGTCGGCTGCACAAACGTTGACAATCCGTATCATGCCGGGTATTCAATGGGGCATGAAAATTAAGAATTGTTTTACCGGCTTTTAAAATGGCCTTAGAATAAGAACCGTCCACGGCATGGCAGAACTGGATACAGATAAAAAACTGGAAGATCACCTGAGGCAGATGTGTCGAAAAGCGGCTGATGCCGGAGCCAAAGGTTTGTCTGAAGAAAAAAAAGCCTATGTAAAAGGGCTTGAGGATGCACTGAGACTGGTGTCCCTCCATCGCCGTCAATGCATGGATTCGGCAGATGATGCAGCACGGCAGGCCAGAGGCGAATCACTGGATGCCACAGGCTCGGTAAAGCTGTTCCAGATGTCACCGGAACAAGTGTTCAAATTGAACCTGGATGAAAATGATGAGGACTGCCTGAAACAGTGTTCAATGGAAGAATTGGTAGAGGCGGCATTCAGGTTTGAAAATGAGTTGATGGCTATCCTGGGTGATGAAAATAGCATTGACTGGGATGTTTATGCCGACTTGTTGCCCAAAGAGCTGATCCGGGTGGTTAAGAAATCGGTTTCAGATATCTGCCGCTACCAGACATGACCCTGCTGTTGCTGTTTGCGGAGTCAGGTTTCTTATCTATACATCACAAAGAACCATTCAGATATTTATGCACAATACTTGAAATAAGTGTTTGATAAGGTATCCCTTCTTCAATTGCCTTAATTTGAATTCGGTGATAATCCTTTTGAGAAAGACGAAGATTGATTCGCTTATCCTTTTTCAAGGTATTTCGAGCCGCTTCTATCACCTTATTCCTTTCCTGATCGAAATTTTTAACAGGTTGCCACTCATCTCGTTCGATAGAGTCCATCAGATCTTTTTCTTCCTGATCGATTGGTTTAAATACTTTTTTCTTCATTCTATTCATCATTCCCCCTTTAGGCCGTATTTTTTTGTTAATTTACGGCTTGGAAAAGCTGTTTTTAAAAAAATCTTATCCTCATTTTCTACATTAGGGACGATGATGGCGTAATTGTCGATTGCCAGAACATACATCCTTTGGTTTGGATATTCTGGATTTTCTTCGATTCCAATTACCTGACCTGACACAATTAAATAAGCTATTTCCTCAAAGGAAATCCCACGTTCACGTTTTAAAATTTCGTTTTTACCAGAATTCCAATTCAGATATTTCATGTGATAAATGTATGCTTACGTCTGCCTTTTGTCAACCAAAACAGACACCAAAACCGACAAACTATATTTAACGGTTGAACTGACGGGCCGCGCCACAGTGCTTGAAAAAAGCGACTGTGCTGCTCGCGGTCCCGTCCAGTGATGGGGTCAAGAAAGCCGCTGCGCGGCAGAATACATCGGTTTCATAAAAACTGTCGTTTCCACAGGACACAATATGATTCGTCCTCTTTTTTTCTTGACATGATATCACTATTTTATAAAATTAGACCATTGATCAGGTCATTTTCATTGCAATGGCTTATAAATTCTTCCCGTCTCAACCACAACATATGGTACCTTTTAGCAATACCCTATAGTCCACATATTGTGTTTTTCCACTTTTAGTCCGGGCTTCTTGAACACCGGATTGAGTACGACCTTGCAGGTCGCGTCAATCCTTAGAGGTTTCCTTCTCTGATTTTCAGCATTATAAGTAGTCCAGTTCCTAAAAGAAGAAGTGCACTTGGTATTGGTACAGCAGTAATAATAGCCCAATTCCCAATATGATCCCTCTGAGTGACCAAACCAATCGGTTCTGCCCAAGAGTCAATAAATGGCGTGATAAAATCTAACCCAAACCAATCGTCTTGCAATAATTCTCTGGGGGTTTCAATGCCGAAAATTGAAGAATCCGCAAAAGTGAAAGGAATTGGGCTTTCATTATTAAGAGAATCTCTTATTGCCATAAGAGCATCTTGAGACGAATAATTTTCATAGGTTGGTATTTGGTTAGAATATACCGTAGTGAAAGAGCCTTCTATAAAATCAACATTATAAAAATCACCATTGATATTCAGGTTAATGATTCTGTCTATATCTCCGTCTCCATTGTAAATTACCGTTGTAGCAAAACATTGAGAGATAGAGGCCAAAAAGAACAAGAGGATAAAAGAAATTGTTTTCATTTGGGTTTCCTTTGAAGAATTGAATTTATGTTAAAAGCATTAAAATTTAATGAAAGATAACGACCAAGGTCACTTGCGCTGCCAATAAGGTTGCCGCGTCAGCGCCACCGCGCTTCACGGCGTCAAGTGAACCGCCTGGTTCGGCGATTTTTGCCGATTTGTGTAGCGTAAAGTGCGCGCAATTTTTATCCATCCTGTCTTTTTTACCGATACATTAGAGTTTTCTTAAATCTCTTATGCGCTCTTTTCTTTCTGAACACTGCTAAGCCGGCCAGGCCAGAGCCAAGCAACCAAACGGCCCCAGGCATAGGAACCATTGAAACTTGCCCGCTACGAACCGCCAATCCATAAAACTGCCAGGCGCTCTTGGAGGTATAGCCCTGGGAGATGGGACTTGTACTGAGGTACCATGCGATGTCTGGATTGTATTCAGACTCAGTGCTAGACCAGTATGTGGATGCAATTAAGTTATCAAATTCTGACTCATTTAATTTTTCGGTAGAGTTAAAAAGACATCTCTTTAACCCCAATTCAGTACAAAACAGATGCCCCATTTCCGAGGTGGCTTGATTATATTCACCATGAGTATAGTAGTATTCCCAGTCAGCATAATCCACTCCTGCAGTAGGCAGACGCCACGAACTACTGTTCCAATCAACTGTAAAACCAGGATCTAAATTTAAGATTAATACCTCCCCCAGTATCACCTCTGCCCAATATTTTTGATTTTCCCAGGTTGACGGAGTATGGCTATAATCAAGCCAGATAAGTGACTGGCCGTTGTTATCTTCATCCCAGATGAGGTTGTATTCTGAAAGGCCATAGGTAGCAGTACCAATTGTTGTTAACGATGCTTGGGCTAAGCCATTGAAACAAAACATCAATAATCCGGCTGTCAGCCCTGCTAAATACATACTCTTCACGTCATGTTACCCCTTATTTTAGGAAAACTACCGACATGTCTTAAAACTGTTTATTCACCTATGCTATTTTGTCACCGATAGATTATACGTCATGACATAATTGTCTGTTTTTTTAATTTTCTATTTGTTCTTATTTGAAACTGCATTGGAATGTCAACAGAAACCATTTATTAAAGAATATAAATCCTGACGCATATTCAATATATTCCGGTTGCAGAGCATAATGGTTCCCAGGCTGATGAACCAGCCTGATTAACTTACGTGAAGCGGCGTTTGCAGAACAAACAAAGAATTCACAAGTTTAACAAGAATCCAGAAGGATGCCAGCGGCAGGAGAATAATCTGGATCAAAAAGACTCCGACGTACAGAAATGCAAGTTTCAATAAATTATCAATAATGCTTTCTATATTATTCATGGCGCTTTCAAGCGCATGCTTGAAAGCAATGGCTTTTTGTTTTACAAACCCGGCGCTGTTTTCAATTGTCTTGATAAAACCGTCTATCTGGGGCAGGGAAAACTCACTTAATTGTTCAATTCCTTTTGAACCGACCACCAGCCCGTCTTTTGCCTGGGATATCTGGGCTTCAAAATAATTTTTGTGAACAAAATCATTCACAAGAGAGGATACGGGAAGGCAGAATCGAAAAACAGCAATAAAGATTAAAACCCGCACAAATGTTTTATGCAGGCTCTTTATGCGATCATTGTCAAACCAGATCAAGATTGACAAAAAAAGCAGAACCATCGAAAACATCTGCGGAACAAGGGACACCCCTATTTCATAGGACAGCTTTTGAACCCCCAGGGATGTGATGGCCATCACCAGAATATCCGAAACCCGCTCTGTCATATCATCTATGGGATCCAGCACCTGACCCACTGCCAGAGAAACCCCCACACCGGCAGGCTCCAGTTCCAGACTGGAATCCTTTACAACAGATACTGACGCATTGATAATCCTGCAGGTTGCATATGCCAGACCCGCCTTTGTCATTGCCTGTTGGAAATACGCATCGGTTTTTGAATCCAGAACCGGAATTTTAAGGCCTGCACAAAAAAACAGGATCACCGCAAGGCCGATACCGACACAAGATTGAATCGCTTTTTTCCTGATCACATTCTCCTAATCAATTCCCATCTGCTTTTCAACTTCGGTAATCTCCCGCAGCAGGGCTTTTTTTTCTTCAGGGGTCAGGCCCCCGGATGAAAGTTTTTTCTGCAGACTCAGAAGAATCATTTCCTCCCTGTATTCATTGCAGGTGTATACCCCTTTATTTTCAGCTTTATTCATATGTTTACCATTCTAAATTTTTTTAATATAATTCGTATTTGACCAGTTTTCCATCCAGGCCGCCAATCTTTAAAGGCCGTTTCCAGGATGGAGAAAGGGGAAGCTTTTTAATGTATTTAGGCTCTCCAAAATAAACAAAAGCCGTTGACCCCTTACACCTGTTTTTAAAAAACTGGCCCAGACTGTCATAAAATTTGTTTAGATTCGTATCTTTGCCCATCCTTATACCATATGGCGGATTGGTTATGATCATGCTGTTCTCAATGGATTTGATATCTTCAAAATCCATTTGTTCAATCTGGATCTGATTTCCAAAATGAAGCCCCATGATATTGGTTTTCACTGCATTCACCGAATGTTCGGACACATCGCTTCCACAAATCTGCCCTTTTTCAAGCGGCCGCATATGGTTTGTTGCCTCTGTCTTGATCTCCTCCCACAGACGCGCATTAAAATCCGGCAGTCGCTCAAAACCGAACGTTTTTCTGAACACCTGGGCCGGAATCCTGCAATAGGCCATCAACGCTTCGCACAAGAGCGTGCCGGACCCGCACATGGGATCATATAACGGCACCGAACCATCCCATTCAGATAATTTTATAATAGATGCCGCCACGGTCTCCTGCATGGGAGCGGAAACAGATTCCTCCCTGTATCCCCTTTTATGCAAAGGACCACCGGATGCATCTATGCTCAATGTGGCCCGATTCTTATGAATATGCACATTAATCATCAGAAAGGGATCACCTGCATCCACATTCGGCCGTTTATTGGTCCTGTCCCTGAAATAATCTGCAATGGCATCTTTAACCTTTAACCCGGCAAAATTGGAATGGGTGATATCAGATTCAGAAACATTGGCGGAAATGGAAAACGTATCGTCAAGCGTTAAAAACTCTTCCCACCGGATTGTTTTTGCCATTTTATACAAATCATTCTTTTCACGGCACTCAAATGAAACCAGCGGTGCAAGAACTCTTGATATCAAACGGGAAAAATAATTGATCCGGTAAAAATCCTTTTGTAATGCTTTAAACCACACCCCCCGAAAAACCGGGTTCAGATCATAAGCGCCAAGGGACTTGAGTTCTTTTATCGCAATATCTTTTATACTTTCAGAAATCTGTGCAAAATATTGAGAATCTTTTTCATATATATACTCAAGTTTTGCCTGTTTTCTTTTTTGACCCTCACCCTTTTTAAGGATGGTTTTTTTAACCATATTCAAATTTAAAATCCTCTGTAAATTCAACACATATGCCTGACATCATAACAGGGTTGACCCGGTTTGGAAATATACCTGCCAAAATAAAACTGGCTTTATGCCTTATTTCTGGTAAATTTGAATTTCAAGCCTACTCAACATAAGGATTATATTCATGAAAAATATTTCCTACACAGCCTTTGTCACTGAAGAATCCGGCAAAAATCAGTTTGTCCGTGACATCAAAACGCTTGCTGTCAGCAACCTTCCGGACAATGATGTGCTCATCCGGGTGCAGTATTCATCATTAAATTACAAGGATGCCCTGTCTGCCACGGGAAACAAGGGGGTTACCAGACACTATCCGCACACCCCGGGAATTGATGCTGCCGGCATCGTAGAAGACAGCCGGACAGATATGTTCAAAAAAGGCGACAAGGTCATTGTCACCAGTTATGATCTGGGAATGAATACGCCGGGCGGATTCGGCCAGTACATCCGGGTGCCGGAAAACTGGGTGGTCAGACTGCCCGGGGGCCTGACCCTGAAACAGAGCATGATCTTTGGCACCGCAGGATTTACTGCAGGAATGTCTGTGGACAGACTGACCCGAAGTGTTGCACCCGAAGATGGAAGCATCCTTGTCACCGGGGCTACAGGGGGCGTAGGAAGCCTTGCGGCAGGCATCCTGGCCCACTTGGGCTATGATGTCTGTGCGGTTTCCGGCAAAAAAGACAGTACATTGCTCGATCAACTGGGTGTTAAACAAATTATTGACAGGAATGCTTTTCTTGCGAACACCCAATCCCCCCTGCTTAAAGAACAATGGGCCGGAGTTATTGATACTGTTGGCGGACAGATTCTGGCCACTGCCATAAAATCAGGCCGACAGAATGCTGTGGTCACCTGCTGCGGCAACGTGGCCTCCTTTGAGCTTCCCGTTACTGTTTTCCCCTTCATTTTGCGGGGAGTCAGCCTGATCGGGATTGATTCACAGCACTGCCCCATGCACCTTCGAACCCATATCTGGAACAAACTGGCCACGGACTGGAAATTTGATATATTTGAAAATATTTTTCAGCAGATTTCTCTGGATCAATTAGACTATAAAATCAGGCAGATGCTCAAGGGTACCCTGCAGGGCAGAACCATTGTGGGTCTTGATTAAATCTGATTTTGTTTTAGCTTGACAATATGAAGCATTTGGCATTTAATTTTTTTAGCGGTTTTTTCCCAAACAACTTCCACAAGCAAGGAGGACGATACAATGACAACACCTAAACATTGCCCCGGTTTTGAAAGTTTTAAAAATTTAAAATCTTTTACATGCAGCTGTCCGAAATGTGGTGCAGCAAAAGAAATTTTTTCCGATGAATTTGAAAAAAAACACAAATGCGACAAATGCGGGGAACAAATCGATTTCACGACCTGCACATACGAAGCCGGCAGTTAAAGCAGCCAACATCTGACAGACAAACCCTCGCCGTGTTCTGATGCATTCAAAACACGGCGAATGCTTCTATCAAAAATACTTTCCTTTTTTTAACAAGGGAATTCAATGCCGGACACAAACAACCGATATAAAAATTTTTGGATTTTCACCCAGGGAGATAAAACCGACACTGTCCTTAAAGATAGAAGCATCAATGCAACCTGTTTTTTTTCAGCAGCCTCCTTTTTTCTTGCAGTTGCACTGAGCCTTATATTAGAAGCGCCCCAGGTATTTACCCTTGCCTACCTTCTTTTTGGCATCGCCTATCTTCTTTTTTTCCTGATGGCCCGCTTCTGGCGAAAACACACCCTGGTCATCTGGCTTATGATTTTCGCCTGCACGCTGTATATCTGCTTTTTATGGTTTTTTGACGGCGGAATCTCAGGCCCTGCAACCATTCTTTCTCTTTTAGCCATTATTCTTGTCAGTCCGATACCGGAAAAGCAACAGCGCCGAATCGCAATTTTGTTTATAATTTCAGTGCAGGGTGTCCTTTTTGGCACACAATATTTCAAACCCGAATGGATCAGTGCCTATCAGGCCATTGAAAATCAATTTGCCGGAAATTTTCTGACCTTTGCGGTTATTGCATTGATTACCGCTGCGCTGATCCATTTTATTCTTACCAGTTTAAGAAAAGAAAGAGAACAGACCCAGAAAGCAAGGCTGCGACTAAAAGAAAGCGAATACCTTTTCAGAATCTTATCTGAGACAACATCCACGGCCATTGTTTTATGCCAGGATCAAAAATTCACCCATGCCAATCCAGCAGCGCAAAAGCTTTACGGATATTCTTTAAATGAACTTAAAATGATGCGCTTTGAAAACCTGATCTCTTCTGAGGATAGAAAAAAAATCCAGAAAACCGGCTTTAAAAAAGATGAAATAAAAATTCTTTCCGGATCAGGACAGGAAAAACCTGTCTTTCTTGAAGCCAGCACCATAGAATATTATGGCCGACCTGCAGAACTGATCTCCATGATCGATCTTACACTGCTTCGGGAGGCTGAAACCAATTTATTCAACCTTCAGAATTACCTGTCAAACATAATCGACTCCATGCCGTCCATTCTTGTGGGCGTGGATACAGATTTGAACATCACCCAATGGAACCGCCAGGCGGAAAAACAAACCCATCTTCTCACCGAAAATGCACTGGGAAAAGATCTTTTTGCTGCTATTCCGCGCCTTGAAAAAATATCCCAAAAAATCAGAACCGCTATTAACGAACGCAAACTTCAGGAAAATATAAGACTGTCCTATGAAGACAATGGACAGACATTCCATGAAGATATCACCATCTTCCCCCTTGTGGAAAGCGGTTTTGAAGGCGCAGTTATCCGCCTGGATGAAGTTACCACACGAGTCCGCCTGGAAGAAATGGTGGTACAGTCTGAAAAAATGATGTCTGTGGGGGGACTTGCAGCAGGCATGGCCCATGAAATAAATAATCCGCTGGCAGGTATTTTACAGAATGTTCAACTGGCAAAAAACAGGCTGGCTGAAGATATTCCGGCAAATATCACTGCGGCTCAAAACGCCGGCACCTCAATGGAGGCTATCCGGCAATTCATGGAAGAAAGGAAAATATTTCAGCAACTGACGAACATCAACACCGCGGGAATGAAAGCGGCCAGAATTGTTGAAAACATGCTGTCCTTTGCCAAAAAAGGGGCCCCCAAACAGGCCTGCAGTCTCTCAGACCTGTTGACAAAAACCATGGTGCTTGCAAACAGCGATTACAGCCTGCAAAAAGAATATCAAATCAGGCGGGTGAATATCATAAGACATATGGATACAGATGTCCCTGATGTCATCTGTGAAGAAAATAAAATCATTCAGGTGTTTCTGAATATCATTACCAATGCGATACAGGCCATTCATAAAAGCCCGCACTTTATTGAAGACCCGACCCTGATCCTGAGTCTTTCACAGAAAAATAACATGGCCATGATCGAAATAGGGGACAATGGGCCGGGAATGAATGAAGACACCCGCAAAAGAATATTCGAACCCTTTTTCACCACAAAGGAAGTCAATAAAGGCACAGGGCTTGGATTATCTTTGTCTTATTTTATTATTGTTAAAGATCATAATGGAAAAATAGAAGTGGAATCTTTTCCCGGAAAAGGTACAAAATTTATTATTCACCTTCCTTTTAAATAAAACACATCACGCAAATGAGAATATGGGATATCGATGCCGGGTTTTTAAATGACAAAAGTCTTTTGGGCGAACATCGCGAACTGCACGGTATTGTTTCCATTATTCAAAACAAAAAAAAAGGATATTCCTGTCATCCGGAGACGCTTCGGTGGCCCAATCACGTGGCTTCACTGGCGGTTCGCCATCATCTTCTGGTATCGGAAATGCAGCTTAGAGGTTTTAATCATAACAGCCCTGTGAATGTTCACGTGAACAATGATATCATCTGGCCTGAAATCTTTATTAACAGCCCTCTGGAGCAATACGGCCTGCTGGCGCAAAAATATGCCGACAAACCACCCGGAAGAATCCCGCTACCCAAAAACACCCAGGAACTCTGGGCGTTTCATAAATACAGCATCATGGCAAGAGATCCGGAACTTTACCAACAGATGGGTTTTAAAATATCCAAAAAACTGCTTTTGTTTGAAGACCTTTGTGATATCCTGATACTGCAGCTTAGAACGCCGCCCTCAAAAGGACGGCTGAAAAATGCCATTGACCATATGTGGGGCTATGTGGCGGACAGTTCTGCTTCAGACATAAAAGCGTCAGACAGCGGCACACGGTTAAAAAAAATCCAGATCCTGGCGTTCAGCAACAAGGTGGACTATCTTATCAGATCAACCGCTTTGGGTGAGCTCATGTTCTGGCACACATTTATTAACACACCCTAAGGAGGCAAATCATGGCCTGTAAACTTGAAGACCAGTTAATAAAAGACACCATTGCATTTCACGGGCACAACTGTCCGGGCCTGACCATCGGCATCCGGGCAGCAGAACTGGCAAGGGAAAAACTGGATATCCACAATGCGTCTACCCCGGTATGCGTTACCGAAACCGATATGTGCGGTGTGGATGCCATCCAGTTCCTCACTGGATGTTCTTTTGGCAAAGGCAACCTGATCCACAAGGATTTTGGCAAATCCGCCTTTACCTTTTATAACCGGGATACCCAGAAAGGGTTCAGGGCGGTTTTTAACAATGATTTTGGCCGGGATGAGGATGAAACCCTCAGCCTTGACGATCAGCGGCAGCTGCGCATCAAACGACTGCTGGCTGCCGATTTGACCGATCTTTTTTCCATTCAGCCCATTGATACCCCGCCGGTACGGCCAGCCCGAATCATGAAAAGTCTTGCCTGCAGCAATTGCGGTGAAAAAACCATGGAGTCGCGCATCCGCCTGTTTGACGGCAAAACCCTGTGCATGCCCTGCTTTGGCAAGGTAGAACAAAAGATTTAAGCTGTAAAGACGCTATCTGTCCGGACGCTGCAAATTAAAAAGTCATTTTGCTGAGCCAGCTGGAGGCCTTTCTGATTTGTGCCCCATTCGGGAAGGTCTTTTCACGGTCCAGTATTTTTGAAATCTGAATCATTTTAATATTGGAAAAATATTTATTGAATATCTCAAAATTCGGGCTCAAATGACTGTCATTCCATTTTACTTCCAGCAGCAGCGAAGGGATGGTATTGGAAGTGATGCAAAAATCGATTTCTCTGCCATCCTTATTTTTCATATAATACAGTTTTCCTTCTTCCCCCAGACAATCTTCCCGGAAATGCAATTCTTTCTGAACAGCACATGCCACAGCATTCTCAAGCTTAATGCCTTGATCACCCAGAACCTGGCCTGTATCATAAAAATAAAATTTAGGCGCTTTTTGAATCGCTCTTGCAATATTTTTATGAAAAGGAAGCACTTTGAAAAGCACATACATATTTTCAAGTATGGTCAGCCATCGTTTCACTGTCTTGTCTGAACATTGCAGATCCTGAGCAAGAGAACTGTATGATATGGGACTGCCCACCCGGATCCTTAACAGTTGTATCAGCGTTTCAACCTGGGTGATCTGCTGAACATTTTCCAGGTCTATGAGGTCCTGTTTTAAAATAATATCAAGATGAGATTTTTTCCAGCGATTATAAAATCGAGCGGTTCCGGTTAAAAAGGGCTCAGGAAAACCGCCAAACATCAGAAGTTTATCCAGTTGCGCCTCAAGATCATCTGGCTTTAAAAATGTATGAATTTCCTTAAGATCCAGAGGATGCACTCTGAACTGAAAGAATCTTCCTGCCAGAGAATCCCCGACTTTTTTATAGGTATCTAATTTCGCACTGCCTGTAACAAGTATTGAGGGCGGGATACCTTCTGTATCATAGATTCCCTTTAACCATGATTTCCAGTTTTTTAATTTGTGCAGTTCATCAAGGATAATCAGAGATTTTGACCGATCCCAGGATTTTTTCAGCAAGCTTAATCTGTCATCACCATTATCATAGTTGAAATAATCAAAATCATTTTCCAACATCTTTGACAGCGTTGTCTTTCCGGTTTGACGCGGGCCGGTCAGCAGGATAATTTTTTTATCCAGATCTTCTCTAATATATTCTGCCAGATACCGTTTCATGAAGGCTATTATGACATCAACTCCGAAAAAGTCAAGACTTTTTCGGAGTTGATGTCGGAAAAAACATAAAGATCAGGAGAGATTGAGCCTTCTAAAGCAGGGCATTCACCCGTTTGACCGCACAGAAATCACCGCACATGGTGCACACATCCTTTTCAGACGGCTGGGATGATTTTCGGTATGCCCGGGCTTTTTCAGGGTCAATGGCGCATTCGAACTGGCCTTCCCAGTCCAGCTCACCCCGGGCCTTGCTCATTTTGTTGTCAAGATCCTGAGCCCCTTTTATCCCTTTTGCCAGATCCCCTGCATGGGCTGCAATGCGTGACGCCATGATCCCTTCTTTCACATCTTCTGCCGACGGCAGCCGCAGATGTTCAGCCGGGGTGACATAGCACAGGAAATCCGCCCCGTGCATGGCTGCCAGGGCACCGCCAATGGCAGAGGTAATATGGTCATACCCCGGCGCAATATCCGTAACCAGGGGCCCCAACACATAAAAAGGCGCATTATGGCATAATTTTTTTTGCAGTTTCATGTTCATTTCAACTTCATGAAGCGGCACATGCCCCGGGCCTTCAATCATCACCTGAACATTTTTTGCCCAGGCCCGCTTGGTCAGTTCGCCAAGGGTGATCAATTCCTCGATCTGGGGCGCATCTGTGGAGTCTTTTATACAGCCCGGCCTCAGCCCGTCTCCTAAGCTGATACACATATCATATTTTTCACAAGCAGCCAGCAGCCGGTCAAAATGCTCATAAAATGGATTTTCCTTCCCGGTTTTTTCCATCCATTCAAACAAAATAGCCCCGCCTCTGCTGACAATCCCGCACAATCGGGGATTGGTCCGCAGGCTTACGGCACATTTGCGGGTCAGCCCCGCATGAATCGTGATAAAATCCACGCCGTTTCTGCCATGAATCTCCACGGTTTCAAACCAGTCCTCTATGGTGATGTCTTCGGTGGGTTTACCCGTGCGGGTCAGGGTATCATAAATGGGAACCGTTCCGATCATTACCGGGATTTCACTGACCAGCCGTTTTCGAAAGCCTTCGGTATCTCCGGATACACTCAGATCCATCACCGCATCGGCCTTGAATTCAATGGCCATGTGCGCCTTGTTCATTTCCGCATCAAATGAACAGACATCTTTTGACACGCCCAGATTAACGTTGATCTTGGTTTTCAGTCCCTGTCCCACGCCTGCTGCCTTAAGATTTATATGATTCTTATTCGCAGGAATGGCAATGTGACCTTTGGCCAGTTTTTCCATCAGCTGGGCCTGGGATATATTCTCATGTTCTAGCACCTGCGCCATCTGGGGGGTTAAAATCCCTTTTCGGGCCGCATCCATCTGGGTGGTATATGATGTATTCATTTAATCTCTCCTGATATGTTTTTTATGTCTTTAATGATTTTTCCAATATCCTGTGCCCCGATAATTTCTGTTACCAGACAAACTGTTTTTGCCCCCCTTGACAGGACATCCCTTAAATTATGAAGTTTGATTCCGCCAATAGCCACAAAGGGGATATCATGGTTTTTTACAACATGGTCCAGATATTCAAAACCCACGGCATCACAGACATCCTCTTTGGTCTGGGTGGTAAAAATCGGTCCCACGCCAATATAATCCGCACCGTCTGCAATGGCTTTGTGCGCCTGTTCCGGAGAATGTGTGGAGCACCCGATCATCATGTTCGGGGCGATTTTTCTCACCTGCGTTACGGGCAGATCATCCTGCCCCTGATGCACCCCGTCTGCGCCCACCATAAGTGCAATATCCACAAAATCGTTGATAATGAACGGCACATTGGCCTTGCGGGTAATCTCTCTGATTTCCAGGCATTCTGTATACATCTGCCCAAGGCTTTTATCCTTTGCTTTTTCCCGGTACTGGAGAATATCAATACCCGCATCCACCATCTGTTGGGCCACCTGGACATTGGTAAGGCCCTGGCTGAATTTTTCTCCCAGAATGCCGTAAATCCCGGCTGGAAACCGGGGTTTAAACAAATTTAAAAACCGGGGTTCCAGAGAATAGATATCAAACCGCAGCGCCTCCATTTTTTTACCGGCTGAATACTGGCCTGTGGTTTTTAAAATCTCTTCCAGGGTTCTGAAAGCCTCCTGAACCCGTTTAAAATTGGACAGCACCGTATCTTTCAAATTCATCCGATCATCTGTTTTTGATCCTAAAGAGGTTATCACTCCCACATCGGTGGATGAATTTCTGGAACCCAGAAGCTGATTTTCGGTTCCCTTGAACAGTGCGCGCACCTGATGCCGCAGGGACCGAAGATCTGCAGAAAGTGTCTGGTTGTCAAACCCGAATCTGGCAATATCCTCCAGAACCCTTAACCCTTCGGCAGACCTGTTTATATTTGCATCTAAAATTCTTGTTTCACTCATCTGTTTTATCCTCAGTCATCGTATTCAAAACAATCCCGGCCATGATGGATGCAACCAGAATAATTTTCGGCGCAAACAATTCATGATCTGCCTGGTCTGATTTAAAATCTCCCACAATATGGCAATTTCCCATTTTAACAGTGGTCACGGTATCCATATGTCTTCCGGCAATTCCGGATGCAGACACCAGAATTTTATCTGTCCCGGCCAGCTCCTCAATGATCATTTTTTTTAATGCTTTGCTGTCAAATCCTTCCACCACAATATCACAGTCTGAAAATATCTTTACTGCATCTCCGGCTTTAATGGCATGATCCATTTTTTCAATGACCATTTGGGGGAAAATGTCTTTAAGATTCATCTCAAGGCTGTCTGTTTTTTTTGCACCCACCTGGGAAAACCTGTAAAACTGACGGTTTAAATTGGAGGCTTCCACCACATCAAAATCAACAATTTTAATTTCACTGATCTTTTCCTGGGCAAGACATCTTGCTACATTTGATCCAATACCGCCAATTCCGGCAATTCCGATTTTCATCAGAAAATCTCCCAGTCTTTAAACACCGGCTGGAACCCGTTTTCCCGGATCATCTGGGTCACCTCATCCACCGTCCGTGTATCGGTCACCTCAAACTGGGCTGTCGCCTCTGCATCTTTTAATGCATATCCGCCCACATCTGTTTTAGATCCGGCAGAATACCGGGTCACACCCAGATGGAGCAGTTTATCCCTGAACCGGGCAGACTCCCGTGTGGAAACCGTAATGCCAAGCCGCGGCATGAACAAGCGCCAGGCCAGAATAAACTGAACAAATCTGCGGTCAGACAAGGTATGCCTGGGCGCAATTCCGCCGGCAGCCTTTGTCATCCGGGGCAGGGACAGGGAAATTTCCACATCCGGAAATGTCTGTTCCAGATATTTGGCATGAAGTCCTGCCATAAAAGCTTCTGATCCGGGTTCCCCCAGCCCGAACAATGGACCGATATTTACCGACCTGAATCCTGCCCGTGCCCCTCTTTCCGGGGTTAACAGCCGGTATTGATAGTCCATTTTTTTACCTTTCAGGTGAACCTGTTTGTAAATCTGCTGATCATAGGTTTCCTGATATACGGTTAAAGAATCCACGCCCGCGTCTTTTAACTGCCGGTAATCCTCCTCATCCATGGGAAACATCTCAATACCGATGGATGAAAAACAGGTTTTCAATACTTCTACAGCTTCTATAAGATACGACATGGGCGTTTTTTCCGGAGCTTCTCCGGTCAACACCAGAATATGACGGATTCCCATATCCGAAATCACTTGAGCTTCTGCTTTAATCTGATCAATGGTCAATTTAAGTCTTTTTGCATCACTGGCACAGTTGAATCCGCAGTATGTGCAGTGATTGGAACAGTAATCAGAAATATACAAGGGCGCATACATCCCGATGGTCCGGCCAAAATACTGTCGGGTAATTTTCTGAGATTTTTGAGCCATCTGTTCTAAAAACTGTAAAGCGGGTTCTGATAAAAGGTTCAGCAGATCATAGGGGCTCAGGAGATCCCGGTTCAGCGAATGCAAAACATCTGCAGCGCTGACAGATTTAAAATATGAATTAAAATCAAAGGATTCGAACTGTTTTACAACATCCATAAACGACATGATTTCAATCCCTTAAAAAACCGGTCAGAGGCGAAGATGCGCTGGCCTGCATTTTTGTCTCTGCCAGACTGGAAAGATAGGCCATCCTTCCTGCTTTGACCGCATAGGAAAAGGCTTTGCCCGCAAGAACCGGATCTGCAGCCGTGGCAATGGCTGTGTTGACCAGAACAGCGTCTGCCCCCATTTCCATGGCTTCTGCTGCCTGGGACGGACGACCGATGCCTGCATCCACCACCACGGGAATTTTGCTGGTTTCAATGATCATTTTAATCATGGGTTTCATTTCAAGCCCCCGGTTGGTTCCGATGGGGGAGCCCAGCGGCATGACTGCCGCAGCCCCTGCATTATACAATTGCTTGGTCACCGTGATATCCGGCATCATATACGGCAGTACCACAAAGCCTTCTTTAGCCAGAATTTCAGTGGCCAGAAGCGTTTCATGGTTATCCGGCAAAAGATACTGCATATCGGTGATCACTTCTATTTTTATAAAATTTCCACATCCGGCCTCCCTTGCAATTCTTGCAATACGAACCGCTTCCTGGGCGGTTCTGGCACCGGAGGTATTGGGCAGCAGGGTAACGGTTTTGGGAATATAATTTAAAATATTATCTCCTTTTTCACTGGAATCCACCCGCCGCAATGCCACCGTAATCATCTGGGAACCGCTGGCTTCCAGCATCGGGGTGATCAGATCCCGGGAAGCAAATTTTCCTGTCCCTGTAAACAGACGGCTGGAAAATTCAATGTCACCCAGAACAAGAACATCGTTTTGTGCATTTGTCATTTTTTCATCCTCCTCCCACAAAGCTGAGCAGCTCAATGGTATCCCCTTCTTTGATAAGGGTATCATTCCATTCTGCCTGTTTGATGATTTTAAAATTCAGTTCAGCCACAAGCGACATTGTATCCAGCTGCTGTTCTATAACCAGATCCATCAAGGTCCGGCAGTTTGACTCCATATTTTTTCCATTCAGGTTTATTTGCATAAAACCTCCGAAAAACAGTTTATTGAACCGGGTGCTGTCAGATTTTATTGCCGGGGAAGAAAAATTTGAAGAAAAGATACTCTCAAGAACTGCTGTATACACTTTCCCTACGCCGGTACTAACCGCATCAGGTTCCAAGGGTTGAAGTTGACACCTTCTCTCAGCTTTTTTAAAAAAGCACCCCCAGTGAACTAACTTTTACTTTTGTAGATAAACTTGATGATGTTTGTCAATGAATTTTTATTTCATTCTCAGGGCAATCATGCGTAAAAATCACAATAAAACCTTCTGGCTCTGCAAAAAAATCCGAATGTCTGCTTGTTTTTCCGTATCAATATTGATATGAATTTTTTCAAGCTGTTACCATTTGATATTATTGTTTTTTCGTCTTTATGAAACTGAATTTCAAAAATTCAACAAACCTTTAACTGGAGGTATTTATCGCCATGACCGAAGCAAGCATACAGGCCCTGTCAGGCATAAGAGATCTGACCACGCTGAAATGGTATGTCATCTCTCTGCTCGCAATTGTTTTTTATATTTATACTGCAGAAATACAAAAAGCCCGTAAAACAGGAAACTGGAATGCTGTTTTTGCAGGACTGACCATATTCGGGATGGATTTTATCAACGAGACCTGGAATGGGTGGGTTTTACATTTTACCGGAAGATCCGCCATGTGGACCGCTCCCGGCGATACAGCACTGCGCACTCTGGTGGGATGGAATATTGAAATCATGTTCATGTTTGCGATCTCAGGCCTGATCTTTTACAATACCCTGTCAGAAGACAGAAAAGAAAAAATCCTGGGAATTCCCAACCAGTGGTTCTGGGCCATTGGATATGCCATATTTTGTGTATTTGTGGAATGGTTTTTAAATAAAGGCGGTCACCTTGTCTGGGAATACCCTTTCTGGAACCGGTCCTTTAAAGGTGTCTGGCTGATTTTTCTGTTCGGCTATTTCCATTTTTATGTGGCAGCGATTCTGGTCATTAACATGAAACATATCAGAACCAAACTGATCACCATCGGAACACTGTATACCATTGCTATTCTCGCCAATATTTTTGGTCTGGGTATCATGAAATGGCAATACTGACAGGTAACAGGATAAAAGGGTCACTGGTAAATCCGGACTCCGGTTTAATCAGAATGTGCAGAAATTATTGACTTTACTGCTGTAATTGTATACATAAGCATCTGATTTTTTAGGTTGCCTTGGTCCACGGAATACGGTGAAACTCCGTAACGGTCCCGCCGCTGTAACCGGAAACATCTGTTTTGCTATTTATGCCACTGTGAAAACGGGAAGGCTGCAAAACAGATTTAATGCCGGAAGTCAGAAGACGAACCAGGTAATAATGATTGAAAGACCCGATGGTAAAAGGTTTTGTAAGACATTCGCTCTTGCAGAACCTTTTTTGTTTTCTGCAGGGGCTTACATAGCGAGGAAACTATGACAACACAACTTGAATATGCCCGCCAGGGAACACTTACCAGTCAAATGCAGATCGTGGCCAAAAACGAGGGCCTGCCTGAATCTTTTATTTTAGACCATGTGGCAAAGGGAGAAATCGTTATCCCCTGCAACCCCAATCGTCCCAACCAGATCGTCACCGGCATCGGAACCGGTCTTCGAACAAAGGTCAACGCATCCATCGGAACCTCTTCGGATATCTGTGACATCGGCCTTGAAGTTGAAAAAGCCCAGGCTGCCCAGGAAGAAGGCGCAGACACCCTGATGGAGCTGTCTGCTGACGGCGATCTGGATGACGTCAGACGAATCGTTCTGGCCAATACAGATCTTGCTGTTGGAAACGTGCCATTATACCAGGCATTTAAAGAAGCCATCCGCAAATACAGAAATCCTGCAAAACTGGACCCGGAATATCTGTTCGAGCTTATCGAAAGACAGCTTGAAGACGGCTTAAGCTTTATGGCCATTCACTGTGGAATCAACCAGTACACCATTGAACGTTTGAGAAAACAGGGGTTTCGGTATGGCGGCCTGGCATCCAAAGGCGGAACCTATATGGTGGCCTGGATGGACATCAATAAAAAAGAAAATCCGCTGTATGAACAGTTTGACCGGGTCTGCGCATTGATGAAAAAATATGATGCGGTCCTGTCCCTGGGTAACGGCATTCGGGCCGGTGCCATCCATGACAGCCATGATCGCGCCCAGATGGCGGAAATGATCATTAACTGTGAGCTGGCAGAAATCGGAAGGGCCCAGGGATGCCAGATGATGGTGGAAGGTCCGGGACATGTGCCCCTGGATGAAATTGAAGGCAATATCATGCTGGAAAAACGAATGTCCGGCAATGCGCCTTATTATGTGTTAGGTCCCATTCCCTGCGACACAGGTGCAGGTTATGATCATATAACAGCGGCCATCGGTGCTGCAAGCTCTGCCCGTTTTGGTGCAGATCTGATCTGCTATATCACGCCGGCCGAGCATCTTGCCCTGCCCAATGTCAAAGATGTCAGGGAAGGGGTCAGGGCCACACGACTTGCCGTACGCATCGGAGATATTTCAAAATATCCGGATCGCCGTGAAAATGAAAAACAGGCTGCCATGGCCAGAAGGGATATGAGATGGAACGACCTTGAAAAATATCTGCTGTTTCCGGAAGTTGCCAGAAACATCCGCGACAGCCGGGCCCCGTCACAAAAAGAAACCTGCACCATGTGCGGCGATTTCTGCGCCATGAAAAAAGGCATGGAAATTTTTGAAAAAGATATAACAGATAAAAGGTGAATTTTATGGGTCTATTAGAACAAACCATTGCAGCCATCAGCGCAAAACTGGATGAAGATGCATTTCATGCAGCAAAAGAACGGCTGGCCAATCAGGCCAAGCCTGCCGGAAGCCTTGGCATCATGGAAGATATTTCCGCAAGACTTGCGGCCATTAAAGGCACGATCAATGTTCAATTAAAAAACAAGCAGATTGTCACCTGCGCCGGAGATCACGGTGTAACAGAAGAAGGCATCAGCCTTTTTCCTTCTGAAGTGACTCCGCAGATGGTGTACAATTTTGCAAACCAGGGCGCTTCAGTCAATGTTATCGGAAAACATGCCGGTGCCACGGTCAAGGCTGCGGACATCGGTGTAAACCATGATTTTGAACCTGACCTTCCCATCTTTCATAAAAAGGTTCGGTATGGCACTGCCAATTTCACCAAAGAACCTGCCATGACACGGGATGAAGCTATCCGCTCCATTGAAGCCGGAATTGAAATTATCAATGAACTGGATGCGCAGCGGCCTGTGGATCTGCTGGGAACCGGCGACATGGGAATCGGAAATACTACGCCGTCTTCTGCTCTTATTTCAGTGTTCTCCGGAATTGATGCAGAAAAGCTCACCGGCCGGGGAACCGGCATTGACGATGCGACTTTAAAAAACAAAATTGCCGTCATCAAAAAAGGGCTGGCACTTCACCGGCCAGACCCTGCTGACCCCGTTGATGTTCTGTCAAAGGTCGGCGGGCTTGAAATCGGCGCCCTTGCAGGACTGGTTTTAGGGGCTGCTGCAAAAAAAATCCCGGTCATCTGTGACGGATTAATCTCCACGGCAGGTGCGTTGATCGCCTGCGAACTGGCGCCTTTTGCAAAAAACTATCTGTTTGCCAGCCACAAATCTGTTGAAATCGGTCATAAATTCATGCACGATCATCTTGGGCTTGATCCGCTGATTGATCTTAAATTCAGGCTGGGAGAAGGCACAGGCGCTGCTGTGTGCATGGAGCTTTTAGACCTTTCCACACGGATTCTGGCAGATATTAAAACCTTTGAAGAAGTGGGTATCAATAACGCCCAGTAAATTATTTTTCCCGGCCATATGTTTTTATGCCCGGGAAAAATAATAAAGCATTTTTTATCAAAAAATAGGGGTTTTTGCCTATTGTTTTTTTCCATCATTACATATAATTTAGGCTGACTTAAAAAAATCAAAAGTTAACCCGAACGTTAAGATAGATAAAATTTAAAAAAGGCTCATTTTGTCTCAGACAACTGACATAAAAAACCATCTGCTCATAGTGGATGATGAACCGCGCCTGACCCGTTCTTTTAAAACGCTTTTTGAAAGCAAGGGGTACTGTGTTCAAACGGCCTCCAACGGATTTGATGCAATTGAACTCTTTAAAGAGCAGCCGTCCAAAGTCGTCATTTCAGATATCCAGATGGAAAAGATGAATGGCATCCAGCTGATGCATGAATTAAACCAGATTGATCCCTGTATACAGATCATCTTTCTTACCGGTTATTCCAGCATACAGAATGCTGCAGAAGCATTGAAACAGAAAAATGCCTTTGAATACCTTTCAAAACCGGTAAAAAACATGGACACCCTTTACAGCATCACAAAACAGGCCCAGCAAAAATATGACATAGAAAAAGATCTGCTCCGGCAGAAAAAAGAAAATATTAAAGGCTTTACCATTTTTAAAAACATATTTGATTCCATGGAAGCCATTGTATATGTTGCGGACATGCAAACCTATGATCTGGTTTATGCCAATAAAAAATTTTTAAAGACATTTAATGATAGTCATCCGGTTCCTGAAGGGCAAAAATGCTGGCAGGTCATTGCGAAAAATCAGACCGGCCCCTGTCTTCACTGTACCAATTCAAGACTTGTTCAAAAAAACGGCGAGCCTGGTGAACCCTATGAGTGGGAGTTTTTCAACACCACCAGTAATCACTGGTACAGCATTGTTGACAAAGCCATTGAATGGTATGACAAACGCATTGTCCGGCTGGAAACTGCGCTTGATATCACTGAAAAAAAAGAAAATGAAACACTTTTCCGCAATTTTGAAAAAGCCATTGATACTTCAAAAAAGCTGGAAAGCATCAGCACGCTTGCCGGTGGTGTGGCCCACGATTTTAACAATTCCTTATCCATGGTGATTGGAAATATTAATCTGGCGCAATTGAGCTGCAACGACAGCGAAACCCAAAAATATCTGCTCCATGCAGAAAAAGGCATCATGCAGGCCAAGGGAATTTCTTCCAAATTAATCAGTTTTGCAAAAGGCGGTGCCCCGGTTAAGGTAAAAGTAAATATTGAAAGCCTGATCCAAAAAATCATTAAAGAACATTTAAAAGATGAAAAAATAAATCACCGTATTGCGTGCGAGCCCATTCCGGCTGACTTTTATGCAGACGCAAACCAGCTGAAAAATGCATTTGAAAATATTATTGTAAATGCGATTGAATCCATAGAAGACAACGGACATATTGATGTTGCCGTAAGCTATCGGGAGTCTTCATTAAAAAACCCTCAAATTCTTATCAGTATAACCGATACCGGCTGCGGTATATCCAAAGAACATCTTGATATGATCTTCAATCCGTATTTTACGACAAAACCCATGGGAAACAAAAAAAGCACAGGACTTGGCCTGAGCATTGCCTGGTCAATCATTGTGCGTCATGGCGGTCTGATCCATGTTGAATCCAGTCCGGGTCAGGGCACAACCGTGCATATTTCCCTGCCTGTATTTAAACAAAACGGCTCTGACAACATGACAGGCACCGAGGATTTAATTGAAGAAAAGAAAACTCAACCCCTTTCTGGTAAAACACCGGTAAAAGTACTGGTAATGGATGATGATGAACTGATCCTGGATGTTATTTCTCAATTGCTGACGCGCCTTGGATATGAAACCTTTGCCACCTCCAACGGAAACCAGGCAGCTGATATCTGCAGGGCTGCAAAAGAAAAAGGGGAAAATATTCAGCTTGCCCTGCTTGATTTTGAAATTCACAACGGCCCCGGTGGCTTTCCCACCATGGAACAGCTCAAAAAAATTGACCCGGATATTCAGGGTCTTCTGATCACCGGTCACTCGGTTAATATGAATATTCAGGAATATAAAAAATACGGCTTTTCCAATATGATTGAAAAACCTTTTTCCATCAAACAGCTGAATCAGAAAATCAAAGCTATTTCAGTCAACACACAGAACTAACTGATTTTTACTTCAACCCCATTAACACCATCACAGCCCTCCTGTTTTAAAAAGTGTTAACAATAGATACGAAATAAAGATCTGGTTATCGGGTTGGAAAAATATCTGACATCTGCATCCCTTTCTGCACCACCCCCAAAAAATAAAAATCTGCTTTAAAATCAACATACTATAAAATTTATTTTCTTTTATTCAACTCGGCATGGATGTTGCCATTACGCTATGTGTCACACTGCTGGAACAATTCACCCATGAACATTTTTTTAAAAGGAGAATTCAATATGCCCGAGAAAATAAAAGTAATGATGGTTGATGATGAAGCGCGTTTTCGCGAAACAACCGCCACACTGCTAAGAAAGAAAGGATTTGAGACAACCATTGCCGGGTCCGGGGAGGAAGCCGTCAACATCATAAAAACAAGCCCCCAGGATGTGGTTGTCCTGGATGTCAAAATGGGGGGCATGGATGGACATGTGGCCCTTGAAAAAATCAAGAAACTCAGCCCTCAAACCCAGGTGATCATGCTTACCGGACACGGGAGCCCGGGTTCTGCAGACAATTCCCGCAAGCTGGAAGCATTTGATTATCTGATCAAACCCTGTGACATTGATATCCTTGCCCTGAAAATCAATGAGGCCTATGCCGTCCAGAAAACAGGTGCCGCACGAACAGAAAAAAAGGTCAAGGACATCATGACCGAAATCGAAAACTACTCCACCATAACTGTTAACAATACAATCCGGGAAGCCGTGATAAAACTCATGAGTTCCTTAACCGAACTGGTTTCCAGCAATATGATCCGGGAAGCCGGTCACCGCTCGCTTATTGTCTTTGATGAACAGCACAATTTTGTGGGAATCCTGCGCATAAAAGATCTGATCAAGGGAGCCTCCTTTCATTTATCCACTTCTGAATCCTCCAAAACAGACAGCATAAAATTCTCCCATGTATTCACCAGTGGCTGGGACGGACTGTTTACCATTCAAATGAAGGCTCTGGCGGATAAGAAAATAGGAGAACTCACTCTGGAAGCTCCACCCATGATTGATGGAAATGCAAACCTCATGGAGGTGGCCAATCTGCTCTTCAAAACCAAAAGGACGCGCCTGATCGTCACGTCCGGGAAAAAAGTAATTGGTATTTTAAGAGAGCAGGATCTTTTCTTCGAAATTGTGAACATCATCACCCGATGAGCTGGATGGAGGATTAAATTAAATGACAAATGAATTAAATATTGCAAAATTAGAAGAAGAGGGCAGTGCTGGAAAAAGTCAGAAATTCGCCCTCAAATGGATCATCATTTCCATTGCCGCAGGACTGCTGATCTGGCTGATTCCCACCCCGGAAGCGCTGGGTGCCCGCGGGCATGCATTTCTTGCCATGCTGGCAACCGTGGTTATCCTCTGGACATCAGAAGCTATCCCTATCGGGGTCACGTCCATCGGGGTAGGCTGTGTGATGATCATCTTAAAGATCCAGTCATCCAAAGCTGCCTGGGAACCCTATGCAAACCGGACAGTGGTGTTTGTTTTTTTCATCATCATGCTGGGGGTCATGCTGGGACAGACAACCATACCCAGTCGACTGATGTCGTATATTCTTAAAATCGGCGGCACAAATGTCAAGCGCCTGAGTTTCACCCTGTGCATGGGTGCAACTTTTCTGGCCGCATGGACCCATGATGCTACCATCACCATCATTCTGCTCTATGCCATGATGCCCATGTTTCTGAAAATGGGGCTCACACCGGATAAAAGCAACAGTTTTACCAAGCATTTCATGTTCATGATCCCGCTGGGAGCTGCATGTGGTGGTGGTGCAACTTTCCTGGGCAGTGGACGATCCCCGGCTTCAGCAGAACTGCTGTTTAAAATTACCGGTTATAACATTGGTTTTATGGAATATATGTTATATCAGTTCGTACCGTCCATGTTCCTGGGACTTGCGACCTGGCTGGCAGTCTGGATTATTTATCCGCCAAAAGTCAAGGAATTGCCAATGGAACTTGCCATTGCAAAAATGCCTCCCATGGAAAGAAATGAAAAACTGCTCTCATGGATTCTTGCAGGAACTTTCGTGCTCTGGTTTCTGACAGACTTAACCAAAATCCATGTCTCTGCCATTGGCGGCCTTTTCATTGTTGTCTGCATGATCTTCAAGGTTGTGGACTGGAAACAATGTCTGGCAGAATACCCATGGAACCCCATTATGGTATTCGGCGCAGGCTTTTCACTGGGTGTTGCCATGCTGGATACAGGTGCCGGAAATTGGATCGCCACCCAGATATTCCCGATTTTCACCAATTCTTCATGGCCTGTGGTGGCTGCCGGCGCATCTGCACTGAGTGCGGTCATTACCAGTTTTATGGCCAATGCCGCTGCAACAGCCCTGCTGGTTCCGGTTGTGGTTCCCATGGCAGATATGGCTGGAACCCCCGTTGCCCCCATTGCCATGGCAGTACCTCTGGCCACCACCTTTGTACTTCTGGTCATTGGATGCCCTCCAACCCTGATTTCATACGGGTTTGGATATTTCACCCAGTGGGAAGCATTTAAGGTTTTAGTGTTCAGATCCATTCTGGGCATCATCGTTCTGGCCTTATGCATGGCCCTGTGGTATCCGCTGGTGGGCATGCCGGGAAACATCAATAACATGAAAACGCCGGCAACGCTTACACCGTCCGGATATGAGCTGATTATCAACAAATAGACAGAACATATCTGATTGGTTAAAGGGAGGCTTCTTTTGAGGCCTCCCCCCCCAAAAAAAAATTCAAGCCCATTTCTTCACCGAACAAATCATCTGACAGGCAGCACAGCAAGTTGAAATATCGCCATTTGTATTTATATAAAATACACAGTTACAGTAATTGTTTTTTGTTGATAAATTTACTAATAAATTAACCTCAAAGCAGTATTTCAGAATCTCGAATGGTTTAATGGTTTTTTATCAGAAAAGGGCATAATGGAAACGTTCAACGGAATGATAGCAGATGACCACCCGATTGTCAGAAAAGCGTTTCAAAAAATATTTCGTAATACACCTCACATTAATTTCGTAGGGGAAGCTGAAAATGGAGAACAACTTTTAAATCTGCTTCAACATCAAAGCGTTGACTTTGTGGTAATAGACCTTGTGATGCCTGGAACTGACGGATTTGAAATTATCTCAAAGATTCACGCTTTGTTTCCGGAGATTAAAATTATCGCATTCAGCGGATTCCTGAACTCGATCAATCAACAAAAAGCAATTCAAATGGGGGCATGTGCCTCAATATGCAAATCAGAATCCAAAGAAGAAATTTTAAATGCATTTGAAAAAATCTTTGACAACCAATACTATCATTCCAATGTAACAGAGACTTACTACCTGAAACCATTAAAGAGAGTCGAAGCCAATCCGCTGTCATCCCGTGAACGCGAGATTATCAATATGATTTCCCAGGGCAACACCAGCAAGGAAATCAGCGATATCATGAATATCTCTCAATGGACAGTTGATAAACACCGTTCCAATATAAAACGCAAATTAGGATTGAAGAACCTGGCCGCAATAATACGATATGCCATCGATACCGGAGAAGTGTAGAAATTGGAATATCAACTGGAAAATTCCCACCCGGCTTACATCAAAATCAATGTGAAAGGCTACCTGACGAAAACCGGGATGCTTACCGCCATTCTGGAGGTGATGAAGCACCCTGACTACCATCACAAACACTCTTTCTGGGACTGTACCGATGCCATGATGGGAATGAGTATTTTTGATTTGATGGAAATAGTGGAGATTTTCAAGTCATACAAACCGCAGGGTGAAAATTTTGCAAACAAGATAGCCGTTCTTATCTCCGGAAATATGAATATGGCCATTATGGAGATATTTACACCCATGACGATAAGCCTTCCGTTTCATTTCAAGGCATTCACCACACAGGACGATCTGGAAAAATTCCTGTCTTCATGAGGGCTGAATTTTTTAAAATGGGTTTCAGACAAAGCACAGTCCGTCCTGAACCCGGACGGTCCGCGTTGCATATTGTGTCACCTCCGGATTATGAGTCACCACAATAACCGTATGCCCCTGCCTGTTCAAGGTTTGCAAAAGCTGCATGATTTCACCGGCTGTCTGTGAATCCAGGTTTCCTGTGGGTTCATCCGCCAGAATAATCGGTGGTTTATTCACAATCGCCCTTGCAATGGCAACCCGCTCCTGCTCCCCGCCGGACAACTGATCCGGCAGACGGTGGGCTTTGGCTGCAAGCCCTACGCGGTCAATGACATCTAAAGCCATCTGATTTTTTATCTTTTTTTTCTGGCCGGTAACGGCCATGGGCAGCATGACATTTTCCAGCACCGTCAGATACGGAATCAATTGAAAAGACTGGAAAATAAACCCGATATATTCACTGCGAAAATCAGCCCGCTGTTCAGTGCTCAGGGCGTACAGATCCAGGGAGTCCACCAGAACCTGTCCCTGGCTTGGATGATTCAACGCCCCCATGATGGACAATAATGTACTTTTCCCCGAACCGGACTGCCCCATAATGGTGATGAATTCTTCATCATCAATAAAAAAATCCATCTGTCTTATGGCATCCACTGTCGTATCGCCACTTTGATACGTTTTTTTCAATCCTCTGATTTCAATTAAATGATTCACCTGTGTCATTTGTATATGCTCTCTTTATATTTTAAAGTGCCCTCAGGGCTTCACTGGGATCCATATTACTGGCCTTGAATGCGGGATACAGACTTGCCAGAAGACTTAAGGCCACGGACATGATAATGGAAATGATTCCAAGATTCATATTAATCCCGGCAAAAACACTGTCTTTCATTACCATCGGAATAATACTGTAAGCGATCAGATTGCCGGTACCAAACCCCAAAACACCGCCGACAACACCTAAAAGCATGGCTTCCAGAAGGATAATCTGCATGACATGACCTCTTCTGAAACCGATTGCCCTGAAAATACCGATCTCCCGGGTCCGCTCGTTGACCGAGCCCATCATGGTCACCAGAACCAGCAAAGCTCCGATGAGGATCACTATAATGGACACCCCCAGACTGAAAGATTGAAACATCTCTATGGACTGCATTTTGGACATGACCGCCTGTTTCATGGCAGTGACTTTGGCATCTGGAAATTTTTCTGCAATCTGCAGCGTCAGCTCGGAAATCGGGCATCCCTGGCAGAAAGCGGAAATCTCCACCATGGAAAGCCTGCCCTGTTTTCCTAAAAGCTTCTGGGCTGCCCCCAGTTCTGAAATAATCGCATCATCTTCCGGGCCCCCTGTGGGTTTTAAAACCGTTGAAACCGTAAACGGCGTTTCAAAAAGATGAATGTTGTCTCCTGCAGCCAGGTTTAAAAAAGACGCCACCTGAGCGCCAAGCATCACCTGGTCTGCCTGGCCTGGAAAATTTCCCTCGGTCTTGTGCCACCAGGTTTTCAAAGCCAGTTCCTGATCAAAGATTACACCCATCAGCAGGACATCCTGACCTTTTACCCTGACCGGTCCCAGAATTTTCGGGGCAATAATGGAAAGGTTTTTTCTATTCTTTATTGTATAAATATTCTGCAGATCGTCCTGGTTAATTTCCCGGACCTTGTAATTCACCCCGCCCACATCAATGCCGCCATAATTCAAGGACAGATTCTGCGTCCTGGGAACCATGACAATATTGGCGCCGAACTGATTCAGCCGCTCTTCAATATTCACGGTCATGCTTTCGGTAATGGATAAAAGCGTCACGACGGTTGAAATACCAATAATCAGACCCAGAACCAGGAACAGCATTTTCCCTTTTCTGCGTTTAATATTGCCAAAAGAAATATTATGGAGTTTCAATGGTTTCCTCCTTATTTTCCAGTGTATTCCGATGCTGCCGGTGATTCACCTGATTGAGCAGCGTGACGCCCAGATTTCGTTTTGAAAACGCAGCTGTCATGTTTGCAAATGCCGCTGTCCGCCTGTCATAGGTCACTACCAGGCGGGTATGATTTTTATCTTCAGTAACGGATGCTATCCCGTCAATTTTCTGGATGGCCGCAATCACATTCTCGGGCCAGTTTGAACCGGATTCCAGTTTAAAAATAGCATCATCCAGATTCCGGGTGCTGAAATATGAAACTGCCCGGGGCACTGTCACCACACTTAATCCTGCAAGAATTACGACACAAATAATCACCGCCATGGCTCCAAACCCCAGGCCCCGCTTTTTTATGCCAAGCACCTTTTCTCTTTTTTCCCGATATTTTTCCGGATCATATGCCATTTTCATCATCCTTTTCCTGCTATTTAAATTTACAGTACCAGGCATTGGTGTTGATATCTGCCATGGAAATGACAAGCATGTCGCCTTCTATTGTCCTGTTTAAAGGCGCAGGATTGCAGCCGCCCTTGACTTCATTGATCCGGTCTGTGGCAAATCTGCGTCCGCAATTGGTGCAGACCATGACATCTGCCTGCTGAACATATCCTTTGCCGGACCGGTAGCACACATCACAGGAATCCACCGCAGCGCGGATAATACCATCAGAACTTTTCACCACAAAAAAACTCACATCAAGGCCTTTATCAGCACCATCATCCGCCTTTACTTTAAAATAATGCGCCTTGCCGTCATCCATCTGTTTTATGGGGATAAATACGTTTCCATTTTCAGGTTTCAGTGTTTGAAATTTGCTTCCAAAAAGCGCCCAGGCATTTGACCCTGTCAACAGCACCGCCAGAAAAAAAGCCAAAATTATGATTTTTTTCTCAATACGTTTCATGATGATGTTCCCTGTAATTAATAGTTTTTCCCACATGGCCTGTATACTACTCAAGAGTGGTGCCAGCAGGATAAAAACAGTAAAAATTAAAGTTAAGAGTTTGGATTTATTGCCAAAAAAATTTTGATTAAAAAGGAGGGGTCAATTTGAAAACTTAGATTTGCAGACTATTCGCCAATGACATGTAGAATATTCTACAGATTATACTTGTCCAGACGATACAGCAGGACATGACGGGGAATCTTCAAAAGCCGGGCTGCTTTTGAACGGTTGCCCCCGGCTTTTTCCAATGCTTTTAAAACATAGGCTTTCTCAATCTCTTCCAGGGAAATTCCCTCATCAGGGATGGCAGGGTCAAATTTCCCCACAGGCAAAGGCTGTGCAAGCAAAGCAAGATCCTGTGCTGTAATCTGGTTTTGTTTGCGCAAAATAACACACCGTTCAACAATATTCTGGATTTCCCTGATATTTCCGGGCCAGTGATAGGTTTTTAAAATATTCAATGCGTCATCTGTAAAATTGACATCTGAAGGTGCATCCATTTTTTTTAAAAAATGTTTGACCAGCGCCGGAATATCTTTCATTCTTTCCCTCAACGGCGGGATAAACAACGGGATGACGCTCAGCCGATAATACAGGTCTTCTCTGAACCGGCCCGCTGCAATCTGTTCTTTTAAATCCAGATTGGTGGCCGCCACAATCCGGATATCCACCTTCCGGGTTTTTTCCGATCCCACGGGCATGACTTCTTTTTCCTGGATCGCCCTTAAAAGCTTCACCTGCACATCCGTGCTCAATTCACCGATTTCATCCAGAAAAAGTGTTCCGCCGGAGGCTGTCACAAAATGTCCTTTACGGTCCTTAACCGCTCCGGTGAAAGCCCCTTTGACATGCCCGAACAATTCGCTTTCCACCAGCCCTGCCGGAATGGCCGCACAATTGACCGCCACCATGGGACCGTTATTTCGGGGGCTGCTCTGATGAATCAGTCTTGCCAGCACTTCCTTGCCTGTGCCGGATTCACCTGAAATCAGCACGGTTGCCTCACTGTTTGCGGCCCGGGTTGCCGTATCCAGCAATTCTTTCATCACAGAGCTTGCAGACACGATGCCTTTGGTTCCGGTCAACCGGTTAATTTCTTTGGATAAAAGTTTTGTTTTTGAACGCAGGCCCCGAAGCTCCAGCGCTTTTTTGCATGTCAGAATCAGGGTATCCCGGTCAAACGGTTTGGTGATAAAATTAAATGCGCCTTTATGCATGGCCTGAACCGCCATTTCAATAGAACCGAATGCGGTCATGACAATCACCGGAATATCCGGAATTTGTTTTTTAAAAGTTTCCAGCAGATCAAGCCCGTTCATGTCTCCAAGCTTTACATCGGTGACCACAAGATCCGGACACACTGTTGCGAACAGTTCAAGCCCCTGTTTTCCCGAGGCTGCCGTTACCACATCAAAGCCTTTTTCCGACAGGTTATATTCTGTCACCCGTCTCAGGCTCTGATCATCATCAATCAATAAAACAGTATCAGACATATCAAGCATCTCCGGCGTTTAAGAATGGTTCTTCGGGCAGATATATCAGAAAAGCTGCGCCGCCTAACGCTGAATTCTCAACCTCGATCTGTCCGCCCAGGCGTTCAATGATTTTTCTGGAAATAGACAGTCCCAGACCTGTGCCCCCTTCCTTGAATGTCACAAATGAATTAAATACAGTTTGCATATCTGCTTTGGGGATGCCCGGTCCGTTATCCTCGATCCGCACCAGACATCCTTTTTTATCCGGCTTGATATGAATCTGAATTATCCCGTTTTTTTCCACCGCATCCACTGCATTGATAATGATGTTCATCAGCACCTGAATCATGGCATCTTCATTCATCATGAACCCTGAAACATCCGGGTGTGCAAGAACTGAAACCTGAATATGCTTTTGCTGCAGTCTTGTTTCCAGCAATGCCAGAACCCGTTGGACAATTTTTTCACCCTCCTGCCGGGCAAAGGTGTCCTGCTGGGGCTTTCCGCTGAACAGTTTTAACACATCTTCCACAGAATGATTCAGCCGGGAAATCTCAGCGCGCATGATTTCGATGAACTCATATTTGGGGTGTCCCGGCAGGACTTCGTCCGCCAGAATCTCTGCCGCGCCTTTTATGGATGCCAGCGGATTTTTAATCTCATGGGCAAGGGAGGCTGCAACCTGTCCCAGCATGGACAGTTTTAGGCTTTCCCCCAGTTGTTTTTCCGCTTCCACAAGCTGGGATGTCTGGGAAGACAACCGCTGATAAGATGCTGCCAGTTTTTCAGAAAGTGTTTTATATTTTTCCTGCAGATGATTTTTCCGGCTGGATATCAGTCCGATGACAATCCCTGCAGCCAGATAAAATAAAATTTCTGACAGCTCACTGTAGTATGCCTCAGGGACCCTTGCCCAGAACATGTACAGATGAGGGATAAAAGACATACAGGACAGAACCGCAAATAAAATACCGCCGCCTAATCCAAAATAAACGGCACCAATGGCAATGGGAAAATAGCTGAGCCTGCGGTAGGTGTCATGATATAAAATCAGATGTCCGGGCGTAACCGTGTGTAAAACCCCGATCACGGCGACAAAGAAAAGCAATACAATAAAAATTATCCATTTCATATTAAATTTCATATCTTATCAGACACTTTTTTATTTAAAAATACAATATGAGAAACAGATAAAATCACCTGTTTAAATATTTCTTCAACATTTTGTGTGCGCTGTTTGGCATAATCGTGGTATAGTCCGGCGCCATGATAAATGACCCGGAACATATTTTAACATTCCAGCAGCAACTGACCTGCTGGTATCGAAACAGTCATCGCAAACTGCCCTGGAGAGAAAGCAAAAACCCTTACCACGTTTGGATATCAGAGGTCATGCTCCAGCAGACCCAGGTCAAAACCGTCCTGCCGTATTTTTTTAATTTTATAGAAAAATTTCCAACGATCCGGGATCTGGCAGATGCGGATCTTGAAATTGTGCTTAAAATGTGGGAAGGCCTGGGATATTACGCCCGGGCCAGAAATTTTCATAAAGCGGCCAACATTGTTTCAAAGGAATTCAACGGTCATATTCCGGATAATTTTCAAACTTTTTTAACCCTTCCCGGTGTGGGAGACTATATCGGATCTGCAGTCCTCAGTATTGTCTTCAGCCACCCCCTGGCCGTGGTGGACGGAAATGTAAAACGGGTTCTGGCAAGATTGTTCTGTCTGGATCACCCGGTTAATGCGTCCTCCTCACACCCATTTTTTAAAGCATGGGCCCAAACGCTTCTGGATAAAACAGATCCGGGCACATTCAACCAGGCGGTCATGGAACTGGGCGCTATGATCTGCACCCCGAAAAAGACACAGTGCAGCCTGTGTCCGGTAAGTGAATGGTGCAACAGTTTCACAACCCATACAGTGAATGACTATCCCAAAAGGGTAACATCCAGACCTGTCCCCACGTATCACATTGCTGCAGGTGTTGTCCAAAAAAACAAAAAAATACTGATCACCCGGCGAAAACTGGATGGGCTTCTGGGCGGATTGTGGGAATTTCCCGGCGGAAAACTTAAAAAAGACGAAACTGCAAAGGATGCCTGCATCCGTGAAATAAAAGAAGAAACCGGCATCACTGTAACTGTTGCGTCCCACCTGACAACGGTTCATCATGCCTATACACATTTTAAAATCATAATGGATGTTTTTTACTGCAGGTTCATTCAAGGCAAAGTTCACCTCAACGGACCCATTGATTATCGCTGGGTGTCTGTCAAAGAATTAAATAACTTTGCCTTCCCAAAAGCCAACTTAAAATTTATCCCGTATCTGGAATAAAAAAAAGGTGTTATCTGTCTTGAATGCAAAGATATTTTTTAACATGCTGAATTTTTTTAATTGAATTGATCAATATCCTGATTACTCTTAAAAAAAGATAAAATCAGGAGTTGATCCTATGATATTAGAAAAAACAACATCAAAAAATGAATTTAAACGGTTAACTTACCCGCATATGAAACTTTTGTATAATATGGCATTCAGATATTGCGGCAACACGTTTGATGCCGAAGATATCGTGCAGGAAACGTATATGATTGCCTTTGACAAATTTCACCAGCTCAGGGAAAAATCAAAATGCAAACCCTGGCTGCTGACAATTTTACGAAATACGTTTTTAAAAAACTGGGAGAAAACCAAAATCCGGCACAAATTACAGGAAACCGACTATATTGATTATCTGAAAGAAAACGTATCCACGGAATCTGCAGAAGATATTCTGTCAAAAGCATCCACTCGCCAGGCCGTGCATACAGCACTGGATCAGCTGCCGCACAAATATAAAGAGATCCTGATGCTGTACCATGCCGATGAAATGCTGTACAAAGAAATTGCCCAGACACTTGAAATCCCCATTGGAACAGTCATGTCACGGCTGACAAGAGCCAGGGAAGCCTTGAAAATTATTTTGCTGAAACAGGCAAAAAATAATAATAATGTGTTGAATATTAATTTTAAACCCCGGTCTTTTTTAAAATCCGATGAATTGTAAAGAGTTTGAGCACTGGCTTTGTGCCAGACCATTTCACAAAAACACCCCTGTTCCGGATGCGGTTTGTGACCATATAAACCTCTGCACTGAATGCAACCGGCTGTTCAGGATTGACACAGGCCTTGATGCGGCCATGGATGCGGCCATGGCCACTGCTCTGGAATCTGAAACGCTTCCACATGGACTGTACGAAAAAATAGAACTCAACCTGAAATATGCACAGCCGGAGCATATACAGCCAGATCATGCACAGCCGGATCATGCAAAACCGCCATATCTTTTTCTGCTCAGCAATTAAACCGCCCGCTGTTTTTATATTGAATGCACAGCCCTGTCTGTGATATAAACCGATATCACAATGTAGTATAAATATATGGCATAATTGAACTGTATTTCAAGGATATCTGATGGGTTACACAATCGAACTGAAAGATGCCCTCAAGGGCTATACATATGACCAGGACAAAATCATGTCTCCTGTGGAGACAGTGGCAAATTTCAAAGAAAAGACCAGGCAGTTGAATCTTGATATTTTAAGCCGGACCCAGAGAATTGATAACGGCCGGCTGGATATCCCCGTTTTTTTCAGTGAATGCGGAACAGATGCAATCCAAATCATCGGCACCAAAAAGCAGATGGGCAAAGGCGGGACGCCTGAACAGTCAGAAGCAAGCGCTGTCATGGAACTTGCAGAACGCTTCAGTTTTTTTTCCTTTGTAAAAAATGAAGCCAATTTTTGGTATTCAACCCCCGAAGATCTGGGTGAAAACGCCCTGCCTTACGACCAGATCATCAAATCTGTCCATGATAACAAAGAAGATGCCCTTAAAATAAAACCTCTTTTTGACAAACTGCCGTTAAAATGGACAAAAGGATTCAACCTGACAACCGGTAAAGAGGTTTTAATCCCGTTTAACTGGTTTTACATGATTAATGAATTTAACGGCCCCAGCGCAGGTAACTGCACTGAAGAAGCCTTGAGCCAGGGAATCTGCGAACTGGTTGAACGCCATACCTCATCCATTATCAGCCACAAGCGCTTAAATGTTCCGGGAATCCATCTGGATTCTTTTACCGATCCTCTGGTGATTGAATTACTGGCAAAATTTAAAAAAGAAGGAATCAAAGTTTTTGCCACAAATTTTTCTCTGGATACAGGCATCCCGACCATCGGTGTGCTGGCCTGGGACCCGTCCACCTTTCCGGAATTCAGTGAAATTGTCTGGACAGCAGGCACTTCGCCTGATCCTCAAAAAGCCATGAGCCGGGCGCTTACAGAAACCGCCCAGTTAGCCGGGGATTTTAATTCAGGATCAAACTTTGTTGCCAGCGGACTGCCCAAATTCACCCGTATTGAAGATGCCGCCTTTATTACTCACCCCCAGGCCATGATCCAGGCAAAGGATTTACCGGATCTGTCAGACAACAATATCAAAACAGAAGTGGAAAATCTGATCCAGGCGCTGAAAAAACAGGATTACCAGGTACTGGCCATCAGCACCCTGCATGAAACACTGGAAATTCCGGCCTTTTATACCATTATTCCAGGCGCCCATTTCAGAGAACGCGCCACTGCCGCAAGCGTGGGCATGTTTTCTGCCCGCCTGATCACTGAACATTTTGATCCGGTTCAGGCCCTGGCACGCCTGGATGAACTGGAAGCGGTCCTGCCCGGAAAATATTACACCAGTTTTTACAAGGGCCTGATGCTGAATGCGGTTCATGATCAGGATGCAGCACTCAGACAATTCCAGACCGCGCTTGACCGGACACCTGAAAGACTGAACATGCCTGATATTTATTCACATATGGGGGCCTGCCAGAAAGATCTTGAACTTTATGAAAATGCCATTGAGACCTGCAAAAAAGGGCTGGCCATTGATGAGCAGCGACCCGACCTGTTCAACACCATGGGCGTCTGCTGTTTTATGCTCAAAGAGTATAAAACAGCGATTTCCTGTTTTGAGGATGCCCTGGAAATTGATCCCTCTCTTGCCATAAACTATGCCAATATCGGTTCTGGATACCGGGAACTGGGAGATACTCAACTGGCCATACAATATTATGAAATGGCTCTGGAAATTGACCCGTCCATCACCTTTGCCAGGGACAATATAAAGAAGCTGACAAGCCCGTAGACAAAACCGCGGCAGCCAATTAAGGAAAAGACAGATGCTGAACAAAAAAGACATACCCTGGAAAGAAAAAATCGTTTCCACCGATGAAGTTCTGAATAAAATTCATCCTGGAATGAACATTTTCATCGGCACTGGCGCAGCAGAGCCCAGAACCCTTGTCAACTGTCTTATGAACGCCAAAGGATACGGTCTTCAGGATCTGACCCTGATTCAGCTGATCAGTTTCGGAGATGCCATCTCTCATAAGGCGCTTCAGTCCAAACGCTACCGTCTGAAAACCTGTTTTTCAGGATGGGTATCGGCAGATGCGATCAGTGCAGGACACGTGGATCTGATCCCGGCCAGATTTTCATCCATCCCGTTACTGATCAAAAACAAACAGGTTCCTATTGATGTCGCTTTTATACAGATCACCCCACCCAACAGCGCAGGGTACTGCAGTCTTGGAGTTGGGGTGGATGTCGCCCGCATGGCCATGGAAAATGCAGACCTGGTTGTCGGAGAAATCAATAATAATGTCCCGCTTACTCTGGGGGACACCTTTGTTCATTTTGATGAGTTTCACATGGTTATTGAATCCATTGATCCACCTGTTTATTTCCCCCGGTTTCCCGTGGACCCTGTTTTTGATGAAATCGCTGCCAATATTGCATCCATTATTGATGACGAAAGCTGCATGGCGTTTTCTTTCGGACCCATTTTTGATGCCTTGCCTAAACATCTTGCTGAAAAAAAAGATTTGGGACTGCACACACCCTTTTTTACTGATGCAGTCATGGATCTGGTAAAAAGCGGGGCTGTCAGCAACCGGAAAAAAGGGCCTTTCAAAGGAAAAACACTGACTGCCTATGCGCTTGGATCAGAAGAACTGATGCAGTTCCTTGATAAAAACCCTCTGGTGGAATTTCAAAGCATTGACAAAGTCTTCAGTCCCCAGGAAATTGGCCAGAACCGTAAGTTTGTTTTTATTCTTCCCTCAAGAAGAGTTGATCTGTCCGGCCGTGTGGTCCTGCATGACACCAAGGACAATGTCTCAGCAGGCCCGGGTCAGCTGGTAGACTTTTTCAACGGCGCTGAAATTTCCCGGGGCGGCTATACTGTTATTGCCCTTCCCAGCAGAAACCGGTCCGGCAAGGCAAATATTGAGATATCTGCACAAAATTCCCAGGACCTGCTGAACCTGCCGGAATCAGTGGATATTGTGGTAACAGAACAGGGGATCGCCCAGTTAAAAGGCAGAACACTCAGAGAGCGCGCCCAGGCACTTATTGAAATCGCCCACCCCGAAGACCGTCCTGCTTTGGTGGAAGGTGCAAAAGAGCTGAATCTTTTATACAAGGATCAGATTTTTCTTGCAGACAGCTCTCATTTTTATCCTGCGCAGATTTCCACCCGAAAGACGTTTAAAAATGGACTGAGCGTCAGATTCAGAGCCATAAAACCCTCTGATGAAGACCAGATGAGGCGATTGTTTTACCGATTTTCAGACAAAGCTATCTATTACCGATATTTCAGCCCCATAAAAACCATGCCCCATGAAAAAATGCAGGCCTATGTCAATGTTGATTATCAGAATGCTCTTTCCATTGTGGGGCTGGTCGGAGACCCCGGACAGCAGACCATTATTGCCGAAGCCCGGTTTGTAAAACATGAGGACAATCCTTTTGCAGATATTGCCTTTGTTGTTGATGAAGCCTATCAGGGATACGGAATTGCAACCTGTCTGTTTCAGATGCTGGCTGGCCTGGCCAAAGAAAGAGGATTTAAAAAAATGACCGCTGATGTACTTTCTTCCAATGAACCCATGCTTTCCGTGTTTAAAAAAGGGGGGTTTCCTGTCAAGGAAAAAATGGAAGACGGTATTTACGCTCTGGAAATTGACATAGACAAACCAAAGGATTAAAGATCGTCCTGGGAGCAGATCTGGTTCCGTCCTTTTTTCTTTGCCAGATAAAGCGCATCATCCACCCGTTTTATCAGGTCTTTTTCCGGCTCATTCAAGCGGTACAGCGCAACACCCATGGAAACCGTTATCTTGCCCATGGACTTTCCCGTGTCTTTTACTTTCCATTCTTTGGCAGACAGCGCTTTTCTGATTTTTTCACCCACAGCCATGGCTCCGTCAATTCCGGTTTCAGTCAAAAGAATCAAAAACTCTTCTCCCCCATACCGTGCAGCAATATCATTTTTTCGCAAATGCGTTTTCAGCAGTTGCGCAATGCTTTTTAACAGGCTGTCTCCCACCAGGTGGCCATGGGTATCATTGACGGTTTTAAAATGATCAATATCCACCATGATAATGGAAAAAGAAGAATTGTTCTGCCGGGCCCTGATCCTTTCCAGCTCAAGTCGTTTTTCAAGTCCTCTGCGGTTGATCAGAGACGTTAACACATCTGTCTGTGCTTCCTGCTGCGATTTTTCCAGCTCCTGCTGGAGCTGTTTTAAATCCTCAGAAGAGATTTTCATGCGGCTTTGCAGTCTTTTCCCGGAATTCAGAAGTTCTTTGGTTTCAATGAGCATCTGGTCAACGATGTCTTTCATCTCGTTGAAATCATTGACATCAGCCACCCGGGCCGCCAGCTCCCCAAGACTCTGACCATGGCCTGCCAGATCGCCTTCGGTTTCTGTAACATGACCGGCAATTTCCTTAAGCATCAACGAGATTTTGGTCAAAAGTTTGCTGACAACGAGCCTGTCCCCGTCTGCGACGTATTTCTGGTAAAGGGCTTCAACCAATTCATTATTAATTGATTTTTCCTGCTGAATTGACAGATCCAGGGCTTTTTTAAGCTTGGCATTTTTCCCGGACACATATTCATACCAGACCGTATAATTTACCGGATCCACCGACAGATTGTATTTTGTGATGAGGCCTAACGCCAGCCTTAAATATTCACCCGCCCTGGTTCTTTCTTCTGTATAGCTCATAAACCACCTTAAGTTAAACCGTTTTGCACCGGCCGTTCATTTTCATAAATCCATCTGTCTGTCAAGGAATGAAAAAACTTTAAACACGCGCTAACATCGTTTACCCAACTGACCGCACCCTGCACTGACAGAGCGGCCCTTGCTCCATCTTTTTATCACAAAAACACCTTTTTGAGTCAAAACATCCGCAAATGCATACATACTATCGTCACTGGGAGATTCATAATTAAATCCGTCCATGGGATTATAGGCAATAAGATTCAGCCTCACAGGAAGGGGGTGAATGTACTCAGCCAGTTTTACAGCGTCCTCCATGGAGTCGTTAAAATCTTTTATCAAAATATATTCAAATAAAAAAGTTTCTTTTTTGCATAGCGGAAACGCCTGTAATGTTTTTTTAAGCAGGGCTAAAGATTGCGTTTTATTCACCGGCATCAGCCAGGACCGTGTATTTTCATCGGATGAATTTATAGAGACAGCCAGGCGCAAGCCCTTCATGTCAAGTGCGGCCAATTTTTGTATCCCCTGGATAAGCCCTGCTGTGGACACGGTGATATGACGAAGCGCAATGTCAAATCCTTTCTGCTCATTCATAATTCTGATAGCCTGAATAACTGCCTCAAAATTGTCAAACGGTTCACCCATACCCATGAATACAATATTCTTAATGTTTTGTTTTAAGATAAAGCGCGCATTAAAAAGCTGCCCTGTAATTTCAGCCGCAGTAAGATTTCTTTTAAACCCCATTTTGCCGGTCTGACAAAACCTGCACCCCATCCTGCATCCCACCTGGCTTGAAATACAAAGTGTATTTCTGTTTGCCATGGGAATAATAACAGATTCTATTTTCTGGCCATCCCAAAGCTGCGTGATAAATTTGGTCAGGCCATCTTCTGTGAAACGATCAACAATCTCTCCGGGCAGAAGATCTATGCTTTTTTCAAGCTTTTGACAAAATCCGGGAGACGCTTTAAACTCTTTTACCTCAAGGATATCAGGATTTCCTTTTTTGAAGATTTCCCGATAAAGGGCCCCGGCATGATACCGGCCCTTTCCAAAGTCTTTTTCAAATTTATGTGTCAGCTGATCAAGCCGGTATTCCAATATATTCATTTCATATTCTTCTTGTTTCAATTTACAAGCTTTGTAAATATCAGATATAATAAAATATTTCCATGGGATTAGTCCTGAAGACAAAAGAGAACTCTATCATGACTGACAATCAGATAAATCAGGTGTTATCGTGAACATCATACTGGCAACCTGCGGCTCAAGAGGCGATGTCCAGCCAATGATAGCGCTATGCCTTGCGCTGAAAGACAAGGGCCATGCCGTACGCCTGATCGGTCCGCCTGAAAAGGCATCATGGGCACAGCAGCTGAAATGCCCCTATCTGGGATTTGGAAAAGATGTGACCGCATTTATTGACACCATGAAAAATGCCACCAGTCTGTATGCGGGTTTTTCTTTTATTTCTTTTGTGCACAAAGAAATACAAACCCAGTTTAAAGAGCTTCCCGATCTTGTTAAAGATGCGGATCTGATCATGGGTTCCTCGCTGATGTTCGGACTTTCATCCATTGCCCAGGCACTGAATATTCCCTACCGCTATATTGCGTTTACGCCTCAGCTGTTTCCATCTTCGAATCATCCCTTTTTGGCGCTGAAAACCCAGACCCTGCCGCTCTGGCTGAATAGATTTTCCTGGGACACTGCAAAAATTCTGGATACATTCATTCTGACACGGCAACTGAACCAGTACAGAAAAAAAGCAGGCCTTGGGCCCATCAAAGATGCATGGGATCATATCCTGGGACACCATCCGATTCTGGCATGTGACAGCGCCATTGCAGGCATTCCTGCGGATGTGACAAAACACATTGTTCAGACGGGTTTTTTACATCTGGAGCTTCCCTGCCCAGGCCATATGGACCTTGAACGCTTCATTCAAAACGGCTCCAAACCTGTTTATGCCGGATTTGGCAGCATGCCGCCAGAGGATCAGAAAAAAAATATTCCCCTGCTCATCCATGCTGCAAAGCACCTTGGAAAACGTCTTGTTATTGCAAAATTCTGGAAGGATTCCGGCCCTGTTGTGAATGAAGAAGATGTTTTCTTTATTACCGCCTATCCGCATTTGAATCTTTTTCCCCGGATGGCTGCGGTTATCCACCATGGCGGTGCCGGAACAACCGCAGCCGCTGCCATATCCGGTGTCCCCCAGATCATTGTGCCCCATATTCTGGATCAGTATTTCCACGGTCAAAAAATTTATGCAAATCATCTGGGCCCCAAACCCATATGGCGCAAAAAATTAACGCAAAAAAATATGACCGATGCCCTGGATGAATGCCTTTCAAATTCTCAAATCAGGCAAACCGCCAAAGATACGGCCAAAAAAATTGATATGGAAAAATCCATGCGGATGACTATCAGGACGATTGAACAGACGAAGAATTTGATTTAATAAACACGGATGATTCAACTATATATTGACAAATTCATACCACACTGTGATATTCTGATCTTCCATAAAGTCGGTGGAGGCATAAAAAACAAAGGACATTTTTATGGATAAAAAAAGACTCCGTCATTTTGAAACAAACGCCATTCATGAGGGCGTCAAAGACCCGGCCTGGAAAGGCGCCACACTTCCGCCGATTTTCCAGACCGCTGCCCATTACCATGAAACCGCGGACAGTTTGACCCAGGCCTTTTCAGGCAAGAGTCAGGATCATATCTATATGCGCCTGACCAACCCGACCAACCGGTTTTTAGAACACAAACTGGCTGCCCTCGAAACCGGGGCTGGTGCACTGGCCACAAGCTCGGGCATGGCTGCCATTAATGATGCCTGCATGGGCCTGTTGCGTGCAGGGGATGAATTTATCGCCAGCCGGTCTCTTTTCATGTCATCATACACGCTTTTCACCACTATTTTTCAAAAATATGCCATCCACGTTCAACTGATCGATCCATTAAATATTGAACAGATTCAACAGGCCATTACTGACAAAACCCGCTTCATTTATCTGGAAACCATCACCAATCCGGGGATGGAAATTGCAGATATCAAAACCATTGCTCAACTGGCCCATTCCCGGGGCCTGCCGCTGATGATAGACAATACCCTGGCCTCTCCATGGCTTTGCCGCCCCATAGAGCTGGGTGCAGACATTGTTATTCACTCCACCACAAAATATCTGTCCGGTCATGGCGGCGCACTGGGTGGCATCATTGTGGATGCCGGAACCTTTGACTGGAGTCAGAATCGGTTTACAGATTTTGCTCCCTTTGTTGAACAGAAAGGAAGACTTGCCTTTTTACATAAAGTCTATAAAGAGATCCATATCAATTTCGGCACCACAGCCGCACCTTTTCATTCATATCTTACTGCCATCGGACTGAACACCTTGGGTCTGCGCATGGAACGGCATATGAAAAATGCCATTAAAGTTGCGGATTTTTTAAAAGACCACCCAAAGATAAGCCGGGTGAACTTTCCGGGATTTGAAAACCATAAAAGCCATCAAATTGCCAAGGCACAGTTTGGGCAAAAAGGTTTTGGCGCCATGCTCACGTTTGGCTTGAAAAATCAGGATGCCTGTTTCAGATTGATCAATTCACTGGATATGATTTTAAATATAGCCAATCTGGGAGACTGCAAGACCTTGATCATTCATCCATACTCATCCCAGTATGCAAGTTTTCCTGAAGATTTGAAAAACAAGCTGGCTGATCCCGGGCTTTTACGGCTCTCTGTTGGTATTGAGCATCATGAGGATATCTGCAGCGATCTGGCCCAGGCATTGGAATCCGTTTGATCAGGAGAATTTATCCATGAGCGAATATACCCAGTCAGATCCCAAAGGCATAAGCGTTGGTATTGTTGAAAAACAGTTCTTTACCTTTGCAAAAAAATCTGACCCCCTGAAACTTGAAAGCGGGGCAAGCCTGGGACCGGTTACTCTTGCCTATGAAACCTGCGGCACGCTCAATTCAAACAAATCCAATGTCATTCTTGTCCTGCACGCCCTTTCCGGTGATTCTCACATGGCCGGGTATTATACAGCCCATGATGCCAGGCCCGGCTGGTGGGATTTGATGATAGGACCTGGAAAAGGAATAGACACGGATAAATATTTTGTGATCTGCTCCAATATTGTCGGATCATGCGCCGGTTCCACAGGACCGGCCTCCATTGACCCTGAAACCCGAAAAGAATACGCCACTCATTTTCCTCTGATCACCATTGGAGATATGGTGGAAGCCCAAAAAGCATTGATGGATCATCTGAACATCACCTCCATTTTATCTGCCATCGGCGGATCTGTCGGCGGCATGCAGGTCCTGGAATGGTGTATCCGGTATCCGGCCATGATCAGATCTGCCATTCCCCTTGCCACCACAACCCGGCATTCTGCTCTGGCCATTGCGTTTAATGAAGTGGCCCGGCAATCCATCATGGCAGACCCCAACTGGAATCAGGGCCATTATTATAACGGCAAAAAACCGGATATCGGGCTTGCGCTTGCCCGTATGATCGGGCATATCACCTATCTGTCAGATGAATCCATGCGTTTAAAATTCGGCAGAAAGTTACAGAACCGGTCTGCCCTGAGCTTTGAATTCGGGGCTGAATTTCAGGTGGAATCGTATCTTCAGCACCAGGGGAATAAATTTATCGAACGCTTTGATGCCAATTCTTTTCTTTATATCACCAAAGCCGCTGATTATTTTGATCTGGCAGAACAATACGGGAACGGCTCTCTGGTTGACGCCTTTTCAAAATGCCGGGCTAAATTCCTGGTGGTGTCCTATACCTCGGACTGGCTGTATCCCACGTACCAGTCCAAAGAAATGGTCAAGGCCATGAAAAAAAACAATCTTGACGTCAGCTTCTGTGAAATCGAATCCCAGTGGGGCCATGATGCGTTTTTGCTGCCTGGCCAACGCCTGGAAAATCTTATCCGCGGGTTTTTAAGGAGCATTTCCAATGACAACTGACGCATCCATATTCCCTCCGATCGCACCGCCTCAGCTGAGATACGACCTTGAAATCATTGCCTCCTGGATCAAACCCGGATCAAAAGTCCTGGGGTTGGGATGCGGAGACGGAGAACTGCTTTACTGGCTTAAAAAAGAAAAAAGCGTACAGGAAAGGGGCATTGAAATAGAAGAATCCAGAGTCGCCGCCTGTATAGAAAAAGGGCTTTCAGTGCTGCAAGGAGACATCAACGAAGAAATCGAAGACTACCCGGACAAGACCTTTGACTATGCAATCTGCTCCCAGACGCTTCAGCAGGTTTATGAACCCTCAAACCTGATAAAATCCATGCTGCGGGTGGCCAGAATGGGGGTGGTCAGTTTTCCCAATTTCGGTCATATCAGTGTCAGGGCTCAACTGCTCTGGTCCGGTCAGGCACCGGTTACCAGAGAACTGCCGTATTCATGGCATAACACCCCCAATATCCGGGTGCTCAGCCTGAATGATTTTATTTTTTTTTCAAAACAGGCCGGTTTCAAAATTATTCAACAGGCAGCCATCAAAACCAGGAACAAAAGCCAGCAGGGAAGGATGATCCATCTTTTTCCCAACCTGCTTGCCACCTATGGTATTTTCCTCATTGGCCAGGAATAATATTTTTGCGCCCGCCTTTTTTATAAAATCTTCAGGAAACCTTCACATCATCGGTGTGTTTTCTTCCTTGACAACACCCAAATGCCTGTCCTAAAAGAATCTGAATGAAAGGAAAAACTTTGAATATAGAAAATAAAAACCTGAAATCAATTTTAACTCTCAGCAAATCATTTTTAAGGAATGCGCATGCTGCCGAATAAATTCAGCCTTCGCACCCGAATGCTGTTTTCCCATTTATTCATACTCCTTATTCCTGCCGTTGCCCTTACAATTACGATCTATTTCCAATTCACCGAATCCATACTGCTGATTTCAGCAGCTGTCTTTTTATTGGATCTTCTGCTGGCCATGCATTTTTCCAACCGGATTACCCGGTCAATAGCGCTTTTGCAAAAAAATACAGATAAAATCAATGCAGGTGACCTTGATACAAGAACAGCACTTCAGCCGGGAGATGATTTGTACTGCCTGGGCAGCAGCATTAACCAGCTTGCACATACACTGAAACAATCCTTGCAGCAGAATGAAAAACTGGAACTTAGCCTCCAACACACCCGGGATGAACTTGAAATCCGGGTGGAAAAACGAACCGCGGAACTTAAAAGAGAAATTGAAGACAAGCTTCTTGTGGAAGAAAAATATAAAAAAGTGATGGATGCGTCTCCTGTTCCTATTGCGCTGTATGACATGGATGGAAAACCGATTTACATCAATCCTGCTTTCACAGATACATTTGGATGGACACTGGAAGAATTTTCAGAGGAAAAGACCAATTATATTCCACAGGAAGAATATGATCTGAATATCCAGATTCGAAGAAAAATCATTAAAGGCCAGGGCGGACGGGATGTTGAAACCCGACGGTATAATAAAAACAGGGAACTTCTGGACATTATCATCAGTTTTGATGTCTGGAGAGGGAAAAACAATGCCCCCATCGGCTGTGTTGTTATTCTGCATGATGTCACAGAAAGCAAGAAGATGGAAAGACAGCTGTTTCAGGCTCGAAAAATGGAAGCCATGGGAACGCTTGCGGGTGGGATTGCCCATGATTTCAACAATATTCTTTCCGGAATTTTTGCTTTTTCCGATCTGGCAAAAAAACATGCCGGTGATGCCCAGAAAGCAAAACCCCATATTGAACAGATTATAAAAGGCGCTCAACGGGCATCAGGACTTGTCCAGCAGATTTTAACCTTTTCCAGAAAAGCTGAATATCAAAAGCGGACCATCCACCTTGATCTTATCATAAATGAAGCACTGAGCCTGTTCAAATCCACCCTGCCGGAAACAATAATAATAAAGGAAGAACTTTCCGAGCAGATTACAATTCTGGCAGATTCAACACAGATTCATCAGGTGATAATGAACCTGTGCACAAATGCCTATCAGGCCATGATCGAAAAGGGTGGCACATTAACAGTAAAACTCAATGAAATTCAAATCACACAGGGAGACATAAACTCTGATTCTTATATCAAACCCGGAAGCTATGCTCATCTGGAAATTCATGATACGGGTCACGGAATGACCAGAACTGTCCTGGAAAAAGCATTTGACCCCTATTTTACCACAAAGGAGATCGGAAAGGGAACCGGATTTGGCCTGGCCCTTGTAAGGGCCATTGTTGAAGCACATGACGGGCATATTCAGGTTTACAGCGCCCCTGAAAAAGGTGCCCGTTTTGATGTTTACCTGCCCTGCAGAAAACCCCTGCCTGCAGAAGACGAAACAGAGTCAAAAGAACCTGCCATCGCAGGAGGATCTGAACGGATAATGATTGTGGATGATGAAGAAAGCATCCGCCTGGCCACGCAGGAATTTTTAGAAGATTATGGATATCAGACGACTGCTTTTAAGGATGGAAAAGAAGCGCTGGCAGCTTTTAAGGACAATCCTGATACATATGATCTGGTTTTAACGGATATGACCATGCCGAAAATGACCGGAGATATGCTTGTTAAAGAACTGTTAAACATCAGAAATGATATTCCCATTATTCTGTGTACAGGATACAGTGAAAAAATAGATGAATCCAAAGCACTGAAAGCCGGTGTAAAATTTTTCATTCAAAAACCATTTTCCAATCAAAAACTTGATGCTGTCATCCGAAAGGCCATTGATCAAAATGCCCAGCAAAAAACACCTGACCCGGGAACCAGACTCTAAAGACTATGAAATTGTTGAAAAAGCGCTTGAATTTGTTCAGGAGAACAAAGAGAAACAGCCATCTGTTTCTCACATTGCACAAGCGGTGAATTTAAACGAATCTGCCTTTGAAGACCTGTTCTCCCGATGGGCGGGGATCCGTCCTTTACAATTTTTGCAGTTTCTTACAAGAGACTACGCAAAACAAATACTCAAGCAGTCTAAAAACATTCTTGATACAAATTTTGATTCAGATTCATCCACTCCGGGAGCTATGCATGATCTGTTTCTCCACTGTAAAGTCATGACCCCGGGCGAAAATAAAAAAGGGGCGCAACTCAAAATTATTTACGGGTTTATGGATTCACCATTTGGTGCCTGCATGATTGCAAAAGCACCACAGGGAATATGCAATCTTAAATTTCTCAGGCACCATTCAAAATCACAACTGACCGACTGGCTGGCTCAACAATGGCCTCTGGCAGATCTTGAAATACACAACAAAGAAATCCAGATGCTGTCTGACAGTATTTTTCCACAGGATATTAACACAGCCAGAACGCCTTTGCACCTTTATATCAAAGGCACCCATTTCCAGATCAAGGTATGGGAAGCCTTAACCCGGATTCCCTTAGGATGTGCGGTTTCATATCAAGACCTGGCAGAATATATCAAAGCGCCCCGGGCAGACCGGGCAGTGGGAACAGCTGTCGGTAAAAATCCCATTCCTTTTTTAATCCCCTGTCACAGGGTTATCAGGAAAATGGGACCTTTGGGTGAATACGGTGAGGGCCGGGCCAGAAAAGCCGCCCTGTTTGGCTGGGAAGCAGCCCAAAAAATCTGTCCTAAAAAAAATATAACCTGAAAAATAAAATCGGATCAGCCCTTATTGATTTCTCAATGCCAAAGGGCTTGCCAGAATTTCGGACCAGACAACAGCATTCTGCAAAGGATCTGCCTTGATAGACATATTGATCCCAGAAGATACTGTTTTCTGAGTTAACGCTAAAGGAATATTCTGTTTTTTGGGTAATACTGCTTTTTCAAATGTCCTTAGCGGTATTTTTTCAGGAGAACTCTTTGGTGGCGGCACCTTTTGCTCCGAGGGTGTATCGACAATCGTTTCATTCTTCAGCGGTTCAGATGGAGTTTCAAACATATCCCAGACATTCTCAGATTCTGTCTGTTTTGGCTGCTGCCCCTGCTGTTCCAGGTCCTGAACAAATTTTTGAATCTGATCACCCATTTTCCCAAGGAACGAAGGTCTTGAATCCTTTTTTTTTTGAACCAGTATTTTCAGCACCGTGGGAAAAACAAAAAAAAGAAGAAATATTACAACTGTAATAAGCGTATCTAAATCCATATGAATTTCCTTTAAAAAACCGGCCTGCCGTCTGAAAAGAAAAACACAGGCCGGTCTATTTTATTATTTTTCAGGTGGTGTATCCGGTGTTGCAATCTGATCCCGCATTTTTGTGTCCGCGACAATATTCTGCATTTTATAATAATCCATCACCCCCAGATTCCCGCTTCTAAACGCTTCTGCCATGGCAAGCGGCACCTGAGCCTCAGCTTCAACCACTTTTGCCCGCATTTCCTGAACCCGGGCTTTCATGACCTGTTCTTCTGCAAAAGCCATGGCCCGTTTTTCCTCGGCCTTTGCCTGGGCAATCTTTTTATCAGCTTCAGCCCGGTCAGTTTCAAGCTCTGCTCCAATATTTTTACCCACATCCACATCCGCAATATCAATGGATAAAATTTCATAGGCTGTTCCGGCATCCAGACCTTTTCTCAATACCGTCTTGGATATGGAATCCGGATTTTCAAGAACCTCTTTATGGTTTTTTGCAGACCCAATGGTGGTTACAATTCCCTCTCCGACTCTGGCTAAAATCGTTTCTTCTCCAGCTCCACCAACAAGGCGGTCAATATTGGCCCGAACTGTAACCCGTGAAAGCGCTCTTAATTGAATTCCATCCTTTGCCATGGCGGTCACCAGAGGTGTTTCAATCACCTTAGGATTCACCGACATCCGAACGGCCTCCAGAACATCCCGTCCGGCAAGATCAATAGCCACACTTCGATTAAATGTCAAATCGATATTGGCTTTATCTGCTGCAATCAACGCCTGAACCACCCGGCTGACATTGCCGCCGGCAAGATAATGAGATTCAAGGTCATCTGTAGGGATTTCTATTCCGGCCTTTACGGCCATGATTTTAGATTCAACAATCAGTTTGGGCGGAACTTTTCTGAACCGCATGAAAATAATATTGAGCAGTCCCACTCTTGCACCGGAAACCAGCGCCTGAACCCACAGGGCCAGATATGAAAAAATAAAATAAAATACGACAAGGGCAACAACGCCTGCAATAATCATTAAAATTACGGGGAATTCCATTCGCTTTATCTCCTGTTATTTAATTTCTCCTACAACAACCCTGTTCCCGGCAACCTGGGTCACCACAACAGGCGTATCCGCTTCAATATATTCTCCATCCGTCACCACGTCAAAACGCTTATCATCAATTTCAGCAATTCCGGAAGGACGCAAATCCGTGATTGCAATCCCTTTTGCATTCACAAGTTTTCTGTGTGTCTCATCCTGAGACTCTACCCCGTCTTTTTTCAATAATTTTCGCTGAAGCGAAAGAGGGGATCGTGCCAGAGCCTTTATTCCCAGTATAATAAAAACCGGCACAAGGAAAATATCCAGCACAGTAAAAACCATCCCTGCGGTAACGGATATGGACGTATATACAACATACAAAGAATATGCGAACACAGATGCTGCAATAAGCCCTAAAATCCCGAAAGAGGGAATAAAAATTTCAGCAACAATAACAGCAAATCCGATCAACTGGAGAAAAACAGGCAGTAAATATGATTTCATTTTCCCTCTTTATGTTTCAGATTTCAAAGGCTTTACAATCACCCGGTTGTGTTCAATCTTTTCTATAACAACAGGTGTTCCTGTCTCCACAAATTCACCCCGGGTGATGGCATCAATTTTTTTACCCTTTATCATCACTTTGCCTGATGGACGCAAAAAGGAATGGGCAACGCCGGTGTCTTTCTCAGTTAAGCCCATATCCTGCATTACGCCAGCATGAGCAGCTTCAAGACTGGTCTGCAGATACGGCCCCCCGCCCACCCGTTTCGACAACCCGGGCAGAACAAAACGAATCATCAGTACTGAAATAAAAAACCCCGATAAAAGTACGCCAAAGACCCTGGCAATATTAGTCATCAGCAAAGCCCTTTCCCAGGGTAACGCAGGATCCGGAATCACAAAGTTCTGAAAAGAAAGCACAAGACCTGCCCCAATCACAATAAGTCCTGTAAAGCCGGCCACACCAAATCCTGGCAGGACAAAGACTTCTATTCCTAAAAACAGAATACCGATAAGCAGAATCAAAACTTCCGTATAATTGGCAAGCCCCACCAGATATTGACCGAACAGAACCAGAGACAGGCAGGCAATCCCTGCAAAACCGGGAAAACCAAACCCGGGCGCTTTCATTTCCATATACAAAGCACCGATGCCCAGGAGCATCAGTATCGGCAAAAAAGGCTGCAAAAACCGCACAAAACTTTCTGACCAGGACTCATCCATCGTGATAACCTGTGCAGAACCATACCCCAGCAGCAACAGCATTTCTTCCATGTTCTGAACACTTTTCCGGCTGAACCCCAGATCAAAGGCTTCCCTGTCATCCATGGTCAACAGTTCGCCCTCAGCCACAATTGTTTTTTTTGACTGAATCTTTTTTTTCTCAGTGTCTGTTAAATCATTATACATTTTTTTATTCATATATGTTTTTTCATTATCTATGATCACCTCATATACTTCCATATCAATGGTGACCATTGATTCGGCAAGGACAAGCGGATAATTATTCTTTTTTGCAAGCGCACGGAATCTGGCCCTTAAAACTGTCTGAATCTTTTCTCCGGCCATCTGCTGCCCGTCCTGGGTGTTGATGATCGGTGCACAGTCGCCGATGATGGTATTATTTTTCATAAACAGCTGGCTTGAAGACAATGCGATTAAAGCCCCGGCTGAAATTGCTCTTTTTTCCACATACGCCACTGTCTGGCCCATGGGAATATTGGAAATTGTATCCACGATATCAAGCGCTGCATCCACCCGGCCACCGAATGTATCCATTTTAAAGACAATTAACGTGTTTTTCTTTATCTGAGCATCTTTCAGGGCGCGTTTGATGTATGCCGCCATTGCAGGCTCCACCATATCCTGAACAGGAATGACGTAGACGGTCTGTTCTTCAGGGCCTGCATTCAAAGCCCCAGAAATGCCGACAGAACAAAAAATCAAAACCGATAAAAAAAGGATACTGTGCTTCATGATGATGTGTCTCTGTTGATGATAGATGCTTGTATTATACATAGAAAATTTTGTCATTCAGGTCAAGCTCGCATTTCATCGTACATCAGGGCAATAGCGGGTATCTTAAGAATTTTCTTTTATCAGCACGCTTGCCATTACAGCCCCGAGAATAAAAACCAGGCAAAATTTAAATGCACATGAATAGGCATAAACGCTGTAAACACCCGCTGTGCTACCAAATGAATCAAGATACCAGCCCATCAGGGGCTGTCCTATTGCAGCCCCTGCAAAAGGTGCAATATTAACAAGGCCGGTTGCAGTGCCTGCAATCTCCAGAGGGAAAATATCTTTTATAATGACGTATCCCACAACGATTGAACCGGCCCCCAGAAAACTGTACACAAAACACCACAGGTAAAGAAAGGGAACGGGGAAATCCCCTGTAAAAAAAGCAAGCAGGGAAAATAAAAAAAAGGAAGCAATCAGATTGGACACCATTAACATTTTCCGGGATTTATAAACATGCTCCGACAGCCAGCTCATCACAGGCGCACCGACAATCAGACCGATTGCCATCATGGATAGAATCGCCCCGGTCTGTGATTTTGTCATTCCATACACCTGCATTAAAAAAGGTCCTCCCCATAATCCCATAAATGTCAGAGAAACCGCTGCGCTTAAAAAGAAACACACTGCCATGGGCCAGAAACGAGGGGATTTTATAACCATGAGCAACCCCTGCAACAGGCCTATTGGCAGCCTGATCATATCAGGTGTCGAAGAAATATTTTTCACCGGCAGATACCCCTTTTCCGCAGGTGTATCCCGTACCACCTGCCAGACAAAAAACGCCACAGCAATCGTAATAAAACCGATAATGATCATGCTGGCGCGCCAGTTTAGCGCCTCACTGAGAAACGCCAGCGGCGTTGCAGCAGTATAAGCCCCCACACCTCCCAGCGAGATCAGAATTCCGGTCAAGTGGACAAATTGTCTTGACTCAAACCAGTTGGTCAAAATTTTCATTGTGGGCACAAACACCATGGCCACACCCAGTCCAACCACACCTCTTGCCGCAATCGCCATCCCCACATTCTGGGACAACCCGAAAGCCATTGATCCGATTGCCGCAATCAGCAAAAAGAAAGAAACAGACCGGCGCGGCCCCCAGGAATCAGACAACAGGCCGGCCGGAATCTGCATAATGGCATAGGGATAAAAATAGGCTGAAGATAAAATACCCATCACGGCACCGCCGGTATTCAAATCCTTCATGATATCAACAGCCATCACTGCAGGTGACAATCTGTGAAAAAAAACCAGAATATAAGAAATGCCAAGAATTCCGAAAACAATATAACTGTATTTTTTTTGTGTCATAAACAATAGACCTGCTTTTCAAGAGTTTTAAAATGAATTAAATCATGTTCATGGGCTACCAGAGTCTGCCCAGTCTTTCAAGCATTATTAACATGTTAGCCATAAATCCCTTATTGATTTTTTCAACCAAACACGGTAGTTTCCTTTTTATGCTGACACTCCTGGCCAGCCCGGAATCAAATTTGAAAAAAGGATTGACCTTGTCCATGGCTTTTTCTCAAAAGATAAACTGTAGAATGCATTCAAGCTCTTTATCCTTTATTCTCCTTTTTTCATGCCTTGCAGCTCTCTATTCACTCTCCGGATGCGCTTCTGCCATATCCTCTGCCACATCCAACATGATGAATCATCTATCCAGAACCATACTGAACAATGACGACCTGTCCCTTGTGGAGACAGGGGCTCCGGCATATCTGCTGATGATTGACAGTTTGATCGCACAGGATCCTGAGAACGAGCTGATGCTTTCAACCGCTGCTGATTTATATGCTGCGTATGCCGATGTCTTTGTAAAAGATAAAACCCGCTCCCGAAAAATGACACAGAAAGCATTAACCTATGCCAGTAATGCCATGTGCCTGGCTCGAAATGATGCCTGCAGCCTTAAAAAAACATCCTACAAAGAATTTGAAACTGTCGTATCAAGCATGACAAAACAAGATGTGCCGGTTCTTTTTTCTCTGGGCAATGCCTGGGCCGGATGGATACTGGCCAATAAAAATGATCTGAATGCCATTGCAGACATGGCCCGGATAGAATACATCATGCAGAAAATTGTCGAACTGGATAAAACTTACAAAGACGGTGCTGCATTTGTTTATCTTGGAACCATGGCCACGCTTTTACCGCCAGCCCTTGGCGGCAGACCCGAAACAGGAAAACACCATTTTGAAACCGCCCTGGAAATTTCCGGCGGAAAAAACCTGATGATAAAAGTCATGTATGCAAAATTTTATGCCAGGATGATCTTTGACCAGGCCCTTCATGATCAATTATTAAATGACGTATTAAAGACAGATCCCCAAATTCCTGGATATACACTTATCAATACATATGCTGTACAGCAGGCAAAAGAACTGCTGAAAAGCTCAACAGACTATTTTTAACCCAACCAGTGTGCCGGAGAAATTATATGATATTTTCAATTTATCGAATTCTTGCAGGAGTATTCATTGTCCTTTTCTGTGTGCAGAGCAGTCAAGCGTTTACACTAAAAATCGCCACATTGTCTCCGGAAGGGTCCATGTGGATGGAAAAAATGCGCGAGGGTGCGGATCAGGTTACAAAACAAACCCATAACCGGGTCGTGTTTAAATTCTATCCCGGCGGGGTTATGGGAAACGACAGTGCTGTCCTGAGAAAAATCCGGATCGGCCAACTGCATGGCGGTGCTGTTGTCGGCGGAAGTCTTTCCCAGTTTTTTCCAGCCAATCAGCTGTATGCCCAGCCCATGAAATTCAAAAGTCTGGAAGAAATCGACTATGTTCGAAAACATATGGATTCTTTTATTATCAACGGTCTTGATAATGCCGGATTTGTGACTTTCGGACTCATTGGCGGCGGGTTTGCCTATATCATGTCCCAGGAACCCATTGAAACGGTGGAAAATTTAAGAAGCCAGAAAGTATGGATTCCGGACAATGACAAGATCAGCCAGGATTCCATAAAAGCCTTCGGCATAGCCCCCATTCCGCTTCCTATCGCGGATGTAAGAACCGCCCTGCAGTCCGGTCTGATCAATACCGTAGGCACCTCACCCTATGGCGCACTCATTCTACAATGGCACACCCAGATTAAATATGTAACCAATATTCCTTTGATTTACCTTCATGCGGTTCTGGCCATAGAAAAAAACAGTTTCCTGAAAATTTCCCCGGAAGATCAGAAAATTGTTTCGCAGATCATGACCCGGGCAATGCATGAGATTGATACCCAGAACCGCCTGGATGATATCATAGCCATTGAAACGCTTAAAAAAAGAGGGATTGTTTTTATCAATCCATCCAAAGAAGCCAGGGCGGAATGGTACCGGGTGGCGGATGCTGCGTCTGAAGAAATGATCAGATCCGGCGTTCTGCCCAAAAAGGTCGCTGACAGACTGGATGCCCTGCTTGATGAATTTCATTCTAAAACCAAAACCGTGTCCCAGTCTCAAAAATGACCGATAAAAAAAACACAGTCTATCTAAAAAGCATCCGCTTTCTTGAAAAAATCGAAGACAGCCTGCTCATCGCCTTGCTGCTGATTATGATTTCCATGGCTGTGCTCCAGATTATACTGCGAAATCTGTTTGATTCAGGAATTCTCTGGGCAGATCCCCTGGTTCGCACGCTGGTTTTATGGATCGGCCTTATCGGTGCCATGATTGCCAGCAGAAACAACCATCATATAAATATAGATATTATTACCCGGTATCTTCCCGGCCTTGCCCAGAAAATATCAACCCTGATCATCTGCATTTTTGCAGCGGCTGTCTGCTCAATCATGACCTGGTTCAGTGTGGCTTTTGTCCGGATGGAAAAACAAGATGGCATGACAGCCTTTGCAGACATTCCGGTGTGGATCTGTGAAAGCATTATTCCCGTTGCTTTTGCTGTAATCAGTGTAAGATATATTCTCCTGTCATTTTCCGCATTAAAAGATATCTTCATGCAGGCAGATCAATGATCTATCTTGTTATTGCCATACTGATTCTGCTGGCCTTTTTAGGGGCTCCACTGTTCTGCATCATTATTGCCGCAGCCATGACAGGATTTTATATGAGTGATATTCACCTGTCTGTCATGGCCATCGAACTGTTCCGCATTGCAGACACCCCCATTCTGCTGGCGCTGCCGCTGTTTACGTTTGCCGGATACCTTTTAGGAGAAAGCAATACCTCAAGCCGTCTGGTTCGTCTGACCCATGCATTTTTCGGATGGATGCCCGGCGGCCTTGCCATTGTTGCCTTTATTGTCTGTGCGCTTTTCACGGCCTTTACCGGCGCTTCCGGGGTTACCATTGTTGCCATGGGTGCCTTATTATATCCGGCATTAAAACAGGCTGGATATAATGATAATTTCAGTCTCGGGCTTGTCACCACATCAGGAAGCCTGGGACTTTTACTTCCCCCATCCTTGCCGCTGATTCTGTATGGTGTCATTGCCCAGCAAATGAACACGGGAGAACAGATTTCCATTGAAAAACTGTTCATTGCAGGAATTCTTCCCGCTATTTTAATGATTGTGCTTTTATCTTTGTACAGCATCTGGACAAACCGGAAAACTCCGGTACCGTTAACGGCTTTTTCTTTTTCAAAAGCATGGTCAGCCATGCGCGAAGCCATCTGGGAAATCCCTCTGCCTTTTTTTGTATTTACAGGGATTTACACGGGCTTTTTTGCCGTATCAGAAGCAGCTGCTGTTACTGCCATGTATGTTTTAATTGTTGAGGTTTTTATTTACAAAGAAATTAAAATGGCACAACTGGCCTCAATTATCAGAGAATCCATGGTCATGGTCGGGGGCATTCTTCTCATTTTAGGGGTATCTTTAGCCTTTACAAATTATCTGATTGATGCGCAGGCGCCAATGAAATTATTTAAAATCTGCCAATATTTTATTTCCAGCAAACTTGTTTTTCTGATCCTTTTAAATATTTTTCTGCTGATTTTAGGTGCGATTCTGGATATTTTTTCCGCCATCATCATCATGGTTCCCCTGATGCTGCCGGTTGCCATTAACTACGGCGTCAACCCGACGCATCTGGGGATCATCTTTTTAGCCAATATGCAGATCGGATATTTCACCCCGCCTGTGGGCATGAACCTGTTTATTGCAGGCTACCGGTTCAATAAACCCATCATGGCAATTTACAAAGCCACCATCCCTTTTATGCTGGTGCTTCTGGCCGCAGTCCTGATCATCACCTACTGGCCGTGGCTCAGCCTGGTCCTGATTTCCTGAGCTGTCATTGTGCCAGATACTTCTTATAGAGTTTAATCACACTGGTTTTTATATCAGAAAACGTATTTTCCGGCAGACACGATGATTTTTCCTGAAGATTCAATCGATGGATGGATCGCCTCAAGGCAATATATGCCTCCTGCAGCTGCTGGCTTTCGTCCGGGCCGATAATGCCTTCAGCATCCAGACTCTCTAAAAGCCGGATATTATCTGTCCAGACAACCAGATCCGGACATCGGTGCGCCTCTTTTAAAACCAGATACTGGACCAGAAATTCAATATCTACCATACCGCCTTTGGACTGTTTTAAATCAAAATGACCCTGAACCTTTTTCAACCGCTTCTTTCGCATCTGCTCCCGCATATCTGTCACTTCTTTTTTCAATACACCGGCATCCCGTTTCCGGGTAAGAATTGTTTTTCTGATGGTTTCAAACTGCCTGCTCACCCCTTTATCTCCGGCAACACATCGCGCACGGATAAGGGCCTGGTGTTCCCATGTCCATGCATGATTTTTCAGATAATCTTCATAGGTATCAATATGCGAGACAATGGTCCCGGCGCTGCCTTCCGGGCGCAGACGCATATCAGCGCCATACAGTGTTCCGGCAGACGTATGCAGGGTTAAAATATGAATCATTCTCTGGGCCAGATTCGTATAAAACCTGATATTTTCAATAGATCTGTCTTTGCCCTGTGTCATCCCCGAATCTGCCTTGTATAAAAACACGATGTCAATGTCTGATGTGTATCCCATTTCGAATCCGCCAAGCTTGCCATAGGCAATAACGGCAAACCCGCAGTGGTCAAGATCATTTTCATGCGTCCCCTCAGGAACACCGTATTTTTTACTGACAATATCATGGGAAATTTTCAGCGCCTGCAATAATATAATTTCAGCAATATAGGTAAGATGATCGCTGACTTTCATCAACGGATAATTTCCGCTGACATCGGCTGCGGACACCCGCAGCATACTGATCTGACGAAAAACACATAATTCTTCAATCAGGTATTCCAGATCATCTGAAGCCAGGGAGGACATGCGGATTTCCATCTGCTTTTCCAATGCAGTTCTGTCCGGAGGAACATACAAAGAATCCGGGTGCATCAGTTCATCCAGCAGCACTGGATGTTTTGAAATAAACCCGATAATCCAGGGACTTTTTTGTGCCAGATTAATCAGATTTTCCATCGCGGCTGTATTCTCGATGAGCAAAGACAGATAACAGGTTCTTCTTTCAATGGTAATAATCAGATCAATGAGCTTAACCAGAATGTCCTCGGAATTGTTTTGTTCTCCTGTTTTCCGGACCAGCTCCGGAATCAGTGCTGCCAGCTTTTTTCTTCCATTTGCGGTCAGTTGCCGGGTATGGGGATGTTCCTTAAGAGACTTCAGGATATGAATCACCCTGTCCGGGTTTTCAAACCCGGCAATGGGATTTTCATCTTCAGCAAACTGGGGATCATTCAGGTTCGCCCAGAGTTCTTTAAGCCCCAGAATGTCTTTATCCATGGTTTGCTTATGCTCCTCTGCCAGAAGCGCATTGAAATGATGATGAACTTTTTGCATATGATTTTTTAAAACCGTTTCAAAATCAGGCCAGTCCCCATAGCCCATTGAAAGCGCCAGAATTTTTCTTTGGACTGGATTTTCCGGAATATCATGGGTCTGCAGATCTGCATATGCCTGAAGCCGGTTTTCTGTCATGCGCAAAAAAACATAGGCCTGTTTAAGATCGTTTGACGTTTCTGGTTGAATACATTGATGATCTACCAATAGATCCAGCACCTTTAAAATTTTTCGTTCCTGAAGTCTGGGCTCAACCCCGCCCCGGATCAACTGAAACAACTGGCCGAAAAATTCAATCTCCCTTATTCCGCCGGGTCCCAGCTTGATATTATTTTTCAATTTCTTGTTTTTTACCTGCAGAACAATGCGATGCTTCATCTCTCTGAAGGAATCAAAAGATCCATAATCAAAATACCGGCGATAGATAAACGAATTGAGCATTTTTAAAATCCGTTCTCCTTCTTTTATATCGCCTGCAACAGGGCGCGCCTTGATCATGGCATACCGCTCCCACTGTCTTCCCTGGGCCTGATAATATGCTTCAAATGCTGGGGCACTCATAACAACAGGCCCGCTTTCACCATACGGGCGAAGCCGGGTATCCACCCGGTAAAAATTACTATGGGCAACGCCTGTTGAAAAAAACTTTAAAAATCTGCGGCACAGTTTTGTAAAAAATTCTTCATTGGAAATTGTTTTTTCCCCATTTGTATTTCCGGTTTCAGGGTATACAAAAATCAGATCAATATCCGAAGAAAAATTAAGCTCTTTTGCGCCCAGCTTACCCATGCCCAGTACAATAATATGCTGCAACTGGTTTTCGCTGTTCTGCGGTTTACCATACATCAAAACCAGATCATCAAAAATCGCCTTTACGGCTATCTCCACCACCGCATCTGCAAGATTTGACAAATCCGTCAGTGTTTCCTCAAGCTGGGCTGTGCCGGTCAGATCCCGCCAGGCAATCCGGATCATTTCATACAAACGGATGTCCAGCAGAATATCTTTCACTGCAGACACATCCAGATCTGCAGATATCTTTTTGCTGATTCTTGCTGAATAGGTCTGATCCGAATACGGTTGATCCAGATCCTGCGATTCAACCAGGGCTTTAAGAAGGCCGGGGGTTTTTATCACGCTTGAGGCGATAAACTCACTGTACAGCAGCACTTTTGTTAAATCTGAAGACATTCGCTCATCCAGAAAAAACTTCATGTCATTTTTCTTGAGACTTTCATTTAAAGACTCCAGTCTGTTTTCCAGGATATCTGTCAACTCTGGATCAAGAACAACTGCGTCTGACCGAGTTATTTTGATGTTCATACGGTTCTCCATGTTAAGGGGTGCTGTATGGAAGAATCAAGTGTTAAAATCAATTTGCAATATCCTATCACCTGTTATACTATTTTTTAACTAAAAAGATCGTTCAATTTTTTTCATGCACCTGCCAGACTATTTTGACTCTGTCATTAACAAGGAATCTGTGAATGGATGAGGCCCCAAAAACAGTCATTGCTGAAGACACCGCCATTGACCGGGAAAAAGAAAGACGTCTGCCGGAAAATGAAGACCGGTTTCAAAAACTGTTTGACTATGCACCATTGCCTTATCAATCCCTTGATGAAAACGGCCAGATCATTGAAGTCAATCAAATCTGGCTGGAAATTCTGGGATATAACCGGGAGGATGTCATTGGCAAATCCTTTGGAGATTTTTTACACCCGGAATGGGTAGATCATTTCAAGGAAAATTTTCCAAAATTCAAATCCATGGGTGAAATCATGGGGATTGAATTTGAAATGAAAAAAAAAGATGGGTCTTTCATTTCAACCCGGTTTGACGGCAGAATCAGGCGCAATAAAGCTGGTGATTTCATCCAGACCCATTGCGTATTCAGAGACATATCCCTGGAAAACAGCCTGAAAAAAAGACTCAGGGATCAGGAAAATGCCATCAGGCAAAGCCAGAAACTGGAAGCCATTGGCAATCTGGCAGGCGGTATTGCCCATGATTTTAATAATATCCTGTCTTCCATCCTCGGGTACACAGAACTTGCGTTGCAGGATGTTCAAAAACAGACGGATCTTCACAATAATCTCACAGAAGTGCTTCGGGCTGGGCAAAGAGCCAGAAAGCTGGTTAAACAGATTCTTACCTTCAGCAGAAAAGACGAACAGGAAAAAGCACCTGTCCAGATTAACTCAATGCTGGCAGATGCGGTTAAAATGCTTCGGTCAACCATCCCGTCAAGCATTGAAATTAAAGTGCAGGTATGCCCTGAGCCCATTATCATTAACGCCAATACATCCCAGGTGAATCAAATCATCATTAATCTGGTTACAAATGCAGCCCATGCCATCACAGATACCGGCGTAATTGAAATCGGACTTGAATTAACGCATCTGGATGAAAATCAGGCAGCACAATATCCAGACCTGCTGCCGGGAAAGTATGCCGACCTGTTTGTCAGTGATACCGGATGCGGTATTGCCAGAGAAAATCTTGCCTGTGTGTTTGATCCATATTTTACAACAAAGACACCGGACAAGGGAAGTGGACTGGGACTTTCGGTTGTTCATGGAATTGTAAAAATTCATGGCGGACACATTACCGTCTGCAGTGAAGAAACCAAAGGAACAACCTTTCATGTATATTTGCCACTGTCTTTGCACAAACCTGGAAAAACAGAAGACAAAACCAAACAGCCCATTGAACATGGACAGGAAAACATCCTGTTTGTTGATGATGAACCCGTTATCGGAAGGTTACAGAAACAACTCTTAGAACGACTTGGCTATCACGTTGTCGTCAAGACAAGCAGCAAGGATGCCCTGGAATTCTTCACAGCAGATCCACAGTCCTTTCAACTGGTTATTACCGATATGACCATGCCTGAAATGACCGGAGATAAACTGTCCCGGGCCATAAAAGACATCCGGCCGGATATCCCCATCATCCTGTGCACAGGATTCAGTGAAAAGGTCAATGCTCAGACAGCACCAGACTTACCCATTGATGCGTTTTTAATGAAACCTGTGGAAACAAAAAAAATGGCACAAACCATTCGTAATTTACTGGACACTAAAAAATGAACTTAAAAAACTCAGTTGCACTCATTACCGGCGCTTCATCAGGCATTGGCGCTGCCATTGCACTGGCTTTTGCAAAAAACGGCTGCCATGTGGTCATCAACTACAACAAGAATGAAGCCGGGGCGCAAAAAACCGCCGGGCTTTGCAAGGCACACGGGGTCAAAACACTGATCCAGCAGGCAGATGTTTCAAAAGATACAGGCTGCAAAATGCTTGTTGATGCTGCATTAAAAGAATTCGGCCAGCTGCATGTCCTGATCAATAACGCGGGTACCACAAAATTTTGTGAGCACCAGAAGCTGGATGGATTGGACAAACAGGATTTTCTGGATATATATGCCACAAATACGGTGGGCGCATTCCAGATGACCCGGGCCGCGCAAACTGCACTGGGCGAACAGCCTGTTGCGCATATTATCAATATGGCATCCATTGCAGCCATCACAGGTGTGGGAAGCTCCATTGCCTATGCTGCATCCAAGGGCGCGCTGGTGACCATGACCCTGTCTCTGGCAAGGGTATTAGGCCCCCGGATACGGGTAAATGCCATCTGTCCGGGGTTTGTTCAGGGAGAATGGCTGGAAAAAGGTATTGGCAAAGAAAATTATGAAAAAATGCTGGCTGGAATACAAAGCATCGCTCCGCTGAAGGATACGGCAACAGCAGAACGCGTTGCACAGACAGCTGTGGGATTGATCACCGGCATGGACTGGACCACCGGAGAAACAATTATTGTTGATGGCGGCGCTCACCTGCACACAGCGCCCTTGCGAAGATAATTCAAAAAGGGCTGAGCTTCACAAATCCATCAGGCAACCACACGATCAGGCTGCGTTTGAATATCCAGACCAATGACATAATGATCCTTAAACCCGACAGAACTGTCTTTGCAGATATATTTTATTTTTGTTTGTCTTGACCGGGAGGGAACCGATTTATCCAGAGAAAAATAGCGCATGGGAATGATATCTCCCTCTTTGATATAGTCCAGTGCCCGTGATCCTTCTTTAACAACTGCAAACATGGGTTCTGTGGTGCTTTTCCTGATTTTGAACTGATAAACAAGTTTTGAATTGTTCAATTGAAACTCGGCGCTGTAATAATCTGAAAATTGATCATTATTCAGTCTTATTCCTTCCATTCTTATTGCCTCCTGTGTAAAATATTCCGGGTTTACTTAATGCTTTACATTTTTTGTGCCAAAGGGCCTAAAACAGGGCAACATATTGATTTAATAACAATAAACCACTAAAAAAACTTTTATATGCATGTCTATATTTAACTGTATATCACCGTTTTCATTTTATTTAATCACAAAACAAAAACAATCACCGGCTATAAAACAGACGCTTTAATTATAATTTGACTTAAATCCGGATTTATCAAGACCCAGTGCTTTCATTTTCCCATAAAGGCCCCTGGGATGAATTCCTGCAATTCTTGCTGTTTCACCCAGATTACCGCAGGTTTTTTGTAAAATCATTTTCAGATATTTTTTTTCAATCTCTTTGATAATCTCAGCTTTTAATTCCGGAAGCGTTTTATTGCCCCAGGTACTTGAATCAAAATCATCTGAATTTAAAAGCGAAGAAAGGGATAACGGATTCAGATGCAGGGTTGTGGGCAGATTTTCAATGGATATCCGATCCGACTTACACAGCAGAACCGCTCTTTCAATAACATTCATCAATTCCCGTATATTTCCGGGCCAGCTGTAATTGCACAGCGCTTCCATGGCAAGCTGGGAAAAGCGGTTAATTTCTTTGCCCACTTTTTTGGTAAACAAATTTAAAAAATGATTGGCCATTGAAGGGATATCTTCACTGCGTTTTCTCAACGGCGGCAGGGTAAGCGTAATAACACTGAGCCGGTAGTACAAATCTTTTCTAAAATTTCCTTTCTCAATTTCTTCTTCAAGATTTTTATTGGTCGCGGCAATAATTCTGACATCCACCCAAACCGGCTTTTCTCCGCCAACAGGTACAAATTCAAAATCCTGAAGCACCCGAAGCAGTTTAGACTGTGTCTGCAAAGACATTTCTCCGATTTCATCCAGAAACAGGGTTCCCTGGTGCGCCATTTCAAAAGCACCTCTTCTTGAACGCACCGCTCCGGTAAACGCACCCTGCTCATGACCGAACAACTCACTCTCCATTAATTGTTCAGGGATCGCTGCCATGTTGATGGCAATAAACGGCCCTGAAGACCTGTGGCTTTCCGCATGAATCGCTTTTGACAGATGTTCTTTGCCAACCCCTGTTTCACCCAGAAGAAGCAGGCTGGAGTCACTTGATACCACCTGCTGGGTTTCATCAAGAAAAATCTGCATTTCCCTGCTGTTTGAAATAAAATCATTCAGCCTGGGCTGGAACCTGCCGCGCTGATCAAACCGCTCCATATAATGAAATTGCCGCCGGGACTCGATGATGCTCTCTATGGCTTCGCTGAGACTGTCAAAGGAAATGCCCGAATATAAAACTACATCCACACCGGAGGCCAGTAAAATCGCATGTTCTTCTGAGGATTCAAGATCATGCAGAACAACTGTAATCGGCTTTTCAGGCAGATTGTTCAGAATAAAAATGCTGGATTCAATGGGCTTGGGAATCAATGCCTTGCTGATAATAAAAATATCTGCACAACTGCGTGCAAGCTCCTGCCATGACATTTTTGATTCCTGGGTAAATATCAGTTGAACATCCAGCTCCGACAGCCTGTCTTTTAAATCAGCCTGAAGTTTTTCCTCTTTTATGGCACAGGATACCCTGATTAACACATCCATCTCCTTTTTATCGGTAAAAAATTACCGCTCAACACCTTTGTAGGCATATACCAGAATACTTCCATAAAACCAATAAAAAATAGATAATTACCTTTGAGAAAATTCAATCTTTATAAATTTCTTGCCGAATTTAAGTAATTTATTACCGCAAATAGGTTATTTCGGCAATAAATTACCGATCTACGCCCGGACCACCCACCGGCCACATAGTCATAAGTGGCTGATTTCATAAGACTTATGTTAAAAAAAAGTTGAGTATTATTTCTGGCACAATTCATGCTGTGCAGCGATCAAAAGGAAATTTAAGTCTAGGTTTTTTATAAAGCGGATAAAATTTAAAGGACGTGCTTAAAATGAGCAAAGAAAATCTAAAAAAAACAAAACACAAAAGCCCTAAATTTAAAGATGAAGACATTGAATGGGAAGACAAAAATATTAAAAAAAAAATGGATAAAAAATCCCGGGAAAAAAAGACCACCCGGGAAAAATGGTAACAGCCAATGAAAACATCCGTCTATGAAGACCCTTTGCAATGCCAGATTCTCTGGGAAAAAATGTGGCCGGCAAAAGGACTTTTTGACCTCTGGGAGGTCCGATCATGCTTTCATGATGTTTTTTCAAGGCCATTGCATTTTCAGACGGTTGAAAAAAACAATACAATTGTTGGATTTCTTCCCTTGAGCTGGGACCAGGAATCCGGCAGCTATATCCAGTTTCCCGGGGAAACCTGGCAGGGTCGAACCTGGATGGAACAAAACAAAATTATTGCTGAAAATTACGAAATTTTTCAAATGTTACTGGATTCCACCCCCGGCTCTGTGCACTTAAGATATCTGGACTGGAACACCCTTCTGGAAAACTTTGACGTCGCACAGCAGGATGATGAGGGGTATCTGTTTTTCCCGGGACTCTGTGATTTCTCCTTTGAAAACTACTGGCAGGGTTTTTCCGGAAAAAGCAGAAAAAAGCTACGCAATGAATTAAAACGATTTAATGATGGCGATATTTCTTTTAAATTTAACAATACAAAAGATCTTGACCAGATGTTTCATATGAATATCCAATCTTTCAGTCATCACTCCTATTTCAGTGATCCGCGTTTTTATGACTCATTTGAACGGCTGGTATCCTTTCTGCACAAAATGGGTATGCTGAGAATAACAACCATAAAAATAGGCGGAAAAACTGCAGCCATAGACATCGGCGCTATTTTCAAAAACACCTACACACTTCTGGCCGGCGGAACAGACCCGGAATTTCCCGGAATTGCCAAATTTATTAATTTTCATCATATGGACTGGGCCTGCCAGAAAAAAATTGACTCTGTTGATTTTCTATGCGGAGATTTTAACTGGAAAAAACGATTTCACCTGACGCCCAGACCTTTTTTTGAAATTAATATTGACAAGGCCATGCCCCTGCACAAATATAACCGTTTTGAAAGAGAAGCCATCTGTGCCTGAAAAAATACTGGTCATCGGAACCACATCAGACTATATAGACTGGATTCAAAAGGCATGCCCCGAAAAAGCCCTTTTTCTGACCGACCCGAAAATCCGTAAAACTGCCCTGGAGAATTTTCCGTCAGAAAATGAAGAACTTTGTATTTCCCTGGACAGTTTTGATCCGGTCAAAGAGGCTTTGGCCTGTCACCTCAAAAAATGGAACCAGACAATTAAAGGCGTGGCCTGCTTTGACTGCGAATCCCTTGAGCTTGCATCCAGACTCGCGTCACATCTCGGTCTTGAATATCACAGCCTTGAAGCCATCCAGAACTGCAGAGACAAGCATCTCTCAAAAGTTCTGTGGCAGCAGAAAAACATCCCCTGTCCTGAGTCAATGCCGATAAACTCAGAAACAGATGCTGTTCAATTTCTTTCAGAAACTCCAAACGGTATTGTTCTGAAGCCTTTTTACGGAAGCGGAAGCGAACTTGTTTTCAGGTGCCAGACACCCAAAGAATGTAAAATACATTTTAAAGCGCTTAAAAACGGGCTCATAAAAAGACAGGCAAATCCGTTATTCAAGAAAAGTTCTTCACATGACCATTTGATGCTTGCAGAAAAATTTATTCCCGGACCGGAATACAGCTGTGATTTTATAATAGAAAACAGCACCATACGCATCGTCCGCATGACCCGGAAAATCAAGCAGGCAGACCAGGTGTTCGGAACGGTTTCAGGATATGTTCTGGTTGACGGTCTGCCCCCACGAGTCAATCTGCAGGCGTTTGAAACCTGCTTGCTCAACGGCGCAAAAGCCCTGGGGATTCAAAAAGGAATCTGCATGGTGGATTTTATTTTAGAGGATCGCCATCCCTTTCTGGTTGAAATCACTCCCAGACCGGGAGGGGACTGCATTCCGTTTCTCCTCAAAGAAGCCGGAGACATTGATATTTTAGCATTAACGCTTGATATGGCAGCACAAAAACCATTGAACCTGAAAAACGCTTTTTCCTACAAGCCCCTGATCGGCATCAGAATCCATGCACAAAAAGCAGGGAAACTTTTAGGTTTTGATACCCGGGGGCTGGATGGCGAAAAAAGAATCAAAAAAATCCATTTCATCAGAAAGCCCGGACATATCATTACCATGCCTCCGGCAGATTATGATTCCTGGCTGCTGGGCCATATTATCATCGAACCCGCCAGCACTATCTATCCTGAAACACAATGCCTTCTGATCAAAAACCGCCTTGGAGTGCAAATAGAAGAATGACCCCCCTGGAAAACCAGACGGTGCAAAAAATATCCGCGCCATTTTTTCAAGATTTTATCCGTGATTTTTTTGATCGAAAACACATTTTTCTGGATGCTGCGCAACAGTTCGGCTCTCCTTTATATATACTGGAATCCGATGTTTTAAGGGACCGGGCAAAGGCCTTTCGACAGGCATTTGAAAAAGACCTTCCGGAAACCGCTTTTTATTTTGCCATGAAAAGCAATAATCTGCCCCATGTTTCAAAAATCATGATAGAGCAGGGCTTCGGGATAGATGTATCCAGCGGATTAGAATTAGCGACTGCCTTGAAACTGAATGCAGAAAATATTATTTTCAGCGGTCCGGGAAAAACCGATCCTGAACTTGAAAAAGCAATTGAACATAATGATCGTGTAACGGTTCTGATTGACAGTCCGGGCGAACTCAAACGGCTTAAATCCATACTTGAAATTAAAAAAAAAGTCCTGAATATAGGCGTTCGCATAAACTGTAACCCGGAAGGGTTATGGCGAAAATTCGGCATTTCGCTTGAAGAATTGAACCCTTTTTATGAAGCAGTCAAAAAATCACCCTATCTGAATTTTTCAGGGCTGCAGTTTCATTCCTCCTGGAACCTTTTTCCTGACAGACAGGTCGAATTTATTGGCACTTTGGGAAATCAGCTGGGACAAATGCCCAAGGATTTTCTTAAATCCATACAATTTCTCGATATCGGCGGCGGATACTGGCCGCCCCAGGGAGAATGGACACTGTCTGACACAGCCTTGTCCTATTTAAAAGCCCCTGCAGCCCCCATTGAATTTTTTGCGCAGCATATAACAGGGGCGATCAAAGACAACATCTTTCCTTTGATACCATGCAAAATATGCTTTGAACCGGGCAGATGGATCTGTAACGATGCCATGCATATTTTATTAAAAATTATTGACCGAAAAGCCAACGATCTTGTTATCACTGATGCCGGAACAAACACCATTGGCTGGGAAAGATTTGAAACAGATTATTTCCCTGTGCTGAATCTCACCCGCAGTGCCATGACACAACAGCCATGTCACATCCTCGGATCCTTATGCACGCCCCATGATGTCTGGGGCTATGCGTATTTTGGTGAGGACATCTGTGAAAATGATATTCTCCTGATCCCGACACAGGGCGCGTATACGTACAGCCTCCGGCAGCAGTTCATCAAGCCGCTGCCAAAGGTTGTGATTCTTGACCGGTCGGGTTCCGCCTGTATAGAAGAATCAGTTGATTGAAGCTGCTTTTATAAATTCAAGATACTCTTCATATGTTGAAAGCCGGTCTATGATTCCATCCGGCGAAAGCTCAATAACCCTGTTTGCCAGCGTATTTACAAACTCATAGTCATGGGAGGTAAATAAAATAACCTCGGAAAATTTTTCCAGACTGCTGTTCAATGCAGTGATGGATTCCAGATCCAGATGGTTGGTGGGTTCATCCAGCAATAAAACATTAGCATTTGCAAGCATCATTTTTGAAAACATACAGCGAACTTTTTCCCCGCCAGACAGCATACCAACCTTTTTTGTGGCTTCTTCTCCGGAAAAAAGCATCCGGCCCAGAAAAGTTCTGGCAAAATTCTCATCTGATTTGGGGGGTGCAAACTGCAAAAGCCAGTCAATAAGCGATTTATTACCATTGAAATAGTTAGAATGCTCCTTTGGAAAATAAGAATGGGTAATCGTAACACCCCATCGATATGTCCCGCTGTCCGGTTCCATGCTTCCGGTCAGAATCTGAAAAAGAATCGTCTGCACCATACTGTTTTTACTTAAAAAGACAATCTTGTCCCCGCTGTTCACCGTGAAGCTCACATCATTCAGGATTATCTGGCCATCTATGGATTTGGAAAGGCCTTCCACTTCCAGAATAATATTGCCGCAGGACCGTTCCGGCTTGAAATGAATAAATGGATATTTTCTTGATGACACCGGCAGGTCTTCAATGGTCAGTTTTTCCAAAAGCTTTTTTCTGGAGGTGGCCTGCTTTGATTTAGACGCATTGGAGCTGAACCTCTGGATAAAGGTTTTCAGCTCCTGAGCCCGATCCGTAAGTTTTTTGTTTTCAGACAGTTTTTGTCTGAGATTCAACTGGCTGGCCTGATACCAGAAATCATAATTTCCCATATAAACCGTGATCTTATTAAAATCAATATCCGCAATATGTGTGCAGACCTGATTCATAAAATGACGATCATGGGATACCACAATCACTGTATTTTTAAACCGAAATAAAAACTGCTCCAGCCATTCTATGGATTTAATATCCAGGTTATTGGTGGGCTCATCCAGAAGCAGCACATCCGGATTACCGAATAAGGCCTGGGCAAGAAGTACCCGAACTTTTTCTCCACCTTCAAGATCTTTCATTTTCTTTGTGTGCAAGTCTTCAGGAATCCCAAGGTTATTCAAAAGCACTGCAGCTTCCGAATCTGCCTCATAGCCATTCATTTCTGCAAATTCAATCTCAAGTTCACCGGATCGGATGCCGTCTTCTTCAGAAAAATCAGGCTTTGCATAAAGTTCATCCCGCAGTTTCATGGTGCTGTAAAGCTTTTTATGCCCCATGATCACTGTATTCAGAACTGTTTTTTCATCAAAAGCAAAATGATCCTGTCTTAAAACGGCAATTCTTTCATTGGGCCCAACACTGACCGTGCCGGAATCGGCCTCAATTTCCCCTGCAAGTATTTTCAAAAACGTTGATTTGCCTGAACCATTCGCACCGATAAGGCCGTAACAGTTCTCATTTGTAAATTTTATATTCACATCCTTAAACAGAATTCTTTTTCCATAGGCAAGGGTGATATCTGTAGCATTAATCATTTTTATAATATTCCTTACACCGGATTTTTAGGAAAAAGAACTCTTGAAAAGATCCTCAATTGCAGCTTTGCCCTCATCAGAAAGGTTCCGGGTGCCTGTACCGCAGAATGTTTTATGCAGAATCGAAGGTGTTTCTTCCACCCATTCCTTGCCATCCCATCCATACCATTTATTGGTTCCCTGATCAAAAACATTTACCGGCCGATTAAAAAACTTGGCAAGCTCAACACCCCAGCCAGTTCCACCCCTAACTGTTTTATCCTCCTGTATCCAGCCAATGGCAAACACCTGATATCCTTTGTTCACCATATGAAAAATAAGCTGGAAAACTTTTCTGATCTTATCAGCCTGGGCATATCTCCGGCCCATACGGACAGAAACAATCTCCATGCTGATATTGCCTTTTTTCAACTCATCTTCTGACAGCAGGGTAATATTTTTTTCTCTGGCACATTTATGGCCTTCAAATGAATAATTGATTTCATTGATTCCATATTTTTCAGCACACCTGCCAAACGCTTCCTCAGCGCCCTTAAGACCACCACTGTACAAGCTGTATTCTTTATTTTTCATCACTTTTTTCTCCTTATTGCTCATACCAGAATATCTGATAAATTATGATTGTCGCACCTCTGCATCTGTCTGTCCATCAGGCCTTAAACACCCCAATGCTTCAAGGCAGTCTCTTTTTAACGTTTGTCTGATAGGCTTATTTAATTTTAGTCAGGTATAGGCTCTATATTGCGCACGAGGAGTGTATCTTATTAGATTTTTAATATTTTTTCAAGTTTTTTATACAAAGCCGCAGAAGCTTGCGTCTATACAGAATGTCCCGAAAGAAACAGCCCTGATACAAGAAAAATAAAATCAGAGCTGTATTTAAATACACAATATGTTTAAGCTTTCCGTCTTCTTCCTGTCAGACCCAACAGTCCGACACCCAATAGCAGGAATGCACTCGGTGCTGGAACAGAATTCAGCACATACCCTATATCAACAAAAGATCCCAGCGTTACAGAGCCGACTGGATTGGTCAAATCAAGCCAGCCTGTCATCAATTCATTGCCAAAAATATCTTCTTCCCAGTGAGCGCCTTCTGTACCAGCGCCCCCATCATTTTCAACCGGCACCCAGGTTGCCGATGCATCATATGCTGCCTGATACGCTGCCAGCGCAGCAGCTCCGGTATACTGATAGGAACCATTAACATACAGGTCATTGAGCTTCCAAAGCGTGCCAAATCCTATTACATGCGCCATTTCATGAATAACAACATCAAGCAGACGTCCTTCAATATAAAGCCTTTCAAAATCCGCACTGTCAAAGGTCATAATGCCTTCTGTTGCCAAAGCAAGCCCCCCCTGATATTCCATATTTGTTGGTCCGCCCCAGCCAAGCCTGTTATACTCGCCATCGACAGGGCTATAATCAACCATGATACTAAGGCTTCCAATCTCAATCCCGGCTTGATAACCACTGATAACATTTTCCCAGTAATTTTCAGCCTGTGTAAAAACAGACTGCTGCGTCTCTGACAGAAAACTGGAAAAAGACGGTGTAAAGGACATATCAATATTAAACGGGCCTGCAAAAACCGTTGATGTAAAGATAACGGCACAAGCAATATTGACCAACAATAATCTGCAGCATTTTTGTAACATCTCTTATCTCCTGAAACGGTAAGTCCAGATTTGATATGCATAATTGCAAATAATATACCAGTCGTATATTTTATATAAATTTTTAAAAATAACGTTTATATAAAAGGATCTCTCATCAAAAAGCAATCTTTTTTCCAAATAGAATATTCATAAGGTTAAGTAAACTATGTAATATATTGTGTAATGTTTTTCATAATCATGGGGAACTATTTCTCTTGAAAACAGAAACTTTCAATTAAAATACCCCCATTAAATCTAAAGTTCATAATTAAAAGCTCAGTGTTGTTTTTGACAATAAAATATGATTATAGTATTTTCGACCATACGAATTACAGTCCACCATTCTCAAGGCGACAGAAAAACAATATAGCAAGGTTGCACCATATGACAACTGATATGACAAAAAAAAGCGCATTGTCGGCAATAGCGCTCTTTATGACAGTCTTTTTCTTTGCCAGTCCCTGTTCTGCACTCAGAGATACTGACTTTAAAAAACAAATCCCGTCCCGAATTCAGCAGAAAACACCCGGACCCGCAATCAAAGCACCATCGCATGCGATATTTCCCACCATACTCACGGTTGCGCCAGCGATTCTCACCCAGGGACAAAAAACAACACTGATAATTTCCGGTCAGAATTTAAAGGGAAACATGCTGTTGAAATTCGGTGCTGGAATCACAACTGAGAACTGGAACCTGAGCAATGATATCGGCACCATGGCCAGTTTACAGGTAACCGTCGCACCGGATACCATACCCGGCACCCGGGTCATAAACATCGTATATAACGATCAAATCCGTCCTTCCAACGCAACTGTTAATATCATGGAAACCTACAGACAACCGGTTGTCCGAAGTGTCAGCCCGAACATGTTTACCCAGGGCAGATCCTATACGGTAAGTCTGAACGGAGCAAATTTAAGTTCAGTCAAGCAGATAGATTTTGGACCGGACATTCGTGTTAACCTGGGCCCGGATAATCCGTCCTCCAACTTAATCCGCATGGAGCTTCAGGTTTCCGGACAGGCCGCTTTAGGGCCCCGGCAAGTCAAAATTATCGATCAAAAAGGCAGTCATGAAACATCAGCTGTGGCAACCGTAATTGCGGCAATCCCTTTACCCTCAAGACCCTCGCCCCCGGCACCCCCAGATGTCCCGAAAACAAAACTTCCAGCCCAAAAAATACCCGACCCGTTGACAAAAAAAACACCAGATCTTCAAAAATTGGGTGTCCAGACACCTCAAATACCCTCCAAAACCCGACTGCCCGCAAATATCAAAAAACCCCTGCTTGCCGATATTCAATTTACCAAAGGCATTATTGAACTTAAAACCCCTGAGTTCGGAAAATTCATGATGATGGAAAACTGGGAGTCTGACCATGGCATCCCAACAGCCAACGATGCGGTTATCTTCACCTGGGATGAAAAGCAGCATGGAACCAGTCAGTGGTTTGAACTCAGAATTCTGGATAAGGACAATACTGTTCTGATGACCCGGAAAATAGAAGGGGGTGCGCCACCAGATTCTTTTTACAGTCCTGATGTCAGTTTTATGACTGAACTGTTTAATTATTTTCGCCCGGAATCAGACAATACTTCCCAGAGTTCTCAAAAATCAACCGCTCAAAATGCTGCAGGCGTTTCCCAAAAAGCCTTCATCAAAAACAATATCGACCCGGCCACAGCCGGCCAGGTTTCAACCACCGCATCAGCAAATTCCTTGATACAAAACATTTCCCAGCCCATTGACTGCTACTGGCAGGTGGCTGGTTTTAAACGGTTCACCTCGGGAACCTACCAGATTCAAACCGGCACAAACAATATGACCAGCACCGATGTGGAAGTGGCTGTTTCAGACCGATGGCCCCTGCAACTTCCAGAATTCAGTCCCACCGGCCTGCTGTGCAGCAGCGCAAACACCCCTTTGACCGCAAAGAAAGTCCATGATCAGCCGGGTCAGACAGTTGAAGACCATAATTTTTATGTAGGAGATACCCTTGAAGTTACCGGCCAGTTTACCCTTGACGGCTGCCCCTGGGCCATCGGGTACAACACCGAATGGAGTTTTGTAAGCCACGGTGAGGTATCTGACAGCTTCAAGGTAAAACGCTGGTCATTTTCCAATGTCTTCATAGACTGGGGAGATGGGGAATGGGACTATGTCTTGGCCTTGCCCACACAGGAAATGCTGGCCTTTGAAGGTGACGGGACCCAGACTTCAACTCCCGGAGGAACATCTTATGAACCCGGCGATGACACCCAGCCGCCGCAGGGCCAGATAAAAATTTCCATGACCCACACCTACAGATATGCCCAGAAATTTCCGGTTCGGGTGTTTGTTCTGCCCGAAGATGATGCCGGACATATCCAGGCCATTGTGAATGCCAACAAAGCCCAAAAAGGAGAATCTGTTTACCAGGCCCAGCATCAGAATCAAACCGGATTCTTTGATAACCAGACACTTCTGGCAGCATCCAGTATAACGGCCTCGGATGCCATAGGCTCCGGTCCTGTCGTTTCAAAAGCATTCAAAGCAGAAAAAACAACAATAAAAGATATTTCAAAATCAAAGGCAAATGTATCTTTTTCTTCTGCTGGCTATTCTGTTGCCAGCGGCCTTGAAAATATGGGCGACCGGGCGTTTCTGATCTACTGCCAGCCAAAGATTGTGGATATCAAGGCAGATCCCGCTTCAACAGGGCCATTGCACCTGATTGACCTGTCCATTACCGGTTTTTCAGGTCAGGCGCAAAGTACCCAGACCACAATTGATCCGGATCTTATCTCAAAAAGAAAAAACCAGGCCCGGGGCAATTCTTCTGCAAAAAATGATCAAAACCCGAAGCGCCAATATACTGTCTCTCAACAGAACAATGTCAGCGCACAAGGCAATGCACAAAATTTGCACGCCACCAGCAACCAGGTCACACAATCGGCACTGCAGACGCTCCGGCCCGCGTCAGATGCCCAGGCATCCTCCTGTGACGAGGGCTTTTATGCAATCGCAGAACTCGAATATTTCGGTCTTGGCAGAATACACTTAAGCTGGAAAATAGATGGGGAACAGATTGCAAAAACCATTGAAAATATAGGGCCTTCCCCTGTCAGAACCGAATTGGGCCAGGACTATCAGTATACCGAAGATGTCAAACATGGCATCCAGACTTTTACCTCCCCCAAACTCCCACTGGAAGTGGCCGGGGCATATAAAACCTATGATATCACCGTATCTGCAACCATTGAAGGATATGAAGGCGCGATGCTTATTCCGCCCATGAACAGTGGACATGGGGGACAGCAGGCCCCAGCGCAGGCCCCTTACATAACATATGTACATAAAAAATCTGAAACCAGAACCTACCTTGTGAACGGGCCGATAGCAGGATTACCCTGCGCATTCAAATTCCCGGTGGAAGATGATCAGTTTTTCACCATTTCCAATATCCAGGGCAGGGTCACAAAAACAAACGGCAAGTATTCAGGCATGGGAACCCTTTATTTTACCCTCCCGGACAGTCCCGGCAGTATGAGCACCTATTTTGCAGACATTCATATTCATAACTGGGAAGTCAATGATGAACAGGTGGTAACCAAAGGGAGTATTTCAGAAACCAGTCTGAATATTGCCTTAAATGATCTGCCCGGTGTTACCGGCACGCTGAAACAATTAAACGGGAGTGCCCGCAAACCCTTGACTGCAGCCATGGATATTTTTATCAAGGATCCTGGACTGCACAGGGTCGGCGCATTGACGCCGCCCCAATGGCTCAATATTCAGGCCCCGCTGATACCGCAGGACGGCTGGTATGCGCAAGGCCTTGCCATGCCTGAAACCCTGATTTACTGGAGCGGCTGCCGCATCTCTTCCAATGATGTAAGGCTTGACCTCAGTCGCCTCAGGGGAAATAAACCCATAAAAACCATTGCGGGTTCGACCGGAAAAAACACCTCGTCAAACGCCTCAGGCAGAAAATCTGCCGGCTTGAAGCAAAATACCAGATCTGCTGAAAGCAGAAAAACCAAACCAAAAATCACTGCGGCACAAGGCACAGGCATCAATACGGCACATCTGTCCCAGTCAGGTCCCGGCATGACTGTCATGCTTCCCCCCTGGGCCGGCGTCCATCTTGGCGATACTGCCACTTTATATCCGTTTGTATTCGGTATTATTGAAAGCCTGAGTGTATCAGCTAACGGGTGGAGCATCCAAAACAGCGGGATAGACGGAAAAGCCGCATACAATAACTTTTCCTATGTTCTGGGTCAGGGAAGTATCAGCTTTGACAGCATTGACATCACAGCAGAAAACCATGCGCTGGATGCCGTATATAAAAATGTTCAGGTGAATATTCCCTGGCCGGAAATAAGCCTTAAGGGCGGGGATGCCACAGCCCATTATGTCCAGGGGCAAAGCGCTGCCAAAGTGGAATTTGTCTTTGATACGGACAATCTGTCTGTGACAGAACACTATCAGAACATTACCATGACATCCAGGGTAAAAAACCTTGAAAAAATGGGTTCCGGCTGGGGCATCTTTACAGATACCACCTTTGATTTTACAGATGGCCGCAAACCGTTTGCAACCGTCGAATTAACCGATCTTTTTTTTAATGTGTTCGAAGAGGCCCATTTTGAAGGAACGGGTGACCAGACACACCAGCGGTTTATTCCCGTCAATGGATCCACCACGTTAGGGGATGCACAGTTAACCTTGACAGGCCTGAATGTTTTTGCTCCGGCTGACAAACTCAAACCGGAAAGACTCTCCTTTACTTTCAACGGGCAGATCAATTTCCATGATGCATTTAATGCCGATGACATCACCATTTCATACACCCTTGACAAACCCCTGGGAAAAGGAATCACAGCAAGCGGTCCTGCACATTCTCAAATCACCATAAATTCTACCTATCCAGGGGATGTCAATCCGCTGGTTCACATCAAGGTGCACCCTGAAATCAGCCTGCCGGGAACCATCGGCCCTGTCAGCAGTGATCTGCAGGACAGCCCGCCTTCTTTTTCATTCATCTCCAGTGCCCATGCAGATGCCGGGGTTCAGGACAGCTTTACCGGTGAAGTGGATTCAACCATGTTCGGTGATGTGCCTTTGGGGGTCAAGGCAAAATTCCGGTATGGAACCTATAATGGAAAACCCTATTGGCTGAGCCATGTTATTGCCTCCGGCATTGATGTCCCTATCTTCACCAACGGTGTGAATCTCAAAAAGGTAAACGGAGGACTTGCGCATGGATTCAAGGAAAACGTGTTTTCCAACGCCCCCATGACAGCTGTTCCCGATAATCCGGGAAAGACCATATATTCTGCCGGCATTACCATCGGCTCTCCCGAACCAACCGAAATTTACCAGCTGACAGGACAATTGACAGTGAATCCAGAAGACATGATTTTCAGAATGGATTTCAGCTCTGTCAGAATCTTCGGGATCGGTCTTGGCGGCGGACATTTTGAATACGGCAACAGTATCTTTGAAGGCAATATCTTTGGCGGGTTCTCTCTTTACCAGGGCGCTATCTCCTGTCAGATCCCCCAGAACTCTGAAAAAGTAGGCCTTCACTTCGGAGATGATTACTGGGAAATCTGGGCTGGCAGAAAAGAAGATCCTCTGACCTTGAATTTATTTAACACGATAAATACAAAAGGATTCTATCAATTCGGAAGTATTGTGGGGTTCCAGGTGGGCGGGGCCTTATCCTTTGACACAGGAAAAATATGTGCCGGAATCTTTGCTGCCAAAGCGTATGCAAATGCCAGTATGCTGATCCATATCTCCCCGAAGGTTCTGGAAGGAGAATTCGGAATCGGTGCCGGAATTAACGCCTATGTTCCCTGCAGCGGCTCCCTCTGGGATGGATCACTCAGCCAGACGGTCTGGGTTTCAGTAAAAGCACCGCCATTAAAAATGAAAGCAAAACTGGTGATTGATGTACCGGACTGGATACCCGAAGTGCCTGATGACGTCACGTTCAGGTTTGATATTTAGGAGCTGTGATGAAAAAAAATTATATTTTAATATTTCTATTCCTGCTGATGCTTATCACAGTGAGCATACCAGTGCTTGCACCTGCTGCCCAGAAGGACAGCAAAAAAGGTGTTTTTCTGACCGCTTCAGACGGCAAGGGAAATATCACACTGTTCTGGTTTGTATCTGTGGAAAACTGGCCCCAAAACGGATGGCGCCTGACAGATGATAAAGGAAAAATCCTGGCCGATCACATTATCCCCCTGTCCACAGAGAACCTGTCCGGGCTGAATCAGGACCAAAAAGACACGGTGCGCGGATTAATGGAAGGAATTGCTTCTGCCCGGACAGCTGACAAAATCCAAAGACAACAGTTTAATGCCTTTCTGGCCATCAACGCATTCAGTTCGTTTTCAAAGGCAAAAGCATTGGGGCTTGCATACCAGATAAACGGAATACCCGCAGGTTCCCGCCATTATAAAATCCTGGCTCTTGATAAAAACCGGAAAGCCTCAGACGTTATGCTGATATCAAAACAGACCGACAGCAGCAAAGCAACACCACTGCCGCCAGCACCTCTCAAACTGAGCGTAAAAGCGGAGGCCACGGGTGCGCTCCTTTTCTGGCAACCTGCTCCTGAAAACAAGGAAATGCCGGTTTTATCCTATGAAATCCAGCGCATATCCAAAAACGCAAATTCTTCCAGAACAGATCAGATAATGAAAGGGTTATCCTGGAACCCTGAATTTCCCGCATATATAGACGCCGGATCTCCCCTGGAAGAAACCCTGACTTTTCAGGTGTTCAGCATAGATGTCTTTGGAAGAAAAAGCCGGCCGGCTTCTGTTTCTCTTTTCATGCCGGACATAAGAACCCTGCTGCCACCTGAAAACCTTTCATTCAAAGAAAAACACAACCAGATCACCGTCTTCTGGGATGCAGCGGACAACAGCATTCCATCAGGATTCACAGTTGAACGATCCGCCACTGTCAGCGGCATCTATGAATCAATGACCCCCAAAGGACTTGAAAGCAGGGTCACAGCGTATACAGATAAAACCAGTATTCCAGGAATTAGGTATTACTACAGGGTGCGCTCCATCGGCAGTGACGGAACGCCCGGGCAGCCATCAGTTTCAGTCAAAGCCATGGCCCGGACCAGAAACATTCCAGCACCTGGCAACCTGAAAGCCACTGTCAACCCGATCCTGGTAACATTAAACTGGGAAAAACCAGACTATCCAGTGGCAGGCTTTATCGTGGAAAAAGCCGATAAAACACAAAAAAACTGGGCCCGCCTGAATCCGGATCTGATCAAACCAAGAACCTTTAAAGACCGGTTTGCCCCCGGAACTTACGGAACCTTTTATTACCGGGTTGTAGCGGTTGGTTTTGATGATAAAAAAAGCAAACCCTCCCGGCAGATAGAAGTCATCCTCAAAAACATTTCTGTGCCCAAAAAACCGGTTATTTCATCCATCAGTGGCAAAGACGGCAAAGTTACGCTGTTCTTTAACCCAGGAAAGGACAACCCGAATGCAAAAACATTCACGATCTTAAGAGACCTGCCAGAAAGAAAACAGGGGCAGGCTATCAAAAAAGGGCTTTCAATAAAAGAAAAGCAATACATAGATACCGATGTGGTTCCGGGACAGGCATACTGGTACGCCGTGGTGGCCGTGGATGAAAACAATCAGCCAGGAGACTGGAGCAAAAAGCATCTGGTCCGGGTTTTTGCCGGAGATATTCCAAAAGCCCAAAACCCTGAACTTGAACTTGTAAAAAAACCGTTCGCCCATGTTCGTATCCGGTTTAAAACTCCGCCTGAAACGCTGCTGACTGCCATACAACGTCAGGATACAGCAGATGGGCCGTGGATGACATTAAACAAAGGGTTGTCCGGAACAGATACGGTGATGGACACCCATCCGGCACCCTCAGGGATATCCCGCTACCGTATAGTTTACCACAGTGCCAACGGCAGCCAGGGCAGGCCGTCAGACCCGATTGAACTCAAACAATAAAAATTTATTTACTTTTTATTACAGGCCGGATAGGAAAATAAGAATCGCGCACAATGACTGGCATTGTTTTTTAACCAACACCCCTTTTCGATGGAGGAAATGGTGATACTGGTAAAGCAGATAAAAAAAACCTGTTATTTTTTTACCGTACTCTTGATATTATCCGGAGTATCCTCCAGTCAAAAGGCATTTGGACTGGACAGCATTCATTTTGAATCTCCGGAACAAGATCAAACACTTATCACTAAAAAGCCGGATATCAAAGGAACCATATCTGTTCCCTATTTAAAGGACACCTTGTCCGTTTCTATGGATCAGACAGATATGACAGCTATTGTAAAACTTTCGGACACAGGTTTTTCTCTGATACCTTTTCATCCCGTTCCTGCCGGGAACCACCTGATACGGGTCTTTTTTATGGATAAAAACAATCAGCCCCATGAAAAGGAAATTAAATTTTCCACCCGGCACTCGGATCTTTTTGAAACCGCTTCATCCACAAATACGGTTTCAATGGTATATTCAAATGTCCTGAAAAAAATGGATGATGCTAAAACACGATCCATTTCAGACTGGGAATTTGAATCCAATCTTTCCAGTGAAAGCGTTATCGGTCAAGGCCCGTGGAAAGTTTCATTCAATACCAATGCCCGGTATTCTGATCAGGAAAATGAAATGACCGCCCCTCTGGAAAAAAACTTCCAGCTTGCAGATTATCTGCTCAAAGGAGAAATGGATGCCGGTGAGACCTCTTTTCAGGCTGCCCTGGGAAATGTATCTGTTGAAGGGACTCAAAATACCATTGGAAGCATTTCCAGAAGGGGTGCAACCTTTGGGGCCACTTCCAAACAATTTTTCCTGCATGGCTTTACCCTGAAAAGCCAGCAGACCTTTGGTCTGGATGACAGCGAAGATATTCAGACAGATAATGATGACCATCTGCTGGGATTTTCAGGCGGTTTAAATCTTTTCGATGAAAAACTGGGAATCAAAACCGTGTATGCCACGGGCGGAGAAAAAGCATCCAACGCGTCCTACAATATCTGGCCTGAGCCTGGCGGCAACAGCGGAAATGTTGTCGGCCTTGAAGTGAAAACCGATTTTTTCACCAACAAACTGACCACACGGATCGAGATGGACTGGTCAGATTATGACACCGACACATCGGACACTGCAGGATCAAAAACAGACAAGGCCTATACGGGACAGATTTCCGGAACCCTTAATTTCTTCAATTATGACCTGCTGTACGAATATATCGGTGCAGACTACAAAGTCCCAACAGCAGGCCTTGTTCAGGATCGAAAAGGATATACCGCAAAAACCGGGTTTAATTTTAATGCGCAGTCTTTAAGTTTCAATCTCGGACAATATAAAGACAATCTTGATAAAGACCCCTCAAGGGCCCGTGTCGAAACCCTGCAATACGGCTCAACTTATAACCTGAATACATTTGCCTCCTGCCCGATATCTCTGGGTTTTCTGCGCTCGACCCAGAACAGCTCTCTGGAGCCCGCAGGGTCGAGTGAAATTAAAAATACAACCGATACTGTCTTTGGCTCCGTTTCTCACATAAACGGGGCTCTGGTTGTGGGCCTGCAGCCTGAATATAGCCAGATGAATGATGAAACAACCCCAGACTATGACACCCGGTCAAAAACCCTGACTCTTTTTGCCGGTTATAATAAGGAACGCTTTTCTGTTTCACCTTCTATCTGTGCAAACTGGTTTGAAGACCTGAATCGAAACGTAGATAATGACACAGTAAACTGCAATCTGTCTTTTTATATAAATATCATCAACGGTCTGGACATCGAAGGCGCAGGATCATACACCGTATTGAATGCATCAGATAATTCCATAGATCAGGACAGTTTTTCAGGAGATCTTCAACTCAGCTATAAATGGAGTGAACCGGTCCTCGGAATAATTTCACCCATGATTGCGCTTCGCGCAAGCCATGATAATTCAAGCGACAAAGTTACTGATATCGGAACCAAGGGCACCCTGTTTTATCTGATGCTTTCAGGAAGCCTTGATCTGTCATTTTAATATACAGGAGAAGTGATAATGTGCAAAAAAATATTTATACCCTTCATGGTTTTCTTTCTTTCAACTGTTCTGATGACTGGCACAAGCCTTGCCAATACATTGACAGCCAGCCCGAATCCGGCAAGGCTGAACAAAACAGTCACCTTTAAACTCGGAATAAATTTTACTGCCGGCATCTGCAGTAATTTTTTTATTAATTTCGGTGACGGTACAGCACCCCTTGCTCTGGGCAATGTCACCCAGGATAGCATCCTTCAGGCCACCCACACCTATACCCGGACCGGTGTATATACAGTTACGTCTTACACAAACTGTGTGGGAATTCCCAACCCCAGCCCGGCAATATTGAGCCTTAGAGTGTCTGATTTTGAAATAAAACGCATTGAAACCACATTTGAAAACGGTGAGCCCCAGATAACCCTTCAACGCAATGAACCTGCCCCGGCACTGTCCGCCAAAATCACCTTTTCCGGTTCCGGACTTTTAAAAGGGTATTGGGAAGTGGACGGTGACAAGGGTCAGCATTTCTTCAAACATTTAAGCATTGGCCCTGAAACGATAATTCAATATCCAAAGACCCCGGCATTAAAAACCTTTATCCCGGGAAGCCATATCGTCCGCTTTGTCATCACGCAACCGACACTGGATATTGATTTTCCAGAACTTGTTTATTACGTTACCCCGGAAGATTACCTGAAAATATCCAATATTCAAATTTTAACGCCTCAACCTAATGAACACCTTAACTTTGAACCTTTTGCCTTCACATGGCAGAACATCCCCGCTACAACGGTTTATCTGATAAATATTTTTTCAGATAAAAAAGAGGTTCCGGTTTTCAGTGCCTACGCAATAAAAAACAATTATGCTTTAAAAACTGAGTTTCTAAACAAATTTCTGGAACCTGAAAAATCATATTCAATTCAAATTCTTGGATTTCTTGAAGACACCAGAATGTCCGGAAAAAGTGAAAAAATCCCCTTTTCACTTAAAAAATAACAGGATAAAGGCAGTATGGCTTTTTGAAAAACGACCAGACACCGGATTGAATCCATAATAACGAACTTGCCAAAATAATACTGTTTGTGTTATCTAAACAGGTTCGTACTAAAAAGCATTATGCAATTACCCTTAAGTCTGAACAAAGGGTAATGAACATTAAATAACGGTGAACAGGTATAATTTTTATGAAAGCATTACTCGCACTTGAAGATGGCAGAACCTTTTCCTGCAAGAGCTTTACAGGTCCAGGCGAAGCAACAGGGGAAGTGGTGTTCAACACCAGCATGACCGGATATCAGGAAATTTTAACCGACCCTTCCTATTACGGTCAGATGGTGACCATGACCTATCCATTAATTGGAAACTACGGGGTCTGCTCAGAAGACATCGAGTCTGACAGAATCCAGGTGGCGGCTTTTATCGTCAAGGAATACCAGGATTTTCCCAGCAATTATCGATCCGAAGGCACCCTTGCAGATTATCTGATCAAAAGCCATGTGCTGGGCGTTGAAGATCTGGACACCCGTGCCCTGGTCCGGCATATCAGAAAATTCGGCGCCATGCGGGCGGTGATTTCCACATCAGACCTGGACCCTGAGTCTCTGGTGAAAAAGGCAAAACAAATCCCCCCCATGCAGGGCAGTGATTTTGTCGGACAAGTCACAACAAAAACGCCTTATTTCTGGAAAGACAACCATCCGGATCATATTGGTCTTGATGACCTGAACAATCCTTCCATCTGGCGATTTAAAGGGAAAAAGCATTCGGTTGTTGCTCTGGATTTTGGTATTAAATACAATATTATCCGATGCCTTGAAAACGTTGGTTGCGAAGTTCTCTGCGTACCTGCAACAACCCGTGCGGACACCATTCGACATTTAAACCCTGACGGTCTTTTTCTGTCCAATGGCCCGGGAGATCCTGAGCCGCTTACCTATGCCGTTGACACCATCAAATCTTTGCTGGGGGAAATCCCCATATTTGGCATCTGTTTAGGCATGCAGCTTTTAGGCATTGCCATGGGTGGAAAAACCATGAAAATCAAATTCGGGCACAGGGGAGGAAATCAGCCGGTGAAAAATATTTCCACGAACAAGGTTGAAATCACCTGCCAGAATCATGGATTTGCCGTTGACCTGAATACCATTGGCAAAGACAGTTCGACCATGACCCATATTAATTTAAATGAAGACTCCCTTGAAGGTCTTGTAAATGACACAATCAAGGCGTTTGCCGTCCAGTACCATCCAGAAGCTTCTCCCGGCCCCCATGACGCGGCCTATCTTTTTAACCAGTTTGCAGAAGTGATTAAAAATGCCAAAACGTAACGACATAAAAAAAATACTGATCATCGGAGCCGGACCAATCATTATCAGTCAGGCCTGTGAATTTGACTATTCCGGAACCCAGGCCTGCAAAGCCCTGAAAGAAGAAGGGTACGAGGTCATACTCATCAACTCCAACCCTGCCACCATCATGACAGACCCGGAGACAGCTGACCGGATCTATATTGAACCGGTCACTCCGGAAACCCTTATCAAGGTCATAAAAAAAGAAAGACCTGATGCCCTTTTGCCCACCCTGGGGGGCCAGACCGCTTTAAATACCGCAATAGAAGCGGCTAAAACAGGAATCCTTGAAGAGTACAATGTTGAACTGATCGGTGCTTCAATAGAAGCCATCAATAAAGCAGAAGACCGGGAGCTTTTCCGAAATGCCATGAATAAAATCGGCCTGAAAATCCCGGAAAGCGGATTTGCCCATAATGTTCAGGAAGTAGAAGAAGTCGCCAAACGAATTGGTTTTCCCATCATTGTCCGGCCAAGTTTTACGCTTGGCGGCACCGGCGGCGGCATTGCCTATAATATGGAAGAAGTGATTCATGTTTCCAAGGCCGGGCTGGACGCAAGTTTGAATACGCAGGTCATGCTGGAACAATCCGTTCTTGGGTGGAAAGAATACGAACTTGAAGTCATGCGGGACCACGCAGATAATGTTGTTATTATCTGCTCCATTGAAAATATTGATGCCATGGGGGTTCATACGGGTGACTCTGCAACTGTTGCACCTGTCCAAACCCTTTCCGACAAGGAATACCAGCAATTAAGAGATGCCTCCATTGCCATCATCCGTGAAATCGGTGTGGACACCGGTGGTTCCAATGTCCAGTTCGCTGTAAACCCCAAAGATGGTGAACTTATCGTTGTGGAAATGAATCCGAGGGTATCACGAAGTTCAGCCCTGGCTTCCAAAGCCACAGGCTTTCCCATTGCGAAGATTGCAGCAAAACTGGCTGTCGGCTATACACTGGATGAAATTCCCAATGATATCACCGGCGAAACCATGGCGTGTTTTGAACCCTCCATTGATTATGTCGTGGTGAAAATTCCCAGATGGACCTTTGAAAAATTTCCTGAGGCCCAGGATATTCTTTCCACAGCCATGAAGTCGGTGGGTGAAACCATGTCCATTGGCAGAACCTTTAAAGAGGCATTTCAAAAAGGCTTGCGATCCCTTGAAATCGGTCGCAGCGGATTTGGCGCTGACGGAAAAGACCCTGAATCCGGAAGTGTTGCCGGAAATGAGCTTGAATACAAATTATCCACGCCCAATTCCCAGCGGCTGTTTTATATAAAATATGCCCTGGAGCATAATATGCCAATTACACAGATTTATGAAATGACGGGCATTGACCCCTGGTTTCTGAATCAGATGAAACAGATAGTGGATCTTGAAAAACAGATCAGACTCACCGGAAAAGACCTGCCAAAAGATCTTCTCCTGAAAGCAAAAAAATACGGTTTTTCAGATCACCAGCTTGCATTTCTGACAAAGCTGACTGAAAAACAGATTGAAAAAACCAGAAAAGATCTGGGGATCATTCCGGTATACAAACTGGTGGATACCTGTGCTGCGGAATTCAGAGCTGCCACCCCGTATTACTATTCAACCTACGAAAGCGAATGCGAAGCCCGGGTCTCTGATAAAAAGAAAGTCATTATCCTTGGCGGCGGCCCCAACAGGATAGGCCAAGGCATTGAATTTGACTACTGTTGTGTTCATGCCTCTTTTGCCCTTAGAGAAGAAGGGGTTGAATCCATCATGGTCAATTCAAATCCGGAAACGGTTTCAACCGATTATGACACCTCTGATAAGCTCTATTTTGAACCGCTCACAAAAGAAGATGTTCTCCATATTGTTGAAAAGGAAAAACCCTTTGGCGTTATTGTCCAGTTTGGCGGACAGACCCCTTTAAATCTGGCTACGGCTTTGCAAAAAGCCGGAGTCCCCATCATCGGCACCAGCCCGGAAAGCATTGACCGTGCTGAAGACCGGGATCTGTTTCAGGAATTGCTCAACAAACTGGGGCTGCGCCAGCCTGAAAACGGTATCGCCTTCAGCTATGAGGATGCCGTGAAAGTGGCAAGGGATATCGGATATCCGGTCATGGTTCGTCCTTCCTTTGTTCTGGGCGGCCGGGCAATGAAAATTGTCTATGATGAAAAAGATCTGGAAGAATTTTTCAACCTGGCTGTCCTGGCGTCTCCGGACAAACCGGTTCTCATTGATAAATTCCTTGAGGAAGCGTTTGAGCTGGATGTTGACGCCATTTCTGACGGAGAAACCACCATTATCGGCGGCATGATGGAACATATTGAAGAAGCCGGCATCCATTCCGGAGACTCAGCCTGTGTTCTGCCGCCCTATTCAATCTCCCAGGAACATATGGACGAAATGTCGAATGCTGCCAAAGCCATTGCAAAAGAACTGAATGTAAAAGGATTGATGAATATTCAGTTTGGTATCATGAATGACACTGTGTATATTATCGAGGTCAATCCCAGAGCATCCAGAACGATTCCGTTCGTTTCCAAGGCCATTGGCGTTCCTCTGGCCAATCTGGCCACAAAAGTTATGCTGGGCAGAACCCTCAAAGAGCTTGGATTTACCAAACAGATTATTCCGCCGTATTACTGTGTAAAAGAAGCAGTCATGCCCTTTGACCGGTTTGAAAATGTTGATCCGGTTCTCGGGCCTGAAATGAAATCAACCGGAGAGGTTATGGGGATTGATTTTGATCTGGGTGCTGCGGTTGCCAAAGCCCAGTTTGCCGCAGGCCAGAAGCTTCCGACACAAGGCACTGTATTCATCAGTGTGCAGGATAAAGATAAAAAAGCGGCTCTCCTGGTTGCCAAAAATTTTCATGAAATGGGATTTGCCATTATGGCGACAAAAGGAACTGCAAGTTTTCTTCAGGATCATGACATTCCGGCAGCAACTGTTAAAAAAGTGTCTGCGGGCCGACCCCATGTTGTGGATGCGGTAACCAACAATGAAATCCAGTTGATTTTAAATACAGGGGCTTCCAGCCAGACCAAACAGGATGGATATGAAATAAGAAGAGCCGCTATAAAATATAAAATTCCCTATGCGACCACCACAGACGGAGCAAAAGCCATCTGCAGCGCAATTCAGGCCATGAAAAAAGAAACCCTGTCTGTCAATCCTATCCAATACTATCACCAGGAAAAGAATAATGCATAATCTACTGACAGACAGTGAAAGGCCCAAAGACGAATGTGGTGTGTTCGGTCTATATAAACACCCGGAAGCTGCAAAAATTACCTATTTTGGCCTGTATGCGCTCCAGCACAGGGGTCAGGAAAGTGCCGGTATATCGGTAAATCGCGGTGAAAATGACAAAATCTTCTCCCACAAGGGGATGGGACTTGTTCCCGATATTTTCAACATGGCTGATCTGGAAAGAATTGAAGGCGGGTCTGCTATCGGCCATGTCCGATATTCCACAACCGGTGATTCTATTATCACCAATGCCCAGCCATTCACTGTGAATCACAGAGGCCGTTCATATGCCGTGGCACACAACGGCAACCTGGTAAATGCTCATATCCTCAAAAAAGAACTGGAAGAAAAAGGATCCATTTTCCAGACAACCATGGACTCGGAAGTCTTTCTTCATCTTTTCATAAAAAATCTGATCAGCGGAGACTATGAAAATGCCATTTTAAAAGCAGTCTCAAAAATAGAAGGGGCCTATTCCATGATTCTGCTCACCTGCAAGGGTGAAATTATCGGAATGAAAGACCCGAATGGGTTCAGACCGTTAGCGCTTGGCAAACTCAACGGTAATTATGTTCTGGCATCAGAAACCTGTGCTTTTGATCTCATCCAGGCTGAATTCATACGCGAGCTTGATCCAGGTGAAATCGTTATTATTAATGAAGACGGCATTAAAAGCTTAAAACATCCCAAGGCAGCCAAACATAAATCTTTGTGTATTTTTGAATATATCTATTTTGCAAGGCCGGACTCCACCATTGATGGAAAAAATGTCTATATGATGAGAAAAGCCCATGGCAGGCGACTGGCTCAGGAATCCCATGTGGATGCGGATCTTGTCATGCCGTTTCCCGACTCTGGAAACTATGCAGCCATAGGCTATGCTAAAGAATCCGGAATTCCCTTTGAAATGGGCATGATCCGTAACCATTATGTGGGCAGAAGCTTTATACAGCCCACCCAATCCATGCGCGATTTTGCGGTCAGGGTAAAGCTCAATCCGGTCAGAGAATTAATCAAAGGAAAAGATATTATTATTATTGAAGATTCCATTATCAGAGGAACCACTGCAAAAACCCGGGTAAAAGCATTAAAAGAGCTCGGTGTAAAAAAGGTACATATGCGGATTTCCTGCCCGCCGCACAAATTTCCCTGCTTCTACGGAATTGATTTTTCATCAAAAGGAGAGCTCATTGCGGCCCAGATGCCCCTTGACGAACTGACTGAATATCTTGGGTTGGATTCTTTACATTATCTTTCCATAGAGGGGATGATGGAAGCTTCCGGCGTAAAAAACCCGGAGCTCAATTTCTGTTCAGCATGTTTTGATGGAAACTATCCTGTTCCGTTTGACCCGAACTTCACCAAACAATGCATGGGATAGCGTGAAAAAAAATACGGTTACTTTTTCAAAAGATTCTACCAATCTTTTTTTTCATATCCTGACAAAATGCAACCTGTCCTGCACCCATTGTTATATAAATACAAAGCAGCACGGAACCACAACCCTTGATATTGCCACCATAAATAACTGGTTAAGCCTTTTCTCAGAAAAGGCCACCCAGACCAATGTCATTTTTTTAGGCGGAGAACCCACACTTCATCCAGATCTTCACCTGGCCGTCAAATCAGCAAGGCAGATGCAGTTTAAATCCATCACCATTGATACCAATGGATATCTGTTCCATGACATTCTTGACAAAATTTCATGCGATGATTTGGATTTTATTTCTTTTTCTTTGGACGGAGCCACCCGGAAAACAAATGACACCATCCGGGGCGAGGGCAGTTATGACGCCGTTATAAAAGGCATAAAAAAAGCCCGGTCCAAAAGCTTTGCCTGCTCAATGATCTATACTGTATCAGATAAAAATATCCACGAAATCCACCAGATGCCCGAGCTTGTCAACCATCTTGGCATTCACCGCTTTTTTATACAGGTCATCGGCATGAGGGGCAGATCTTCAAAAACGACACACCCGGCTTCCCCGAATCAAGTCACAAAAGAGATCTGGCTGTCTATCATACCTGAAGTGGCAGAAAAAATAGCATCCCACGGCATTATTGTCACTTATCCAAAAGTTTTTCTGAAAAAGGGTGAACCTTTTCAATGCGCCGGGAATGTGGCAGAAAATTATTTTATTTTTCCCAACGGCCGGGTGTATCAATGCCCGATCTGTGAAGATTTTGACTTGAACTCATATGAAATTATCAACAATGAACTAAAACCCACCTCAAAAATCAACGAAAAAGATTTATTTAAACTGAATATCCCGGAAGGGTGCGTAATGAATAAAATGATTCAGCCGGATAACCTGTCTTATGACACAGATAATCGCCCCTTATATCAGATTGCCTGCTGTCTGCTCAAAGAAGAAATCTGCCTGTAAATTTGGCTTTTATTTCTTATTTTTTTTCTTGTTTTTTTTCTCCCAGGCTTCCTGTTCATTGATTAAATCCTGAATACTTTCTTTTCCAGATACATAAGAAAGGGTGGTGGCATAATCTTTTTTGCTGACAGGAATCATTTCAATGTCTTTATTTAAAAAGCCCTGGATCTGTTCAAGCTGATTTTTTTCTTCCACACTGCAGTATGAAATGGCACTGCCCTTATTTATTCCTCTTCCGGTTCTTCCGACGCGATGAACATAATTTTCTTTTTTTTCCGGCAGATCATAATTAATTACAAAGGCTACATCCGGAATATCGATTCCTCTGGCACTGACATCTGTTGCAATCAGAATTCTCTGGTCTCCGGCCTTAAATTTTTCCATCACCTGGGTTCTGTCTTTCTGATCTTTTTCCCCATGAAGGGTCTGGGCTGCAATATCCGCCCGCGCCAATGCTTTGGCCACCCGTTCTGCCCGGACCCGGGTCCTGACAAATACAATAATCTTATCATCCGGATGATCCAGAACAAACCGCCTTAAAAAAAAGCGCTTGTCATCCATTTCAACAAACATGACATAATGAGAGACATTCTTGGATACCGGATCATCCGGAGAAATCTGAATGCGAATGGCGCTGGAGCTTACCTGGGAAAACGCCAGCTTTTTAATTTCCCTATTTATAGTTGCTGAAAAAAACAAGGTCTGATGCTTTTTGGTCAGCTTTCTTTTTACCGCTTCTATGTCCTTGATAAACCCCAGATCCAGCATCTGATCGGCCTCATCCAGCACCAGCGTATCCACATCTTTTAAAGAAATTGCGCCCTGGCTGATCAGATCAAACATCCGTCCCGGCGTTGCCACGAGCACATCAATACCCTGAGCCAGTTTTTTAATCTGAGGATCCTGTTCGATTCCGCCATAAACAACAAATGTTTTTACCTTTGTATGCTTTGAAAGGGCATCAAAAACTTCTCCGATCTGGGCTGCCAGCTCACGGGTGGGAACCATGACAATGCACTTTATGCCTGCTGAACGTTTGGAATTTTTTTGATCATGAATCCGATCAATCAGTGGAATGGCAAATGCGGCTGTTTTACCGGTGCCGGTCTGGGCAATCGCCATCACATCTTCTCCTTTCATGATGGATGGGATCGCTTTGAACTGAATGTCTGTCGGCCTTTTAAACCCTAAACTTGCAAGATTTTCTTTTATATCTGAAGATATATGATAGTTCTCAAATTTCATGTTTATTTTTTCCTTAAAGAGTAGGTCTCTAAAATACAGGCGAACACTTTAAAACGCAACACCCGATTATTCACAAAGAGCAAAAACACACCCGGCTAAATGATTTGCCGTCAGCACAAAAAAGGATTAGATCGTTGCAAGAAACACAAAAAATGAGTATAAAGAAGCCTTTGGTAAAGCATCCTTCTTTCCGGGAAGACAGAGCGTTTATTACCCATTTAACACAGGAGCATTTCCTTGAAGATTATCATTGTCGGGGCAGGAGAGGTCGGGTTTAATATTGCCAGCCGTCTGGCTTCAGAATACAAACAGGTCACAGTCATTGATACTGACGAAACAGCTATTCAAAGAATCCATGACAACCTTGACGTTCAGACAATCATAGCCTCCGGAAGCAACCCTGAGGTTTTAATCCGGGCAGACATCAAAAATACCGATATCCTGCTGGCGGTCACTGACAGCGATGAAGTTAATCTTGTTGCCTGCTTCATGACAAACATGCTTTCACCCGGCACAAAAAAGCTTGCCAGACTTCGCAATCCTGATTTTGAAAAATACCATGAAATATTTAAAACACAAAGCCCTTTCATTGACACCGTCATCAACCCTGAAATTGAAGTAGTGAACACCATCCGGCGGATCATCGACGTCCCCGGTGCTATTGATGCAGGAAGTTTTGTGGATCAAAAAGTCAGATATGCAGGCATCAGTGTTCAAAAACATTCTTCTCTGGTCAACATGAAACTTGTGGATCTGCCATCCTTATTTGAGGGCAACCGGCCCATTATTGCAGCTATAATCCGGAACAATGAGGCAATTGTCCCCAGAGGAAATGATATAATCAAGGCCGGCGACCTGCTCTATTTTGTCTGTGAATCTCAATATTTTTATAAAACGCTCAAAATTTTAGGTACCAGTGGGCCAAAGGTTAAAAATGCTTTAATCGTTGGCGGCGGAAGAATAGGAGAAAGACTGGCAAGACTTCTTGAGCTGGATGGCATCAAAACCAAAATTATAGAGTCTGATATTAATCGATGCCATTATCTTTCAACTCATTTGGAAAAAACCATTGTTCTTCATGGAGACGGTTCAGACCAAAAACTTTTTCTGGAAGAAAATGCCGGCCAGAATGACGCCGTGATCTGTGTTACAAATGATGATGAAACCAATATTCTGGTTTCTTTGCTTGCCAAAAACATGGGCGTGGCAAACACCATTACACGCATTGGAAAATCAAATTATTTCCCGTTGCTTCCAACCATTGGCATCGAGAAAGTGGTCAGTCCAAGACTTTCCGCTGTAAGCTCCATTCTTCAGGATGTTCGGAAAGGCAAAGTTTTATCTGATATTTCAATTTTCTGTGAAAAGGGAGAATTCATCGAAGCCCTTGCCATAGAAGAATCCGGCATTACCGGAAAGCCGTTAAAAAAGATATCTTTTCCTAAAGGTGCTCTGCTTGTCTGCATTATCAGGGACGATCAAATCACTATTCCAACCGGAGACAGTGTCATTCACGGTGGAGACAAGATCATTCTTTTCACGGTAAAAGAAGCGGTAAAAAAATTAGAAAAACTACTCACTGTTAAACTAGGATTTTTTTAATGCGCTGGAATTTCATGCTGAGAACCGTGGGCATATTATTGCTCTTGCTTGGGGTATCCATGGTTATCCCTTTAATGGTTAATTATTACTATCAGGAAGCTGCTGCCAGCAGCTTTTTTTTGCCTATTATAATTACAAATTTAACTGCCCTGCTCCTGATTCTTTTTACAAAAAAACCCAAAGAGGATGACTATATTTACCAGAAAGAAGGCATGGCCACCGTAGCCATCGCATGGACAGCCATAAGCGCTTTCGGCGCGCTTCCTTTTTACTTTTCTCCTGATTTCCATGCTTTTACAGATGCTTTTTTTGAATCTGTTTCCGGATTCACAACTACCGGATCTTCAGTTATGCTCAATATTGAGCAGGCCACAAAAAGTCTTCTGTTCTGGAGAAGCCTGATTCAGTGGATGGGCGGAATGGGGATTATTGTTTTGTCTTTAGCCGTATTGCCCTTTCTGGGTGTAGGTGGTATTCAACTTTACAAAGCTGAGGTTCCGAGCCCCTCGCCGGATAAACTGTCCCCCCGCCTGAGTGATTCTGCAAAAATTTTATGGATGGTCTATGTTTTATTTACAGCTGTTGAAATTGTTGTTCTCTGGGCTGGGGGAATGCCCCTGTATGAAAGCATCCTTCATTCTTTTACGACAATGCCCACAGGTGGATTTTCACCCAAAAATGCGTCCATAGCCCACTACAACAGTGCTTACTTTGACTATGCCATCCTGTTTTTTATGGTTTTGGCAGGAATTAATTTTTCTCTTCATTACCAGCTTATTCGCGGGAAAACCTTTGCTTTCTGGAGGGATACTGAATGTAAATTCTTTTTAGGACTGATCATTGGTATTACCCTTATTGTAACCTGGGATATTTATGGTTCTGTCTATCAATCACTTGAAGAAGCTGTTCGGTTTGCAAGTTTTCAAGTGGTGTCTATCCTGACCACCACTGGATTTTCTTCAGCAGATTATGAAAAATTTTCAGGTGTAAGCCATGTCCTTTTATTTATTTGTATGTTTATCGGCGCTTGTGCCGGCTCCACTGGCGGAGGTATAAAATGCTCCAGAATTATTGTCTGCATTAAATACTGTTATCGAGAATTGTTTAAGATTCTGCACCCCAGAAGCATTCAACAGATTAAAATTAACAATGCTATAATCTCAAACGAAATCATGAGAAGCATTATGGCCTTTTTAGCCCTTTACATTGGAATGTTTTTTCTGTGCAGCATTCTTCTGGCTTCTTTGGGCGTTGATATTTTAACTGCCCTTGGTGCTGTGGCCTCCTGCATTGGAAATATAGGGCCTGGATTTGGTACTGTCGGTCCCACTGAAAACTTTGCGCACCTCCCGCTCTTAGGCAAATGGCTTCTTGCCTGGTGCATGCTTCTGGGCAGGCTTGAAATTTATACAGTAATTATTTTATTTGTTCCCGAATTCTGGAAAAAATAACAACAAACATTCCTGATATTTCCATCAAAGCACCTTTCTACAAAGAGCAAGCGAACTGTTGTTTCACATGAAACAACACAATGGGTAATCGTGCAGATGTCAGACAGAAAAATCCCATGTAAAAAAATCAAATCAAAAGTACATACACGCCGTAATCAGATCAATGTCGGCCGTTTCACGTGAAACCATGAAATTTTTGATCCCCCGAAAGCATGATCCGTAAAGCATGATATTGCAGGTATGCTTTAATAAAAAGCACATCTTTCAAAAGTGCCAAAAAACATATATAAAGAAAAGATAATGAACTGCCGGACGTGTTATCGGCAGATTATGTACGCAGATATGATTGTGGAGATTGAAAATGAAAGGATATATCCAGGTTTATACCGGAAACGGAAAAGGCAAGACAACTGCAAGCATCGGTCTTGCAGTCCGTGCCGCAGGCGCCGGCCTGAATGTCTATATCGTCCAGTTTCTGAAAAATGGCGACTATTCAGAAATCAAGGCGCTGTCCCAATTTAAGAATATCAGTATTGAACAATACGGACTGGGGAGATTTGTAAAAGGCAAACCATCCAAAGAAGATATTACGGCTGGCCAAGCCGGGTACCTTAGGCTGTGCGAGCTTTTAAAAGCGGGTAAGCATGATGTTGTTATCGCAGAAGAAGCCAATGTTGCGCTGATGTGCGGGCTGTTTTCTGAAGAAGAGATGCTGACCCTGATGGAAATGAAACCCGACCATGTTGAATTGATCATAACCGGAAGGGGGGCGACCCAAAAAATTATAGACCGGGCAGACCTGGTTACCGAAATGAAAGAGATCAAACATTATTATACACAGGGGATAAAAGCCCGCCCGGGAATCGAGAAATGATGAAAAAAAACATTGCTGTTTTGGGCACTGGGTCTGATGTGGGCAAAAGCATAGTAGCTGCGGCTCTTTGCAGGTTATTTGCCGACAGAGGGATCAGTGTTGCCCCTTTTAAATCCCAGAATATGTCCAATAACTCGGGTATTACGCCTGAGGGTCTTGAAATGGGAAGGGCCCAGATCGTGCAGGCAGAGGCCGCAAAAATTGTTCCCCATGTAGACATGAATCCGATTTTATTAAAACCCACAGGCGAAAAGCACTCCCAAATCATTTTGAATGGCAAGGTGCACGGTGACCATACGGCAATGAGTTATCACAAAAACAAGGACTATTATTTTAAAAAATCCTGTGAGGCATTCGACAGACTGAAAACCCGGTTTGATCGAATCGTCCTTGAAGGAGCAGGCTCCTGTGCAGAAGTAAATTTAATGCCAAATGATATTGTAAATTTTTCCATGGCGCAATATGCAGATGCCGACGTGATAATTGTTGCTGACATTCACAGGGGAGGGGTCTTTGGTCAGCTTGTGGGCACCCTTGAATGTCTTCCTCAAAACTACCGGGATATGGTAAAAGGGTTTATCATTAATCGCTTTCGTGGAGATATTAATCTGTTCCAGGATGGTGCCGCCTGGATAGAACGCAAAACAGGCAAAAAAGTTTATGGGGTTCTGCCCTGGTATTCTCATTTTAAAATTGATGCTGAAGATTCTGTTGAAATCGAAACCTGCAATAATTTTAAAAATTTCAGTCAGAACAAACCTGCCATAGGAATTATCCGGCTTCCGCATATTGCAAACTTTACTGATTTTCATGCGTTGTCAAAAATATCAGGGCTGCAGACCATTTTTTTTGACTCCCCTCAGCATCTGAAAAAATTTAACGCGGTTATCATTCCCGGGTCCAAAAACACCCGGGCAGACCTTGACTGGCTCACCAGACACTTTAAAACAGATCTTGAAGCGTATACCAGGGAGCAGGGATATCTTTTCGGAATATGCGGCGGCTATCAGATGCTGGGTGAGTTTGTGGATGATCCAGACGGACTTGAAGGCCCCCCGGGGGAAACAAAAGCATTGGGGTTTTTGCCAATCCAAACCACATTAAAAGCCCCGAAAACGACCACGCTCAGCGAATTCAAATGGGACAAAGCCAGCGGCAATGGATATGAAATTCATATGGGCCACACCCGGATAAACCAAAATCAGGCCCTGCTGAATGTTCTGAGCCGGAATGCAAAACCCTGCCAGGACATTGACGGCTGCATAACAGAAGATAAAAAAATTGCCGGCACCTATATTCATGGTTTTTTTGATTCACAGGAAATAATCAAAAAATGGCTGGAATGGATCGATGTTAAAATCACAGATCTTCCGGAGGACATATCCTCCTCCAGAAATACAAACTATGAACTCTTAAAAGATCATTTTGAAACCCACATAAATATAAAGGATATCATATAAAATAAAATTTTATCATTTTACTTTGTTAGCTATTTTTCATATCTTTAATTGATGAATATATTTACACTCTAATAAACGGAAGAAAAGACCTTGGTAAATTCAAACCAGATCCCATCTCTGCCCGAACTTGCACTTCAATACGGGACCATCAGCAGTGAACAGCTTTCGCATATACAGCGCCTGTCTGCATTGAAAGAAAAACAGGATAAAACCTTAGACTTTGAAACGGTAATGGTCAGCCAGAAATTTGCAACCGCCTACCAGGTCGGCCTCCTCAAATTAATCCAGGAATATCTTATTATTAAAAAGAAAGGAGAGGAGTTTGGAAAAATAGCCATTGAAAAAGGATATGCAACCCAGGAAGACGTTGACAAGGCGCTTTTGCTTCAGAAAAAAATATTTAAAACGGCAAAAATTAAAAAACTGATCGGTGATATTCTTGTTGAATCTCAAGTCATCACAGAAAAACAGAAAAATGCCATCCTGAAAGAACAAATCCTTTTAGATGCCCAGGCAGAAAAAATACTTTCAGAAAATCCGGAAAAAGAGCCTGCTCCTGTGTCAGACCCGGAGGACAAAAAGGAACCGGATGTAATACAATTAAATCCGGATGTGAAACTTTCGGAATATGAAGCTCAATTCTTGCAGATAAAAGCACTGGACAATGAATTTTGTGCTGCAATAATTGAAAAAGGACTGGCCACAAGCCAGCAGGTTAAGGCTGCCCAGAGGATACAGGAAAAAGCTTTTGAAGCAGACCATCACATAAAAATTCTGGGCGATATCATGGTTGACCTCAAATTTATAACCCTTGAACAAAAAAACAGTATATTAGAAGAACAGAAAAGAAAAGTTAACCAGGAAACAAAAGCGGATATCAACGTAATCATCTCTGAGGACCAGATGGAAGCTGAAATTGTTCTTTCTGAGAAAAAGGAAAATATCCGTCTTCAGGACATTAAAGCAGCACTTGAACAAAAAGGGATAAAATATGGCATCTACCCGGATGCGATGATTCAATGCTGCCTGGATATGAGAAAAACACAGTTTATCGCAGCCAAACAGGATTTTTCCATGGAATTGATTAAAAGCCGGAAGGCCAGATACCTGTTTGATACCTCAAAAATAGATACGGTTGAAAAAAAAAGAGGAGAACCCCTTGCAGAAAAGGTTTTGAGCAATGATGCTTATCTTAAAAAAAATCTTTTCGGAGACAATATTGAACAAAGAAAAGAGGAGGTGTTTACTTTCAGGTGTGCCAGCGGAGTTCGAATGTCAAAAGATGAAACCAAGGCGTTTGCCGGAAAAACGGGTTTTCCCTCTCTATCCATTGAAAGAAAGCTGTTTGTTCATCCCGTCATAAATGTACTGGAAGACGCTGACCTAAGATATGGTCCTCTGGAAGAGTATGCCAGCCTGAACATATCCGGTGTGCTGACAGGTGCATATCCTGTTTATGCCGGACAAATTAATGCAGAAGAAATAAGAGGCGCAAGGATAGAGGCCATTGGCGATGTGAAATCCAGAGTCGGTATAACAGATTCAGTTATCAGCGCTCAAGGAGATATCTATGCACGATATCTGCATAATTGCCGAATTGAAACCTTTGGAAATATTTATATCGAAAATGAAGTCATTGATTCTCAAGTTTTCAGCAGCGGGAAAATCGATTCACCCCGATGCCATGTGGTTTCTTCCAGCCTGTATGGGAAAAAAGGAATCGAAATCTCTGGCGCTGGAAACCAGAGAACAAGACCCTGTGTTCTTGGCGCAGGAACCGAGCACCATATTCTCGAAAAAGTACGGCAATATGAAATAAAAATTACAAACATCACCCAGGAACTCAGCGAATTTCAGGAAAGAAAAGCAGAGCAAAAATATTATGCAAAAAAAATATTTCAGAAAATGCTTGAGCTTAAAATTTTTCATGACCGTGCAAAAAACAAGAAAGAAAAACTTGCTCAGGAATTCAGAAAAAAAAAAGATTTTGCATCAAAGGAGAATCTGGAAAATATTATTAAACTGATCAACAGTTTTGAAAAAAAAATCAAAGGCTCTATTGCCTCTCTTAAAAATTTAAATCAAACAAAAAACAGATATGAAAAAGAAGCAGATCTTCTTGAAAAAAAAATCAAAGACATCGAGCCGGGTATAAAAAATAAAATCCATGAACTCAAAATAGATTTATTTGCATTTTTTGAGTGGGCAAGAAAAGAACAGAGCACTTCAAGAGTAAAAATACATGGAACTGCTTTTCCAGGGACAATTCTCTCAGGGATTTATTCATCCACAGCAATAGAAACGCTTGAAAAAAACATTTTAGCAGCAGAAAAACAAACAGAAGATCAGCAATACAAAATTTATATTCAAAAAAATTTATAAAACCTGGTCAACAGAAGAAAGGATTTGAGAAAAGCGCTGACCGTTTTTTGAATTCTTCTTGTAAAAAGCGATGCTGTTTTTAACAACTGCAAGAACTTCGGCGTGGGTTTTAAGACCGGCAATTTCCATGGCAAGCCTTGGATGACGGCCTAATCTGCCGCCTAAAAACACATGGAACCCGTTTTGTTTTTCCTCAAGGGCTCCAGCGGGACAGGCCAGAATACATTGTTTGCACATCAGACACAGGTCCATATTGATTAAAGGCATTGGCTGGTCTGTTTCCAGCACAATGGCCTTTTCCCTGCACGCTTCAACACAGGCCATACACCGGGTGCAGGGCTCATCTGAAACACCGGGAATCGCAGCCCCGATGATCCCGATATCCACAATCTGGGGCCGGGAGCAGGCATTGGGGCAATCGGAAACAGATACCCGGAATTCATGATGAAATTTCAAATCTCCTTCAACCGTGTTCTTTAAAAAACCGCGGATGTCTGCTTTTTGAAAAATAAGCTCAATATCCTTGACAAGCGCCTGGGAAGAATAGGCCACATTCGGGCAGCCATTTGCCCCGAAACAGGCAGAGACTTCATACCCCCTTATCTCTTTTTCCCATTTCATGAAAGGATTTTCCCCTGGGCTGTGACCACAACTTCCTCAAGCGGTATTTTTGCCCCGGATTTTGCAAGGGCCTTTGTAACAATCATGGGCAGTGCAGAACAACAGGGCACTTCCATTCTAACCACGGTTATGGCCTTGATACCGGAAACCGCAAAAACCTGGGACAGTTTTTCAACATAGGCATCTGCATCATCAAATTTTGGACACCCGATCATGACCGCATTTCCTTTAAGAAAATCCGCATGAAAGGTCGGGTACGCCACGGGCACACAATCTGCTGCTATCACCAGATGAGCGCCTTTCAAAAAAGGTGCGCCTGCAGGCACCAGTTTAATCTGAACCGGCCAGTGCCCAAGCGAAGAAACCCCGCCGCTGACAGAATGTGAAACAGCTTTATTGGCGCATGCGCAATCGGTGGATTTTTCTGCAGAAGCTGCAGGAAATGTTTGAACCACTGAAGATGAACACCCGCAGGCAATGGTTTCGGACGGCTTTGTTGCTTTTTCTTTTTGTTTTAATAGTTCTTCAACAGCCGCCTCATCAAAATCATCGGCTTCCCGTTCAATAATTTTCAAAGCATCTTCAGGGCAGTCACCGATACAGGCCCCCAGACCATCACAATATTTATCTGCAATGACCTTGGCTTTACCATCAATGATCTGAATGGCACCTTCGGCACAGGCAAGCACGCAATTACCACATCCATTGCAGCGTTCTTCATCGATTTCAATTATTTTTCTCATCACTTTCATGGAAATTCTCCTTATTTTTATATCAAAATGAATAGCAGATCTTTTCTATTATCCATTGAGTTTCCTATTTAACGTCCACCAGCACCTGTTTTGCCAGTTCATTTCCAGCTTGTGTTAAAAACAGGCGGTCCAGTTTGGCCATAAATTCTGTATCATCCACTGCACTTTTCTTTTCGCAGGTGGCCATATGAGCCAGCATATCTGCATCATGGAGCACTTTACGGCTTAAGTCCGCATCCTCTGCCGGACGGCTGTGATCTGACACGATTGCTATAATCTGTGCGATCAATTCTTCTTTGGCACCCAGTTTTTCCATCAAATCTCTGGCCACGATCAAACTTTCATTCTGAACATCTTCAGGCGCAGCAGAATTATATTTTTCCTGTGCATTTTTTATTCCGATATCATACAGGTATGCTGCACACAGAATCACCGGCAGATTGGCTTTTTCTTTTTTGCCGATTTTTTCTGCATACCCTGCCATCTTTGCTGCGTGACCGATCCGTTTAAAATCCGTACCCATATATCTTTTCATCTCTACGGCCACCCGGTCCTTTAATAAATCATCGCGCTTGGCTATAAACTCTTCCGGCAGCGCTCCCAGACATTGCTCGGCAAACTGGCAGTAAGATGCACAGCCAAAATCCATTTTGGGATTAACGATTTTTTTTTGGCATCCGCCGCATCGCCGGGTGGCGTCATCCTTGAAAAACTCCATGGGATGACCGCACTCCGGACATTGTGTTTCAAAAATAGCGTTTTCATTCCAGTATTGGGTATCCTGCCCCGGACATTTCATATGCAGCCTCCTTTAAAATTTAGTGTAAGGGGAGTACCGGTGCAGGACAATCTTCCTGCACCGGCGGTTTTTGTTCTATTTATTTACCCTGCATGATTGCTGCAACATCAGTATCAGGATCTGTAATGGGTTTAATATTAAAATTTTCCACCAGCACATTCAGCACAGCCGGGGATACAAACGCAGGAAGTGTGGGCCCTAAGCGAATACCCTTTATTCCCAGATGAAGCAGCGCAAGAAGTACCGCAACTGCTTTTTGCTCATACCAGCCGATATCAAAGGATATCGGCAGATCATTAATATCCTCCAGACCGAACACCTCCTTAAGTTTAAGCGCAATCACCGCCAAAGAGTAGCAGTCATTGCACTGACCTGCATCCAGAACCCTTGGAATGCCATTGATATCTCCCAGGTTCAGTTTATTATAGCGGTATTTGGCACACCCTGCAGTCAAAATCACTGCATCTTTTGGCAGTTTTTCTGCCACTTGCGTAAAATAGTTTCTGTCTTTCTGGCGACCGTCACATCCTGCCATAACCACAAATCGTTTAATCGCACCGGATTTAACCGCTGCCACCACTTTATCCGCAAGGGCCAGTACCTGATTATGGGCAAACCCGCCCACAATGGTTCCGGTTTCAATTTGTGTTGGCGCACTGCAGGTTTTTGCCTTTGAAATAACGGCAGAAAAATCTTTGGCACCGCCATTTACCCTGTCCGCAATATGAACTGCACCAGGATAAGATGTAACCCCTGTTGTAAACAGTCTGTCCAGATACGTGCTTTGTTTTTTCAATGGAACCACACAATTGGTGGTCATCAGAACAGGCCCGTTAAAGGATTCAAATTCCTCATTCTGGTGCCACCAGGACCCGCCGTAATTTCCCTTGAGGTGACTGAATTTTTTAAATGCAGGATAGTAATTTGCCGGCAGCATTTCACCATGGGTATAAACATCAATACCGGTTCCATCCGTCTGTTTCAACAGTTCTTCCATATCTTTAAGATCATGTCCGGAAATTAATATTCCAGGATTAGATCCCACACCGATGTTAACCTGGCTCACTTCCGGATTCCCATATGCAGTGGTATTGGCTTCGTCTAACGCCGCCATCGTGGTTACCGTGATTTCACCGGCCTTTAGCACCTTTGCCACCATTTCATCCACTGTAAGATCCTGAGTTGTGGATGCAAGGGCATCATACAGAAAATCCCAGATTTCTTTGCGGGTTACACCCAGAACCGCTGCATGATCCGCATAGGCCGAGATCCCTTTAAGACCCAGAATCAGCAATTCTCTAAGCGATCTGACATCTTCATTTACTGTGGATAATACACCGACTGTGACAGCTTTTGCTGCAAACCCGGACACATCACTGGAGTACCAGGTGGCGCTGTCATGAAGATCAGAACCGATTTTACCCTTTGCCGTTGCAAACAGTTGTTTTTTAACCACCTGGGCTCGGTTGATCCAGCCGATTAAATTTTCATCATTAAAATTTGCATTGGTAATGGTTGTAAAAAGTGCCTGGGCCACAAACAACCCGGCTGTTTCCGGCACATCAATCCCGGCCGCTTTGACCTTGCCGGCAATCACACCGATCCCTTTAAGGTTATATATCAACAGATCCTGCAATTGCGCAGTTGTCTCTTCTTTTCCACACATTCCTTTTATTGTGCATCCTTGATTTTTGGCTGCTTCCTGACATTGAAAACAAAACATGAATTCTCTCCTTTATCTTTTTGTTATTAAACAATTAATCGTTACATTAATCTTTACATCCTGGATTGAAATTAATATAAAAGCACAAATAAAACCTTGACCTGGGTCAAGAAAGCGTAATTTTTTTTGCGAAAATGAGATTTTTTTAATTTACAAAAAGTGAGACAGGAGAAGTATCCGTTATCAATACCTTAAAAACAATCCCCCTTTTTTCCGGGCTCTCGGATGATCATCTGCAGAAGATTGCTGATATTGCAACCTGTCTTACCTTTGATAAAGGAGAAATGATATTTCACGAAAGAGATGAGGCCAATGGTTTTTACATGGTGGAAAAAGGAAAAATAAAAGTTTTTAAACTGTCCTTTGAAGGAAAAGAACAGATTCTTCATATATACGGCCCGGGCCATACCTTTGGCGAGGTCCCGGTATTTGAGGGCAAAAATTTTCCAGCATCCTCCATGGCCCTTGAAAAATCAAAAATTATTTATCTTCCCCGGTATAAATTCGTTGATCTGATCACCCAGACCCCGGGACTGGCCCTGAATATCCTTGCAGACCTGTCCATGCGCCTGAGAGATTTTACCATACAGATCGAAAATTTAAGCTTGAAGGAAGTCCCGGCACGGCTGGCTGCCTATATTCTGACCCTGTCAAAAGAACAAAGAAACAAGACCCGGGTCACCCTTCCCATTTCAAAAGCCCAGTTGTCCAATTTAATCGGCACGACTCCGGAAACCATATCCAGAATATTAAAAAAAATGATGGATGCTGAATATATTGATGTGCAGACCAAAATCATTCATATCAAAAATATTCAGGGACTGATGGAGCTGTCAGAGTCCGGAAGTCTTGCCTGAAGCAAAAATTTTCGATTAATTTAATGGCTTTATAACCGGTCTTTTGATATAAAAAAATCTGTAAAACAGGTTAGACACATATGATTCATTGATATTTCAGGAAAAACACACCTTATGAAAATATTTTACTATCCTTCACCAGAGGCAGAAAAAAGAGTTCAGGCAACCATTGACCGGGGACTGGGCTTTTCAAAAGAAGATCAAAAAGCGGTTGAAGCCTATCTTGAAGATGTCAAAACCCGGGGGGATGAAGCCCTTGTGGAATATACCCGAAAATTTGATTCCAGAAACGTAACCATTGATACCCTCAAGGTCACCCCCGAAGAGATGAAAGATGCGTTAAAACAAGTAGATGATGAGTTTTGCGCATCCCTTGACAGATCCATCCGCCAGCTTGAATACTATCACTCAAAGCAGACCCAGAACTCCTGGATTGACACCCCCAGAAACGGCGTCATGGTCGGACAGATTGTCAAACCTGTCAGTGCTGCAGGCATCTATGCCCCAGGTGCAAAGGGCGGAAAAACACCGCTGGTATCGTCTGTTCTGATGGGCGGCATACCGGCAAAAGTCGCCGGGGTTCCCTCCATCAACCTTGTAACCCCGCCCATGGAAGATGGCCGGATCAATCCCCATATCCTCGTGGCTGCGCATAAAATCGGCATCACCTCTGTTTTCAAGGCAGGAAGCGCATGGGCCATTGCAGCCCTTGCCTATGGCACAAAAACCGTTCCAAAAGTGGATGTCATTGTCGGCCCCGGTAACGTATATGTCACCCTGGCCAAAAAAATTGTTTCAGGCACTGTGGGCATTGATATGATCGCAGGCCCCAGTGAAATCCTTATCATTGCAGACAAGGATGCCAACCCGGAATTTCTGGCAGCAGATCTGCTCTCCCAGGCAGAACATGATATCATGGCATCCGCCATACTGGTGACCGACTCTGAAGCGCTTGCAAAGGCAACTGTTCTTGCCGTAAAAAAACAGATCCAGGCGCTTTCCAGAAAAGAGATTGCCCAAAAATCCATTGACAGTTTCGGGGCCATCATGCTGGTTCCGGATATTGAAACCGGCATTGCACTTTCCAACCGCCTGGCCCCTGAACACCTTGAACTGATCGTAAAAGACCCGTTTGATTATATCGGCCGGATTCAGAATGCAGGCGCCCTGTTTTTAGGCGCATATACACCCGAACCCATGGGCGATTATATTGCAGGACCCAATCATGTGCTGCCCACTGCCGGAACCGCAAGGTTCTCCTCTGCCCTCAGTGTTGAACATTTTACCAAAAAGACCAGTCTTATTCATTATTCTGAAGCTGCTTTCAAGGAAGAAGCAGATGATGTCATCCGGCTGGCACAGACAGAAGGCCTGGGCGCGCACGCCAATTCTGTAAGGATACGAAAGCAGGAGAAGCACAATTAAAAAAGTCTTTAAACGTTTTTTATACCGGTATCTGTTACCCTATACCGGACTGATGTTCGTCCGCCTGATTTCCATGAGCTACAGGCTCAAGCTTGTGGATGAAGAAAACGAAAAAAACCTTCTAAATACCAGGGGCAATTTAATCTATGCCTCATGGCACCAGCGGTTTTTTCCCGGAATTGCTTTTTTTTCAACCCGGAAACCCATTTCCATTATTATCAGCAAAAGCCTGGACGGAGAAATGGCTGCCCGGGTTGTAAATATCCTGGGCTGGTATCCGGTCAGGGGATCATCTTCAAATGGCGGCAAAGAAGCGCTTGAAAAAATAAAGGAGCTGGCCCGCTCCCGTTACAAGGTCGGCCACATCGTGGACGGACCCACAGGGCCGTTTGGAAAAATCAAGCCGGGATTGTTAAGAATTGCCCAGGCAGCAGATCTTCCTGTTGTTCCCACCATTACTTCCGGCCAGCATAGATGGATATTCAACAGCTGGGACAAATTCATGGTGCCCAAACCTTTTTCCCGGGTCATCATCCGCTTTGGAAAACCCATTCCAGTTCCGGCCGATATTACCAGCAGTGAATTTGAAAACATCCGCCTGCACATTGAAAACCAGATGAAACAACTCTATGAAGACACGGATAAAATCTGGTCTGACCCCCAAAGAATCAAAACCATTTTTTCATAAAACTTCATTCAATATTTTTTTATCAAGTTGACCCTGCAATAAGATTCAAAAATAGGATAATCCGTTATAGCGGGATGAAATGCCAACCACAAAGTGTTTAGTTTCAGTTTAATACCCACGGAATTTTAGTAATAGTGTTGAGTTTTAAGTCCATCGTTCCTTGGCGCTTACGATTCACTTGATTTTTTTTCTTGCCTTAACTTGATCCAATCTGATAGTGATTGAACGCACTATTCTGGATTTAGGAAGATTGTTTATGGTTTGGTCAACAAAAAGCAAGCTCTTGTTCTTTATCCTTGGTGCAAAATTTGGCAACCATCAGAAGACGGAGGCAATTTAAACCATGAAGAAAATCATTATTTTGTTCGTGATGCTTTTGACTGTCTGTGCTACCACTATAATTGTTCCCCAGACAGGCTATGCTTTAATCGTTAATTCCGGAAATACATATAACAATTATGGTGTGGTGGATGACTACATATGGATATACGGCACCTTCATCAATACCCCCGGTGCTGCACTGAACACTCTCACAACTCCCGGCGTCTTAAACGTTGGCAGGTTTGAAAACAGAGCCAATGGCACGGTGAACAATTATACACAATTGGCGAATTTCCCTGAAAGCACATATATGTACAATTACGGTGCCATCTCTAACTATACAGGCAGTAAAATGGGCAATGGCGGTACGCTCACCAACTACGCAGGCGGCGAGATCACCAATTACGCAGGAAGCACACTTTCCAACTATGGCACGCTGACCAATGCCGGGATATTGACTAACGCCGGGACCTTCGACCAATATTATGCTATCTCGCAATCTCCTGCCCGCAAGCTCGTCAACTCCGGCACATTGACCAATTCGGGCACGATTAAAATCGCCACGAAAACCTCTCTGGAAAACTCGGGCAATTTCAACAATTCCGGTGCACTAAATATCGCAGGCATGTGGGTCAGTCAGTACGTTGTGGGACCGGTAAATCTGACCAACACCGGCACGCTCACCAACTCCGGCTCGCTGAATATCACGGGCACGCCCTACAGCAGCAACAGTTTCGTGCAGGCTTTACTGACCAACAGAGGACTTTTGACACTGACTGGCACGGGAACGCTGACCAGCAACAATGGAACACTGAAAAATTACAATACGCTGACCAACCACGGCACAATGACCAGCACCACATCCAATTATGTCGGCGATTGGGGAAGGATATATAACTACTCCGGCGCCACTATTGACAATTACGGCACGATGACCACCAACCACATCCTTGACAACTACGGTACTATCAGAAACTATGGCACCCTGGAAGCCAGCTACATGCTGAACAACCTCTCTGGAGCCACGCTGACCAACCACGCCGGTGCAAAGCTGGGAGGCGGCCTGTATAACTACGGCACGTTACACAACTCCGGCAGGATGACTCTCCTGCACAACTATGGCACATCGCACAACCACGCAGGCGCCACTCAACAAGACGGTGCACTGTTCAATTACGGGATGCTGAGCAATAACGCCGGCGCTACCCTGAGCGGCGCCTTTGGTGTGACCAATGGCACAGACGCTGTGCTTAACAATTACGGCACGATGAATCACTGGTACTCGGATTGGTACGGCCAATCCACAGACAACTCCGGAACACTGAACAATTACGGAATGCTGAGCAATTCCCGCACCCTGAAAAATGCCGGCACTCTGGTCAACAATTCGGGAGCCACCCTGAACAACTCGGGCTATCTGGACAACAGCGGTATGCTGAAATTACTTGAGAGCAGTGTCACCACCGGTATGGGTACCTATACACAGACCGCCGGGCAGACCATCAATAACGGCACCTTCACTCAGGCTCTGGTCGATATCCAAGGCGGCACCCTGAGCGGAAACGGCACGATCAACGGCGACGTAACGCTTGCGAGCACGGCAACACTTTCACCAGGTAATTCTCCGGGTACGATGTCGATCAACGGCAGTTATTCCCAGGCAAAGGATGCAATACTGGAAATCGAGCTTGGCAGCACCTCCTATGATATCCTGAACATCACAGGAACGGCGAGTCTGGCCGGCATTCTGCAGGTTGTCCTTTACGATGACTACATACCGGAAAACGGTTCATCCTACAGCTTTATGACGGCAAGCGACGGGATAATGGGGGATTTTGATTCTATCAGAGGACCGGGGAGCTGGCTCTGGACCGTGGACTACCAGAACATCGTCAGTACCGATGGAACAAGCCATACAGCAGTTCTGACAGCCAGAAACCCCGTTCCGATTCCCACCACAGCCTGGCTATTGGGTTCTGGTTTGCTTGGTCTTTTAGGTGTTCGTAGAAAGATCAGAAAATGAATCACCCTCACTGAATTCATCCGGAATCAAAAACTATCAGCTCGCACAACACAATCTTATTTGACTATCACAAAACTGCTGTTTTCATTCCACGGATTTCACATCAAACACACGTATAAAATTCCACGGCAGGACAAACAGGCTTTTGACCTGAAATACAAAAAGATGTAAAAAAAACGGGAGCTCAATCTTCAAATTATGTTGATTTTAACAGATACTTCCTGATTGAATTTTGTTTTTATAAAGATTATTCAAAAATCCCCTTGTATCTTCAAAAATAAACGGTATAAGATTGACTCCGATCTATGAAATGAATGTCGATTAACATTTATCAAGGAGGCCGTACTTATGAAAAAACCAAGCAAGTCAGCGTCAAGCCTTAAAGAACTTATCGATGACGCTATTCGAGACCTGGAAGTAACACCTGACGAGTATAATAAAATCATGGACTGTGCCAACGAAGATGGTCATGTTGACAAGGAAGAAAAGGCATTGCTATCTCAGTTTCAACAAATGCTAAGCAATGGGACCATCAAGAGGGTAAAAGGCTGAAGAGGCACTCTGGTTAACAGAGCATCAGGCTGGTAAAAAAAACATTAAAAATCCCCAGGAGATTTCTCTTGGGGATTGGAATTTTTAAAATATAATCATCCGGTTCTTGAGCTTTCATCCAGGTGTCTGAAAAAAGGTTGGAAATATTTAAAAAGCTCGGACTGGTTTAGAAAGACTCAGTCCAGATAAATTTCCAGCAACACCATATCTGGTATTTGACACTTTTTTAGCTTTGATGTTTTTATTCAACCATATGAATTAAAACCAGCATCAATAGACATTCTTCCAGATCAAAGTCTATATAAAAAATTGACATCAGACTTCTGGTACTCTGACTATAATTCGAGCTTTCCAAAAATTCAAAAACAGACCCCAGACTTTTCCTGTCAGTCCACTCTTTATTTAAAATCTTTCAAATCACAGCATATAGGCTTTTTTTGAATCTTAAAAGTCAATGATCCTTGTATAATCCTTTGCTTTTCTATTCAACGTTTTATATCAAAATATATAGGAATTTGGCTGGGCAGGAGTGCGGTGGACAAAGAGCTGCCTTGCCCCTGCCATAGGTCATCAAATATCTCCAAATGAATCTACTGTTTGTCTTTTCAGTATTTTTCCGTTATATTAGCAAAGATCAGATCCGTAAAAGATATCAGCACCATCACCCAAATTATAAAAATGAGGTCCTCATGTCCTATTTTGATTTTACCAGCTTTGAAGATTCCTTTCATGATCATATCAAATATGTTTTAGGCAAAAAAATTCAAGATGCTTCCCGGTTTGATCTGCTCAATGCAATATCTGCTGCTGTGAAAAAATACCTGGTGGATATCAGCTTTGAGACCAATGACCGGTACAGGAAAAACAATACCAAACGGCTGTACTACGTGTCCATGGAGTTTTTAATCGGCAGACTGCTTTCCAATAACCTTCTGAATCTTGGGATTTATGACGCCTGCTCCCGGTTTTTAAAAAAAATGGGCTATGATCTGAAAGATCTGGTGGATGAAGAACGGGACCCGGCGCTGGGAAACGGAGGGCTTGGCAGACTGGCTGCCTGCTATCTGGATTCTCTGGCAACGCTGGATATGCCAGGGTTTGGATATGGCATTAATTATGATTATGGCCTGTTTAAGCAGATCATTGTTAACGGCTACCAGAAGGAAAAACCGGACTACTGGCCCAATCAGTCCTCCCCCTGGCTGATCCGCAGATCCGGGAACCAGTATATGATCCCTATCTATGGCAAAATTGAAGACAGCAAGGACATGGATGGACAATACAACCCCATGTGGGTGAACTGGAAACTGCTCATCGGAAAACACCATGATATCCTTGTGGCCGGATACGGGGGACAGACCGTGAACCGGCTCCGGCTTTTTTCCGCCTGGGCATCAGAAGATTTTGATATCCAGATTTTCAATGACGGGGATTATTTCAAAGCTGTTGCGCGTAAAATCCAATCCGAAACCATAACAAAAATTTTATATCCTTCAGATACAAAAGAAGCGGGAAAAGAACTGCGGCTGGTCCAGGAATATTTTCTGGTGGCCTGTTCTGTCAGAGATATCATCAGAACCTACCAGAAAACAAATAAGACGTTTGACCAGTTTCATAAAAAAGTCGCCATCCAGCTCAATGACACTCATCCCGCATTGACCGTGGCGGAGCTGATGCGAATCCTCGTGGATGAAAATTCTCTTGAATGGGAAAAAGCCTGGAATATCACGGTTAAAACCCTGGGCTACACCAACCATACCCTCCTGCCCGAAGCGCTGGAAACCTGGCCTGTTTCCATTGTTGAAAAGGTCATTCCGCGCCATCTGCAGATTATCTATGAAATCAACCAGCGATTTATCTCTTCTCTGGAAGCAAAATACAAGGAAAACGCCGCCCAGATGATTTCCAAAATGTCCATTATCCAGGAAGGCGAAAACAAACATGTGCGGATGGCCAACCTTGCGATTATCGGCAGCCATTCCGTCAACGGAGTTGCAAGGGTTCACTCGGAACTGGTCAAAACCAGACTGGTTCCTGAATTTTATAACCTCTGGCCGGAAAAATTTAACAACAAGACCAACGGCGTAACCCCCCGGCGCTGGCTGGTGAACTGTAACCCGGGCTTGACCCGGTTTATCTGCGATGCCATTGGTATTCGCTGGATCAAGGATCTGGAAAGAATATGGGAGCTGGAAGCATTTGTGTCTGATCCGGGATTTCTGGAAGGCTTCATGAAAATCAAACAGGAGAACAAAAAAGTTCTTGCAGATATTATCAAAGAAAAAGTGTTTATAACCGTAGATCCGACATCCATTTTTGATATCCATGCCAAACGGATTCATGAATACAAACGGCAACTGCTCAATGTTCTGCATATTATCCACCTGTATCTGGCCGTAAAAGAGGACAAACTGGATATCGGACATCCCAGAACCTTTATCTTTGCAGGAAAAGCCGCCCCTGGATATCATACCGCCAAACTGATCATCAAACTGATCCATTCGGTTGCCAAAGAGATCAACCAGGACCCTGATGTCAACCAGATGATAAAAGTGGTGTTTCTGCCCGATTACAGAGTGTCCCTTGCAGAAAAAATCATCCCTGCCGCAGATGTCAGTGAACAGATATCCACCGCTGGTATGGAAGCTTCAGGAACCGGGAATATGAAATTTGCCATGAACGGGGCCGTTACCGTGGGTACGCTTGATGGAGCCAATATTGAAATCAGCGAACAGGTGGGAGATGAAAATATCTATATTTTCGGACTCACGGTGGACCAGGTGGAACGCGTCAGAGGGGAATATAATCCAAGGGCGATTTATGATCAGGATGAACGGCTCAAACGGGTTATGCACGCCATTGGATCACAGCAGTTCTGCAAAAACGAGCCCGGTCTTTTCAGGCCCATTTATAATCTGTTGATGAACCATGGGGATTATTATCTTCATTTTGCAGATTTTGATTCGTATTTAAACGCCCAGGCCCGCATTGGGAAAGATTTTCAAAAAGGACAGGAATGGGCCACAAAAGCGCTGATGAATACGACACGAACCGGAATGTTCTCCAGTGACAGGTCTATCAAGGAATACGCCAGTGAAATATGGAATATTCAGTCCCAGACGGATAACGCATCCAACGGCATGTTCCTTTAGGCAGGATCTGTCCCAAGTGCCAGAACGATTGCCGTCCGGGCAGGAAGATACAGGCTGAGCCGGTTATCCTGACCATACAGCAGCGGGTCATGAAGGGTATAATGAATCTGGCTGGCCTGCAGCCGTTCATGACCGCCGAACCGTTTCTCATCTGTGTCCAGAATCATCTGGTATTTTCCCGGCGGCACATCAAACATATAATCAGAATAAGAACAGGTGGGATGAAAATTAAACACAAAAATGAGCTGGTTCCTTTCAAAAGCAATCACCTTGTCATCGTCATGAAGGTGAAGCAGCCTGCAGAAAGGTACTGAAAATAAATCCTGATCCTTGACAAGGTGAATCATGTGCCGGTCAAATTCAAACAGGCAGTAATAATACAAATCAGGATTATATTTCAATGACCACTGTCTGCGGGCATACTGATATGAAAACCCGTTCTGTTTGGAGGGAAAATCCACCCATTCCGGATGACCGAATTCATTGCCGATAAAATTCAGATACCCTGCATTGGCCGTGCTGATCGTAATCAGACGGATCATCTTGTGCAAGGCAACACCCCGAAAAGTTTCAAACCGATCGCTGTGTCTGTTCATGGCCGTATAAATATGCGATCCCATCAGGTGCATCATCAGGGTTTTATCCCCCACCAGCGCCTGATCATGGCATTCGGCATAGCTGATGGTCTTTTCTTCTTCCCGCCGGGTGGTCAGTTCATACCAGAGTTTTCCCATGGGCCAGTCTTCATCTTTGACTTCCTTGAGCAGCTTTATCCAGAAATCAGCAATTCCCATGGCAAACCGGAAATCAAACCCGATACCGCCCTGGGAAATCGGGGCAGCAAGTCCTGGATACCCGCTGACATCTTCAGCAATGGTAATAAGCTGCGCATTCATGTTGTGGGCCAGATCATTGGCCAGGGTTAAATAGGCAAGGGCAGATACATCCACGTCCGGCCCGAAATAATCATTATAACAGGTAAACGCCCTTCCAAGACCATGATCTTCAAACAACATGGAGGTAATCCCGTCAAACCGGAAACCATCGATTTTGAATTCTTCCATCCAGTATTTTAAATTGGACAATAAAAATTTGATCACATGAAGTTTGGAATAATCAAAACATCTTGAATCCCACAACCGATGCGTTCCTCTCGGTCCATCGTGGAAAAACTGATACAGGGTGCCGTCAAACCTTGACAGTCCTTCCACTTCGTTCCGGACACAATGGGAGTGAATAATATCCATCAACACCCGGATTCCCATTTCATGGGCAGTGTCAATCAGGCTTTTTAATTCTTCAGGTGTTCCAAACCGTGAAGACGGGGCAAAAAAACTGGACACATGATACCCGAACGACCCGTAGTAGGGGTGTTCCTGAACCGCCATCAACTGGATGGCATTATACCCGGCATGCTTAATCTTTGGCAGGATATGGCGTTCAAATTCCACATAGGTGCCCACCCGCATTTCTTCCAGAGCCATGCCGACATGGGCTTCATAAATCAAAAGAGATTCATCCGAAAACTCAGGTTCTGGTATTTTCCACAGATACGGCTGTTCCGGATGCCAGACCTGGGCGTTGAACATCAGGGTTTCAGTATCCTGAACCACCCGTGTTGCAGCCGTGGGAATACGATCCCCTTCTCCGCCGTCCCAGACGACTTTCAGGCGGAACAGATCGCCATGGGAAAATATCTGCCCGGGAAAAACGGTTTCAAATACCCCGTTTTCTTTTTTCTCAAGGCGATACGCATCGTGTTTCTGCCAGCCGTTTTTGTCACACAGAACAAAAATTTTTGACGCATTGGGCGCCCATTCGCACATCACCCAGTGATGTCCGTCAAAATGAAGCCCGAAAATATCATGGTAATCCGCAAAAGAATACAATCCGCCCGGCTTGTATTCTTCTATCTGCTGTTTCAGATGATGTGCCGCATCAATCCGTGAACGGATCACTCCGGCAAAGGAAAGCAGGTACGGATCATTATAAAAGGTTGAATCAGACAAGGAAGGGCCTTTGGAGCATTTTTTCATACAGTTCAATATAACTTTGAGCGCATCGGCTGTGATTAAACTCAAGTACACTTTCAATCATGATCCGGCTGATCTGTTTTTTGCGGATGTCCTGATCCTGGCGATAAAAATCCATGGCCCGGTCAACCGCCCATCTTAAGCCCTGGGCATCATGAACATTGAACAAAAAGCCATTCCCGGTATTCGTCTCCAGGTTCAGCGGTTTTACGGTATCGTGCAGTCCGCCGGTATCAAACACAATGGGAAGAGTGCCGTAAATAGGTCCGATCATCTGCGGAAGCCCGCAGGGTTCAAACGAAGAGGGCATAAACAGAAAATCACTGGCTGCAAATGCCTGATGAGACAGCGCTTCATTAAAACCACATACGGCAATCCGCTTTCCCAGACCATGAAACCGCACAATATCATGAAAATGTTTCTGATAGGAACCACTGGCCACCGATACAATCTGAAGTCCATCCTCCCAGTAGTCAGACACAATATCGTACATGATCTGAGCCAGAAGCTGGCATCCTTTTTGAACCGGATCCAGCCGTGACGGCCAGAAAAACAGCGGCGCGCTGTCATTTTTTTCCAGATCAAGAATCTTCTGCAGGTATGCTTTATTCAGCCGCTTTTTTCCTGCATGATTTTTTGGACCGTAATTTTTATCAATCATCAGATCCACGGCTGGATTATAATCCGGTTCCGGCGCATTTAAAATACCTGTGGCGCATTCAGAATAATATTTATTGGACAATTCTGTTTTCAGACAATTTTCCACAAAGGGGTGCCGGTCCTCAACAATCTCTTTTAAAAAAGTCGGGCTCACAGTATTCACATAATGGGCGGCAAACACGCCGCTGGTTAAAAAATCCACCCGGTTCCAGTCCCGGCTTTCCTCATAATTATACGGAACATTTTTAAAAAACAGATATTTCCAGAAAGAAGCTGCATCAATTCCCCTGTCCTCGATTTCCGCCATGGTGGATGTCATGGTATGAATATTGTGAATGGTGAAAAGACAGGGAATTTCAAGCTGCCTTGCCATGGCCGGAATCAGGCCGGTCATCCAGTCATTGCAGTGAATGATATCCGGTTCCACTCTCGGAATAATATTGTTGATCACCTCCCGCTGAAATGCCAGAGAGACTTTCAGGTCCTTATCGGAATATCCTGAATAAATATTATCCAGATAATAAAACGACCGGTCTGCAGCCAGGTGAATCCGTTCCTCATCCAGGCGCTTTCGGATTTTTTTAAGCTCCTGGTTATGGGTTTTGGTTGTGTATCCATGATATATGGAACGATAATCCGGCAACGCCACATGAACATCACATCCGAGATCAAACAATGCACTGATCAATGCCGCAGACACATCTGCAAGCCCGCCAGCCTTTGCCGAGTAATTTCGCCCGTCACTCATATCTTCGGGCAGATAGGTTACCTCCGGGGTAACAATCAAGATTCTGGGTTTTTGTGCCATATTATCTTCCTGTTATTTTTTGTCCTGTGCCCAGGTTACCAGCAGGGGCGTATGCCGCAGGATTTCATCGCCGCTGGGAATTACCCTTGCTGTATAGCCAAACCGTCCGGAATCTGAACAGACAAGCGTTGAAACATATAAATACTTGCCCGGTTCAAGCTGTTTTTCCAGCTGCATGGTTTCAGGCCGGCTGCCCTCAAGATGACCCGCTCCCCTGAGTTTTCCATGGTAAATCTGAACCTCGACTTCTTCGGGTGTCAGATCACCCAGAAAAACTTCCAGGGTTAATCGAAAGGTGTCTCCCACCTTAAAATCCGAGGCTTCATGAATCCGGGGTGCAGACAGCCAGATATATCTCCACAGCTCTTTCAGCCGGGATTGGGTTAACGCAAGTTCCCGGGCTTTTTCCGAAGAATTCTGCGTCAGCGTCCTCAGGTTTATGAGTGCCGGAAGATAATACCGGTTTGAATATTCCCTGACCATATGATCACTTGAAAAATCTGTCATGGCCATTTTCATGGAGGCTTTCATCATTTTGATCCATTTGGCCGGGGGATTGCCTCTTTTGCGATCATAAAAAGCCGGAATCACATCATTTTCAAGGATATTGAACAAGGCCTGACTTTCCACCGAGTCCTGATATTCAGGGTCATCATAATCCTCCCCGCTTCCAATGGCCCACCCTCGGTCTTCTCTGAATCCCTCACACCACCAGCCATCCAGGATGGACAGGTTCAGACCGCCATTTGCAGCCGCTTTCATGCCGCTTGTTCCACAGGCTTCATAGGGTCTTCGGGGGGTGTTCAGCCACACATCGCATCCTTGAACCATATACCGTGCAATATTAATGTCATAATCCTCAAGAAAGGCCACCCGGTGCCGTACCTCGTGCCGCCTTGAAAACTGCACAATCTGCTGAATAATGGCTTTTCCGTCATTATCATTCGGATGGGCTTTTCCTGCAAAAATAAATTGAATCGGCCGGTCCGGATCTGTAATCAGGCGGGTGAGTCGAGGAATATCTCTTAACAGTAATCCGGCCCGCTTATACGTGGCAAATCTTCTGGCAAAACAGATGGTCAGACAATGATGATCCAGTGAATCCACTACTTCCTCAAGAACATTTCTGGGCGCATTGCGTCGTTCATACTGGGTCAGCAATAATTGACGGCTTTTCCGGATAAGATTGGAACGATCCAGCTCATGAGAATGCCATAAATCTGAATTTTCTATATTATCAATCCGGCCAACCAGCCTCAGGTCAGACTGCCGTACAGCCCAGTCCGATGCCAGATACCGTTCAAACAGGGCGCTTTTCTGCCGGGACAAATAGGAGCTGATATGAATGCCATTGGTCACATGGGATATGGGAATCTCCTCCACATGGCGCTTGGGCCATAATGCCTGCCACATGCGCCGGGCGACCTGGCCGTGAAGCCGGCTGACGCCATTGATAAAACCGGCAAATTTGGTCCCAAAAATAAACATGGAAAATTTATCTGTAATTGAGGCATTCGGCGCTTTTCCCCAGGACAGTAAAGTCTGTGCAGAAACACCGAACTTTTCAATATAGGGCTTGAGATAAGGCGTAACCAGATGATCTTCAAATTCATCATGGCCTGCTGAAACCGGCGTATGTGTGGTAAAAACACTGCTTCGCTGACAAATCTGAAGTGCACTTTCAACATCCAGGTTGTACCGGTCCATCATCAGGGATACCCGCTCAAGGCCGGCAAAGGTACAATGACCTTCATTCATATGGCAGACACTGGGAAAAATTTCCATGGCACTCAGAACCTTGAGACCGCCGATACCCAGAAGCGCTTCCTGGGCCACCCGGGTTTTACCATGACTGGCATACAGCCGGGAGGTAATATCCCGTACTTCAGCCGAATTTTCAGGCAAGTCCGTATCCAGCATCAGCAGGCGGATCTTGCCCACCCGGATCTGCCAGACACAGGCCCGCATCATCTCTGTAGGACCGGGTATTTCAATAATAAGATCTCTTCCGTTACTATCTGTCACCTTTTGGACAGGCAGATCAAACACATCAATAATCGGATATCTTTCCAGCTGCCAGCCGTTATGGTCCAGATACTGACGAAAATACCCTTCCCGGAAAAGCAGTCCAATGCCAATTAATGGAATTCCCAGGGTAGAAGATGCTTTCAGGTGATCTCCTGCCAGCACGCCAAGCCCGCCTGCAAAAAACGGTAATGATTCATGAAGACCAAATTCCATGGACAGGTAGGCAATCGTTTCTTTTGGGTCCATATCAAATTCGGGAATCTGTGTTGCATCTGAAAACATTTTCTCAAACCTGGCTTTTACCCGGTTCAGATGACCGATAAAACTTTCATCACGGGATAATGCCTCAAATCGCCTCTGGGAAATATGGGATAAAAACGCCACTGGATTTTTCCCCAGTTTTTCCCATTGTGCAGGATTCATCCTGTAAAAAAGCTCAATGGCTTCCTGGCTCCAGCACCACCATAGATTTCTGGACAGATATTCCAGAAAAGTCAGTGGTTCGGGAATGGCCGGATAAACCTTATAAATCTGCATTGTTTCCATTTTTTTTTGATCTCCAGATAATAATATCAAAATAATAATATCAGTGGGTTAATTTATGCACTACCCTGGCAACTTCACTGTTGCCCCAGGCCTGTGCATCACATCCCCTTGGTGTATGCGGAAAATCCCCATCCAGAATTTCAGGGAGATATCCAGCAGCACCGGTTCTCATCAATCCTATAACACTTCCCAGCCATGCCAGACAGGTAGAATAACTGTTTTTTCCAAAAACAGTGGCCCAGGCTTCACAAAAAACAGGAAACTGCCAGGTCCATGCTGTGCCGTTGTGATAAGCAGGTTTTCTTCTGGTATCTTCATCGCCCTCATATTTTCCGGAATAGGGCGCATGGGGATTGTTTAACAGATGATGATTATAATAAATATACACCGGATATTCAAGTTTCCTGTCTGCAAGACTGCGAATGGCTCCGGGCACCAGAAGCTCCATGCAGGTCTCAACACAGGCCTGGGCCATCTGCTGCTGGTCAATCACGCCCAGTGTTATCAGCAATAATTGATTGGGCCTTAACGCATCATCCGCCACCGCATGCTTTGCTCCCACAGGCCCGTCTGCATGAAGACAGTCTGAAAAAAAACCTGCGGACGGCTGCCAGAAAAAATCCACAATTGCATTTTTTACCATTTTGGCTTTTTTCTCCCATCCACCAGAGCGGTCTATGGATGCCAGAAACATCAGCGCATTATACCACAAGGCCTGAATCTCAACCGGATACCCCTGACGGGGACTTCCTGCCGGAAAATTGGTGTCCATCCAGGTAAAATGCGCGGGACTGTAAAGCAAAAACGTTTCAGGGTCTGCCTTTACACCGGTTTTTGTCCCCTGTATCAGGGAATGGGCAATGGATAAAAGCACCTGGTTCAACGATCTTCCCCCCAGATCTTCTTCCAGAAAATCCAGACTGTTTTCCTTGTCCACCAGATCCTTGCAGCAGGCAAAAAACCACAGGGGCGCATCTGATGTTTCAATATTCCGGGCATCGTTGCCGCAGATCATATTCGGCAGTGTGCCACTGTTTTCAAACCGGCCGAAAAGCCTTAAGATTCCCCTGGCATCTGAAAATCTGCCCAGCTGGATCAGGCTTCTGCAGAAAATCAGACTGTCCCGTCCCCAGTCCAGAAACCAGGGATAGCCTGCTATCACACTTTTATCTGTTTCCCTGTCCACAATGAACGCATCCAGCCCCTTTAACACGGCTTCGGATAAAGATATTCCCGGTTTAAACGATAAAGACGGCCTTGCAAATTTTATTCTGCTGCCCCGCTGGCTGTTTTCAATCACCGCTGCATCCAGATACAGGGTCTGTCCGCCTTTACAGGACAGTGAAAAATATCCCGGGCTGAAAAGATCAGAATCTGCATCAAGGCCCCGCTGGGCTTCCTGGGCACGATGCACCATATACCGCCATTCCGGCGCATTCGTGAACTGTCCCTTTGACAGGTTCAAACACAAAGTTTTTCCCCGGGAAAGTGAAAAGAAAAAACCGGCATCATAGGACTCAACCGCAGCTGGCCAGGAGTGTTCCGGGCCCTGAAACGCTTTTACGGTATCATGAAAGCTTCTGTCCTCAATATCCGGCCGGATAATCAGGGTAACCGGCTTATCATCGTTGAGCAGATGATCGTTTGATGATGCAGATTTTATTCTCCTGATCACCAGACCGGTGTGGTTTGAATCCGGATCAATGGACAAAAACAGCTCCAGTGCATAATAATTTCCTTCTGATGTGGGAACATGAAACCGCCATTTTCCGCCGCCGTCATATGAAAACCAGAATGCTTCAAGACAATCCAGGGACAATTCTCTGGAATGGCCCTGATAAACCGCCCAGATTCTGTAACGGGACAGAACCATCCAGCGGTTTTCCGGGATCAGCGGATCAATATTTGCGCCCAGAAGACCGTCGTACCGGCTGTAAACATTTCCCCAGAACGCAGCAGCGCGCATCATCCCGCCTTTTCTGGTTGTCCCCAAAAGCTTTAAAAACGGATTATCCGCAATTTCTTTTCGGGTAAAGGCCGAGCGCATGGCAAGTGTTTCAAATGGCGCCAGATAAAGCACAGACGCTTTTTCTATTCGGGGGCGATCCGGTTCAAAAATCCTGAGATGCAGACTTAATTTTTTATGAAGTTTTTTTGTTTTCAGCGGTAGAAAAACAGCAAAAAAGCGGCTTCCATCTGCCTGTAACATCCCCTCTTCATATCCGAAAGATTCTTTTTGTGCTGCAGACTCTTCCATCAGTTCTGCGCGAAAGCCTTTTGGACAGCGAATCAAAAGAAAAAATCCAGGCGGAACCATGACCTGACGTTTAAGATCCTTATCAACATCAAAAACAATCACCCGGCTTTCATTGGACACCCGATTTAAAGACCGGATAAATTCAACCGGATCATCTGCAAACCGCAATGCCTGTTTTGAAATATCCGCATCGCCCAGATCCTTAAACCCGCATATCTCATTATACACCGATAAAACCCCGGCTTTCCATTTCTGGTTCATCACCTGTTCCGGAACCTGACTTTCCAATCGGGCATTGTGTTCAAGATGGTCGATATCCCGGGCATCAGGGGTCAGGGCAAGGGCCTGACCCGGTTCCAGCACCAGGCTGCATAAATTTTCACTTTGCGATATGTGAATTTTTTCTTTTGTCAGCAGGTCATAAAAAACACTGGTTTTCAGGCCCGCGTCTTCAATTTTCCACGCCGCAGCACAGCTTTTGTCACAATCCAGATTCAGCAGAACCAGCAGTCGTTTATCAAATTCTGTATTCTGTCTGAATAAAACAAGACACTGGGATGTATTCTGCTGTATCAATGATAATTTCGTTCCTGAAAAAAAAGCAGGGTGGGTTTTTAAAATCAGGTTCAGTCTGGAAATATGATCCACCTGATTGATCTGGTTGCCCCAGTTCAGCCCCGAAGATTCATGGACATTGATTTTCTGGGTGGCAAACCATTCCACTCCGTTGGCAAAACCAAATCCGCCGCAGACACTGAACAGCGCGCAAAGAGAGGTTCTCATCTTTGCGTACACGTAAGAAACAGATGCCAGACGCTGATTGTCATGGGTTTCAGCAAAATGAACCAGATGCCCGCAACACTCGGACAGATCAAACACAAAGGGCATATAATCAGAAATCTGCTCTCTGGTATAATTTTGAAAAAGCTCCGAATATGCCCAGTTAAAATTGGCCCGGGTCAGAATGTCTTTTGTGACTTCAAGCTTCCCGCCCAATCCTTCCAGAAAAAACAGGGTGTCCGGATATTTCTCCCGTATTTTTGCCACGATATATTCCCAGGCTTCCACCGGAACCATATACCCTGCATCGCATCTGAATCCATCCACCCCCCGGTGGCACCAGAGCAAAAACACCTCTGCCATGTATTTCCACAGCTCAATATTGGAATAATCCAGCTTGGTCAAATCCGCCCAGATAACGCCCCAGGCGCCCGGCGCTGTAATTTTTCCATCGTTTCCTCTGACCAGCCATTCCGGATGACTTTCATGAATGGCAGCAGCCCACCCTGTATGATTGATGGCAATATCCATGATCAGATAGCCATTAAATCTGTGCACCGTATCCACAAGCTCCATGAACTGTTCCAGAGGCGTTGCAGACGGATCAAACCGGGCCAGCGCCGGATCAACTTCTGTAAAATTCAATGCTGCATAGGGACTGCCGAATCGCCCCATACGGGCATAGGTCGTGGGCGTTGGATGAATTGGCAGAAGATGCAGCACCCGGCAGCCCAGACGGGAAAAAATAAATTCCACTTCTTTTTGCAGATCCCGGAATTTTCCGGATTCCGGAATCACGGTATATCCTTGTTTGTCAAGCGTTTCTATCATCAATGCGGTGTGTTGATCCCCGCCCGGTTCATGATGCGAATCTGTTTTGGAAGGACCGAACTGCCGGACAAACGCATTATAGATAATATTGGCGCAGCAGGTTCCGGCAGGCTCCACATTCAAAATAAAATTTTCGCCGGTTGGCCAGATCGGACTTGAAGCCCGTTTGGGAAGGAAAAAACATTTGGCCTGAAAAAATCCAGTCTCGTGAAGGGGCAGCACAATTTTAAACGTGGTGTCGCTGATTTGCCTCATCTGGATATCAAACCAGGCTGCATCCAGTTTGATCTCATTTTTCTCTATCCGGTCAATAATTTCTCTGCGGGTGATTTTTGCAGTTCCCAGATTTGTCCGGACCCAGGCGCTTCCCTTGGCTGGAAAAGACAGTGTTAAAAGAAAAACAGCGCAGTCTCCGCAATACATCACCCGGGATTCTCCGGGTAAAGGAGACTGAAAGACCTGTGGCAATATGTTTGCAGAATCCGTCATACCGACTGTATATTTCCTTCTTTTTAATGTGCGGATCTTATCCGGAATTTTGAAAAATTTATTATATCACAATCGTTTTAAGAATACAGGTAAGTTTTTACTATTTTTTAAAAACCTGATTTACCGGTTGACTAAGAATCTGATTTTAATCTATAAATAGCGGTTGATTTAAATTTTAAAACACATATTAAGCATAAAGAAAAAAGAATGCAAACCATACGAGGGTTTAGAGATATACTGCCGGAAAGCATTGCGCTCTGGCAAAAAATAGAAAAAGAAGCTGTGCAGTTATTTACCGCATTCGGATTTAAGGAAATCCGGATTCCGGTAATCGAGAAGACACAGCTGTTTGCCAGAAGTATCGGCGAAGCCACGGATATCGTGGAAAAAGAAATGTACACCTTTGCCGACAGAAAAGGAGATCTGCTGACCCTTCGGCCTGAGGGAACCGCATCCATTGTCCGATCCTATGTCCAGCACAAGATGTATGCCAGTGATCCTGTGCGCAGATTTTTCACCATCGGCCCCATGTTCCGGCGGGAACGGCCCCAGAAGGGAAGATACCGGCAATTTTACCAGATAGATGTGGAAGTGTTCGGTATCGCCTCAGCTTACATGGACAGCCAGTTGATTTTCATGCTCAACGAACTGTTTTTACGCCTGGGACTTACTGATTTATCCGCTCATATTAACTCCCTTGGCTGCCAGGAATGCCGGCCTGCGTTTCAAACCGCGCTTTTGAATTTTATAAGTTCAAAAAAAGATCAGTTATGCGAAAACTGTTTAAGACGGGTGGACAAAAATCCCTTGCGGATTCTGGACTGTAAAACACCGTCCTGTAAGGCTGCGCTTGAAAATGCCCCGGCCACACTGGATCATCTGTGCAAAGACTGCGAAGATCATTTCAATACAGTTAAAACCAATCTTAAAAAACAGGGTGTGGCCTTTATTGAAGACCGATCCCTTGTCCGCGGTCTGGATTATTATACCCGGACTGCATGGGAAATTCAGACCACAGCCCTTGGGGCTCAGAGTGCGGTTGCCGGAGGCGGTCGATATGACGGACTGGTAAAGGAAATCGGCGGCCCTGCAACCCCGGGTATCGGCTTTGCCATTGGGTTTGACCGGCTGGTGGAAGTCATGGAGCAAATGGGAAATCTTCCAGAAGAACTCCCACTCGACCTGTTCATTGTTGCCATGGGTGATGATGCCATGGAAAAATGCTATCACTGGTCCTGTGAGCTCAATCAAAAAGGCATCTGCACGGAAATGGATTTCGGAAGCAAAAGCATGAAAGCCCTGATGAAACGGGCTGACAAACTGAATGCGCAGTATGTGCTGATCGCAGGAGAAACCGAGCTGGCACAGGATGCTGTCATTTTAAGGAATATGAATACAAAAGAACAGGTAACAGTGCCGACCCAAACCCTTATTTCCGAACTGACCCGGATATTAAAAAATAACGATATTAAAAAATAATTTACAAGGAATACCACGTGACTGATTTACAAAGAGACATGAACAGAACACATCATTGCTGCCAGTTGAGGGCTATAGACATTGGCACTCAGGTAACCCTGATGGGCTGGGTACAGCACCGCAGGGATCATGGCGGCGTCATTTTTATTGATTTGCGGGACAGAGAGGGCATCACTCAGGTGGTATTCAATCCTGAGCATTCAAAGCCCACCCATGAAAAAGCCCAGGAAATCAGGAGCGAATATGTCATTGCCGTAAGCGGGACAGTGATAGCCAGACCCGAAGACATGGTCAATTCCAGGATGGACACCGGAGCCATTGAAGTCATGGTCAGCGACCTGTGTATTTTCTCAAAAGCCAAAACACCGGTTTTTCAGATTGAAGACCGGGTAGAAGCCTCTGAATCCGTCCGGCTGCAATACCGGTACCTGGATTTAAGGCGTCCTCAGCTCAAGAACAATATCCTGGCCCGGCACACGGCCACCATGGCCATTCGAAATTATCTTAATGATCTGGGCTTCATCGATATTGAAACGCCTTTTCTGACCAAAAGCACGCCGGAAGGCGCAAGGGATTATCTGGTTCCTTCCCGGGTAAATCCCGGAGAGTTTTACGCCCTGCCCCAGTCCCCGCAACTGTTCAAACAATTGCTGATGATTTCAGGATTTGACAAATATTACCAGATCGTCAAATGCTTTCGCGATGAAGATCTGCGGGCAGACCGCCAGCCGGAATTCACCCAGATTGATATGGAAATGTCCTTTATCAATGAAGATCATATCATGAGCGTGGCCGAAGGCATGGTGGCAAAAGTTTTCAAGGCTGTTCTGGATGTGGATCTTGACTTGCCGTTTGCCCGGATCACCTATGATGAAGCCATGGACCGGTTCGGTCTGGACAAGCCGGATCTGCGGTTTGGAATGGAGCTGTGCGAGGTTTCCGACCTTGTAAAAGACACCGGATTCAAGGTATTTGCTGATGTGGTCAAAAACGGCGGCATGGTAAAGGCGGTCAACGCCAAAGGATGCGCTGATTTTTCCAGAAAACAGATTGATGAACTCACTGACTTTGCAGCCATTTACAAAGCAAAAGGGCTTGCCTGGATCAAGATCAAGGAAGATGCCTCCTGGCAGTCCCCCATTGCAAAATTTTTCACCGACCCTGAGCAGGATGCCCTCAGACAGCGTCTGGACATGGAACCTGGAGATATTATTTTCTTTGTGGCCGATCAGGTCAAAATTACAAACGAAGCCCTGGGCCAGCTGCGAAATGAACTTGCGCGCCGCCAGAATCTTATTGATGAAAATATCTATGCCTTCACCTGGGTGACCCGATTCCCCATGATGGAGTATGATGAAACAGAAAAACGGTATCAGGCCCTGCATCATCCTTTCACTGCCCCCTGTGAAGAGGATCTTGATAAACTGACCACCGATCCTCTGGCGGTAAAATCCCGGGCCTATGACCTGGTGCTTAACGGTATTGAAATCGGTGGCGGCAGTATCCGTATCCACTCCTCGGAACTTCAGGAAAAAATCCTGAACTGCCTGGGAATTGATAAAAAAGAAGCCAATGAAAAATTCGGCTTTCTTTTAAATGCCCTGGAATCCGGTGCTCCCCCCCATGGCGGACTTGCCTTTGGTCTGGACCGGCTCATGATGCTGTTGTGCAAGGAAGATTCCATCAGAAACGTCATTGCATTTCCCAAAACCCAGAAAGCCACCTGTCTGCTCACAGAAGCGCCTTCTGTACCCTCACATGCCCAGCTCCAGGAGCTGTCCATCAGAGTGGTGAAAACTCAGGAATAATAAATCAACCAAAGGCGCCCGGGCCGGACACTGACCCGGGCGCCTTTGGTTGTCAGACCAGGTACAGCCATACCTACAGTCTGTATTTCTGAATTTTTCTATAAAGGGTAGCCCTTGAGATATCAAGCTGTTTTGCAATCTGTGTTTTATGAAATTTCAGCTCCATCATTTTAATGATCATTTTCCTTTCCACCTCTTCAGGTGATTTCAGGGCATCTATATTGGATGAAGTCATTCCAACCTTCAATATTTCTTCCGGGATCAAATCATACGTCAGTTCACCTGCACTGGCAAAATTCATCATCCGCTCGATGACATTCTGCAGTTCCCGGACATTGCCGGGCCAGGAATACTGTGAAAATTTATCCATGACGGTTTGATCAATATGGCGGATTTTTTTTCCCAGCTTATCTTCAAATTTTTTAATGAACCAATGGAGAAGCAAAGGAATATCATCCGGCCGTTCACAAAGGGGAAGCATCTTTATATTAAATACATTGATACGATAAAAAAGGTCTTCTCTGAAACGACCTTTTTCAATCTCTTCTTTTAAATTTTTATTGGTTGCGGTGATGATTCGCACATTTATTTTCCGGGTGCGCTTTCCTCCTATGCGGGTAACCAGCTTATCTTCTATCACCCTCAGAAGAACCGCCTGAAATTCCAGGGGAAGCTCGGCAATCTCATCTAAAAAAATGGTTCCCCCGTCTGCCAGTTCGAATTTTCCCTGGTGTCCGCCTCTCAGCGCACCGGTAAAGGCTCCTTCTTCATGACCAAAAAGTTCGGATGCCAGAAGATCTCTGGGAATGGCAGCGCAATTGATCGCGATATAAGGGCCGGTTCTCCGATGGCTGGCATTGTGGATTGACTGGGCAAAAATATCTTTTCCAGTCCCGCTTTTTCCAAGCAACAGCACATTGGAATCGTTTTGAGCCATGGTTCTGGCCTGCTCCATGACAATCAGAAACCTGGGATCCTTACCGCAGATATCTTCAAAGCGATAAACAGCATGGGCACCCAGCATGGTTGTCATCATTGATTTGGCGCGTTTTATTTCATTAAAAACGATAATTTTACCCCGGCGTTCATTGTCACCGGAAAGGATGGGGGTGATGGTGAGCGTGTACTCATTCCAGGTGTTACGGGAAAAGATACGCATTTCCTTGTCCGTGATACGATCTGTTCTTTGAATAAGCTCAAATGCCGGCGTATTTTTTCCTGCCAGAAGAGACTTTAAATCCTGGCCTTCTGTAAAAGCATCATGCAGATCAAAAATGTTTCTTGCCGGATCATTGATCAACGAAATGATTCCATTGTTATCTATGGCCAGAATGGCCTCCATGACAGACCCGATGACACTTTTCTGAAATTGATATGCACGCTGCCGGTCGACAGAAACTTTTCGGGTCAGCAGTTCATTTTCCACAGCATAGGCTGCCGCAACAGCCATGCCAAGCGTATGGGGGCTGAAGCGGGGATTCCGGGCAGACAAGGAAATTCCCCCAAGCAATTCTCCATCAGGAGAAAAAATCGGTGCTCCTGCGCCTGTTTCACAATGATATGCCTTGATATAGTGCTGGCTGCCAACAATCTGGATGGGCTTTTTTTCTTCAAGAATCGCCCCGATGGTATTGTGTCCGGCAGAAGATTCATCCCATAGCGCACCGACAACACCGCCGATATAGCGTATTTCATCAGCCAGATCATGATCGCCTAAAATTTCGAGTAAATATCCCTCTTTATCAAAAAGGACCACATTAAAATTAGAGTCTCTCAGAAAATGATAAAGATTTTTCAAAAAAGGGCGGCTGACCTCTATGAATTCGCTGTTTCGATTCAACAATGCGGCAAACCTTGTTCCTGTGAGAATTTTTTTCTCAGGAATTTTTAAAGGATTTATACCCAATGCCCGGCAGCGGTTCCAGGCATTGTACACTTCAGAAGGAACAATTGAAGAATCAATATTCCCGGCACGTTTTATATATTTTTTCCACTCTTTAAGAGTGCTGCGGTACTGGTTTTTGTAAGTCTCAAGCTCTTTGTTTCTGATCTCATTAAAAAACTGTAATTCTCCGGAATCTTTCATGGACATCTATTTTCCTTCAGCATTCTTGCTTTCTCAAATCCGTCTCTTTTGCGAACAATTGACACACGCATGATACACAATTTACCCAAAAGCGCAACAGAGAAGGGGGTGCCCGGAGTATATTCGACGTATCAGCATGACATCACGCATAATTGTTTTTTTATTTCAGCGGGTTATCCCCCGGCATACGCTGCGACACAAATGAGACTCAAAAGGTTTTCGTTTCCATTAAAAGCATGAAATCAGCCCATAAAAACAGTGGGATAAGGAAAATATAAATCTTTGGTATCATATTTGCTATTCAGGATGGCAATTTTATTACACCACAGATAAAAAAAGGAACTGCTTATGACACCCCAAAAAAGACAAAAACTGAACACGAGGTTAATATGAATTGGAAAGATATCTATAAAGAAAAAACTATGACCCCGCAGCAGGCGGCACAACTGATTAAATCAGGTGACAGCATGTATACTCCGCTGGGTTTGGGGCAGCCGTCCATGGCTGTTATGGATGCGATCGCTGATCGAAAAGATGAGCTTGAAAATGTGGAGTATTACAGTTGTCTGACCATGCGGCCCTACAAGATATTTCAACCTGAATACAGAAAGACCTTTCGCCTTTCATCAGGGTTTCTTGGCAGCCCGGTCCTGCAGGAAATGGCCAGAAGCAAATATGCCAACTATTACCCCAGCAATGGTTCTGCCGGCATTGTCTGGTTCAATGAACACCGCCTGCGTCACGCTCCTGATGCAAGGGTCATTTCGATTCAGCAGGTGTCGCCGCCGGACGAACATGGATATGTCAACACCGGCCTGGACAGTTTTATGTCGAAACAGAATTTTGATGACGCAATAAAAACCAACGGCCATATCATTGCCCAGATTAACCCGCACATGCCAAGGTGCTATGGCGAAACCAATTTTCATGTTTCTCAGTTTTCCGCTTTTATCGAGATCGCTGAGCCGCTTGTAGAGCTGCCCACACCCAAGGCAGGAGATATCGAAATAGCCATGGCAAAAAACGTGGTCAGCCTGCTCAAAGACCGGGACTGCATCCAGATCGGCATTGGTGCTGTTCCCATGACAGTGAGCAAGCTTCTGGCAGAATCCGGTCTGCGCGACATGGGTATTCATACTGAAATGGTTCCGGCCGGAATTGAAAAGCTGGTTGAAAAAGGTGTTGTTACCGGCAAATACAAGAAAAACCATACCGGCAAAATCATTGCCGGTTTTTCAATGGGAGACAAAGAGACCTATGACTTCTGTACGAATAATCCGATGATTGAGTTTTATGGCACCTACTACACCAACAGCATATGGACAATAGCAGCAGAAGACAATGTCAAAGCCATTAACGGCTCAGTGGAAGTTGATCTTCTCGGCCAGATTGTTTCCGAGTCCATCGGTGATGTCATGATCAGTGGATCAGGCGGACAATGTGATTTTGCCATCGGAGCTTTCTGGTCAAAAGGCGGACGGGCGATAAATCTTGTTCCTTCAACCACATCTGACGGAAAAATTTCCCGCATCGTTCCATACCTGCAAAAAGGTGCGCGCATGACGGTTCCAAGAAACTATGCAGGGTATATTGTAACAGAATACGGCATTGCTGACCTTTATGGAAAATCAGAGCCTGAACGGGCAGAAGCATTAATTAAAGTGGCACATCCCAGGTTCCGGGAAGAACTGGAAAAAAGTGCCAGAGAGAGGCACCTGCTTTTCCCCAGGATTTTCTGATCCTTACTAAAAAAATTTCAAAGAATGGAGGCAATACAGATGAAAAAATACAGGGTAATCATTTGGGGTCTTGGGCATGTAGGCCGCTATGCGGTTAAAATGATTCAGCAGAAAACATCCCTGAAACTGGTTGGTGCCATAGATGTTGACCCCGGGAAGATTGGCAGGGACGCAGGGGAAGTGTTTGGTTTTCAAAAAACCGGGGTCATTGTTTCAAATGATGTCGATGCTGTCCTTGGACTTGATGCCGACGTGGTGCTTCTGTATGTCCCGGATATGCGGGATAAAGGTGATAACCGGCCCACAGGCTTTACAGGCGGGGCTAAAATGATCTGCCAGGCACTCAGTGCCAAGAAAAATGTACTGACAACCCTGGGGATATACCATGTTCATAAAACCGCACCCAAACTCTATGAAATGATAAAACAATGTGCACTGGAAAATGGGGTCTCCTATGTGCAGCAGGGAATTTTCCCGGGACTGTACAGCCCCTATCTACCGGTTGTTCTGTCTTCAATGGCAGGCCGGGTGGACGCTGTTACCGTCACAGGCGGTCAGGATGATGCTTACAACAATGCGCCCTGGGTACAGCTGTTCGGCTATGGAAAAGATCCTAAAACCTTTGATTTAAGTGCACTCAAGGATATCATTACTGCTTACTACGGCCCAACAACCATGGAAATTGCCGATCAGGTGGGGCTTGAATATGATGAATATGTGGAAGATCATGAAGTCATTACTGCCAAAATCGAGTTGAATCCGAAATCCGTGGGCAAGGTAATGCCAGGCACAATTTCCGCGCACCTTTTTACCATGCGCTGTTTGAAAAAAGGCAGGGAAGTTTCAACTTTTCGTTTTGTGCATAAAGTGTGTCATAAGATTGCGCCGGAACCACCCATTTGGGATAAAATCATCATTTCAGGAGAGCCGAATATGACCCTGTCCTTAAGAGGCATGCTTGATCCGGTGGAACCATTTTCAACCAGCGCTGCACCCAGTATCAACATCATCCCTCAGTGTGTGGAGGCAGGTCCGGGCTTTATAAATGCTTTAGATCTGCCTGTTTCAAAGCCTGTGCCATAGCAGGATATCTTTTGCAAAAATGCACACCCCTGAAACGTGTTGCAGGGGTGTGCAAATTCCTTTTTACATTCCCAGATATTTTCCATATCCTTCTGCTTCCAGTTTTTCTTTGGGTATGAACCGTAAAGACGCAGAATTTATACAATATCTCAGACCTGTTGGTTCGGGCCCGTCAGGGAACACATGTCCCAAGTGGGAATCGCCGTGTCTGCTTCTGACTTCTGTTCTGGACATAAACAGGCCCTTATCGGGTTTTTCAATTATATTTTCCTTTTCCAGCGGTTTTGTAAAACTTGGCCATCCGGTGCCGGAATCATATTTATCCGTTGAACTGAAAAGCGGTTCTCCGGATACAATATCCACATAAATGCCTTCTTCTTTATTATCCCAGTATTCATTCTTGAATGGCGGTTCTGTGCCTTCCTTCTGGGTAACCGTATACTGCAGCGGGGTTAATTTTTCTTTAATTATCCTGTCATCAGGCTTTGACCAGGGCGCTGTCTTTTTCTGTTTTATGTCCTTATCCTTCCAGGCCTTTTCGATAAACTGATCCCGCCCGGACGCATGCCGATAATATTTATACCTGATCCCGTGATTTTTATAATAATCCTGATGGTAGTCTTCTGCCGGATAAAATTTTTCAAATCTGGTTATGGCAGTAACAATGGGTTTATCAAACACCATGGATTGTTCCAGCGCTTTTTTTGATGCCATGGCTTTTTGTTTCTGATCTTCAGTGTGATAAAAAATTTCAGAGCGATACTGGGTGCCCCGGTCAACAAACTGACCGCCGGGATCTGTGGGATTGATATGCCGCCAGAACACATCTAAAAGTTCTTCATAGGTCACCACCTGTGGATCATAATAGACCTGTATGGCTTCTGTGTGACCGGTTGTGCCGTCGGAAACCTCTTCATAAGTCGGGTTCGCTTTAAACCCGCCGGTATATCCGGATACCGCTTCCTTTACGCCCTTAACCTTTTCCAGATCTGACTCCGTACACCAGAAACATCCCCCGGCAAATGTGGCAACAGCAAGATTGTCTGCATTTTTTTCCATCATATCTTTATCCTCCATTGAATTTTGATTTTCAGCCAGCGACTGATATCCAAAAATCAAAACAGCAGCCAGACTCAATATAATCATTGCAAATATTATTTTCATGATCCCTCTCTTTTTTTGTATTCTTTTTTTCTTATTCTTCTTCATTCACCTGCCTTTCCTGAATATAGGCATGGAATCAGAAAATGACAAAAAAATTTAAAAAAAAGAACCCTTTAAACATACGGCTTCTTTACTGAAAGCAATTTTATGGCTTAATCTTTCCCACACAGGCCAGATAAATTGCAAATTCATTTTCGCCATCCAGCCCCAGAAGCGCATCCATTTCTTCCTGATCATAGGCCGCAATCGCACAGGCACCCGAATCTATGGCTTCACAGGCCAGATAAAGATTCTGGCAGACATGGCCTGCATCAAGCAGAATCACTTTATGGGCAGCCAGTCCATATCGCCACTCCATCCGATAGGGGATTGCAGTCCAGACAAAAGTCACGGCTGATCGTCCCGGATAGGTTTGACCCAACGATGCGGTTATCATTTTTTCAGACAGCATCGGATCTGAAAACTCAAACACCAGTTGATGGGAAAAAGGAAGATACCGGTACACACCGGGTGTGATCCCATCCACATTAAATATCGCAAGATAGGTTTCAAATGCATGGCGGCATCCTGCAGAAGGCACCGTACGGTAGGCATGTCCCTGGGTAATCTCTCCGCGAACCCCCTGGGTACACCATAAAAGGTAGGCCAGCTCTTCCAGGCAGAGACTGTTTTTCAAATACACCCGATGAGTTTTCCTGTTGGCAACCGCCGCGGTCAAATCTGTTCTGGCAATGGTCTTCCAGTCTTTGGGTCCTGGCAGATCAACCCGTTTTGATTCTGCAGGAGCAGGCTTTTCAGCAGGAGGTGCCGGAACTCCCTGATTCTGGTCTGTAAATCGAAATGCAATTTTTTTGCGAATGGTGTCCTTTAAAAAATACCGGTATATTTCCAGTTGATCCTTATCCATACGATTCCTTTTTAAAACATTAAAAATAGAGCGAGCGTTCGTTTTATCGATTGACATGAATATTTACCTTTGTTACCCTCTTTTATATAATCTATAACAAATTGTTCCGCTCAATTCGACATGAAAGGTGTAAATATTAAATATGTTAAAAATAGACGAACTAATAACCCGCAGCAGAAGTGCCAAAAACCTGTCTCTTGACGAAGCACAGTCAAAACAAATCATTGCCCGGTATCATATTCCCGTGGTTCAGGAAATAACTGCCTCAACACAAAAGCAGGCCCTGGAGGCGGCAAAAAACATCGGGTATCCGGTTGTGTTAAAAGGCCTGGGAAGCCGGCTGACCCATAAAACAGAAATGGGCCTTGTACGGGTGAACCTTCAGACCGAAGAACAGGTCTGCACCGCATTTGAACAGGTAAAACTATCTGGCGGAAAAGACTGGGAGAACTGCCTGATTCAGCCGATGATGACTGGAAAACGCGAATTTGTGGCAGGGCTTGTCCGGGACCCCCAGTTTGGCCCGGTGGTCATGTTCGGGCTGGGCGGCATTTTTGCAGAAGCCTTGAATGACGTTGTTTTCAGGATAGCGCCGTTAAATGAGCACCAGGCACTTGAGATGATCAATGATCTGAAAACCCGGAAACTGCTGGAGGATTTCAGGGGAGAAGCCTGTGTCAACAGAGCACAGCTTGCAGAAATTATTGTGAGCCTGTCACAGCTTGGCATGGATTATCCGGACATCAAAGAAATTGATATCAACCCGCTCATTGTCTCTGAAAAAGGAGACTTAACCGCTGTTGATGCCCTGGTTATTCTGTCTGAGGATTCGCCAGCCCCTGTTGAAGCGCCTTTGGATGAAAAAACGGCAAAAGACCGTCTGACACAATTAAATGCAGATATTCACACCATGATGTATCCCAAATCCATCGCTGTCATCGGAGTTCCCAGAACACCTGTGGGCGCTTATCCGGGTATCTACCGCTGTATGCGGGATTTTGGCTATCCAGGAAGACTGTATCCCATCAACCCGCAGGCCGAAGAAATTGATGGTGTAAAATCATATCCGGACTTGAATTCTCTGCCCGAAGCTGTTGACCTGGTGATTTTTTCCATCTCTGCCGACCGGGTGCCCGATGCTCTGGAAGAATGCATTGAAACCGGATGCAAAAACATCCATATTTTTACATCCGGGTTTGCAGAATCCGGAGAAGAAGACGGCATACGGCTTCAGGAAGAAATCAAAGCCATCATCCTGAAGGGTGGTTTAAATGTGGTCGGCCCCAACTGCATGGGCATCCATGTGCCGGCTTCCCGCACACTGACATGGAAAACAGCATCCAAAACCTGCGGTCCTGTGGCCATGATCAGCCAGAGCGGTGGAAATGCCCAGGATTTTGCACATATTGCCAATATCCGGTGCGGACTGTATTTCAGCAAGATTATCAGCTATGGAAATGCGGTTACCATGGACAGCACGGATTTTCTGGACTATCTGGCTCAGGACGATGAAACCTCCATCATTGGCATGTATCTGGAAGGGGTCAAAGACGGACGCAAACTGCTGGAGCAGGTAACCCGGATAAACTGCAAAAAACCAATTGTCATTTTAAAAGGCGGCCTGACAGAATCCGGCGCGCGCACGGTTGCCTCACACACAGGCTCCCTTGCCGGGGGAGAAAAAATATGGAACGGATTTTTCAAGCAGTCCGGGGCAGTACCCGTTGCCTCTTTAGATGAGATGGGAGAAGCCATTCTGGCCCTGCATCATCTGCCTCGGGTCAACGGACGCGGGGTTGCCATTTTAGGCACCGGCGGTGGTATCGGTGTGGCTGCAGCAGACAGCTGCGCCAGAGCAGGGCTTCAAATGCCCCCCCTGACTCCGGAGGTCATGGAAAAACTCAGGGAATATATTCCGCCGGCAGGAAACATGATTAAAAATCCCGTTGATGCCCACATTGTCATCATGCGCCTCAACCTGATGGGGCCCACCCTGGAACTGCTGTCTGCCCAGCCGGATCTGGATATGTTTATTTTATCCCTTCATCTGGACTGGATCTTTGGACTGAATGAAGACCAGCATGTCAAGGCAGTTGGAGAATACATCGCAACACAGGCCCGACAGCATCTGAATGGAAAACCTCTGGTCATAGCATGGAGACAGTATCAGCCAAAGCCTGAGATAAAACAGGCGCGGATTCAACTTCAAAAAACACTTCAGGATGCAGGCATCCCCACCTATGAAGGGCTGGACCGGGCTCTGAATGCGCTGTCAAAAGCTGCGGATTACCATGCGTTTCAAAAAAACCGCAACAGGCGTTAAAGGCGGTTGAATAAAAAGGGTTCAGGCGGTTTAAAATACGGACAGATCTTTCCCGGACACTCTTTATTCATTCCTGCCTGATCACAAAGCAGATGTTTGTCAACCGGAAGTGCAAACGAAAGCAACTCCTGTGACATTTGTGAAGCAATGATCATGGCAGTCCAGGTTTCCCGCTGACAGCACCGGGAGGCTTTTATCTTTGCAAGCGCCTGAATGATGTTTCCGGTTAGCTGCTGAACGCTCTGCCGGGGACCGGTCTTAATCGGGTTGCTTTCAAGAATAATTCCAAATGCAATCCCTGCGCCCAGGGCTGCTCCGCACCCGCCCCAGAACCCGCATGATCCCCCTGGAATCGCCTTTCCGCGTTCTATGGCAGAGATGATCTGATTGTCTGTGATCTTTCCGCCCAGATTCCGATATGCACTGACAATGGCTCCGGGAACAGCAAAATGATGTTCAGGTCCGTGAAGCGGCATGACTGGATGACGCCGGATATCATTGAGCAGTTTGATCATGTCCGTGTGTCTGGAATTCAAACAGATATCTTTCACAATTTCAAACGCATCATTGCTGTGGCAGGAATCACATACAAAATGCCCGGCCTCGCACATGGCATTGGCCTGTTTTTCAAGACCACACATGCTGCAGACCATCAATCGATTCTCATGAAAATACTCAAGCGGTTTGCCGCATTTCATGCATCCGGACATGGACTTTTCCAAATCCGGCACCACAGATGTTGTCTGACGGCTTTGCTGTTCTTCGGGGGGCAGATAACAGGCACAGGTGTTTTCCATGTTTATATTGGCTGCATTCCCGTTTTCATCCAGCACCAAAAAAGAATCCTCTTCTTTTTTGGGCCATATGATCTTCCGGCGTTCTCCTCGGGCCAGAATCTGACCGCTGTCGCTCATGACAGCTGCAAAAGGTCCCGGATAAATGACATCCTGACACGTCTGATCCATGCCCTGATCCAAACCGGTGTTCACTTCAGGTTTATACGCTGTATATGTGATGGAAAAAAAACCATGCCCCATCACCTGCCTGTAAAAAAACCGTTTCAGGATACGGGTGTTTTCAAAGCCTGCAATTTCTATCAGCGTTAAAAGCCGGGAAGTTGTCAAAGCACCGGCAATGCATTCCCCGCGCAGTTGCGGATCATTTAAAATGGCTGGCAAAGGAACGGTATCTGTCACAATGTCTGAAATCACCATGCGGCCGCCGGGTTTCAAAACCCTGAAAATTTCTTCAAAGGTTTTATGTTTATCTCCGGACAGGTTAATAACACAATTTGAAATAACAATATCAGCGCAGGATGCCTCCAATGGAAGGTCTTCAAGAAAGGATCTTTTAAACTCCACATTCTTGTATTTGAGTGCTTTTTCAACCTCAACAAGGGATTGTTCTGCCACAAGCAGCATCTGGTCTGTCATGTCAATACCAAAAACCCTGCCGGTTTTTCCTGTTTTTCTGGCCGCAATAAAGCATTCCATTCCGGCACCGGAACCCAGATCCACAAGCGTTTCTCCGGGACGGATATCTGCATCCAGAACCGGACTGCCGCATCCGTAAGACCGTATTCTGGCAGTTAACGGCACATGGGAAATTTCTTCTTCCGGATAACAGACCGGATTGAGGATGTCCTGATTTGGACTTTGAGCGGCATCTCCATAAAAACTTTGAACTTCTTCCTTAAGAGCGGACAGCGACAATACACAATTTGAATGGGTCAATGCCACTTCTCCGTGAACATCACTGCAGCTCATCAGCCGGTCCCCCATCCGCAGAAGCACACAAGGATGGGGAATGGTGTTTTTCTGCGGCGCAGCCAGACTGATCCGCCATAAGGCAATCCGCTGGTACAGTTCCATATAGGGATCATGGCCTGAAAACTGTCCTGCATTGTAATAGCTGTGATCCATGTCGCCGCCGCCAATAATATATTTTAACGGAATCATATCATATGCCGGGTCATCTGCCACAGACAGATTCCGGATGAAAGACAGGACAAAAGAATTTTTCCAGACAGTTTCAAGCCCTTCCCGGACATTGCCGCAAAAGGCTGCTGGCTCCCGGATCAATGCCGGTGTCGGATAAATATCCCCGTTGGGACCAATCGCCAGAGACTCCCATCCTGCAATGCCCAGATCATATTTGGTGCCCTGGGGAGAAAAAACCTGTTTTTCAATGGCCTGAATATTATCAATGGTGATATTTTTTTGCGCCGCCCGCTGATCAGCCTTTACAAGATGCTGAAATAGCCGGTCCACAGAAACCAGCTGTTCATCCTGCAGCTTGCCCATGGCAAACATCCACAGATAATGAATATTTGAAACACCGCATTGTGCGGCAATATCCACAAGATCCGGCATAAAACTTACATTGTCCTCAGTCACCGCCATGGCCACAGACACCTGTGAATTGATCCGGCAAATATCTTTCAGATTGCTCAAGACTTTTTCAAAGCTGCCGTTTCCCCTGATCCTGTCATGTGACTCCTGATTTCCATCCAGACTCACCTGCAGATGCAGCCGATCCTGGGGCAAGCGTGACAAAAAAGGCATAAATGAATCTATACACATGCCGTTGGTAAGAATGACCAGCCTGTTTTCTGCAGACTTATCCAGTATCAGGCTACAGATCTGTTTAAACTCCGGGTGAACCATGGGTTCGCCGCCCGTAAGGAAAAAAGTCCTGCAGCCCAGATCAAAGGCCTGGGTAAAACCGGATAAAAACTGCGTTATCTCCAGCGTCTGCCGCTCTTTTGGAGAGCATGAAAACATGCAGTGGCGGCAGCTTAAATTACACGTATCTGTAATATGAAACCAGCACTCTGTTAACTGATTTAAAACCAGATGATTTTTTCTTCCTTGATAAACACCGGAGCGTGTTTCTGAACCCGCCAGTTCATTGATGACCTGACGGGTTTTGATATCAGAAAGATTTATATCAGCGGTGTTTGTATTGCCAGGCCGCAGCCTTTGATCATCCGCCATCATGCTTCGCAGGAGTGCATCGCCTTCCTGATTGGGAAAAATCCAGTCTGGTTTTTCCGGGGACACATACACCGCCTTGTCTTCAAAAAGCAGCCGGCAAAAGCTTTCAGATTTTTTCATTTCAGTAAATATATATGTCATGCGCCAAAAGATGCCTCGTCGATATCAACGGCTGCAGCACTTCCTTTTTCAATGGCGTTCATACTGCCAAGGGTCACCGGCAATACCGTATTGATAAAAAATTCAGCGCTTTTCACCTGACCCTTATAAAAGGCCTCATCTTTCTGAGCCTTGCCGGAAGCCAGTTTTTCTGCGGCAATCTGAGCCCGCCACAGCAGCATCCAGCCCAGGACAACATCTCCGGTGGCATTCATAAAGGGTGTGGCATGGGCAAAGGCGGTCTTGAACGCAGCTGATCCTGCCCGTTTTCCCATGATACCGGCCAGCCTGGCAAGGGCATCAACCGCTTCATCAAAATCTGCGGCCAGTGTTTCCAGCCCGGCAACGGCTCTGGCTTTTTGAACAGCTGATTTCATTTTTTCAATCATGCTGCCGAAAACAGCGCCTTTTTCCAGTCCCATCTTCCGGCCTAAAAGATCCATGGCCTGAATTCCGTTTGTCCCTTCATAAATAGACGTGATCTTGCAGTCGCGCATCAACTGCTCAACCGGAAATTCCTGGATAAACCCATATCCGCCGTAAACCTGAACCGCCTGAACACAGACATCAAATCCGCGGTCTGAGCCCAGCGATTTGATCAATGGTGTTAACAGCGCTGCCATATTATCACATTCTTTTTTCTCCGCTTCATCATTGCTGCATTGAATCCGGTCAAAAAGGGTATCCACATAATAGATCAGGCTGCGCAATGCCTCCACGTGACATTTCATCCACAACAGCATCCGGCGGACATCCGGGTGCTTGATAATGGGAACCTGAGCCGGTCCACCGGGAGCCCCGAGTTCAGCGCCCTGCAACCGGTCCCGGGCATACGTCAATGCATACTGATAGGCAGATGTCGCATTGCAGAACCCCTGAAACCCCACATCATGACGGGCTTCATTCATCATGTAAAACATGACCCGCATCCCTTTGTTCACGTCTCCCAGCAAAAAGCCTCTGCATTTGCCCTTGCTGCCAAAGGAAAGACTGCAGGTCGCACTGCCATGAATACCGGTTTTTTCTTCAATACCGGTACAGACAACATCATTGGGCTCTCCCAGGCTGCCGTCCGGATTCACCCATATCTTGGGTACAATAAAAATGGAAATGCCTTTGATTCCTTCGGGTTCACCTTCAATCCGGGCCAGAACCGGATGAACAATATTCTCGGAAAGATCATGCTCGCCATTGGTGATAAAAATCTTGTCTCCGGTGATAGAATAGGTGCCGTCATCATTTTTAACCGCAGTGGTGGTCAATGATCCGACATCTGATCCGGCATTGCTTTCCGTCAGCACCATTGTACCGCCCCATTGCCCGCTGTAAATCTTTTTAAGGAACATGTCCTTTTGTTCCCGGGTGCCGAAAATATCAATCATTTTACCGGTGCCGTGTCCCAGCATGGAATATCCGGTCAAGGTGCCGTTGGCCCCGGCCAGAAATTCTTTGGCAGCCTGATAAATTATATGCGGAAGCCCCTGGCCGCCCAGTTCAGGATCTTCTGTCATGGATGCCCATTCACCCTCTAAAAGCAGTTTGTGCGGCTTATGGTAGCTTGGCGGCACTGTCACTTTTCCATTTTCAAACGTTACGCCGATACGGTCTCCATCTATTTTTGTGGGAAGAATCTCTTTTAAAGCCAGATTTCTGGCTTCTGAAATAATCATATCAAAGGCTTTACGGTTCAGGCCTGCAAATTTTTCTTCCTTTGCCAGCTTTTCTGTTTCCATCTGTTCATACAGGACAAAATCAATATCCCGTCTGTCAGCAATAAGTTGTGCCATTTTTCACATCCTCCTGATTTAAAACTGCTATTTCTAACACATTGATTTTAAATGTTATCTTAAAAAATTTCATTGAGTGTAATAAGCCACAATCAAAACCTTTGTCAAGAACCGACCGGGTTTCCTTTAAAATATTTGCGTTTTTTCAAAAAAAACCTTGTTTACAAAAAACGCTTGCCCGGCCTCAGCTCCGGCACCGACCACAACAATCACATAACACTTGACGGTATTAACGAGTTGCGTTATGGTTTGAATTATGATAAAATCCTTTCAAAATAAAGAAACAGAAAAAATATTTAACAGGCAAATATCAAAAAAATTACCACAGGATGTTCAACGTATTGCGCGCAAAAAATTGGTAATTCTTGATGCTGCGGCACAATTAAACGATTTGCGGATACCGCCGGGCAATCGATTGGAAGCACTGGAAAGAGATCGAAAAGGACAGCATAGCATACGCATTAATGACCAGTGGCGGATTTGCTTTAAGTGGAGAGGCGACAATGCCTTTAATGTTGAAATAACAGACTATCATTAGGAGGTCATATGAACAAGCAACTTCCACCTATACATCCTGGAGAAATTCTCATGGATGAATTTTTAGAACCCATGGAAATAAGTCAGTATCGTTTGGCAAAAGATATCAGTGTGCCGCCTCGGCGAATAAATGAAATTGTGCATGGCAAAAGATCAATCACGGCAGATACAGCGCTTCGGCTTGGACGTTTTTTTGGCATGTCGCCTCAGTTCTGGCTGAATCTTCAAACCAGATATGATCTTGAGACAACCGAAGATTTTTTGGCGGACAGGCTTGATGCAGAAGTTCATTCTCTTCACCCTCAAACGGTATGAATAATGTTCCAATGAACATCAGAGCCAACCCCAACCAGCAAAAATTTTCGTATTGCCCCTCATGCGGAAAAAAAGATCTGAACCCGGCATCGGATAAATCATTTGTCTGCAAAAGCTGCGGGTTTTGTTTTTACATCAATTGCGCCGCTGCTGCCATGGCGCTTATCCTTGATGATCAGGGCCGGCTTTTAGTCACGGTTCGGAAAAAAGATCCATCCAAAGGAGCGCTTGATCTTCCCGGCGGGTTTGCAGAACCCGGAGAGGGTATTTTTCAGAGCCTTATACGGGAAGTCAAAGAAGAATTAAATCTGGATATCACACAGTTGTCTTTTCTGTGTTCTTTTCCCAATACCTATGTATATAAGTCCGTGACCTATCCAATCACAGATATGGCATTTTTCTGTACGGTTAAAAATTTTGATTCCATAACAGCAAAAGATGATGTTGCTGACTTTAAATTTGTTTTTTTAGAAGACGTCAACACAGATGCGTTTGCTTTTTCTTCCACAAAAAATGTCATTGAATATTTCAAAGAGATAAAAAAAGGCCTCTAAACTGATTTTTAATTTCAGCTTGAGGCCTTGATTTTCCAGTAAATCTTATGCTCTTTTTCTTTTTACCTGCAGAATAGGGGTATTAAATACGAGTGCTGACACATCATTGGTTCTTTTCACATCAAGCTCAAGGGCCTCTTTATCAATTTCAAAATATTTTGAAATAACCGCCACAATATCTTTCTGAAGATCCGCCAAAGTAGTATCATTCACTTCAAGTTTGTCATAAATCAAGGAAAACTGGAGCCTTTTTTTTGCAGCGTCCTTGCTTTTTTTCTGATGGGTGAATTTTTTCAATAATCCGCTGAACATGCAATTCTCCTTATTTTTTGAACCCAAAGGTTTTACTTATTTTCTGCCACATGCCTGTCTTGTGGCCGGGAACCTCAATCGGCAGATCTGATTCACCGTTAAGGCGTCTTGCAATTCGCTTGAATGCAGCTCCAGCTTTTGAATCATTTTGCAATACCAGGGGGGTTCCGGTATTTGAAGAAATCAAAACATGTTCATCCATGGGAACAAGCCCTGCCAGCTCAATGGAAAGCACTTCCAGGACATCTTCGTGACTGAGCATTTCTCCCCTTGCCACCCGTGCAGGTTCAATTCTGTTCACAATCAGTTTGGGCGTCAGGGATCGTGAATACAAAAGCCCGATAACCCGGTCTGCATCCCTGACAGCAGACACATCCGGTGTGCAGATAACCAGGGCCTCTGTTGCACCGACAATTGCATTTTCAAACCCTTTTTCAATACCTGCAGGAGAATCCATTATAATATAATCAAACTCTTTTCGAAGCTGCTTTGTCACCCGTTCCACGCCGGAAGAGGTTAAAACATCCTTATTGTCACTTTGCGAGGCAGGGATTAAAAACAGGTTTTCAATTCTTCGGTCCCTGATAGCGGCCTGACTGATTTTACATTTTTCATGAACAACATCCACTATGTTGAATACAATTCTGTTTTCAAGCCCCATGACAACATCAAGGTTTCTCAGGCCGATATCCATATCAACAATCGCAACCCGCTTTCCTTCAAGGGCAAGCGCCGCTCCGATGGAAGATGTGGCTGTGGTTTTTCCGACACCGCCTTTTCCTGATGTTACAACAATTACTTTTCCGTCCAATTCACACCTCTATTCATAAATGATATTTAAATTGCTTCCGGCCAGGGCATATTCCGAAAAGGATTTGCCTTCATATAATCTTTAACAATAATTCCATCTCCTTCAATACAGGCATATTCCGGCTTTGCACTGATATCCTCATCAATACCGGCCGCTGCAACAAGGCCGATCTTAACCTGGGTGGGCTTGAATTCCAGGGCAAAAATAATGGCATTGGGGTTATCCGGATAACCGGCATGAACTTTTCCCGCCAGCTTTCCCAGAATAATAACATCTCCTCCTGAACAGATTTCAGATCCGGGATTGACATCTCCTGCGATAATAATATGCTTTCTGGATTCAATTTTCTGACCGGACCGAACCCTGCCTCTAAGCATCAGGACATCGCTTCGATGGTGGTTCCATCCTTTTGAAAGATCCCGCTGCCGTATCCTCTCGGTCGGAATAGATCGTTTTTGCGGCGGACGTGACACCTTTGCAACATCAAAGTTTTCTTTTAAATGCTGTTTGATCTTTTCAAACAGATCATCTTGTTCCCCGGCATCTCCAAAGTCGATAACCACGCTTGAATTTATAGCCAGGTGCTTTAATTTTTTAAATAATGTGTCTATTTCGGGCAGAAGAACATCTTCCGGATGAGAAAGGTCAAGTGTAATCCAGAATCCATCGCCAACCCCTTTCAGCTTAACCGGCACGTCTGTATCAAAATTAATCATCTTGTATCTTTATAAAAGTGTCTCATCATTGATATAATTTCAAGGACTATAGAAAATCAAAAGATATGTGTCAAGGTTTGAATGCGTTTAAAAAATGAGGCTGCCGGCAGTTTTAAAAACACCTGCCGGCAAGGGTTTTAGAAAAAATCATATTTCCAGAACTTCCCTGAGTTTATGAGAAAAATCAATAACGCTGTACGGTTTCAATATATATCCCTTGCACCCGTTTTTAAGCATTTCCTGAGCTTTTTCATCAATGGAGTATCCGGTTGAAAGCAGCACCTTGATATCTGGATTGTATTTCTTTAATGCTAAAAAGGTTTCCAGCCCGTTCATTTCCGGCATGATCATATCCAGAACAACCAGATTGATATGGTTGCTTTGGTTTTTATAGATATCCAGCGCTTCTTTTCCGGAAGAAGCCGTGATAACACTGTATCCCAAGGCCTTGCAGATCTCACGACCAACCGTTAAAATCCGCTCTTCATCATCCACCAGAAGCACAGACTCGTTTCCCATGACCAGTTTCTCTTCTTCGGCAGGAATATCCAGATTATTGGTTGTCTGTTTTAACGGTAGGATAATTGAAAAAGAAGAACCATTATTTGGCGTGCTGTAGACATCAATCACGCCACCATGGTTTTGAACGATTTCCCTGGCAAAGGTCAGGCCAAGGCCTTTACGTTCCGGATGAAGTTCATGATCAGCTGAATAAAAAGGAGTAAAAATTTTTTCCAGAACCTCTTTATCCATGCCAATTCCGGTATCGGAGATTGTAATTTTCACAAAATATCCATTGTCCAGCCCGTATGCCTGTGCTGTCCCGTTCAAGATAGCCGCGGATTCGGTTACAACTGTCAAATTTCCGCCCCGTGGCATGGCCTGAAGCGCATTTTTAATGATGCACAGTAAAACCTGATTGATTTTTTCAGCATCCGCATCCACAATCAGGGGTTTTTCCTCAAGATCCACATCAAGAACAACATGTTTTCCTTTTAAGTCCAGACTTTCCACTGCCCGTCGCACCAGACGGTTCACATCTATCGTCGTGGGATAGTATTCATCAGTTTTTGCAAAACCAAGCAATTGATTGGCAATTTCAGAACCTTTATCAATACACAGGATAATTTCCTTTATGTGCTGATACAGCGGATCTGATGGTTTTATGCTGTTCATCATCAAAGATGCACGACCCTTGATTGCTGCCAGAAGATTATTAAAATCATGAGCAATGCCGCTGGCAAGCACTTCTACCACATCGGGCGCTTCATCCTTTAATTTAATATGCTCCATTTTACACCCTTTTGTTCATTAATTGCCGTGAATTATATTTAACTCTGTCCTTATATAATAAAACAATTCGAACATTTCAATCGGTGAAAACCCCTAATTTTGCAAAAAAAATCATTTTTTTACTCCAAAGCGCAAAGCCCTTCTTTTATGGCAAATTTTGTCAAACCGGCTATTGTAAATATATTTAATTTTTTCATCATATTCCGTCTATGGTTTTCCACTGTCCTGTGGCTGATATTTAATCTCTGGGCAATATCCCGGGTTTTCACCCCTTCGGCAACCAGTTGAAGCACCTGGCGTTCTTTTGAAGAGATTTGCCATAGGGGGACAGTTCGTTTCAGGCTGTGAAAATCAATCTCTTTTTCAAGGGCGTACATTCTTTCAATGACAGGGGTCAAATAATAATTACCCTTTTTTACTTCCTGTATGGCGATATAGATTTCATCAAAGGCAGAATCTTTTAAAACATACCCACATGCACCGGAAGCAAACATATTATCGATAATTTTTTTATTTGAACACATGGAAAGCGCTATGATTTTTGTACGGGGCAGCTTTTTATGAATGGTTGCGGCTGCCTCAACACCGTTCAGATCCGGCATGGCAATGTCCATCATGACAATATCGGGTTTATGCGCAAGTGCAAGCGCAATGGCTTCCCGGCCATTGCTTGCAATATCAACAACGTCCACGCCTTTTAACTCCAGAAGGTTTTTCAGCCCCTCCCGGATAATGGTGTGATCATCTGCAATAATTACCCGTGTTCGCATATCCGCCCTTAAAATTTATTTTAGTTTTTCCCAAAAACATTATCCTGAAGAGCCCTTAAAATCAAATTAAATTTAATAAATACAAGGATAAATACAAATATTAAAACAGAAAGTATTAAGAATACTTTTTTTGAAATCATACAAAAAAGCCTTTTTTATTGCTCAAAATCATGATTGCTGATACAAATTTCAGATATGCATATCCAAATTAAAGAGAAAATAAATGAAAACATTCCAGGTTAAAGGTGAAAACAGGCTGTCTTCGATTCATGTGGGAGAGCGGCTTGAGAATCTGAAAAATTATCTGCCCGGCACCCAGGTGGTGATCATCACAGATGTAAATATAAAAAAAGAATACGGGGACATTTTTCCGGATGTTCCTGTTATCACCATCGGCACAGGGGAAAAGATCAAGACTCTTGAAACCGTTGAGTCTATCTTGAAACAACTCATTGATCTGTCCTGCGACAGATCAAGTTTTATAGTGGGAATCGGCGGCGGAATCGTCTGTGATATTACAGGGTTTGCTGCCTCAATATTTATGCGGGGCGTAAAATTCGGCTTTGTATCCACTTCGCTTTTATCCCAGGTGGATGCCAGTGTGGGCGGGAAAAACGGTGTAAATCTTGCATCATTTAAAAATATGGTGGGCGTATTCAACCAGCCCGAATTTGTTATCTGTGATATTCACCTTCTCAAAACCCTTCCCAAAGAAGAAATTTCCAACGGTCTTGCCGAGATCGTCAAACACGCACTGATCAAAGATGCTGCCATGTTTGACTTTATTGAACAGAACAGGGAAAACGCCCTGCACCTTGACTATGATACGATTTTTAAACTGGTGGCGGATTCGGTGGACATCAAGTCCCGGGTGGTTCAGCAGGATGAAAAAGAAGCCGGGGAACGCAGAAAACTTAATTTTGGACACACCATCGGCCATGCCATTGAAAAAATAGAAAGAACACATACAAGCAAAGATTACGGACATGGCCGGGCCGTTTCCATGGGGATGATTGCAGCAGCACTGTTTTCCAGAGAAAAAGGCCTGTTGGCACAAAAAGATACTCTAAGGATCTCCTGTCTGTTAAAAGATTTAAATCTGCCCACAGAACTTGATTATAAAGCCCGTGACATTATCAGCGCTGCCGGCAAGGACAAGAAAAAACAGGGAGCAGATCTGTTTTATGTTTTTCTGGAAAGCATCGGGAAGGCCCGGGTGGAAAAAATCAGCTTTAATCAAATGAATGACTTCATTCAGACAATATTTAAATAATACATTAACTTTTATTCAAATATTCGCTAATATATTCTGGATAAAACCAGAACTTAAGACCACTTAATAAACAAAGGAGATAAATATCATGGCAAGCATCAAAGGAACCCAGACTGAAAAAAACCTGTTAACTGCATTTGCAGGTGAATCCCAGGCCAGAAACCGTTATACCTATTTTGCAAGCGCTGCAAAAAAAGAAGGCTTTGTTCAAATTTCTGATATTTTTACAGAAACTGCCAACCAGGAAAAAGAGCATGCCAAACGGTTCTTTAAATTTCTTGAAGGCGGAGAGCTTGAAATTACCGCAGCATTTCCGGCAGGTGTCATTGGTACAACATTTGAGAATCTGAAGGAAGCCGCTGCCGGAGAAAATTTCGAATGGTCAAAAATGTATCCGGGATTTGCCGAGACTGCAAAAAAAGAAGGTTTTGATGATATTGCAAAGGTGTTTAAAATGATTGCCGTTGCAGAAAAACAGCACGAAAAAAGATATGCCGAGCTGGCTGCCAATATCGAAAACGGAACGGTTTTCAAAAAAGAAACCTCAACAAAATGGCGATGCAGAAACTGCGGTTATGTCCATGAAGGCAGAGAAGCGGTAGCGGAATGTCCGGCCTGTGCCCATCCCCAGGCGCATTTTGAGCTGCTTGCAGAAAACTGGTAGCCTGAAAGACAGGCATAAATCCTGAGACAGATATGAAAACAGGATGGGTCGAGCAATTGACAAAGACTGTACAAGTTCATATATTTGCAGGATATTTTTTAATGATAGTTTATATTCAGGATGGTGGTCATGGCACAAAATATAATAGAAATTGATGATGAGTCCTTTGAGGAAAAAATTCTCAAATCAGACAAACCCGTAATGGTGGATTTCTGGGCACCCTGGTGTGGCCCCTGCAAAGCAATTTCCCCCACAGTGGAAGCCCTGGAAAAAGAATACGGGGAAAAGATGACGTTTGCAAAAGTCAATGTAGATGAAAATCCCATCAGCCCAAGCAAATATGGTGTTCAGGCAATTCCCACGTTGATTTTCTTTAAAAATGGTGAAATTATGGACCAGATCACCGGTATGGTTGCCAAAGAAAAACTTGAAGAAACAATTAAAGGGGTTCTGTAAAAAGAAAATAAGACGATGACAACAACTGATCATGATCTTGTAATTATCGGTGCAGGACCCGCAGGTCTTACTGCCGGGATGTATGCTGCCAGAGCAAGAATGAATGTCCTTCTTCTGGAAAAATCTGTTCCCGGCGGTCAGATTCTGATAACCGACTGGATAGAGAATTACCCCGGTTTTCCCGAGGGGATTTCAGGGTATGATCTTTCTGAAAAAATGAAAAGACAGGCAGAAGATCTGGGGCTGAAAATTCAAACAGCAGAGGTACATTCTCTGGATCTGTCTTCTGACATAAAAAAGATTGCTCTTAAAGATAAAACCATCACGGCAAAAACCATTATCATCGCTTCCGGAGCATCTCCAAAAAATCTCAATGTCGGTGAAGAAAAGTTTTTCGGCAAAGGCGTTTCTTTTTGTGCCACCTGTGATGCACCTTTTTATAGAGATAAAACGGTTGTGGCTGTCGGCGGAGGAGATACCGCTGTTCAGGAGGCCATCTTCCTGACAAAATTTGCAAAGAAAGTGTATATAGTGCATAGAAGAAATGAGCTTCGGGCAGCAAAAATTCTTCAGGAACGCGCTCTCGCCAATGACAGGATTGAATTTGTCTGGGACAGCGTTGTTACCAAACTGGAAGGCTTTTTCGGCGTTGAAAGCGTTACTGTAAAAAACATCAAAACAAACCAAGAACAAAAACTGAAAGCTGACGGCTGTTTTATCTGGATTGGTATTTTACCCAATACATCTTTTCTGGGTGATGCGCTCGCCACCGATGACTGGGGATTTATTAAAACAGACAGCCGGATGAAAACATCTGTTCCCGGTGTATATGCCGCAGGAGATGTGCGTGACACGCCGCTCAGACAAATAACAACAGCCGTTGGAGACGCTGCCATTGCAGTGCTTTCCGCAGAACATTACATTGAGAACCTATAGCCATGAAAAAACTTTTGTTTACCCTTGTCCTCATTTTACCGCTTTTAAGCTGCTCTCTTTTTAAAACCACATATCAGGGAGAAAAAACAGCAGAAGAACTCATCTCTGAAGGATCTGCCGCTTTTGTGGCTCAGGAGTACAGAACAGCAATCAGCGCGTTTACAAATCTCAAGGACTGGTATCCGTTCAGTAAATATGCCATTCTGGCAGAGCTTAAAATCGGGGATGCGCATTTTGCGCTTAAGGAATATGATGAGGCGATTCTGGCATATGAAGAATTTGAAAGAATGCATCCTAAAAATGAGGCCATTCCCTATGTCATTTACAGAACCGGGCTTTGCTGGTTCAACCAGATTGATTCAGTGGACAGGGACAGTACTCCTGCCCAAAAAGCCATTGTTCAGTTTAACCGGCTGATAGAAAGATTTCCTGAAAGCGAACATGTTGCAGATGCCAGAAAAAACATTCAGATCAGCACAGAAAATCTGTCCGGCCACGAACTTTATGTTGCCAATTTTTACATGAAGGCTGAACAATATCAGGCTGCCTTAAAAAGGTATGAGGGCATTGTTCAGAATTATCCGGGTTCAAAAGAAAGCAAGGAAGCATTAAATCAAATTCCAAAATGCAGGGAACTTATAAAACAATCTACAGACAGCAAATAAAATTTTCTTTACTTTAATTTTTTTTTAGGGTATTAATTTCAGGTTATTTTTTGTTTAAAAAGATTTTTCATTCAGGAGTATAAAAATGTCAAAAGAATGTGCTATTTGCGGGAAAAAACCAATGGTTGGCAACAATGTCAGTCATGCCCACAATTTAAATAAAAGAGTATTTAATCCCAACCTTCAACGGGTTCGTGCGGTGATCAAGCAAGGATGTGTAAGAAGAATAGATGTCTGTACAAGCTGTATTAAAGCTGGCAAAGTAACCAAGGCCTCTTAAACCGATTTCTAAGGTCCGGGTGTTGTAAAACAAGCACTCGGACCTTTATTTTTTTTATTCTATCCTGACGATTCGTCTGACATTAAGAACTTTTTTAACCTTCCTGATTTCCGACATGATTTTTCGAAGCTGCTCAGTGCTTTCTACCAGAATCGTAAAGTGAAACAGGCCCAGTCCGGTTTCATTGGTTTCTGTTCTTGCGCTTATAATATTCGCCCGGTGCCTGCTGATCACGGAGGCAATGTCTGCCAGCAACCCGAACCTGTCATCGGTTCTGACTTTTATTCTTGCAGGATAAGACCCTGTATTTTCTTCACTCCACTGAACATCAATCATACGTTCCGTACTCATTTTCATGGCAGTCAGACATTTTTTCCGGTGAATGGTGACCCCCTGACCCTGGGTAATATATCCGATAATGGGATCTCCGGGCAAAGGATTGCAGCATTTTGAAAATTTTACCAGGATATCATTCAGGCCTTTTACAATAACGCCAGTAGTTTCTTTTTTCTTTCTTTTCCCGACTATTTTCTGAAGAAGACTGCTGTCATCTTTTCCGTCCGATTTTTCAAGCTCTGGCAGCGCCTTGTTAAAAACCTGCAACGGGGTTAATTTGCCAAATCCCACATGGGCGATCAGATCTTCTTCTGTTTTAAACCCGAATGCCTGGGCAGCCTCTTTGATTTCTCCGGATTTAATCAGTGCATTAAAGTTCTGATTTCTTTTTTTAAAGGTCTTCTCGCACATCTCTTTGCCCAGAGAATAGCTGCGCTCTTTTTCCTGGGCATTGATCCAGGCGCGAATCTTGTTCCTGGCTTTGACTGTTTTTACAAAATTCAGCCAGTCCGGGCTTGGATTATGTCCCTGGGTGGTTACAATTTCAACCGTATCTCCGGTTTTCAACTCATGGGCCAGCGGAACCAGCTTCCCGTTCACTTTTGCACCGGAACATCTGGCACCGACTTCCGTATGGATCAGATATGCAAAATCCACAGGCGTGGCTTTTTTGGGCAAAGTTTTGATCTCGCCGGAAGGCGTAAAAATATAAATCTGATCCGGATACAGATCAATGCGGACATTTTCTAAAAACTCATCCGGATCATTGTAATTTTCCTGATTCTCCACAAGATTCCGGATCCAGGCAAACAGCTCGCCGGTTCCCTCATCGATCTTTGTGCCTTCCTTGTAGCTCCAGTGTGCTGCAATGCCTGATTCTGCAACTTCATCCATGTCCTGGGTACGGATCTGGATTTCAATGCGCTCCCCTTTAGGGCCCACAACCGTGGTATGAATGGATTGATACATATTGGGCTTGGGGTTTCCGATATAATCCTTGATCTTGTAATAAATGGGCTTCCACATGGAATGAATGGCACCCATGGCCGCATAGCACTGGGGAACCGTATCCAGGATGACCCTGAACGCCACAATATCGTAAACTTCTTTAAATTCAAGGTTCTGGGATATCATCTTCTGATAAATGCTGTAATGCTGTTTATACCTGCCTTTAATTTCACATTCCAGCCCCATTTCCTTCATCTTTGCATGAATTTTTTCCTTTACATCCCGGATATACTCCTCTTTTTCATCCCGGTCTTTATTCACAAGCGCATCAATGCGTTCATATTCCTCTGGCTGGGTATAAAAAAAAGCGATTTCCTCAAGCTCGTACTTCATCCAGAAAATTCCCAGGCGTGCTGCAATGGGCGCATAAATATCCAGGGTTTCCTGGGCAATGGCCGCCTGTTTTTCAGGATTTTGATGGTATTTCAATGTGCGCATATTATGAATCCGGTCTGCCAGCTTGATCAGCACCACCCGGATATCATCGGCCATGGCAAGGATCATCTTGCGCAGACTTTCCGCCTGCTGAACCACTTTTGTGGAATACGGCAGTACCGATAATTTGGTAACCCCTTCAACAATATGGGCGACCCCGGGGCCGAACATTTCTATGATATCTTGTTTTGTGGCAGGGGTGTCCTCAATGACATCGTGCAAAAGCGCCGCTGCAATACTTTCCATATCCAGCCGCATCTGGGCCAGAATATCTGCCACTTCAAGGGGATGGGACAGATAGGGCTCACCGGACAAGCGGACCTGACCTTCATGAACCCGTGCTGAATAAATATAAGCCCGGTCAATTATATCAGTATCCGCCGTTGGATTATATTCGTAAATCTTATCCAGTATGTCGGTAATTCTGATCATAATAAATCTAATTTAATAGGCTTTTGCAAAAAGCACCCGCCGCGAACTTGAATTCCCACAGCAGATACAGCTGCCTTCTTCCACAGGACTGTCAAACGGAATACAGCGGATGGTAACGGACAAATGATCTTTTATGGTTGACTCACAGTCCTGTGATCCGCACCAGTGTGCCATGACAAAGGCACCATTCTTATATCCCCTGGCTTTTTGATAGATTTTATAAAATGCTTTTTTATCGTCAATTTCAAATGTGTTTTCTTTTCTGAATGCAATGGCCCGGTTAAACAGCGTATCCTGAATATTATCCAGAATATTGGTAAATTCACTGATAAATTCTTCACGGTTGATGCTTTGCTTCTCATTAACGGCCTGATCCCGCCTGGCCACAGACACCATATTCTGTTCAATGTCTCTGGGGCCCAGCTCAATGCGCACAGGAACGCCTTTTTTCACCCAGTCCCAGCCTCTTGCGCCTCCGGTATCGCGATCATCAATTTCAATATTAATCTTCCTGCCGTGATATAATTTTCCTTCCAGAACATCTTTGAGCCCCCTGGCGCTTTCCATCACCTCCCGGTTATCATCCCCTTTTTTAAGAATCGGCATAATCACCGCATGGGCAGGCGCAATACGGGGAGGGAGCACCAGACCGTCATCATCAGAATGCACCATGATTATTCCGCCGATCATGCGGGTGGATGTGCCCCAGGACGTGGTCCAGGCATATGCCTCCTGGCCTTCTTCATTCTGGAATTTAATTTCCGAACTTTTTGCAAAATTCTGGCCCAGAAAATGGGAGGTCCCTGCCTGAAGCGCTCTTTTATCCTGCATCATGGCCTCAATACACGTGGTATCATCTGCACCGGGGAAACGTTCTGCAACGGTTTTTCTTCCCCGGATCACGGGCATGGCCAGGCATTCTTGAACAAATTTAGTATATACATCCAGCATCTGCATGGTCCGCTCTTTTGCTTCCCGGGCGGTTGCATGTGCGGTATGACCTTCCTGCCATAAAAATTCACTGGTGCGTAAAAACATGCGGGTGCGCATTTCCCACCGGACCACATTGGCCCACTGGTTTAGCAGCAAAGGAAGATCCCGGTAACTGGTTGTCCACCGGGCCATGGATTCACCAATAATGGTTTCGGACGTGGGCCGGACAATCAAGGGTTCTGCCAGCTCTCCTGCGGGCTTTAACCCGCCTTTTCCATCGGGTTCAAGCCTGTGATGCGTCACCACGGCGCATTCTTTTGCAAACCCTTCCACATGCTCGGCTTCCTTTTCCAGATAGCTTAAAGGAATAAACAAAGGGAAATATGCATTTTTAACCCCGGTTTCCTTAAACAGAACATCCATCTGCTGCATGATGTTTTCCCAGATGGCATATCCCCAGGGCTTGATCACCATGCATCCTCTGACCGGAGAATTTTCCGCCATATCCGATGCCTTGATCACTTCCTGATACCAGGCAGGATAATCCTGTTCCCGTGTGGGTGAAATTGCTGTTTTACTCTGCTTTGCCATTATTTTTCTCCAGTTTTTTTGTCATATTGTCAATTTCGTCCAGCAATTCATTCACAAGATTTTCCTGGTCTATTTTTCGAATGACTTTTCCTTTTTTAAATAAAATGCCCTTGCCATCCCCGCCGGCAATTCCAATATCCGCTTCTTTGGCTTCTCCGGGACCATTTACAGCGCAGCCCATAATCGCAACTTTAATCTTAGAAGACCGCTCAAGTAAAGCATTTTCTACCTGTTCCGCAATTTTAAAAAGATCAATTTTGCACCGTCCGCAGGTGGGGCAGGAAATCAGTTCCGGGCCCCGGCTTCGTATCCCCAGCGCCCTTAAAATCTCATACCCTGTCCGGATTTCCTCCACCGGATCACGGGTTAAAGACACCCGCAAGGTATCACCTAAACCCTCGGCCAACAGCATGCCGATGCCAATGGAAGACTTGGCAATACCTGCAATCAGGCCGCCTGCCTCTGTCACGCCGATATGAAACGGCACATCGGTTTGAGGTGCCAGCAAGCGATAGGCTGTAACGGTTCGTTCCACATCAGAGGCTTTTAAAGATACCTTGATATCATGAAAATCCAGATCCTCAAGAATTTTGATATTGCGAAGAGCGCTTTCCACCATGGCCTGGGCCGTTGTTCCCAGACGACTTTCTATCTCTTTTTCAAGGGAGCCTGCATTCACACCAATGCGGATGGGAATCCCGTGCGCTTTTGCACAGTCCACAACCGCTTTAATCTTTTTTGCCTCTCCGATATTACCGGGGTTGATCCGAAGGGCATCAGCACCTGCTTTTGCCGATGCCAGTGCCAGCCGGTAATCAAAATGAATATCTGCAATTAAAGGAATGCCGATCCTTGCTTTAATCTTTTCAATGGCAAGGGCTGCCTCCATATCCGGAACTGCCACCCGGATGATCTCACAACCGGCCCTTTCCAGGGAATGAATCTGGGCCACGGTGGCATCCACGTTCTGGGTCCGGGTATTGGTCATGGATTGAACACAAATCTGGGCATCAGAACCGATATCCACATTTCCAATCCGTATCTGACGCGTCACACGTCTTTTTTGAACCAGCGACATCTTTTTTATCCCTGCAAACTATAAAATTAAAAGCTTACAGCATAAAATTAAACTGTAAGCGATTCGTCCTTATCAGAATTAATCATAAGAATATCAAAGCTGATGTTTTAATTCAAGCGAACAAACGAGAATGAACAACAACGAGATCATTCGCTGATTTTTTATCAAAAAACTCTTTTTTATAAAAAAAACATTGTTTTTTTTGTGAACTAAGGGTTTCCCCGATTGTTTTCATTAAAAAAATAAGATATGCAATAAAAGTTATTATGACGATTAACTTAAAGTTCAGGAAAATATCATGGTTCCAGATACATACAAATAATTTTAAAAATAAAAGGAAAGATTACCGTTGAAAAAAAATAAATTTTTGAAATGCACTGCTGAAATGATCGTGAATGCTATCGCTTCGGCGCTGCTTATCATCATTATCATGGTTCCATTTAAATCCTCATATGCTTCAGTTCTTGAAAGACAGACCACAGAAGGCATCGTTATCGGTGTGGAAAACAAGGACAATCAAACCATTTCCTGGAAAGGCATTCCTTATGCCAGGCCGCCGGTGGCAAACCTGCGATGGAAATCTCCGCAAAAACCGATAAAAAGAACCCAGGCGCTTAAAGCGGATACGTTCTGCCAGATATGTCCGCAATATGCCAAACTTGACACAGCCCCGGATACGCCCCAGGTTATTTCCGGTCGCGAGGATTGTCTGTATCTGAACATATGGGCACCGAAAAAGGCCAAAAACCTTCCTGTATTTTTCTGGATTCACGGTGGTGGGAACAGTATCCAATTCCCGCTTTTTTCAAATCAGGATTGCAGCATCCTGGCAAATCATGGAAATATGGTAATTGTTGGAATTAATTTTCGTATCGGTCCAATGGGATTTCTCCACCACTCTGCGTTAAAAACCGGAGACAAAGAATCAGACTCCGGCAACTTTACTATCCTGGATCAGATTGAAGCGCTTAAGTGGGTGCAGGCAAATATTAAAAACTTTGGTGGTGATCCCGATAATGTTACCCTTGCAGGGGTCTCTTCCGGAGGGCAGGATGCGCTGTGTCTTGTGGGGTCTCCTTTGGCCAAAGGCCTGTTTCACCGTGTGATTTCACAAAGCGGCTCTATCCGTCCGTCCACGCCAGAGGATGGAGAAGCGCACGCAAATGAAATCCTTTCCAGAATGATGGTGAACGACGGCAGCACTTCTGACAAAACAAAGGCTGCGCGAATCCTGGCTAATATGTCCTTAAAAGAGATTGAAGCCTATATGCGATCCAAAAAAGCGGCTGATTTTCTCGAGGCATACCCTGAAGGCGCTGTTCGAGGAATGATTCAGTTTCCAACCGCCTTTGAAGATGGTCACGTTCTGCCCAAAGATTTCTATGGAGCCTTATCCTCTGGCACGTATAATAAAGTTCCCATGATACTGGGAAGCAACAAAGAAGAGACCAGAGTCTTTGCTCGTAATTTTAATTCTTTTTCCAATTCGATAAAGGATGGGTCGCTTTTTAAAGAACCTGAAAAAATGCAACTTTTTGATAAGGTGATAAAATATCAGAGTGATCTTTGGAAAGTCATGGCAGTGGATGAACCGGCAAGGGTAATGACCAGCATGGAAAATCAACCGCCAATTTATACCTACCAGTTTTTATGGGGAGCCGGAGGGACAAACGGGACTGTTTTGACAAAACCGCTTAATATCCTGCTGGGAGCATGCCATATCGCGGAGATTGATTTTGTTTTTGGCACAGATAAGGCATCTTTAGGATCTTATCTTTTTAATGAAAAAAATCGAGCCGGTCGTGTGGCGCTCTCCAATGCCATGATGACCTACTGGTCACAATTTGCTAAAACGGGAAATCCCAACCCCAGGAATTCCGACCTTCCCGCCTGGCTGGCCTGGTCAAATAATGACGGCCCCAAAACCCTTCTTTTGGATGCAGGTCTTCAAACAGCAAAAATTGCGATGTCCGAAACCGAACTCACCTGGAACAAATTAAAAAATGACGTAAAAGCAGAACCTTTACAACCAAAAATTCAGCCATTTCTGGACAAATGGAATGATTTCCTTTTTAGAAACCACGAAAAACAACAACAAAAATGGCTTTGGTAAAATTAAGTTACACAGGACTTTGTAAATAATTTAAATATGATCTGAATAAAAAACAGAAAGGAAATGTCATGATCTCGTTAAAAAAAAGCGCCCTATTTTTATTTGTTTTCTTCTTTGTATTTTCAAGCGCTGTCTTTGCTGAAGGCCCCCCTCTTAAAATAGACAGTGATGGCAAGGTCAATATCGATTATGTATTGAACCTGAAACCAACTGAACTTCCCCCGGAAAATCCTTCAGCAGGGGATATTTACCTTACAACAGATCATCAGCCCATGTTATTCACCACTCACTGGATAAAAATTATGACCTCTGAGGCTGCTTTGAATATGGGTGTAGAAACTTTATCGATCCCATATACCACAAACGGCACATGGATTGTCCCGCCATCTGTTAATAACATCACAGTCACCTTGGTGGCCGGAGGAATGGCTGGTTCAAACGGAGGCGGTGATACGGGTGGCAGTGGTGGCAGCGCTGGAGAAATTATCACCCAGAACATAACTGTAACGCCAGGAGACAGTATTGGAATAGTCATTGGATCTTCTAATCAAATCAGTGTTTTTGGTTCTCTGCTGACCGCAAGATCTGGCTATGGTGTACCTGGCACAGCTGGCAGCCCGGCACATAGTTGCGAAAGCGTCAAAGGTTCAACCTTCTGTATAGCAGGCAATGGGGGGCGCGGGGCAAATGGATACGGGTCTGTTTCTCTTGCAGGCGCCGGAGGAAGTACCAATGTCATAGGTTATGCTGCTGGCGGGGCTGGCGGCACTGGTTATGGTGCCGGTGGTGGTGGTGGTGCCGGTGGCGGTGGCGGTGGTGGCGGTGGTGCCGGGGCTCCCGGCTACTGCCTGATTTCTTATGAGGCCACCAAATATCAGCTTCCGGATGGAACTGTTTATTATGAACAATAGCCGTGATTAAAACTGATTATAACAAAAAATTTAAATTTCAGGATACAGATCATGAAAATAAAACATGTCTTACTGGCAGCGTCCAGTATTTTATTTATCAGCCTGGCAGCGCATGCAGCGCCCCTGACTCTCACTGGTAATGTCGCTTCCGGCGAATATTACATCAATGATTTAATACAAACCCAGGGAACCACTGTGATCAATTCCGGTGTGACTTTAAAGATATACGCTGAAGACGGTATAAGCTTTAATATCGGTTTTAAAGTCGAATCCGGCGGTGTGTTAGTTGCGGTGGCAAGTCCGGATACAGACGGCGATCTGATCCTGGATTTTGTTGAGCGGTTATATTCATGCTCAAATTATCTGTCGGCAGATTCCGACGGCGACCTTCTTTCGGACAACCAGGAAGATGTTAATCATAACGGACGAATTGATGCTTTAGAGACCAGTCCATGCACCCCCGACTCCGATAATGACCGGATGAGTGATTACTGGGAACTTAGATATGGTTTGAATCCTCTTGATAACGCTGATGCCAAAATAGATTCCGACGGGGATGGCCTGACCAACTACATGGAATATAATTTCCGGGGGCCAGACGATGCAAATCCCCAGTCAGATCCGACCAGTGCAGCAAGTCTTCCCGCCAAAGGAACGCATTATATATATGACGAACTTGGCAGAATTAAAAAAATCATCCGGATAAAATAAAGCACATAGAGCCAGAAATAAAGACACACAAGGTTAAAAAGGGAAAGAACACATGAGCAATAAAATCTTATCCATACTCACAATCCTGTTAATTATATGCCTTTCACCGCTTAATTTATATGCAGAAGACACCGGCACAGCAGATGTAGGCTATCAGTCCACACCGGTTCCCAGTGCAATGCAATTTACCGGAGCTGCCACTTATTCTATCCCCATCAGCGTATTACCGGGAAGAAACAATCTTGCACCCAATCTTTCTCTCTCGTACAACAGTTTTTCCGGCAACGGATGGCTGGGTCTTGGATGGAATCTTGGCATGCCTGCTATCCAGCGCGCCACCAAGCGCGGACTTGATTATTCGGCCCATGAATTTCTGGCAGGCTCAGACGAACTTGTTCCCTGGTCTGAATGGGGAACAGGTTATTACCGGGCTAAAATCGAAAGCGGTTTTTCCAAATATTATTTTGATGAAACAGCCAATACCTGGACCGTGACTGCTAAAAACGGCAGCATATTTTTTTATGGTGCTTCCTTAAATTCCCGTCTTGGCAAAGATGATAACAATACCTTTATCTGGATGCTGGAACGGGTGGAAGACACCAATGGAAACTATTTTATCGTCAATTATACCACAGATCAGGGACAGGTCTATCTGGATTCCATTGAATATACCGGCCATGATTATAACAATGGATTCCCCGATCTTGCCCCTCCCAACAAGGTCTTTTTCGAGCTTGAAGATCGGCCAGACCCCCTTGTTTCCTATTCCATCGGCAAAAAAATCACCACGGCCAAACGCCTGAAAGCCATTAATATCTACAATAAGGACGATGACCTTTGTTCAAGCTATAATTTAATTTATCAGACCGATGCTCCGGTTAATCTGTCCCGCCTTGACAAAGTTCAGAAAATCGGGTCAGACGGCAGCACCATGCCCCCTGTGGAGCTGGAATGGAATGCCGGCGGCCTGATAAATTTTGACAGCTACCAGGCCACCACCACACCCGGCGCTACAGCATCCGGATATATGCGGTTTGCAGACCTTAACGGTGACGGCAAAGATGATTTGATCAAACATGATACCACCGGCACCGTGTATACGGCCCTTGGCCGGGGAGACGGCATCTTTGAAACATTTAACACCATTGAAGGTCCTGGCGGTCAGGGAGCCGGTTATATCAGTCTCGGAGATATTAATGCCGATGGGAAAGTTGATTTGATAAAAAGTGATAGCGGTGGTGCCGTATATTACGCTTTCTCATTGGGTGATGGAACCTTTGAAAACTTTTCTACTCACAATGGCCCGGGCGGAAACGGTGAATGGCAGGTTGCTGTTGCTGATCTGAATGGTGATGGTGCAGGAGATCTGATCAAATCAACTAAAAACTATACTGAACCAACACCACCCGCATCCGGGCAAGGCATATCTGGTATGGTTCTCGCTATTGTAGATCAATTCGCCGAAAAAGTAGCCAACGAAACCACCTATGTCTATCTGTTTGACAAGGACACCAATAGTTTTTCAGATACATATACCCAGGTGGACGGTCTTCATGGTGGTGTGGGCAGAGAATTTTTAATAGACATTGATCATGATTCCTATCCGGATCTTATCCGGAAGGATAACAACAACACCCTGCATATGTTTCTTTTCAACGGCACTGACGGTTTTGATACCACACCGACAACTACTTTCACTGCACCGGACATTAAAGTAGGCTATACAAAATTCGGCGATGTAAACGCAGATGGACTCACCGATCTGATCACCTTCCGAACGGATGGAACCGTATCTGTGTATCTGAACAATGGAAACGGTTCCTTTTTTAATTCCCCGATCACTCACTCAGGTCCCGGCGGCAATGGTCACAATCTGGTTCAGGTCCGGGATGTTAACAATGACGGATATGCCGATCTGATCAAAGAAGATCTGTCCTGCACGGTATATATTTACCTTGGCAAAGGCGACGGCAGTTTTGAAACCACAAATTTTTCCCAAAGCAAACCTGGATCCGACATCCGTTTAGGGGTAATGTTCAACGATATTAACGGTGACGGTGTTCTGGATCTTGTCCGAAGTGCAGACAACGGCGTCATCTATTCATATCCTGCCCAGGGCTTTGGCACCCCGTCTTTGCTCAAAAGCGCCAAAACCCAGAATGCCGCATCCATAAGCATGAACTATACGCCGTCCACTGCGTTTACCCACACACTGATGCCCAACAAAATGTTCCTTGTCACCGCCCGGACAATTAACGACGGCCTTGGCAATCTTTCAACAGAAAACTATGAATACTATAACGGCCTGTATGATTTTGAAGAAAAAGAATTCCGGGGGTTTGGATATGTTAAAAAAGTAAATCCCGACGGCACCATCAACAAAACCTTTTTCCATCAGGATGAATTTTTCAAGGGCATGGCCTATGAAACCCAGTTTTTAGAACCGGATGAAGAAACACTTTTAACTAAAACCACCAATACCTATGAATCTGTCCCCCTTGATAATTCTGATGATCCGGTTGTCTTTGTCAGACTGGCCCAGACCCGGTCTGAAACCTATGACGATGACACCACCTTTACCCAGAAAAACATCGAATACGATGATGACAGCGGCAACCCAGTGCGAACCATATTATCCGGCACCGGGGCCGAAAGCCTAGTCACGGATATGCTATACGAAGTCTATGGCGACTGGATGTGGAGAAAAACACGGGAAACCCTTTCAGGGGAAGACGCTTTAACCTCAAGTGGTGCAGGCAAAGTCAGAGAACAGTATTTCACCTACAATCCCAACAACGGTAATCTTTTAAGCGAATCTGCATGGCTGGAGGGCAGCACCAATCCGTCCGTTTCCTACGGCTATGACAGTTACGGCAACCAGATCAGCGTCACCAATGCCAGGGGCTATACCTCCACCATTGAATATGATATTGAAACCCAGACCTTTCCGGTCAGGGCATCTAAACCCGACACCAGCGGCCCGGGCGGAGAATACCAGATCAGCCATACCGTATCCACCACCTATAATTATCTGTATGCCAAACCTGCATCCGTCACCGATGAAAACAACCGGACAACCTATTATACCTACGATGGCTTCGGCCGGAGCATCCAGACGGATCTGCCCGACGGCGGCCAGACCCAGACCCAGTACTATGACGATACCATCCCAAGATATACGGTTTCAAAAGTCAAAGAAACCGAAGCCGCCGGTCTTGTGACAGTGGGATATGCATTTAAAGACGGTCTTGGCCGACCTATCCAGTCAGTCACCAGAGGCAAAGATCAGTATATTGTTTCCAGAAAATACTACGACACTATGGGCCGGGCCTATAAAACCAAAGGCCCGTTTTTCTCCTATGATGGCAACTGGCCCCAGGAACCGCCAGAAACCTGCCCCTGGTCAGAAGCCGAGTTTGATTATTTCGGCCGCCCCACCTCAATTAAATCTCCCGGCGTCAATGGATCAGAATCTGCCATTTCCGTGCTCATGTATTCGGGCCTTAAAACCACAGCCATTGATCCTGACAACAGCCGAAAAGAAGAAATCAAAGATTATCTGGGCCGGGTCAAAGAAGTGATCCAGTATTCAAACACAGAAACCATTCACACCTATTATGAATACAATGCTGCAAAAGATCTGTTAAAAACCACCAATCATTTTGGAAAGCAGACCCATCTTCAATACGATACCCTGGGCCGGAAAATTGCCATGCAGGACCCGGATATGGGGGACTGGTCCTACACTTATGATGATAACGGCAATCTGCTCACCCAGACCGATGCCAAACTCAAGATCACCCAATTCACCTATGATGAACTTGACCGCCCTCTGAAAAAAGAAATCTTAAACCCCGGCCCCACTGGGGACGAACCTGTTTTTTATGAATATGACAATCCCAATATCCCCAATGGTATCGGCCGGCTGTATACAGTCACAAAAGCTGACACACAAACCGTGTATGCTACCTATGATGTCATGGGCCGCGACCGGGAGATCACAAAAATCATCGGCGATCAGTCCTACACCACGTCCAAAGAATACGATTTGTCCGGTAAAATGACAAAACTCACCTATCCGGACGGATATTTTGTTACCTATCAATACCATCCGGGAACAGGGCTCTTGCACAACACCATTGGATCAGACAACACTACCCAGGCCTGGTTTGAAGACTACGAACCCACCGGCAAGATCGGTGCCATTGATTATGGCAACGGTGCCTTCACCACCTATACCTATGATGAAGCCACCACAAGATTGACATCCATAAAAGCATTTGATGCTGATGCCGTCAAACTGATGGATAAAAACTATACCTATTCAAAAGCAGGGGATATTACCCAGATTCAGGATGATTATAATAATGTCACCCATCAATACACCTATGATGCACTCCACCGTCTGGAATCAGAACAGAGTTCCAACCAGGGTGGTTTTGTGGCTGGAGAATCTGTATCTGTCATGGATTATCAGTACCAGCAAAAAGAATCAGATCCCTATCACGGGGTATCATCCATTACCCACAACGGTCAGGAAATCACCTATCAGTATGATGCCAACGGAAATATGATCACAAGTCCCGATATTCAGGACCTTAATTATACCAACCGGCTCATCACCTATAACAGCGACAACATGCCCGTGCAGATCATCAAGGGCGGCACAACAGTGAATTTCACCTACGACGGCCACGGCACACGCATTGCCAAGACCGTTAACAATGGGTCAACCACCTATTATATCGGATCTCACTATGAAATCCGCAACGGCATAGCAACCAAATACCTGTTTGCCGGTAATCTGCGCATTGCCATGATTAAAAACAATGCCGCTGTCTATTTTCACAAGGATCATTTGGGCAGTTCAACGGTTCTCACCGATGACACCGGCACCATAACAAACAATCAGCAGACCACATACATGCCCTATGGTTCCATAAGCGGCAGTTCAGATATTACAGACACCTCCTATAAATTCACTGATCAGGAATATGATGGAGAAACCGGGCTGTACAACTACAATGCACGGCTCTATGATCCGGTCATCGGCATGTTTATCTCTGCGGATACCATAGTGCCTGATCCTCTGAATCCCCAGACGTTTAATCGGTATAGTTATTGCTATAATAATCCGTTGATGTATGTGGATCCGAGTGGACACTGGGGCTTTAACCCCTTTAAATGGGTAGGTGACGCGGTTAGCTGGCTTATGGATGACGTGTTAGGTATTGAAACCCTTAATTTTGGCATTTTTGCTGGCGTTGGCTTTGAAGTTGGTTTTGATTTTAGAGATGGGGTTAGTATTACTAATTTTGGTGTTGGAATTGGAGAAGGCGGGTATCTCAGCATTGGGGGCTGGGACATCGATGCCGGTGCAAGTTGGGGGGCCGGTTCATATAGTACTGTTGGTTATGATCGAAATATGGGATTTTATTATTCTGAAAGTTACGGTTTTTCGGGGGGCAGTTTCAGCGGAACATATTATTTTGGGTCAGGGAATTATTCTGTCAACGCTGGGTTTGGATATGGACCGGCATCAACATCTGTCGGTTATAGCAGTTTAGGAAGTTTTTCTAATACTGTCGGCCTAATGGGAGTATCTTATAACACTCAAACTGGACGATTCGGTGTAAATGTTGATGGGAACGATATTCAAGCCACTTATGAAAATGGAGTAAATAATAGAACAAAGAATGGTTATGGTGCCGAAAATGGCAACAAAACATTCAACTTTATAATTGACTATTTAGGAACATCTACTGCTGGCTGGGAAGCTGCTGAAGGCCATGATTTAGGTTATGGTGAGCTCGGCAGAAACAAAAATTCTATTGATTCAACATTTTTTACTGATATGGTAAAAGGCTCTCTGGCACGTCTAAATTTTCAAAAAAATGGCTTTATCAAAGCAGGCATAGGATTGTTTATTAGTGGTCCATACTATGCTGCAGTGGGCTTCGGAGGTGGTTCCGCTTACAATGCTGCACAACAAAATGCGTATGATGCGGCATTAAAGGAAATCTATTAAATGTGATTTGCCAAATTCCTATCGTACTTTTTGCCACATTACAGATCATAAGATTTGGTGATTATGTAATGTGTAATTGGGGACAGACCCCGTTTTTATTCATGTCATGGGTCGTGACCGGGTGATCACCAAGATTATCAACAATCAGTCCTTTACCACCTCAAAAAAGTACGATCTTTCCGGCAAGATGACAAAACTCACCTATCCGGACGGCTATTTTGTTACCTATCAGTATCGTCCGGGAACAGGGCTTTTGCACGGTAAGCGCTGTTTAAACCCCACTCAGGAGATCGCAGGCCCAGCCAGCTGGTTTTTATCGACGTTGTATGGGAGCAGTGCTCTGAAGTCTTCTTCTGTCATCGCTCCGGGCAACTGTTCGAACAGATATTTCCTGGCCAATGCGATCCTTGAGACAGCCACAGTTGCATTGCCTTTCCTCTTCAGTGAGCTCATGAACAACATCGATGCGCGGCAGATTTTCCGGCAGGTGATCAACGACAAATATAAAGTTTCTTCAACGACATTTAAAATTCCCGGTTTCCATACCATTTAACTACTTAAAATTACTAAATAAAAGCTTGCGTATCGTAATTTATTGTGCTTTTTATATTTTATCCTTCCGGAGGATA
>JAHJLV010000065.1 GCA_018821535.1 Pseudomonadota bacterium | reverse complement strand
TTTTAATATTATTTTTTGCATATTTTAAGGTGGTCCTGTTTGTCAAGACAGATTATTTCTCAATTTGAGATAGCCTACAGCATAATTAATTAAATTAAAATTGAAAAATTATTTTTCTTTTTAAAGCGTAAAATAAATTCATGGTTAACAAAATAATACCATCTGCTCCGCATAAAAATTTTGAAGACATTAAAAAAATTAATGAGAATGGAATTATATATTGGAATGCGCGTGAGCTGCTTCCTCTCTTGGGTTATAGAAAATGGCAAAACGCGGAAAAGGTTATTGCAAGAGCGATCCGTTCCTGTATAAACAGCGGTCAGGATGTGGATAACCATTTTACTAAGTTCAGTAAAATGGTCCCAATTGGTTCAGATACAGTCAGGAAAATAAAAAACTATAAATTAGATCGATATGCTTGTTATTTAATAGCCCAGAATGGAGACTCTAAAAAAACTGAAATAGCTTTGGCGCAGACTTGCTTTGCTATTCAAACAAGAAAACAGGAAATTTTTGGTAACTACTCAGCTACTCGACCTCGCGGGATGAATAAAATGTACTTTTAAAGCCCTTGTTTTTTAAACAGAAAATGGTATCTTTAAAAGTAGATTTAAATAATAATATTTTTATTTACTCGAGAAAACCTCTGACGTAGTCGGAGGTTAGATAAATCGTGCAGTCGGTGGTTAATACCACCGACCAGCACACATTTTTTCTTTCTTTATTAAAAAATAATTATTTAACGCCCTTGTGGTTTAAATATAATAATAAACAAAATAATCCTGTTGCAAAATATCGTGATATTCGGCAACAGGATATAAATAGAGAACGTTTTTAAAAAAATGACAAAAAAATTAACAATTAGGAATAGCGTGGCGGAATTTTTGATTTTTACTTCTCAGGCGGGAGAAGATGGCATTGAAGTGCGCGTACAAGATGAAAATGTTTGGCTCACACAGAAGTTAATTGCCAAGCTTTTTGATGTCAACATTCCAAATATAAACGAGCATTTAAAAAATATTTTTTTATCAAAAGAATTAGACGAAAATTCAGTTATTCGGAATTTCCGAATAACTGCTGAAGATGGAAAAAATTACAACACTAAACACTATAATTTAGAAGTAATTATTTCACTGGGTTATAAAATAAATTCCAACAGAGCAACAGATTTTAGAAAATGGGCGACAAGAGTTTTAAAAAATTACGCAATCAAAGGATATGTTTTAGATAGCGAACGATTAAAAAACGGCGCCTATTTAAGCCCTCAATATTTTAAAGATTTAATTCTTGAAATTCGCGATATTCGCGAAAGCGAAAGAAATTTTTATCAACAAATTACGGATATTTACGCGACAGCGATGGATTATGATAGTTATTCACAAACCACAAAAACATTTTTCGCAACTGTGCAAAATAAGCTTCATTATTCCACGCACGGCAACACTGCCGCTGAGCTTATTACTAAAAGGGTTGATCATAAAAAAGATTATATGGGGCTTATGACTTGGAAAAAAGCTCCAGATGGGAAAATTTTAAAGTCCGATGTTTCAATTGCGAAAAATTATCTTGATAAAAAAGAAATAAAATCACTTAATAGAATAGTAACGATGTATTTAGATTATGCGGAGCATCAGGCTGAAAAAGGAATTCCAATGACGATGAAAGATTGGGCGGAAAAATTAAATGTTTTTTTGAGATTTAACGAAGAGGATATTTTAGAGGATGCTGGAAAAGTAACAGCAGAAATTGCCAAAGCATTTGCTGAAAGCGAGTTTGAAAAATATAGACCAATTCAAGATCAATTATATGAATCTGATTTTGACAAAGAAACAAAAAAATATTTAAACTTATAAACAAAATAATCCTGTTGCAAATATCGTTATATTCGGCAATAGGATATAACTTAAATTATGACTTTAAACAAAATTATGTTTCAAAAAAAGAAATTGCAAGTTACAAAAATTGGTATTTTTTTAGTTTGTTTTGTCGTGGCGTTTAGTTTTGCGACAACGGTGAGCGCTGTAGCTCCGCAATGTTCTGATGGTATTGATAATGATGGAGATGGTTATACTGATTTTTCTTGCAATAATATTAATAATATCCGTGGTGGTGACTTTGGGTGCGAAAACGAGAATGACGACAATGAGGGCGATGATCCAGCGGTATATAATGCAAGAATTTCCATCATTGACAGTCAGGGCAATAACGTTTTAAATAGTTATGATGACTATTATGGTGGATTGGAAAATGACTTTCGGTTTCGGCTTTTGTCTGATGAAGCAAGAGACTCGTGTAGAGGAGAAAATTATCATGGCTATCTATCAAATAATAAAATAGAATTTCACAGAGTTTTAAATGGAACATATAAATTGGAAGCAGAAATAGGGGATTTTGGCGCACATAGTTGTTTTAGAGGGGTTATTTTTACATATTCAGTAATCGTGGGAGTACACGATGAAGATGCTGAAATAGTTATTAATATGGACCAATTTTCTCCTTTTGTTTTTTTCTTACCATCACAAGAAAGGGCCACTTCAACGTTTTATGGAATACCAGGGAATAAAAAGGCTATTCTTTATTGGGGCACAAACCTGAAATCAAATTATCCTATTGCCGGTTACAATATTTATAAGTCTGTTATTCCTTATGATTATGACAATTGTGGTGTTCAAGGTACTTTGGTAAATAATAATCTTATAGCCACAACTACTTATGCTGTAGAAAATCTTGAAAATTGGACTACATATTTTTTTGACGTTAAAGCTGTTGACACTCAAGGAAATGAAAGTTCATTCTCAGAAAAATTTTATGTTACTCCTTATCCAGGGCCATATTATCAATTTGGCGATAAAGTTAAACTTGATTCTAATCTTGGCTATCATCGTGGGCTTAAAATTCATGATGACAAAATAGTTTGGTGGAATCATCATGGCGCCGACCCTGACAAAAATGGTCTTTATACATATGATATAAAAACTAAACAAAAAACTCAAATTCCTTCAAAGCTTGGTTGGATGATAAAAGATTTTAATATTTTTGGCAATAAAATAGTTTGGACAGACCGAAGAAATGTTGTCAATGATGGAGATCCTAATAGAAATAGTCTATTGGATAATACTGATATTTATATGTATAACACAGAAACTGGACAAGAAACTCAAATTACTTCAAATATTAGTATGCAACGTTATTCTAATATTTTTGGCGATAAAATAGTTTGGGAAGATTATAGAAATGGTGTATCAGGTATTTATTTATATGATATTAATACAAAAAAAGAACAAAAAATAAGTAATAATTTAAAGAGAGTCAGTGGTCCAAAAATTTATGGTAATATAATAACTTGGGTTGATTATAATAATGATATGACAATAAATATCTATTTTTATGACTTAAAGAGCGCAACACCAACACCAACCAAAATATTATCAAATATACATAGATCATCTCGATTGGATGTTTATGCAAATAAAATAGTTTGGAATGAAGCTTGGAATGATAATTATGATGGCGGTAGTAAAATTTATATTTATGACATTAACACTGCCTCAACTACCCAAATTACTCAAACTTGGATGGGTCAATGGTATCCGAATATTTATAATAATAAAGTAATATCTGGTGGCACTGGCTACCGTTTCTATGATGTTTCGACTAAAAATGAATACCAACTTCCCGATGTATGGGACAGCATTGATGTTTATAATGACAAAATTGTTTGGGATGCCCTTGACCTTGATGAAGGTCACCATATGTCAAACATTTATATGCAAACAGCTTATACTATTCCAAATGCTCCTGAAGATTTAACAGCGGACGGGACTAATCCAAGTCCGATAAAAAATTCTACGGATTTTAAAATTAACTGGACAAATTCTTTCGACCCTTCAGGCGTAAAAGGCTATTGGTATAAATTAGGAAGCGAGCCAACCTCAACTGAAGATGGAGCATATACAACAGAAAAACCGTTTACTATTTTTAATGTAACAGCTGAAAATCAAACACTTTATTTATGGTTAGAAAATCAAGATGGTTACAAAGATCATACTCATGCCGCAAGCGTTGTTTTAAATAATGTTGCAAAACCGCAATGTTCTGACGGGATTGATAATGATGAAGATGGTTTAATTGATTATCCCAATGATCCAGGATGTAAAAATGCGGAAGATGATGTTGAATATGACGATTTTTCATTCGTCCATATGACAGATGTGCATCTTGGAGGAGCTGATTATACAGGAAATAATAATTGGTGGGAAGAATTATCATACCCAAGGTTTACAGATGGGCTTTATGAAATAGAAAAATTAAACCCAAAACCCGATTTTATTTTAATTACTGGTGATATTGTTGAAGATGTAAGCCAAATTAGATGGCTTAAGGATTTTAAATCAATAATAGACGGATTTGCTGAACGCCCAAAAACAGAAGAACACCCAGAAGGTATAAAAGTTTATGTTGTGCCGGGAAATCATGATAGGTATGAGAAAGCTGATAAGTTCCGTATAAATGAGCGGCTTAAAAATTATTTTACAGTTATGGGAATACCGCAAGACGTGAATCTTTTATTTCCCGACTTAGATGAGTTAGAAAGTCAGGAACAGGGATATAATAGATATAATTATTTTTTTGATCACAAAGGTATGCAATTTATAGGATTAGATTCAGGAAAGGATACTGGGAAATTGGATAGATTACCAGAAAGTGATGGTTTGCATAATGATACTATGAAGTCATTGAATTTATTAGGGATAGGGAATCCAGGCATTCCAAGGGTGGTATTTATGCATAACCCTATATATCATAAAGGATTAATAAGAAAAGCGGACGGTTCTATTGCAAATAATCGGTCCGAATTTATTGAATATAGTCAAGATAATAATGTGCAATTAGTTCTCAGCGGGCATGTTCATGAGGCCCATATTCTTGAAAATAAAAATGGAGATTTGGTAGAGTGGGAAGGAACATCTTTTTTTCCAAAGCCACCTGTCCCACTTTTTATCCAAACTCAAAGCGCGACGAAAGATAACGGTGAAGATAATCAACATGGTTATAGGATTATAGATGTAAAAGATCAGGTAGTAACTTTACCAAATGCAACTTGGGTAGATCGCATTGTAACTCCACGCAAAGTCACTACAACAACATTTTCTCCAAAAATTATTGTTGACTTAGATCGATATTATGAGCCAGAAGATTGGTCGATCATTAAAAGTGATGTTAATTTAAAAATATACCAAAATCCGGATAATAATTTATACTTAGAAAATACAGGCATGGGTTTCCTGAGGAATGATGGTAGTTTTTCTCTCCCTTACTTTATAGCAAATAATTCTAACAGGGTAATTTTATATGAGTATCCAAAAAATACAGATTCAAAATTTAGCATAACTAATCCTAATTCAACAAAAGACCAATATGATTTATTTGTGAGTAAAAACGAGGGGGAGTGGACAACTGCCACTAAATATTTTGGATTTAAAGTTAAGAATAGTAATTATTGCGCAATACATGAAAAATGTGAAGGCGGATTTGCAATACTACACACTGATTTTACTAATCAGGGCATAAATTCGTTAAAACTAAAAGATATGCAAATCAAAGGTAGTAGTGTTGGCGCTATAACGGATGATCTTTTGATAAATTGGGAAGAATTACAAATAACAACTGGGAATCTTGATCATAGAATAAATGGGATAAAAGGAGTAGAATTAACTGTTAATGGTAGCGCGAGCACAACTTTTGATTTTATATCCAACAAAATTACCATTGACCTCCACAGCCCTGGAGAACTGCAAGCAGTTGATTCAACAGGCAACATTACTGGTTTGGTAAATGGAGAAGTAAAAGAAGACATACCTTATTCTATTTATGACGCGGCAAATGAAACAGTAATTTTATTTGTAGATGAAGGCGTTGATGATGATTTATACACTTATAAAGTTGTTGGATCTGATGGCGCGCCTCAAGCAACTTATGGCTTGACAGTTACCAAAGAAGACAAGAGCAAGGATACAGACAATGTCGTAACATTTAACGCCACTAACATCCAAACAACAGATAGCTCAACGCATCAATACGCTGTAAACTGGGATAAATTAGAAAAGAATGAAAAGGGTGTGGAAGTGAAAGTAGACAAAGAAGGTGATGGGGTGTTTGAGAAAACAATAATTTCGGACAATGAATTAACTGAAGAAGAATTTACAGCATCTGCCGCGCAACAAAGTAATAGCAGTGGAGGCAGTGGAGTCATTCATAATGCGCCTTTGCCAACAACAATAAATTCTATAAATTATCCAATGCTGTTAGCGGCTTCTCAAGAAGGAACATTAACTTATAATTTCAAACAAGCAAC
>JAHJLV010000071.1 GCA_018821535.1 Pseudomonadota bacterium | reverse complement strand
CAGTATTTTAAATCGTATTTTACGAATTAGTTATCAAAAAGTTATTAACATATTTAGTTGATATTCAATTGGTTATATTTTTTGTCATGTACTAAACTCCTAGTGACTTTAGTTTGAGACCGCTGATTTTTTCAAAATCTTTGGTGTTGTTGGTCAGGAGGCAGCAATCATGTACAATGCAGCTGGCTGCAATGATTGCATCAGGTAGTTTTGTGTTGAATTGTTGTCTGATTTTGATCGTCTCAACAACCACTGCTTCATCAAGATTAAGTGTTGTAGCATTATTCACAAATGCTTCGAGTGCTTTGTATTGTTCAGAACTGATTTTATCGAAACCCAGGAGTTCAATGCGGTTTATAACAGAGATGTGGTAGCTGTTTCTGAACAGTGCCTCGATAAACGAGGTGGCTTCTTCAGTTAGAAGCAACCCAAAATAATAGATTGCTATATTGGTATCGATTAAATAGTTCTTTGGTTCTATTCATTTCGTGATTCAATTATCTTGCCAGCCAATCCCTTTGCTTCTTCAGGTGAGAATACACCTTTAAGCTTGGTTAGGTCTTTAGGCGTACTTTTTTTTTGCCTGATCAACCTAATCATGAAGGCCCTTTCCATTCCCCTGAGAATCGCCATGGCGTTTTTGTTTTTTATTTCTAACTGAATGACTTCCATTGCTTTATTTTTTACAAAAATAAGGGATTTTTTGATTTAAAGATTAAGGGGTGAATGAAAAATGAAAAATGAAAAATGAAAAATGAAAAATTGTCGAAAGTCGAAGGTCAGAAAGTCGAAGGTCAAAAGTCAAATGTCTCATTATCATCTGGGATAGCTGAAAAATAAGGTTGATCAAGCAACATCCTAAAGTTTTTTTGACCATAAGTAACAGTTAAATAATACGTTGCGGGTTGACCCCTTTTAGGGGAGCAGGGGTGTGCGTGGGGATGGGTTTATGGGTTTACGGGTTTATGGGTTCACGGGTTTACGGGTTTACGGGTTTATGGGTTTACGAGTCAAAGAGTTGGTTTGATTAGTAGGTCAGAAAGTCGAATGTCAGAAATGAAAAATGAAGGCTTACGGTTATCAAATTCTAAAATAGCTTGACCGTTTTTATTATAAAAGATTAGATTCAAAACCACGCGAGAGGAGTATTTTCGGTGAGAAAAGGTCGGGCGGTAGTGGCGATTTGGAAGTTGGGCAATAGGTCAGGTGTCAGATAGCAGTGGCCCATTCGTGGAATGGAATGAGTTGTATTTCGATTTCATCTACTGTTAGTAATTGTTTTTGGTCAAAGGTGACAAGCTGAGCTTTTTGAAGATTTAAGATTTGGCAAACTTCCAGCAAAGCACGGATTTCTCTGTTTTTAGTGTTTTGATTATCAACTTCCCAGGATACTTGTATCGCCTGAAGTTTGTTTTCTTTACGTGTTATAAAATCACACTCGTATTTTCCTTTGTGATAGTAGGTTTCATAACCTGCTTTTGTTAATTCTGTGAGAACGGCGTTTTCAAGCATTTTCCCTCTATTTTCTGACACAGAAAATTCAACAGATGCAAGCAAACCTGTGTCGATAGCATACAGTTTCTTGTCTGATTTTGCCTGTTTTATTTCAGAAAAGTCAAATTTTGGAACGGCAATACTTAAAAAGACCGCATAGCAGTATTGTTCAAATTCATAGAGGTAATTATTACTAACTTTATACCCCATTGAGCGCAGGTCGTTGTATATTTTATTGATTGAAAGTGGTTTACCTATATTCGCGAACAGTTTTTTAATGAAAAATTTAAGCAGATGAACGTCATTAATTTTATACCTTTCTACTATATCTCTGAATATCATGGCATTGAAATATCCCTGAAGCACTTTGATCTGTTCTTTTTTTTCAAATTGAATAAGTTCGGGGAAGCCACCCTGATAGATGAATTGTAAGGTCTGATTAATTACTTTGGCTTTTTTTCGCGGAACCGTCACATCATAGGCTATCCCCTTAAACCTCAAATACTCATCGAAACTGAGCGGATAGACCGTATAGGTAATTGTTCTGCCCCTCAAAGCATCGGCTATCTCGGTGCTCAGTAATTTGGCATTTGAGCCTGTTATAAAAATATGTTTGCTATAATTGTCAAATATCCGCCTGACAAATTTTTCCCATCCGTTTATATTTTGGATTTCATCAAAAAAGAAATAGCAGTCACTTAAAGACATATCCGGATAGATTTCGGCATATGCCTGAAGAATTAAGTCCAGCTCATTGGTATTCAGTGTTAAACGCTCGTCTTCAAAGTTCAGGAAAATGATGTTTTCAGGTGCGACACCCTTATCAATCAAATCGGTTATTGCCTGATACAGCATGAAGGTTTTTCCGCTGCGGCGGGCTCCAATCAATGTAATGATGATGGGCAAATCGGTTTTAACCTTTAAATTCCTTTCTAGCAGCGTGGGTAGCTCCCGTTGCTGGAATTCAAGTATTATTGATTTTAGTAAATCCTTCATTTTGATATCAGATAGTTAGGTACAAAAGTAAAAATATTCGTAATAATAGCGAAGGATAAATTAATTTCTTTAGTAAAATACACGAAAATATTAATGAATATTGATCTGGATTCAAGGGTTTACGGGTTTACGGGTTCACGGGTTCATGGGTTTATGAGTTGAAGGGTTAAAGGGTTTACGGGTTTATGGGTTCATGGGTTTATGAGTTTAAGAGTTAAAGGGTTGAAGATTGGGTAGTTATAGTAGGTTTGGAGGTGATCGAGCGGAGCGATGCATCGAGCGAAGAGTCGAGATGTCGAGAGCACCGAATTATTTAAGAGATTCAAAGATTCAAGTCGAAGGTCTGAAAGTCGAAGGTCAGAAGGTCGAAGGTCTGAAAGTCGAAGGTCAGAAAGTCGAAGGTCAGAAAGTCGAAGGTCAGAAGGTCAAAGGTCAGAAGGTCAGAAGGTCGAAGGTCAGAAGGTCGAAGGTCAGAAGGTCAAAGGTCAGAAGGTCAGAAGGTCGAAGGTCTGAAGGTCAATAATTATTAT
>JAHJLV010000059.1 GCA_018821535.1 Pseudomonadota bacterium | reverse complement strand
ATTATTTTTGATCTGTGGTTCTCAACCGGCAGGCCCTGTATAGCTTGGCACGCCCATTGCTTATGTTGTTGTAAACAAATATAGATATTAAAATTATGGATAATACCGACTCAAAAATACTGATTGAAAAAAGAGAAGCACTGATCCAGCGATTTCTTGCGGGTGAAGAACCGGCCTTTCTTGAAAAGCATACTGCCATCACGGATGAATATTTTTTCACCGTATTCGGCAAAAGTATTGCTGCAAGGAAAATGACCATATCCGGTTTTCCATTTGCCATCATCGCACTAGGGGGCTACGGAAGAAAGGAGCAATGCATTTATTCGGACATCGATCTGTTGATTTTATTTGAAAAAAAGGTCCCTCCTGAAGTCGAAGCTTTTGTTCAGGAGCTTTTATATCCGTTATGGGATGCGCGTTTTGAAGTCGGGTATGCAGTCAGAAACATCAAAGAATGCATCAAGATGGCCTTTGACCGGTTTGACATCCTGACCACGGTTCTGGATGCCCGATTCATCTGCGGTGCCTCACTGATCTATTCGTCTTTTATGGAAAAATTCAGGATAGAACTGTCACAAAAGCATATCAAAAGCACACTGAACTATCTATATGAGCATGGTGAAAAGCGTCATTTTGATTTCGGGGATTCAACCTATCTGATTGCGCCGGATCTTAAATCCGGTTTTGGGGGCTTAAGGGACTATCATACACTTTTATGGTATGCAAAAATCAAATCCAATATTAAAGCCCGCAGGGATCTGGAGTATTACGGGTATTTATCCCATTTTGAATATCACTCCCTTGAAAAAAGCCTTAAAGATATATGGAAAATCAGAAACTTTTTGCATCACCTTTCAAAACGAAAATGCGACACCCTTCATTTTGAATACCAGTCTGAACTTGCACGCCTTCTAGGGTATCCGGTTAAAAAGCGTCAACCGGATGTGGAACATTTTTTAGGAGATCTGCATAACCGTCTGGATTTCTTGAAACAGATCAACCAGATCACTTTTGAGGACATCCTCGGCAGCTACCGTGTTAAAAAAGGGATGGAGCCCAGACCCACAAAAACAGAAGGTCTGGTAATCATAAAAAAACGGCTGCATTTTGCCAACACAGTGGTGATTTTACAGCATCCAGTGCTTTTATTAAAAATTTTCCTGGAAAGCGGCCAGAGAAAAATTCCCCTGTCCATAGAGGCCAGAAGAGTTGTCAATGAGTTCCTTCACCTTGTGGATGATATTAAAAACAGCAGTGCCTGCATAAAAATATTTAAAAAAATCATGACGCTCTCCTACTGGGAGTTCAATGTCCTGAATGTCATGCTGTCCACAGGTATTCTTGAAAAATTTATCCCCGAATTCTCAAAGCTGATAAATAAAATTCAATATAATCATTACCACCTTTTCCCGGTGGATAAACATTCCGTGCGCTGTGTCCAGGTGGTCAACAGCTTCAAGGAACACAATGACCCAGGTCAGAACACACTTTACTCATCCGTATTTAAAGAAGTCCGGAATAAAAACATCCTGTATTTTGCTGCCCTGCTCCATGACATCGGAAAATCGGATCCAGCCAAGGAACACTCCAGAAGAGGGGCTAAAATCGCCAGGTCCATTCTTGCACGGTTCGAATTCAACCCCTCAGAAATCGAAGATGCGGTTTTTTTAATCGAGAACCACCTTCTTCTGGCAAAAACCGCCACACGAAGAGATATCGATGACGAAGAAACCGCTGTAAACATGGCCAACAGAATCGGAAAAGTCCGGCTGCTGAGAATGCTGTATCTGCTCACTGTGGCTGATTCAAAAGCCACGGGACCCAAAGCATGGAATGACTGGACGGAAAACCTGCTCAAAGACCTGTTTATTAAAACCATGGGAATCCTCCAGAAAGGGGAGCTGGCATCCAGAAAAACCCAGCGGATCATTGAAAAAAAGAAAAGCGATGTGGTCAGGCTTTTAATGGAAAGCTGGCGTGAAGATGAAATCAATCAGCAATTGGAATCCATGTCCCGCAGATATCTTGTCAATATGCCTGCCCAAAGCATTGTTGACCATATCCACCTTCACCGGAACCTTAAAGACAGAGATTTTATCTGGCAGATTTCAAAAGATGACACCCCGAACCTGAGAACGGTTTCCATCTGCGGAAAGAACAGACCTGGATTTTATTCGAAGATTGCCGGGGTCTTCTTTTTAAACGAGCTGGATATCATGGCATCCCAGGCATACTCGCTTGGAGAGGAGCATGCGCTGGATATCTTTAAAGTAACCCCGCCCAAAGACAAACTGTTTGAAAAAGAAAAATGGGAAAAAACAGAAAAAGACCTGATGCTCGCCATCAGTGATGATCACTTCCTGGACAGGGCCCTGGCAAAAATACCCAGGACCATTCAGGTGCCTTCCGGCCACAGACCTGAACCCAGTATCGTCCGGATAGACAATGAAACCTCCAGTTTTTTTACCATTATTGAAGTATTGACCTATGATTTTCCGGGACTTTTATTTTCCATTACGAATGCATTGTACAGAAATAATATAGATGTTAATGTAGCTATGGCAGCGACAAAGGTAGATCAGGTCATTGATGTTTTCTATGTAAAAAGTCTGGAAAACGATGCTAAAATTGAAACTGAAAAAGGACTTGAACAGATTAAACATGCTATTCTGGAAAGTCTTCCACAAATATATGCAAAGGAGATGAATCATGCAAAAAATTGAGGCAATTATCAAACCATTCAAACTTGACGATGTAAAAGAGGCCTTAAGCGAGATCGGGGTCTATGGCATGACAGTTACTGAAGTGAACGGATATGGACGTCAGAAGGGCCATAAGGAAATCTACCGGGGGGCGGAATATGTTGTTGATTTTGTACCTAAAATAAAACTTGAAATCGTTGTCAGCGATGAACGGGCTGAAGAAACGGTTCAAACCGTCAGAAAGGCTGCCAACAGCGGTAAAATAGGTGACGGTAAAATCTTTGTTTCCAGGGTGGACCAGGTCATCCGGGTCAGAACCGGAGAAACAGGAACAGAAGCGCTTTAAAAAGGAGAATTGGCTCAAACCCTTTTATAAAAGGAATAAGAGATGACACCCAAAGAAGTCATTGCGCTGGCAAAAGAAAATGATGTAAAAGTGGTGGATATCCGGTATATGGATTTCATCGGCACCTGGCAGCATTTTACCGTACCTGTTGGAGAGCTTGGCGAATCGGCATTTGAAGACGGATTCGGCTTTGACGGGTCAAGCATGCGCGCCTGGCAGAATATTGATAATTCTGATATGATCGTTATTCCGGAAGCTGGCACTGCTAAAATGGACCCGTTTTTCAAGGTTCCGACACTCGTACTTATCGGCAATATCCACGATCCCATTACTCAGGAAGCGTATTCCCGCGATCCCAGGGGAATTGCAAGAAAGACAGAACAATATATAAAGACAACCGGCCTGGCTGACACCATCTTTGTGGGACCGGAACCGGAATTTTTCATTTTCAGTAATATCCGGTATTCTTCAGAACCCCATGCATCCTTTTTTGAAATCGACTCCCCGGAAGCCCACTGGAATACCGGTACCGATGAAATGCCCAACCTGGGATATAAAATCAAACCCAAACATGGCTATTTCCCGCTTCCACCGGCAGATCAGTACCAGGACATGAGAACCGAAATGATGCTGACCCTTGAAAATCTGGGGATTGAAATGGAATGCCAGCATCATGAAGTCGCCTCTGCAGGCCAGTCTGAAATTGACCTGCGGTTTGACAGCCTTTTAAAAATGGGCGATAAACTTGCCTGGTTTAAATATGTTCTTAAAAATGTCGCAGCCAAATACAATCATAGCGTCACCTTCATGCCCAAACCCCTGTACGGGGACAACGGCACCGGCGTGCACACACACATGAGTTTCTGGAAAGACGGAAACCCCATGTTTGCAGGCAACAAATACGCGGGCATGTCCCAGGAGGCCCTGTATGCCATCGGCGGCATCATGACACACTGCAAAGCCCTGTGTGCCATCACCAACCCCACAACCAATTCTTACAAAAGACTGGTCCCTGGGTTTGAAGCGCCGATCAAGCTTGCCTATTCAAGCAGAAACCGAAGCGCTGCCATCCGTCTGCCCATGTATTCCAGCTCCCCCAAGGCCAAACGCCTTGAGTTCCGGACGCCGGATCCTTCTGCCAACGGATACATGGCTTTTTCCGCCATTGCAATGGCAATGATTGACGGTATCCAGAACAAAATGGATCCGGGTGACCCCATGGATAAAAACATCTATGATCTGCCGCCCGAAGAACTTGCCCAAATCGCATCTGCCCCTGGATCTCTGGAAGAAGCCCTTGAATCCCTGAAAGCCGACCATGATTTTCTGCTCAAAGGTGATGTGTTCACCAAAGATGTCATTGAATACTGGATTAAATATAAAATGGAAAATGAAGTCAAACCGGTTATCAGCCGGCCACATCCCCATGAATTTTATCTGTACTATGATATCTGATTTTTTTTAATAGACCTTCCGGCAGGCCCGACAGGACAAAATCGTCCTGTCGGGCCTGCTTGTTCAACCTTCCTAAACCACTGCGGCCGCATATTTTTAATGCAATACATGAAAAAATACGGTATAAGGATAAAAAAGAATCACAAAACAACTACGGGCCAATGACAATAAAAACGCCATATTTTGATATACAATCCATAATTATCTTCATCCTTTTTTTAGTATTTTCTGCTCCCCTCTCAGGTCAGGAAATTCAAAAGAATTCTGAATTTGATGTATTGATTCAGCAACTTGTCAGCGACGGGTTTGAAAAGAAAAACATTAAAACCCTTTTTTCCGACAAAGATATCTTCTTTAATCCTGAAGGTGTTTCCAAGTTTTTCATCCATTCAGAATCCAGCCTGAATTATGATCAGTTTGCTTCAAAAAAATCCATTGCAAAGGCAAAACAATATCTGGCCAAATACAGAACCACGCTTGACCAGGCCCAGAAAACCCATGGGGTTGATAAAACCGTCATCACGGCCATCCTGCTTGTGGAAACCCGCCTGGGGACCTATGTCGGGAACCGCACCGTGATCAATACCCTGGCCACCATGGCATCCTTGTCTGACAACACGCTTAAGGAAAAAATCTGGAACGCGGTCCCTGAAGAAAAAAGAAACAACAGACAACTGTTTGATAAAAAAGTGAAATACCGCTCAAAATGGGCATATGAGGAACTCAAGGCCCTTCTTGAATATGCAGCACGGCAGAACATCCACCCGAAAACGATCCGGGGGTCCTATGCCGGTGCCATGGGCATCCCGCAGTTTATGCCCTCCAATGCACTGAAGCTTGCAGAAGACGGCAACAACGATGGGAAAATCGATCTGTTCACCCATGAAGACGCCATTTTCAGCATTGCCAATTATCTTAAGCACCATGGCTGGAAACCCGGCATTTCACGGGAAAAACAAAAAAAAGTGCTGTTCGCCTATAATCACAGCGTCTATTATGTGGACATCCTGTTAAGGATTTCAGATAAATTGAAAGGATAATTCTTTGGACCAGACACTTTTATACCTTCTGATCATTGTCGGCATATCTTTTGGACTGACCATGCTGACCCTGATCGATATCATTCTCAAGGATTTCGGTTCCACTAAAACCAAAATCCTCTGGCATTTTATCGCCCTTATTCCGATAGCCGGATGCCTGACATACCTGATTTTTGGCTTCAGAAAAGGCAAAAGAATAAAACCCTGACCCGGCAAAATATTTGACAATCCACCCGCATTAATATACATATAGGTACTTTTTATTGGTCCCATCGTCTAGCGGTCAGGACGCTGGCCTCTCACGCCGGAAACCCGGGTTCGATTCCCGGTGGGATCACCACCAAACTTTAAAAAGGATTTTGGCAAATCAGCCAAAATCCTTTTGTCTTCTCCGGTCCGCCTCCGGTCCTCTGAAATTTTTTGCTTTGCGCAATTGGTGTTTGCTGGATTTTTAATATTACTCATCGTTTGAATCTGAATCTATTTCTTCAAGGTAACGGGTATCGTCTTGCTCATACCCCTGAACAATAACACTCTCCTCATAATAAGGCTGCACTACATCTTTCATGATCGAAATTGGAACTTTAATATCGAATTTTACATTCGTATCCCGTTCAACTAAACGAACTGTACCATATTTACCCTTTAACGGGGTATTAGCAGATCTGGTCACTTCACAAAGTCAGGTAAATCTTGTTCTTAATTTTATTTGCAGGTATATATGGATGTAATCAGTGTTTAATTTATTCGCTAATTTACTGGTGGAAACAATGCCGATATCCGAATTGAAGTGTTATATTATTGCAGGGCCAAATGGCGCAGGGAAAACAACCTTTGCTGAGAATTTTCTGCCTGAAGAAGCCGGATGTTTGAATTTTCTAAACGCTGATTTAATCGCCAGAGGGATCGCCCCTTTCAAACCTGAAAGTGTGGCATTAGAGGCTGGAAAAATTTTGAGAAATATTATAAGTCACTGGTCGACGCTTGGATTGTTTTTGATAATTCAGGAGAAAATCCCGAAGTTTTGGAGAAAAAAATATGAATAAAGAATCATATGCAGATTTAGCACTTGACGCAATGCACCGGGCTTCAAAGAAAGCTGTAGAAAAAGCCGCAAATCTGGATCTTTCGATCCCGGTATGGAAAGATGGAAAAATAATTTTTGTAAAAGCCAAAGATAAACTTCAAAAATTACGTACAGAATAATCCAACTATTTAAGTTATAAAGGCAGATACCAGTATTGGGGCCCGAAATCTTCCCGTCCTTTGAAAATATTTGCTTTGCGCAATTGGGCTCTGATTGATGTCTGGCTAAAGTGACCGGATAAATTCTTCAATGGCCTGATTTACCTCGACCGGCTTTTCAGCAAAGACAAAATGGGTCCCTCCTGGAATTATAACCGATTTCGCCCCTGTTATTTTATCGACCATAAAACTCGTGTATTTTGGAGGTGTCATGATATCTTTATCCCCGACAATGGCAAGAAGAGGTAAGGTGATTGCTGGCAGGCGCTCCATTACATCAAAGGCGTTGCATGCTTTAAGGTCGTTTAAAAACGCCGCCGGTGTATTCTCAATAGCACGATTTTTAATCACAGCCGCCAGCGGGGGATCAATAAGGTCATAATTGTTTCCATTGAGATCAACCAACCGTGATGGTTCTGCTGCAGCAGCTTCAAGCATTTTAAGGAAATCGGGGTGAACTTTTAACCTCCCGCCGCTTCCAATCGGAATAATTCCCGCAAGATCTTCAGGGTAATCCAAGGCATATTGGAGCACGATAGCCCCTCCCAGTGAATGACCAGCCATCACAACATCCGTATATCCCTTGTCATGAATGTAGGTTCGAAGCCATGTTGTATATTCCTTAATCGATGTGCATAAATCCCCGTCTGGATGACCGGGTAGATTGATCGCTTCCGAATCTTTGAAGTACTCTATCTGGTGCTGCCAGGACTCGCGACACCCACCCGAACCATGAATAAATATAAGCTTCATATTACCTCTAAAAAAATATTTGAATAAAATTTACTTCCTTTAATTTTTATTTTGAAAAGGATAAAACAAATCCAGCATTTAAGGCAAGTGATATATTCTGCTGAATGTGGCTCAAGAATAATTATCCAATGGGTCATTGCATTAAAGCATACAAGTATCAGAATTATTAGCGGAGGGCGAAGATGGCACTGATGAACGTACAGGGGGTTGACATTAACTATGCCGATAACGGCAGCGGGGAAGCGCTGGTATTCATGCACGGTTATACGGGAAGCCACAATGACTGGCGAAACCAGGTGGCGATTACGGTGGACAGCTACCGCACCATTGCAGTGGATCATCGTGGTCACGGGGGATCGTCTGCTCCCGGAGACCCATCCGATTATACCATCCGGATTTTTGCGGAGGATGTATATGAGCTGTTAACAAAACTGGGAATTCAACGCTACTGCCTGATCGGCCATTCCATGGGAGGATTCATGGCTTTGCAGTCTGCACTGGATCATCCCGAGGGATTACGGGGGCTGATTCTGGTGGATACATCCAGTGGTGAATGGGATACTGCACCCGGCTACGCGGAATTCAAGGCCAGGCTGCATGAGATTGCAAAAACCGAGGGACTTGAGGCGGCCTTCGAGTACGATGCTGAGAATAATCCGGTGCGGGTTGAAAAGTTTAAAAAACATCCGGAGTTGCGGGAAATTGCCCGGCACAAGGTGTTGAACACCTCCCTGGATGGCTTTATCCATGTCGCCAACAGCTTTGGCGCCTGGCCCCCGGTGACCGATCGCCTGAATGAAATCAGCGTTCCGACCCTGATCGTGCTGGGAGAAGAGGATGCGGGGTTTATCCGGGCCTCGAAAATCATGAATGAAAGGATCAGGAATTCCGAACTGGTGGTTATCGAGAATGCGGGCCACAATCCGCACGAGGAAAACATCGGAGTCTTTAACCGGGCTTTTCTGGACTTCCTGCCCAGGATTCAGTGGTAGGCCGGCCCGGGGTTTCCGGTTGGCTTTATGAACCGGATTGGACATAGACCCCTTTATATTGACCGGGCATAAAGAACTTTTTATAAGTATGCCTGAATATTTTGTCTATTACAGATTGATATTATAAGGCATTATCTTTTTTTCTCTTGTCATAAAGTTGAACCCCTGATACAGGTACAACATGTCGTACCTGTATCAGGATGGCGATACTATTTCAAATTTTAAAAAATTTTTACGGTTTTGTGAACAAACAGCAATTGCTTATCCTTGAAGGATGAATACCATGAAACCCATTCCTTTTTCACGTATGTTCTGTATCCTTGCGTCAATAAGTCTGATTCTTGCCTGGGCCGCTTTGGGCCTTGCCGCAGGGCTGCCGCCTCAACCCCGTTGGGTTGAGGTCGCCACTGTAACGGATACCTCCCTGATCGTGGGTTGGTATACCATCACAGACTCGGATTCTCCAGCCACAAGCTTTATCATCGAGCGCCGCCACCAGGGCGACCCCACCTTTTCCCAGGTGACTACCGTGGCAGCGGTCCCGTCCAAGTACAGGTATACGTATTGGGATAAAAATCTGCCCAGCAATGAGTGCTATTATTACCGGATTGTGGCTGCGAACAGCGCTGGAAAACAAACCCCCGGATCAGCAAAAATGGGCTGCACCTATTATAAATGGACTACACCTGCCGAGCCGTCCGATTTCAAGGCGGCAGTCATCCTGCCCGAGTCCATTACCTTCACCTGGAAGGACAATGCGGACAACGAAACCAAATACAAGCTGACCATCAGTGCATCGTTCCTTTCCGGGGCGCTCTTCAAGGAACTTCCGGCCAACACCACCCAGTACATTTTTAAAACCTATCCTGAGGTGCCCCACTGGGTTTCCCTTCAGGCCATGAACAGCCAGCGTGCATCCGCCCCGGTCGGAACAGTCCCCGTGGCGACCTATTCACCTCCTCTTTCCCCCGTGAACCTTACAGCCAAGGCCCTGGATCAGCATGCCATCAAGCTGACATGGACCAGTCGTGCCAAGACCGCCAAAACTGTGAAAATCGAAAGCAGGACCCCTGGTGGGCAATGGCATCAGATCGTTAAACTGGAGAACAACGAAACCACATATACCCACTCTGCCCAGGAAACAGGGACCACCCACCAGTACAGGGTCCGGATGAGTCTGCAAGGATCTGATTCGCCCTATTCCAATGAGGCCTCGGCAACAACGCTCCCCCCCGGGCCAATGAATCTCCGAGCGGTTGTCGCCTTTCCGACCCAGGTGGACCTTGCCTGGAACATCTCCTCCGGGGCCCAGGAGACTAAAATTTTTGTCAAAGGCATGAATATGAAAGCAGCGGCCAGGCCTATATTTGCGCAGCCCATGACGGTCCCCGGAAACATCACCGTGGCCAGCGTCACCCTGGCCAATCCCGGCCAATATCAGTTCTTTGTCAAGTCCGTGTCCGGCGGTGTTGAATCCGAGCCGTCCAACACGATTGAAGTGGACACCACAAAAGAGGTAAGTCTGAACATTGTACTCATCGGCCACAACTGGACCGGAGACTGCCCCAACAACGGGCTTCAGGCCCTGCAGGTCATGGCCACGGCCGGCGCACCGGTGAACATCAAATACATGTTGATCAAAGACGGCGTGCCCCTCGCACAGACCGCAGGGAAACTGCTGACTGCGGGCCAGAACAACTGGGCGATCAACACCCCGGCTTTGCAGACGAAAACCACGACGTATATGATCAGAATCATCGAGCCGGTTCAAAAGGATTCAAATTCCGTGGCCGTCTTCATCAACTGTCAGGGCACAACCGGGACCACTCTCAGGCCTTCTGGACTTCCTTTACAAAGGACGCCCCAGCCCTCGGGCCAGAGCAAGCCCCCTGTGCTGAAAAAATCTCTGGACAATCGTTTGCCATTGAAAAAATAGAAGGAAACCGGGTCGTTTGGATTGCCATATTCTCAACAGATTTAACGCTGTCAGTCACCGAGATTATCGAATAATACTAAGGCTGGCAGCATAACTTTTATACAGGAAACTTCAGCTTACTCTATTAATGATTCCGAATAACACCCGCCACGCCTCTTGGGGTTTCGACCTCGAATGCGCACCCCGGCGGGTTACTTATTTTTGGGAGAACCATGAAATATAAAAAGCTCCCACTTGATATCGGTGATCAAATCCAACAGCAATGGGCTTTAATAAAAATTGGCAACATCTGTCTCTGTGGAAGCTGCCTAAGGAGTTATCCGGATAAAATCATGATGGACGAGCATCTTCAAACAAAGCCGCTGGCATCGGATATTCCAGTTTCCAAATCATACGTATCGGACGATCGCCATCATATGACAACAGTTCCGATGCGGGGCCAAGATACACAAAAGGAGCTGCTGCACCATCGATTTGTTTTTCTAGACGGGCAAAAAACAGGATTGTGTAGCCCCGTTCCTTAAAATGGATGTAATTCTGGCCAGTAGGCGTTGATTGCGTGGCTGTCGACTGGCTTTCCCAATGAAGCTGATTTCGACTAATGGGATAATCCTTATAAAGTGTTGTTGGAGTAAAATCCTGTTCTACTTTCCGGAACGTAATGAGGTGCGCATATGCCTTGAGCTCGCTGTTGTGCAACACCCCTACCCCTGTTTGCCCCGGGGTCTCCAGGCTATTCTGTCCGAGAGCAGCGTTGATCTCTCTTATATCATAGGCAGCATGCAGCTTTAAAAAGCATGGAAAAGATAATTTTATCTCACGCAAAGGGTACGGCTGGATTCTTTTCCGCCATACTGCAATTTCTGCGGCGTCTTTTGCCACAGAAGGATTCCTCGCCCATTTTTCAAATGACTCCTGAATACATGATACTCCAACCTTTTCAGCTTTTTGTCCCCATAAGACATAATGAAGGGCAGTGGATATCGGACGGCTATATTTTTCTTCTGCGTCTGATAATTTTTCTGCGCTGGCAAGATCTTCCACAGCACTTAAAAGTTCTGGATCAGATCGTGTTGCCAATCGAATGAGCGCCTTTCGACCTTCGTTTAAATCTGGATCGGCAGGCCTCGGTTGATTCGCTGCAATCGACTTCCAGTGCGACCAGGTTTTCCTTTTGAGTACATCAACAGGAGACAAACCGGTTTGCTCTATAAAATTACCAAAGGTAAGCGGCTGTCTGGAATGGCTTTCCCAGGTTTGAATGACCTCCGGGATAAAGCGCTGCAACTCCCTTAAAGCAGTCCTGATCTTCTTTAGAATATGATCTCGGGCAACGCGCTCCAGAATAATACTGCAACCAGGGGGTAAATTGGGAAAATCTCTTTCGACTTCCCGATCAATCCGCTGCCGCTGACGGGAAAGCAACGCCGCAAACTTTGTATCAATCCGATACTTGCGATGGGTTTGGCCGACAAAATCAAGAACGGTCAGGCAGTCCTTTCCTGTGGCATGGCGCAGCCCCCGTCCGAGTTGCTGCAAAAAGATTGTTAAACTTTCCGTAGGCCTCAAAAATAAAACCATATTGATTTCCGGGACATCTACCCCTTCACTCAATACGTCTACCGTAAACAGAAATGATATTTTTCCGGCCCGAAAGTCGGACAACCGCTGAGCCCGTTCTTCCCTTGCTGTTGAACCAAGAATGACAGCAGCATGTATCCCGGCCCGATTAAAATGATCCGCCATATAATGCGCATGCTTTGTGCCCGCACAAAATCCGACGGCTCTGACGTCATCCAGATCCGGTTGATATTTGAATATCGCCTGTATCACCAGGTCAGCGCGCTGTGTTGCCCGGATATCGTCGCCGGTCAGGATTTTTTCCAGCTCACGCTGGTCGTATTTTCCATTTCTCCAAAAACGGTCGTCGTCCAAATCGACATTGTCCGAAACGCCAAAATAATGGAACGGGCATAAAAGCTTTTCCTCCAAAGCTTCGGGAAGTCGAATTTCCGCTGCAAAATGGTCTCCGAAATCAGGCAGAATCTGACTACCGTCTGTTCTCTCCGGAGTAGCTGTCAGCCCAAGCAGTATCTCGGGCGTCAGATGATCAAAAAGAGGTCTATAGCTTGCTGCTGCCCCATGGTGCGCTTCATCGACGATGACAAACCTGAAATGACCGGCACCCAAACGCTTCCAGGGCTGTCTCGTTCGCAGGCTCTGAACAGATGCAAATACATGATCCCAATCTTGCGGCTCGTTGCTATCGACCAGGAGCTCGCCGAAATTTTGATCCCGCAATACAGTTCTAAAACACCCTAACGCCTGTTCCAGAATTTCCTTCCGGTGCACGACAAAAAGCAGTGTTTCCTTTCTTCCGGATTCATCGACATATCGCTTATAATCAAGCGCTGAAACGACAGTTTTGCCAGTCCCTGTCGCAGCAACAACCAGATTGCGCATTGAATTATTCTGCCGTACAGCAGCGAGCGCCTCCAGAATGCGTAACTGAAACGGTCGGGGCGTAATATCTGCAAAAAACTGTGGCCCCCTGATTGCACGCTGCCTGTAATCGTTGATCGCAGACCGGAATCGACTAAAGTTCTGCTCCTGGAATGGCTCAAATTCAGAACTTTCCCAATACGCAGCAAAATCAGCAACAAACCGTTCCAGAATATGCGGCATATCCTGAGCAGTCACCTTAACTGTCCATTCCAGCCCCTGGGTCATGGCAGAATGCGACATATTTGCAGATCCGATGTAAGCGGTTGAATAGCCAGTCTTACGAACGAAGTGATACGCCTTTGCATGCAAACGGGTTCCACCCGTGTCATAGGAAACTCTAACACTGACATTTTCCTGCTTAGCCAACCACTCAAGAGCAGCAGGATCACTTGCCCCCATATAACTCGTCGAGATGATGCGAACCGGAATATTTTCTTTGGCAAGTCGCTCAAACGCTGGCATTAGAAGACGTAACCCCGACCATTTTATGAACGAAATCAGAATATCAACTCGATCCGCGGTCAACATCTCAGCTCGCAATTCATGCTCTAAAGGCGGATCAATGCCTTGTCCAGTTAACAGGGCGCTTGTGGATAGTGACGTCTCTGGGCGGGGGTGTTTCCTGCCCGCCTTCCTGATTTCTGTGAGTAAATTCTTTTCATCACCAAGGAGTCTGCTCCGTTGCAAATAATCTAATCCATCTTTTTGGCACAACAGCTCAAGCAACCGGTTGATTAAGGAAACTCTTGATTCTTTCTTAGTGATATGGAGGGCCTGAACCAGCAGTTTTTCAACAAATTGCGCATACATCTGCGGCGCCAGTTCATCATCAATTTTGCGCAGTACAGGCTTTAGATCGGGATTGGCATCCAGCAGTTCTTTTAGTTCTTCATCTAGTATTTTCTCATAAATTCCAACTGCCAGACTATTCATATCATAAGACCTCTTTTAAGAGCTGCTCAACGATGGGAACATCGGCAGGAGCCCAGGCATATCCATCCCAATCAGAGGCGTTCATCCAACTGGAATCGACATGTTCTGTGAGAAAAAAATCGGACCGAACAATCAATATCGCTTAATCACTGTGAAATCAATAAAAATACTGAATAGCGCCAGGTTCCCAATGTTGGATGAAAGCGAATCCAAATCCGCTTGCTTCTACGAGCCGATTTTCTGTTTGTGTTTTCCGCTGCCGATAATGGCAGTTGCCCTTATCTCGACCAGCAACCCCGGCATGACAAGTTCGGTCACGCCCACGGCTGTCCAGGCAGGATATCCTTCCGGGATAAATTGCGCTTTAATTTTACTGAATCCTTTTATGTCCTTCATGGAAGTATGATACGTGACAAGCTCCACAATGTCTGCCAGAGTGCCGCCTGCCGCATTTATAATTTTTTCCAGTCCCTGAAAGGCCAGCCGGGTCTGATTTTCTATTCCTTCTGCCGGTTTCCAGTTCTCATCAAACCCTGTCTGGCCAGATACCCAGAGTGTATCTTCAACCCTTACGGCCTGTGAAAACTGCATTTTTTCATAAATTTTTTCACTTCCAGCCGGATTGATTAACTGTTGATTTTTTGAAGACATCAAGATCTCCTCCTTTATTTCATTGAATTATTTAAGCTGCTGAGACGACAGTTACCGGTACCCCGTTCAGCATAGAGTTGCCTGAAACAGGATCGAACTGGGCCTCATCTGTGATTAAATTGGTATTCATGCCGCCATGTTTTCGCGCCACTTTCATTGCAACACCGTCTTGATCATGCCCCCAGCCGTGCGGGAAACAGACCACGCCAGGACGAACATCCTGTGTAATTTCAACAGGCACGGTAAGTGTACCTGTCCGGGAGGATATCGTTGCCATGCCCCCGTCCGTAAGGCCGATACGCGCGGCATCCTCTGGATGAACCTGTAATGTGCATCTTGAAGGTCCGGCCACAAGTGACGGGATATTGGCCAGCCAGGAGTTATTCGTTCGCAAATGGCGGCGGCCAATCAGGAGAAGTTCTTGTGTTTCCTTTTTAATCAACTCCGAAGCGATTCTTTCAAGATCCTTTATAAACAAGGGAGGAGCCAATTCTATCTTGCCCGAAGGGGTATTTAAAATGCCGGGAATCCGTGGTTTCAACGGTCCCATATCCAGGCCATGAACATGAGTTTTGAGTTTTTCAAGGTTCAGGCCTTCAGGATTGCGCCCGAATCCGTCACCATAGGCACCGGTACGAATCATCAAATCCAGAATCCTGTCAGGTCCGCTGTATTGTTTTAAAGATGTGAGGATCTCTTCTGATCTGCCTGCTGTATTGGAAACCAGATTTTCAATGGTCATATCATCGAAAACCGAAATGTCAGTTGCCGCGCCAAGTCCCTTGAAGATGGCGCTGAGTTTGTACAAAATTTCCCATAAATCCATTTCCGATGAGGGTTTTGGTAAATCCGGCGGAGAATAATTGGCAATGTTGCGTACAGCAAAATTATAGAATGCGATATCAAAATGGGCTGTGGTGAGTGGTCCTGTGGGGGGAAGAATCACATGGGCGTGGCGGGTGCTGGCATTTACATAATAATCCACAGATATCATTAAATCCAGCCCGGCAAGGGCTTTGTCCACACGGGCAGAATTTGGCAGGGAAATGGCAGGGTTCCCTGCCACTGTGAGCAGGGCTTTTATCTGACCTTTGCCTGGCGTTTCGATTTCATCGCACAAGGTATGGATCGGGAATTCACCTTTGATTTCGCCGATGCCCTTGACGCGGCTTTTCCAGCGGCCGGTGAGCCATTTTCGTTTGTCAGGCTTTGTTTCAAGGGGCATATGAACCGGCAGGGGAAACATGACGCCGCCAGGCCGGTCCAGGTTGCCGGTCAGGATGTTCAGCACATCCACCATCCAGTTGGCTGCAGTTCCAAAACGATTCACACTGATTCCCATACGCCCGTATACTGCTGCGTTTTCTGCAGCAGCAAGTTCGCCTGCCAGACGCCGAATCACATCAGCCGGTATTCCACAGGCATTCTGGACAGATTCCGGTGTGAAATCGACAACCGCCTTTTCAATAGCGTCAAGACCGTTGATATGTTCGGCAAGTCTGCCCGGTTGAATCTTTTTTTCTGCAAACAGAACATTTGCCATGGCCAGCAAAAGGAAAATATCACTGCCTGGCCGGATGGCTATGTATTCATCCGCCAATTCAGCGGTGCGTGTTCTGCGCGGATCAATCACCACAATCCTGCCGCCTCTTTTTTTCAGTGCGCGTAAACGGCCTGGAAAATCCGGTGCTGTGGCGATTGAACCATTAGATGCCATGGGATTGGCACCCAGAATAATAAGATGTGTCGAACGATCAATGTCCGGAACCGGTATGGATACAGGTGAGCCAAACATAAAACCGCAGGAGACATGCCTGGGCATTTGATCAACCGTGCTTGCGCTGTAAATATTTTTTGAATTCAGTGCCCTGAGCATGATTGGGCCGCACAGATTTGCAGCCAGCATATGGGAGCAGGGGTTTCCCAGATAAGCTGCAACAGCATCGCGGCCATGTTTTTCAACAATCGACATAAATGCGTTTTCAATATATTCAAATGCATCTTCCCACGAAGCTTCCCGAAATGTTGAACCTGTTCGTATCAATGGGTGCCGCAAACGATCCGGATCATCATGGAGCTGTGCAAGAGCAGCGCCCTTGGGGCACAGATATCCTTTGCTGAACACATCTTTTTTATCGCCTCTGACACTTACGGCTTTCCCCTTTTTATAGGTAATTTCCAAACCACATGTGGCTTCACACAAAGGGCAGGTGCGGAATGTTGTAAAATCTGACGGGCTTGAGCTGGAATTTATTTTTTCCATGATCGTTCCTTTATCCTGTTTTCAGGTATGTAATTCTATGAATGCTATTCATTTTTATTGGGTTTTGGTGTATGGTGTCAACAAAAATAGAGCGAACGCTCATTTTATTTTCACTATATTAAAAGTCTGCTTGACGGAAAGCGCAGCTTTAATATACTGGTTATGTAATCATATAATCTACTGAAATATATCAAGGAGAACTCATGCAGATAAAAGATAAGGTGGTGGTTGTGACAGGTGGGGCGAACGGAATCGGTAAAGCGATGTGCCAAAGATTCATGCAGGAAAAAGCCCGTGCCGTGGTTGTCGCGGATATCGATGAACAAAAAGTCAGCGAAGTTGCGGCTGAGTTGAGTTGCTTTGGAATCCAGGCGGATGTGACAGTAGAATCAGATATAATTCGTATTGTTGAAAAAACACAAAAAGAAATAGGGCCCATTGATCTGTTCTGTTCAAATGCCGGCATTATTTCTTCTGATGCCCCTGGCTGGACAGCCGCATCCAGTGATAACGCAGTCTGGAAAAAATCCTGGGAAGTACATGTGATGGCACATGTGTATGCTGCCAGGGCAGTTCTGCCGGGTATGATCAAGCGGGGAAAAGGCTATCTGCTGAATACATCGTCTGCAGCAGGACTTCTCAGTCAGATCGGCAGTGCGCCCTACTCTGTTACAAAACATGCGGCAATTGGATTTGCCGAGTCACTGGCCATTACGCACAAAAATGATGGAATAAAAGTTTCTGTGCTTTGCCCCCAGGCAGTTCGAACCCGGATGATAGCGGGGAATGAAGATGGTTCAGCCAGTGTAGACGGCATCATGGAACCCGATGAAGTGGCCGAATGCGTGATCCAGGGTCTGGCCCGGGAAACTTTCCTGATCCTTCCCCATCCAGACGTCAAGACCTACTACCAGCGCAAGGCATCAGATTATGATCGCTGGCTGAGCGGTATGGCACGACTCAAAGAAACCATGCTGCCCTATATGATGGAACAGCAAAAAAAGGATATATAATACAGAAGGTTAAAACTGTCAGCCTGAATCCGATGATGAACAAAACACATAAAAAACCGGTTCTGGTTACAGGGGCGACCGGGTATGTTGCCGGACGGCTGATCCCCCTTTTACTGGCCTCTGGATACCGTGTCCGGGCCATGGGGCGTTCTCTGCCTAAACTGTCTGACCGTCCCTGGGGAAATCATCCTGATGTCCAGCTGGTAAAAGGCGATATCCTGGACATCGGCTCTCTTCGAAGTGCTGTAAAAGGATGTGGAGCTGTTTATTATCTTGTTCACTCAATGATTTCTCAAAAAGGCAGATACAGGGATGCCGATCGGATCGGTGCCAAAAATATGGTTCAGGCAGCAGCGCAGGAAGATGCGGAGCACCTGATCTATTTAGGCGGCCTGGGAGATATCAATCATAAAAACATCAGCAGGCATCTTATTTCCAGGAACGAGGTGGGGCAGATTCTTCTGGATGGACCGGTTCCGGCGACTGTACTCAGGGCGGCCATGATACTGGGATCAGGCAGTGCCAGCTTCGAAATATTAAGATATCTGGCAGAACGACTGCCTGTCATGGTCACTCCCAAATGGGTCAGTATGCCGACCCAGCCAATCTCCATCACCAATGTTCTGGGTTATTTGAAAGGATGCCTGGAACATCCTGAAACAAAAGGGAAGTCATTTGATATTGGCGGGCCTGACGTTTTAGCATACCGGGATCTGTTTGCCATTTTTGCCAGGCAAGCAAACCTGCCTGCGCCGTTCATGATCCCGGTACCGGTACTGACCCCCAGATTATCCTCTTTGTGGATTCATCTGGTCACCCCTGTCCCGGCATCGATTGCACAGCCGTTAACCGAAGGATTGAGCCTGCCGACCACCTGCACAGAAAATTCAATTACAAAAATTATTCCCCAGGATCTAATTTCCTGTTCAGAAGCCATTCGAAGAGCACTTGACCGTGTTCAACAGGAACAGGTTGACACCTGCTGGGCAGATGCCGGGCAAATCCAATATCCGGAATGGTCACAATACGGAGATTCTGCCTATTCGGGGGGAACCATTCTTTCCTGCGGATATCAGGCAACCGTAAAAGGGACTCCGGCTGATCTGTGGAAGGCCATTGTAAAAATAGGCGGCCGGACCGGCTATTACGGGGCTGATATCCTCTGGAAAATCAGGGGAATCATCGACATTTTCACCGGCGGAGTGGGTCTGTCCCGCGGCAGGAGATCAAAAAAAGAACTCAGAATTGGTGATGCGCTTGATTTCTGGAGAGTCCTTGATCTGAAACCTGAATCAAAGCTGATTTTGCTGGCTGAAATGAAAACACCGGGAGACGCTCTTTTGCAGATAGAAACAAATGATTTAAATAATGGACAATGCACTGTCCTGCTGCTTGCCCGCTTTCTGCCCAGAGGATTAACAGGACTTCTTTACTGGTATGCGCTTTATCCATTTCATCAATATGTATTCACACAAATGCTGAAGGGGATAGTAAACGCTTCCGGGTTAAAATTTATAATACCGCCACACAGATATAGGCCGGACCGGGAAGACACCTGTCAACTGGGAAAAGATTAAGCTGTAAATCATTTCGATTTTAAGGATAATTCCATGAGCAACAACAGAAAACAAATACTGAGCCAAATTGCTGACCTGTTTGAATCTCAGCGTCTTGCGGTTCTCTCCACACAAAAAGACGGTCAGCCCTATGCAAATCTTGTTGCCTTTGCTGCAACACAAGATCTGGGTCAGATCATTTTTTTGACACCCAGAAATACACGGAAATATGAGAACTTAACCACCAATCCAAAAGTGGCTGTGCTGATAAACAACAGCCGCAATGAAGTGGATGATATCGACAAGGCGATCTGCGTGACCGCCACCGGAACAGCAAAGGCCATATCAGATGATCATAAAGGCGCACTTCTGGATCTTTTTTTAGAGCGGCACCCCCATCTTGAAACATTTTCAAACAGCCCGGAAACAGCCCTGGTCTGCATATCTGTAAACACATTTATTCTGGTCAGCCAGTTTCAGGAGGTGGTAGAAGTTCATAAAAACATCTGAGGTCATCTGGCAAATAACATGGATAGTCATGCAAAAAAAAGCAGCTCCCGGGATGGCCTAAAAATAATTTCTCAATTTCAATTCAAACGGATGCGGGTTCAGATACGTCTGCATTTTCAACCAGGGCTGATCATATTTTCTGACATAATGTTTTATCAGTGTTAAAGGAACAATAAGCGGGACATACCCTGACCGGTATTGCTCAAAAACCGACAACAGTTCCTGCTTTTCATCAGAAGTCAGATTTTTTTTAAAATATCCCATAATGTGCTGCAGCACATTGATATTCTTTTTTAATGTTGCTGGCAGGCGCAAGGCAGCCAGAAGCAGTTCTTCATATTGATCAATCAGAGAAGAGATATCCTCATTTTTTCCATGGGCAACATGTCTGCCCATTTTTCTGTAGATATCCGTGCTGTGCGAAAGTATCAGCAGTTTGTTCCGGGTATGAAACTCCACAAGACCGCCCAGTGTCTTGTTCTGACCAAGAAATTGTCTCCATCGTTGCAGTGCAAAAATATTTTCAATAAAATTTTCTCTTAATTTCGGATCATTCAGGCGACCGGCTTCTTCAACCGGGATTCGTGGAAAGGCTTCTGTAAACGCTTTTGCAAAAAGCCCTGTGCCGTTTTCCCGGACACTGCCATCCTCTCCATAGACCTTTATCCGGTACAGCCCGCTGCTGGGGGATTTACTCTTGAAAATAAAACCGCACAGATTTTCTCTGGCCAATTCACCGATACGGCCTTTGATCCAGGTCATCATCTGATCGGTTTTATCAATCCGTGTTTTCCGGGTCACCAGTCTGGGATTCTGCGCTTCTCCCTCCAGTCGAATCGCCTCGCGCGGCACCGGCATACCACATTCAACTTCCGGGCACACCGACACATACTCAGCAAACAGGCCAAGGGTCTGGGTCAGAAATGGATCATGGCTGTGACCGCCATCATAGCGAACTTTATTTCCCAACAGACAGGAGCTGATACCAATTTTTAAGGGTGTGAGCATATGGTCCTCCGATAATTCAATCCATGCAGGTTGTGTTTAATTTAATATATAAGGTTTTAAATCGGTTGGCACCTGTTTTCTTCATTCATCATTTTTTATTGTATTTTTTGACAATTGAAACATAATTGTTTACAGAATAAAACAGCTGGGAATAAGGTTCAGCTGAATAAAGACAAGGGGCTGCATGTATCGATATAAAAAAATAATGGTCTGCCTGAACCTGGATGACTATGATGAAAACCTGATACAGTACGCCGGGATACTCTCAAGAATGGCCAGATCAGATGAAGTGCATTTCGTGCATGTGTCTGACACCTTTGATGTGCCGGATGAAATTAAAAAAATTTATCCGGAACTGGCATCTCCCCTTGAAGCCGCAGCAGAAGAACGGATGAGACACATTGTCGAAAAACACTTTAACGGTCATGACCGTTCACAGCGGATCTATCGTCCCCTTGAAGGCTCTTTGCTTGGCCTGTTAATTTCATACACAAAACAAAATGACATTGACCTTTTAATTTCCGGTGATCAGTCCGGTGACCGGGCGGCCAACAATTCTCTTTCGGAAAAATTAGCCAGAAAAGCTTTCTGTTCGGTGATGGTCGTGCCAAGACAGATAAAACCCCTGCTGGAAAGAATTCTGGTAGCCATTGATTTCAGCGATCATTCCCTGAATGCACTGGATGTGGGCAGTGCATTTGCAAAGGCTGCAAATCTGGATCATATATACATATTGAATAATTACCAGGTGCCGTCCAGATATAAAAAAACAGGTAAGTCCTATGAGGAATTTGACGACATGATGCTGGAAAATGCAAAAGCCAAATTCAGAGCATCGCTGGCAAAAGTGGATCTGAAATCAATTGCCATTAAACCGTTTTTTCAAAACAGCAGCAATATTGTTGACGGGATTTACAGATTCGCAGAAAACATGAACGCAGACCTGGTTGTTGTGGGCGCACGCGGACGCAGCGGAGATATTGCAGCAATTCTCCTTGGCAGCATCACTGAAGCGCTGATCAGAAGGCTTGACAGACCGCTTCTGGCTGTCAAGAAAAAAGGGGAGGGATTAAATATTCTGGATGCTATCACATCAGAATAAATTCTGATTAACCATAATTCCATTCAAAGGAGTGTGCCATGAAACAGAACATTCATAATATAGAAAGGGTTATACGGGTTGTTGTCGGATGGTGTCCGCCGTATTACCTGCTTGGAATATCCACCTGCAAAATCGGGCAGAAATAGGCGGTTACGAAAATTTTCCAGGGTCGTCTCCAGATGGGAAAATTGATTTTCCCATCTGGAGACGAAAATAAATGAATTTTTATCAACAGATCAGAATTCTTTCAGAATCCTCTTTGCAACACTGATTTTATGCACTTCGTCGGCGCCGTCATAAATCCGGGCAGCTCTTTCATGCTGGTAATAGGTGGCAATGGGCGTGTCATCGGACATGCCTAAGCCCCCATGCACCT
>JAHJLV010000058.1 GCA_018821535.1 Pseudomonadota bacterium | reverse complement strand
CTGGCGTAATTCTTGCCTGTAGGCTCCCCCCGTTCTCCGGTAAAATTGCCTCATAGCTTTTGAAATGCCTTTTTTTATCGTTTAAAATCTTGTATACCCTTTGAAATCGGCACTGTCCGCCGACTAGGCTTAATGTAACATGCCCGAATGTGTCGATGAATTCTTTCACAAGCTGGCCTGTCTGCTTTCTGGAAAGATTTCGGGCTGTCTTGGCCTTTTGTTTATCCGCAAGCGGAGTCCTGTGATACAGCCCGAGCGTGACTGCTGCCGCAGAAACTGCTCCGCAGGTAGCCTTGTTTTCCCCACAGATGCCGCCCATAAATGGAATCCCGGCCCATAAAAAATTTTCATCTTCCATACCATATGCTTCCCACATAACTTGCAGGACAGCAGGGCCTCAGTGATACCCTTTTGTCATGAAATCCAATGCATTTTTCTGGGCCTGGTCCAAAGTCAGTGCCATTTCCATGTGTATTCCTTTTTGAAAAAATTAAAAGCGCATCGTTCTGGTATTCGAGTTTCGAATTTAAATTAGAGAGAAAACCGCTCCTTGTCAAGGAATTGCTCCTCAATCCCCAAGGATTTTCAAGACCGGATCATTAGTTTTCAAAATATTACAGGTTTCAGATTCCGGGTCAAAAACGATAACGACCTTTCCGGATTTCAATTGATTCAACACCTGATTTATTTTTGTTTCTAAAGAAACTTCAATCTCTCCATAGTCAGTGCCATCTCTGGTGACAAATTCTTCAATAACACCATGAAGCGCTTCAGGAGATAACTGGTCATATGGTATTCTTAATCCTTTCATTTAGGAAAATTTCCAGTTTTTTAATGCCGATATTTTCTTATCTGCAGGTATTTTTTTGATACAGAATTCTAATTTATATGCTTCACTTTTTGAAAGATTCATATGGATAGCCGCCAATTCAACCGGAAGTCTTGCTCTGGTATATTTTGAACCTGTTCCCTGGTTGTGTGTGAATAGCCGAGATTCAATATCTTTGGTGACACCGCAATACAGAGAATTATCCGAGCATCTTAACAGGTAGACAGACCAGGTGTTCATTTTCAATCAATCTCATCACTTTCATCAAATATCTGACGTTTGAAATTTGCGCCTTCAACGGACAAAGCGTTCAATAATGGTATCATTAGTGACAAGTCATTTTCAAGCATTGGAAGCCTTTTTGGAGACTTTTTCCACCAGTCCGGACTTAGAAAAAACTCGATGGGTGATCAGAGATCAAGACCATTCCCGTACAATCATTATTTGCTGAAAATTTTGATTATGATTATTGCAAGAATTCTTGACTCAGGACTTCAGATTCAATTCTATGATGTAGAGTGTTGAATATTATCAGCAGTATCTCTTTACATTTCTGAGCCACATTGATATGGAGAAATTTAATCCGATTTTTAGAATTCACTAACTGGATAATATTACGATTTTAAAGTTTAACAGAACTCTATAATTATTATAAGTAGCGAGGAATTCTGTATGGCATCATTTGAGGGTTTAATTATAATTGCAGTGATTATTGTTGGTATATATTGCAATGTTCGATTTACAGCAAAGCAAAGATCTCTAATAAAAAAACGTTCAAATTGGGAGTACGAAAAAGAAATAGAACTGACTAAAGATGAGCTGGAGAGCCGACTCGGCGAGGCAGAAATAATGTATGAAGATCTTGAAGAACAATATTGGACTGACGTCGCCTTGCTTGTAGGTATTATGTCATACCTTTATTGGCATATTTGGTACATATCATTATTAATCACTCTCATTATTGGCTTTACAGGTATAAAGTATTTAACAATTCGACCATTTAAAACCGGGATTCCTGATTGATGAGTGAACTGTCCAGTATACTTTATAAGGGTATAAAAAGTGGAACTATTTCATTATACTGATGCAGATGCTGTCAAATCTATTATAGAAAATGAAAGACTATGGTTTACAGATTTTCGATTCCTAAACGATTCTCAAGAACTTCATGAAGGGTTTGCTGTATTAGCTGAAATATTGAATGATCCCAATGATGCTTTGCTTAATAAGTTCCCTTCTAAAGAGAAAATATTGAAGCACATCAAGGCAAACTTATTTCAAGATGGAACTTATTACCCAAATTTGGAACCTGATCAACGACAAATATAAAGTTTCTTCAACGACATTTAAAATTCCCGGTTTCCATACCATTTAACTACTTAAAATTACTAAATAAAAGCTTGCGTATCGTAATTTATTGTGCTTTTTATATTTTATCCTTCCGGAGGAT
>JAHJLV010000002.1 GCA_018821535.1 Pseudomonadota bacterium | reverse complement strand
GTAGATTATCTACGTGTTACTCACCCGTGCGCCACTCTACTCAGGATTGCAAGCAATCCCTTTCTCGTTCGACTTGCATGTGTTAAGCACGCCGCCAGCGTTCATTCTGAGCCAGGATCAAACTCTCCAGTTATAATCCTTTTTCTCTTAAATCTTTTTTAGGTCTCTTTAAGACCTGCTCTAAATTTTTCTCACTGACTAATTTTCAAAGATCAAAATCTAACTGGTTCAAAAAAAAACTTCCCGGAGAAACTCAAACCGTCTCTCGAGAAGACCGGCAGATAATGCATGAAAAACGACGCCGTGTCAAATCTTTTTTTATTTTATTTTAAAAAAAAATTCTTCCTCTGAAAGGATGCAAATGTATTATCATTGCTGCCAAATGATAAATCCTTGATTTCTAACGAACAATCCTTTAATGAATATCTTTGTGTCACATACAGGGCCCTGTTTTGGATGAATTAAATACATACGCAACCCAGCTGTTTGCTGCCTTAACACAGACAGATATTTCCACCTCGGTCACTGATTTTTTTCTAAGGCCCGAATGGTGGCAGCTGATTCTGATCTTTCTTGCATCTTCTCTTTTAATGATCAACCGCCTGAACAGCATAGAAAAAAACGGATTTGAAGGTACGCTTGTAGGAACCCTTATCATGCCGTACTTCAGCGGATTTCCCAACCTGTGTTTTGCCTTTCTGATTCTGAAAACCCATGGCAGCGGCCGTGTGGTCCTTGAAAACAGCCTGGTAAACAACCTGACAAATCTGACCCTGATTCTTGCCATTCCCTGTATCATCTGGGGGCTTAATCTGTTCACTGCCAAAAAAACACCGAACCTTCATGAAAAGATCAACCGCCTGTCTTTGATCCTGAGTATCCTTGCCCTGATTTTTTTCAGCATCTGTCTTTTCTTTATATCCAGAGACGGTATGATTGATTTTTATGATGGAATGCTTCTTGTGGCAGTATTTTTGTTCTGGCAACTGTACCATTTATTTGATGTTTTAAAAAACACCACCCGGTCAAAGCAAAAAATCAGAAAGAAAATCATATGGGATATACTGATTGTGGCATCTTGTGCAGGGGCTGTTTTTTACAGCATCGACCATCTTCTTGAATGGGTAACCCAATACTCAAAAAATCTTTTTCTGCAGAATCATTTAGGATTTTTCAGCGGGATATTAATGGTGCTTCCCAATGCTTTTTTGGCCGTTTATTATGCTGCGGCATCCCGGCATGAAATTGCGTATTCCTCACAGATCGGAGACTGCCATATCTGCATTCCCCTTTGCGTGGGCCTGTTTGCAGCCTTTTCTCCCATCAGTGTTCCATCCAGTTTTAATATGGCCATTTTTATCATCATCGGAGCGGCTGTCGGTCATCTGTTTTTCACTGTCTTTTTTAAAAAACTCCCCCGATGGGCAGGTATTGTTCTGATTGGTTTTTACGCTTTTTTTATATTTAAAGAAATTATTTAATTCCAGGGTATATTTTATGACAGATCATTCAATGTTTGACCATTCACTGTGGCTTAAGAAAGCCCGGGCCTTTGTCACCCGGTCCCACCGGCATTTGTGGGGGAAAAACAATGAGGATCCCCAGGCTTTTTTATTTACCCGGGGACTTAAAAACGCTTTTATAAAACAACAGCTGATCGGATGGAACAAATTTGCACAGGAACGCCCTGCAATAAACTGGGGAGACATGACAGCAACAGGAACAGATAAAAAACTGTTTCTGCCTGCCGGGATTGTGATTCCGTATATTAAAGACAAGCAGCTTTTATCTGTTTTTATCCATCCTTATGATGATGAAGCCCATGATAAAAAGACAACCCTGCTGCCGGGAAGTCTGAGTTCAACTCTCATTCTGGGTGAAAATAAAAATCAGATTATTCGGGTTGAAAATATTTTTGAGGGCCTGCTTCTTTTTCAGGAACAACAGCCGTCCGTCTGTGTCATGATTCATCCGGATACCGGCAGCCCATTTCCTTTTCAGGGTTGAACAAACCGGTCATCCGACCGGGTATCCGCAGCTTTTAGCTGATTTTTTTCAAGCCATCCTGACCGGGTAACTTCTTTAATATCAAATTTTGGAACATAGGGTTTAATATCAATCAATGGCGTATTATTTAAGATATCAATGCCTTTGACTGTGAGCACAGGGCCTTTTCGGTCCAGCAGCCGGACAATAGAAAGCCCGACAGGGTTGGGCCGTCTGGGTGCCCGTGTGGAAAAAAGCCCCCTTTTTTGATCATCTAAAAACGGTTTAACCATCAAATCATATCCTTTTGACTTGTGAAGCCAGAACAAAAGCATAATATGTGAAAAGCCTTCAATATCTGTCAGCCCCTGTTCATACTCCGGTTCAAGAACAACCGTACCTTCAACATCACTGGCCTCCGAAGGCTGAATGGGCATTCCTTCAAGGGATTCAAAAGGCGTATGGATGGTTCCTATGGGAAAAATCTCTATCATAATTAATGTCCTTTAAATATCGTGGTCCTGTTTCTTCCTGTCTTTTTGGATTCATATAACGCCGCGTCTGCACGGGATATCCAGTCAGATTCGGTTTTTATATCCGCATTCTTATGATATTCACAAATTCCAAAAGACATGGTGATATTCAGGAACTGATTTTCAATAACCTCTCCGGATTTGTCTGTTTTTTTAAACTGTGTTTGGGCGATCTTTTTTCGAAGTCTTTCAATGATCTGATACACTTCCTCTTTGCCGGTTTCATCAAAAATCAGTAAAAATTCTTCTCCGCCATATCGTCCTGCCATGTCAAAGGCCTCCCGCAAAGAAGTTGAAAGAATCTTTCCCATGGTTTTGAGCACCAGATCCCCTTGAATATGACCATGGGTATCATTCACTGCTTTAAAAAAATCAATGTCGCCCATGACAATGCATGCTTTTGAATCCGGCTTTCGTTGAAACCGTTTTAACAGGGTGTTCACTTTAAATTTGATTTTAGCGCTGTTGAACAGTCCGGTAAGATTATCATATTCAGCCTGGCGTTCAAACTGGGTTTTGAGCAGGATGGCACTTAAAAAATTACACATGATTTCCACGCCGGCAATCTCATAATCTTCAATGGAAGACTCTTTTCCATAAAAATCTCCCCCGAACAGGTACGCCCCTCCAAAACTTTCCGGCAAATAGACATAGCCGATAATATCACTGCCCATACCCGGCACATTGACACAGGAAACCTTTCTGGTCAAAAATGCGATTACCTCATTCAGATATCGACCATCACGGTTGTCCATAAAAATCTGTAATTTTCTGCCTTCTTTTAAATCCAGGCGACGCCCGTCAGGATCAAAAACCTTAACCACTTCTAAAATCAGGCAATCCTCTATAATATTGGAGACTTTATATAATACACTGACATCAAACAGCAGATTTTCACGGATAATTTCCAGGGGAAAATCAAAGCAGTCATCTTTTCCTGCATGGGGATCAAGATCAATTAAAAACTCAGACATTTTTCCCAGGCGGGTTAAAATGTCTTTTGGATTGGACTTTAATTTTTTCATTTCAGAGTTTTCCTTTAAAGGCTTTGCAGGCGGTTACAAAATGCGCTGCACCGTCCGGATTGCTGCCAAAATGAACATGAAAATAGCTGCCCAGGGTATTGTTTATCTGATACCCTTTTAAATCCATTTCCTGTCCGTCCCGGGAAGTGGTCTGATATACATTGAAACTGTCAGTGAAGGGGCCTGTCAGTGAAGAATAGTGAAATTCATGACCCCGAAGAACCGCCCCCTTTTTCCCGATAATCGTATCCTTTTTCAAGGTGATCTCCCGATACCCCAGAGACCGAAGGCGGTTTGACATGGACACCTTGAAATCAAAACAGCCGGACATGTTAAATTCCTGACCTGCACCGGTACTGTCCTGGCCTGATGAAATCATATCTGCGGTGCAAAGCGCCTGACATAAAAACATAAAGCCGCCGCACTCCCCGTAAATCGGCATTCCATTGCGACTGTTCTGATATATCTGCGCCAGTATCTGCGTTTTTTTAGACAACTGTTCTGCATACACTTCCGGATAGCCGCCCCCCAGATAAATTCCATGAATATTTTCCGGCAGACGTTCATCTTCCAGGGGAGAGAATTCCACAATTTTCGCCCCGAATTTTTCCAACATATCCAGATTATCCTGATAATAAAAACAAAACGCCCTGTCTTTTGCTACTGCGATTAAAGGAGAAGATTCGTCTATAAAAAAAGAACTTTCAGTAAAATCAGGGGTTTGGGGTGCCGGGTCTTTCGGAAAATCATACGGCTTTAGACACTGAATCAGCGCATCCATGTCAATATGGGTTTCAACCATTGAAACCATGAGGGATAAAACCTCTTTTTTAATATCGATTTCCTGGGCTGTCACAAGACCCAGATGCCTTTCAGACATGGCAATAGCGTTATCATGCGGCATAAACCCCAGACATTTTGTCCTGCAGTTCTGCTCCACGGCTTTTTTCAGATAGTCATAATGAACCGCACTTCCGATTTTAGTAAAAATAACACCGGCAATATTTAATTGCGGATCAAATTCCTCAAACCCTTTTACAACAGCAGCAGCGCTTCTGGCCATGCCTTTTGCACTGACCACCAGCACCACCGGCAGATTCAGCCATTTGGCCATCTGGGCTGTGGACCCTGTTTCCGTCAAAGCGTCATACCCGTCAAAAAGGCCCATCACCCCTTCAACCACAGCAATGTCTGATTCCATGGCGTTTTGTCGAAAAATTTTTTCATTGTATGTTCTGGAAAGCATCCAGGAATCCAGATTAAAACTGGTTTTTCCTGAAATTTTGGTATGGTGGCCCGGATCAATAAAGTCAGGGCCCACTTTGAAGGGAGCAACAGTATAGCCCTTGTCTGCAAGATAAGATAATATGGCAAGCGAAAGGGTTGTTTTTCCGGCTCCGCTTCCCGTGGCTCCTATGACAAATCCTTTAATAATATCCTCCGAAGATTATATATTTTACAGCCATTATAGAAAAATCTTCTACAGACTATGAATTGAATATCACCTTTTTTACGGGTTGTGCAAATAATTTCAAAATCTGCCCGGAATCTTGTTATCCAAAATTTTTTCTTTTCTAATCATTTAAAAATCTGATATGTTCCTTATCTCAGGATTTTGCGGTTTAAATTTATCAATTTTAAGTTTACCGATTAAGAATTACCGATTTTAGTTTTTTGTGAGGAGTTTTATTGTGGAAGAAAAAAGTTTTATCCGCTTTGCAAATCGTATGGAGCAGCTTCCGCCTTATTTATTCGGGATGATAAATAAGATGAAGATGGAAAAAAGACGAAAAGGAGACGATGTCATTGATCTTGGCATGGGAAATCCCATGGACCCGGCGCCGGATGCGGTTATTGACAAGCTGATTGAAGTTGCAAAAGATCCTAAAGCGCACCGGTACCCGGAAAGCTCGGGCATGCCTCACTTAAAGATTGAAATCGCAAAATATTATAAGCGTCATTATAATATTGACCTGGATTCTGAAAAAGAAACCTATTTTACCATTGGTTCAAAAGAGGGAATTTCTCATTTGTGCCTGGCCATCATGGGGCCGGGAGATTCTGTCCTGGTTCCGGCACCGGCTTTTCCGGTTCACATCTATGCTGCGGTCATTGCCGGGGCCAATGTAATGAAAATACCCATTGCACCGGAAAAAAACTTTCTGGAACGTATTGCCAATATCTGTGAGGCCTGCTACCCCAAACCCAAGGTTCTGATGCTTAACTATCCCCATAACCCTACCGGGGTTGTTACGGATATCAAGTTTTTCAACGAGATTGTAAAACTTGCCAAAAAATATAAATTCATGGTGATCAGCGATTTTGCCTATTCCAAAATCACCTTTGACGGTTACGTTGCCCCCAGTTTTCTTGAGGCTGAAGGCGCAAAAGACGTGGGTGTTGAATTTGGATCATTTTCAAAAAACTACAGCATGGCCGGGTGGCGAATCGGATACTGTGTGGGAAATTCCCAGATGGTCAAAGCCCTTGGCAGTATTAAAGGATATTTTGATTACGGCATTTTTTCCGCTATTCAGGTGGCTGGTATCATTGCCCTTCGGGATTGTGATGATACCATCCCGGAGCTTGCAAAAATATACCAGGTCCGCCGGGATGTCCTGTGCAGCGGTCTTGAACGGCTGGGATGGGATATTCAGCGACCCAAGGCAGGGATGTTTGTCTGGGCAAAAATACCTGAGCCTTTCAACAAAATGGGGGCCATGCAGTTTGCCATTGAAATGATGGACCGGGCCAATGTTGCTGTGGCTCCCGGAACAGGCTTCAGTGAAGAGGGAGAAGGATATCTTCGTCTGGCGTTAGTGGAAAATGAAGAGCGCTTGAGACAGGCGGTTCGCCAGATGAAAAAAGCCATGGAAAATATGAATGTATGATGACGGATCAGACAATTAATAATACCGATTTGTTTAATTGTCCGAAATGTAATCATGCACAAGCAAAAGAAACCATAGAATGTAAAAAATGCGGGATTATTTTTTCAAAATTTAATCCCGCTTTGAATTTAAAACCGGTTCAAGACACTTCCGAATCCTTGTTTTCCTTAAAAGATCTGTTGTTCTATACCCCTGCGGAAAACAATCTCGTTATTCTGTATTCAAGACTTGCCGTTCTTGTTGTGCTGATCCTGTGGGGAATCAAATTTATCGCCTCTCCCATCCAGGATAATTATGCAGGGCACTCCTTTATGCATCTTGTCAACCTGCCTTTCCATGAAGCCGGGCATATCCTCTTTCGTCCTTTTGGCGAGTTTATCACCTCTCTTGGCGGAACCCTGGGCCAGTTGATCATGCCCTTGATCTGTTTTTGTGTTTTTCTGGTAAAAACGCGGGATACCTTTGGAGCCTGTGTTACCCTGTGGTGGTTCGGGCAGAATTTTTTCGATATCGCACCCTATGTGAATGATGCCCGATCCTTGACCATGCCGTTGGTCGGTGGAAATTTCGGACATTCCTCTCCCTATGGATTCCATGACTGGGAATATCTGCTGACCGAATCCGGCCTGTTGCAATATGATCATTCCATAGCAAAACTGTGTGTAGTTATTGGAACCGTCCTCTTTCTGCTTTCCTTTGCCTGGGGGGCATTCCTTCTTTTTAAGCAGTTTAAAAACCGCATGACAAAATAGAATATTTCGGATAGTTGAAAAAAATATTTTGTGGTATTATACAAGTACCTGCCACATTAAAAAGGACGATATGAATCAATTCCTCCCTCAAATTGAACTGACTGCCCTTCCAGGCCTGGTTGTTTTAGCAGATCCGGCAGGAAAAATCGTATATGCAAACAATCACTTTCTAAAGGTCCTGGACACAAAGAAAGATGACGCTGTTGGTCAATTTTTAACATCATTCTGGGTGCCGCCCTATAATAAAATAGAAACCATTCTTGAACAGATAGAAAATGAAGAAAGTTTTCAGACACAGATCCTGCTCCATAAAAAGGATGGCTTAAAAATCACAGTGCAGTGTTCCTTTTCAAAAGTTCCAGCCGACGAAAAAAACCAATTTTATATTCTTAAAATTGGACAAATTATATCATCTTCCTCTGATTATGCTGAGATTGGCCGACTTAGACAGGAATTGCAACAGGCCAGAATCAGCGAAGAAAGTTACCGCAATATAATGGAAAGTTCACCCATTGCTATTGCCCTTACCCGGTCATCCGATGCCAGATATATGGATGTTAATGAAGAATGGTGCCGCAGGACTGGATTTAAAAAGCAGGATGTTTTAGGAAAAACCTCTCCCGAGCTCAATGTTTACCGGGATCTGAATGTCAGAAAAAAATTATGGGATATTTTTAATAAATACGGACAGGTAGATGACCTTGAACTGGCATTTACCAACCGCTTTGGTGAAAATCTGTACAGCCTTGTTTCCGCCCGGAAAATTCAATTTATGAAAGAAGAATGCCTTTTATATATCTCAACAAAAATAGATGCACTTAAAAAGGCTGAAAAAAAACTGGCGGAAAGTGAAAAAAGCTACAGGACAACACTTGATACAGCACCGTATTCCATTGTTGTGTCCAGGCTCAGTGATGGCACCTATATGCAGGCAAACAAAGCATTCTCTTTTTTCAGCGGGTATACAGAAGATGAAATTATAGGAAAAACACCTTTTGATCTGGGGATATATACAGACCCCAACGATCGCAAACGATTGGTGGATATGCTGTCTGAAAAAGGCCGGGTGGACATGGCTGAAGTCCGTTTTAAGATAAAAGACGGCACGATAACAGACAATATAGTATCCATGTGCCTGTTAAAGTTTCAGGATGAAGACTGTATTCTTTCCATTGGTGTAGATGTAACTGAGCGTAAAGCTGCAGAAACCGAATTGATGAATTATCGTAAAAATCTGGAAAAACTTGTTGCCGAACGTACCCGGGCTCTTGAAGATGCACAAAAAGAGCTGGTCAAAAATGAAAAACTGGCCGTTCTTGGGCAGTTGACTGCCACAGTGAGCCATGAACTGCGCAATCCTTTCGGGGTTATCAGATCTTCAGTTTTTTATCTCCAGCGCAAAATCAGGATGGAGGATGAAAAAATTGAAAAGCATTTGAAAAGAATTGATGAACAGATTTCTTTATGCGATGCCATTGTGGATGAACTGCTTGAATATACTCAGGGCAGAAAAGCCAAGCCGGCGGTTAAAAATGCAGCACCATGGATCAATAAGGTAATTGAGCAGTTCAAAGAAGATAAAGGGATCACCATTAAACTGGAGATAGACAAGAATCTTTTACCTGTCGCCCATGATCAGGAGATGATGCAGCGGGTCCTGATCAATCTTTTGAACAATTCCATTCACGCTGTGAATGAAAAATCTGAAAAAGTATTAAAGGAAAACACTTCATTTAGGCCTGAAATTTTTGTACAGGCAAGACAACTGCCGTCAGGGTTCAATCTGACAGTTTGTGACAACGGTATCGGCATGCCGGAAAATATCAGGAAAAAGGCTTTTGAACCGCTTTTCACAACAAAAGCCAGAGGCACGGGAATCGGTCTTGCCAATGTTAAAAAAATTATCACGGAACATGGCGGTTCCATAGAGATTGAAAGCGATCCCGGACAGGGAACGACGATTTCAATAATTCTGAAAGCTGACGGATCATCTTGAAAAACAGCTATTAAAAAAGCAGGTGAAGGCTTTTTTATTTATCACCAACAATATATCGGGTACCCTTACGTTGTCCCCTGGTGTTCAGATAATTTCCTTTCGCATACCCATAAAACACTGCTTTGGGGGAGGGAGAGGCTGTGGGATCTGGGGACGCCTAAGGATCCGGGGAAGTCGCTGGGTCATTCCAGGTATTCAATTCGTCTCTTAATGCTCCACTCAAGTCGCTGGATTTCAGATTCAGGGACATCATATTGTTCAAATACCTCTTTCCAACCGGACACGGCCTGAACAACCGCATCAATAATCTGACTAATCTTCTCAATTTTGTGGCCTTCACCTATGCTTTGCATCGTTTTTCTGTTTTGGGGTAACAAACCTGCGGAAGAAGAAAAAGATAATGAATGCTCTCTTTTTTCATTTATATCCGGCAATACATCATATACCGGCGACAAACAATATCCAGATTCTTCACGGAGCATACAAAAATTTTTAAGGTGATCATCCGTATTTCCGATGGCCATATTAAAAATCATCTGGCGAAATAAAGATGACACATCAACTGACGGCTTATAACTATGAGCCCTTACCACATCAAGCATATCTTCATAACTTAAAAAATAATACCCTTGAGCCTGAAGCAATGTCTGCATACTGATCATATGATACCGGCCGCCTTTATCTGAAACGTCAAATCGTTTTACCAGCAAAACTTTTTTAATGCCGATATTCTGGATTTCAAATTCAGGAACAGACAACCCTGAACGTTTTGCCAATTCAAGGGTAGAAGCTTCAATAGACTCTACATGGAATGAATCATTATGTCGGGGGAACTTTGCTATCCAATAAGACCCTGTCGCTTTTCGGCAAAGAACTTTAGGTCTGGCTCCTCCAGGGCTGCTGCCGCTTTGATATAACAATTGCAAATCTTGCTCCTCTATTTGCAATCCTGATTCATACTTTAACGCTGTATTCAAAAGAGTTTCCAAATCTTTCATACCAGCAGAAGAATCTGATGCAGCAAGTCTGTTTTGTTTTAATTCAAAGCTCAAAGCTCCCAATCCATTTGCCCCTAAAGCTTCAAGCATCCTTGGAATAGTTTGTTCACCTCTTCCAAGTTGAGCTTTTTTTATCAAAAGGTTTCTGCCCCAGTCATCAGGAAGCGCATCTTCAAAAACAGCATGGACACCTTCTGGCCGGAATACCCCAAACTCTTGTGATCTTAACGGCAGATTCACAGGATCTAAAGAAAAAGCAAGCGGATGGCTAAGATACTCTGGAGAATATCTAAAGGCGCCCTGTATCACACCCCTGGGATCAGGAGATGTCGTAACAATTTCGCCGCAAAACAACGTTATATTATTGGGAAGTGTCACATTGACAAATAATCGGATCATTTTGTCTTTTGCCTTCTTACCCGTTGCCGGGTCTTTGTTTTTTCCAATGCCTCATATCTATCAAATAGCGATTCTTCTGGCGCTATCAATTTATCAAAATCGTCCAGTCTGCCCAACATAGATAATGCTTTGATCCATGTGCCAATGGATACAGAAGGGCTTCCCTGTTCCATTTTATATAGTGTTGGTGCTGACACCCCAATCCTGAATGCAAAATCTCTTTGGGAATCATTTAATTTCAGCCGAGCATTTTTCAAACGGTGCCCAAATTTTTTGAGTATTTCTTTTTCTTTAACATTAAGCATAGTTTGTTTTATATCATAAATTCGAGATTAAAACAAACTATTTTTATAATTAACTCAAGAATTTAACTTATCGGATCATTGGTCTGATTATAAGTAATGATTGTGGCATGACCAGCAGCATTGGTCTTTTTGGTCAGGTTGTTTTTACTGTCGTATTCATAGAGGGTTTGCTTTTCCATCAGAGCAACCACACAAACCAGGTTGTCACCTGAATATTCATACGTGACCTGTCTTGCATCCGCATCATACTCAAACCACAGCACCTGGGTGTCATTTTTATATACGTCCGGTGAAACTTTTTCATAGGGGACATGGTCTTTGGTGACATAATCCGGACCGTATTCTGACAGGACGGATATTGCTTTGCGTGTGACCTTCAGGTTATCATCTTCTCTGCCATCCATGACAGTGCTTAGAAAATTCCATGACCATTTGCTGTTTTCATATTCCCGTGAAATGATAATCCGGCCGCCAGGGGTCTGGATAAACATATCCACCGCATCATCCACAAACTGCCTGTAGACCGTATTAATGGCACTGCCAATAGATGTTTCTGTGTTCTGACCAGTTTCTTTGCACTCGTTGCATTCTTTGGGGTCCGGCTTTGGCAGACATTTTTTATCATCCACCACCAGGGCGGTGCTTGAAATCACACTGGTTTCACCAGTGGTGCCGCCTCCAGAGCTAACGCCGCTGCCGGTTGATCCGCAGATGCCGCCACTCTTATAAAAACAATGCCGGGTAGAACCTTTGGATGTGCCGCCGTTTGCACAGGTATATCCATAAGAAATCGTCAGGCATTTTGTATAGGTGTAACATCCGCCGCCGCCGTCCTGGCTGTCTTCCTGATCAAGGGATTTTAAACAGGTGATGAGGTAGGGGATGGGGATGGTCAGATCTTCTGCCCGGATCAGGCCATGATTTGTCAGGATGAATTCACCATGATAGACATCGCCTTTTTGCATATCCGGCAGGGTAACAGACAAGGGCTCGGCCACGACGACGGCTGCCGGGACATCGGTTTCGAATGTGGCGGTTAAAAGAATCTCATATTTATCTTCTATGGTGATCTCGTTGACCTCCCACTCCACGGTAACCAGATTGTATTCAAGGAAAACCGGCTTGTTCACTGTGATGCCGGGTTTTACCCAGATACGGCCGGTATACTGCTGGTGATTTGCTGCGGTGACCACGCATTTATAGGAGCCCACCACAAGATCTTCAAACAGGACTTCTCCTAAGGAATCGGTTGTAGCACTTACGGGAGAATCCGTACTCATGTCTCTTTGCATGGTGATTTTTGCATTGGCAAGACCACGGATCAGTTCGTTTTTCGCATTAAAGGTTCCGGTATAAATATCAGATGCCTTGAACAGGACATTTCCGATGCCCGAGGCTGTAACGGTTAGATACAGCCCGATATCCGTCTTTTGATAATTGGAACTTGTCACGGTAAGATAAAAGGTTTTCATGCCTTCGGATATCTGGGTGCCCGGCAGAAAACTGATGCTCACTTTCAGAAGAGAAGATTTCAATATTTTATCTTGAACCACAATAATCTGTATGATACTGACACTGCATGGACAATAAAATTCAAAACTCCCATGACAGTCTTTTCAAAGAAACTTGGAGCAACAAAGCCAATGCAAAGGCTTTTTTAGAAAATTACCTGCCAAAAGAAGTTTTGAATGTTGTAAATCTGGATTCTCTTGAAATCTGTAAAGACACGTTCATTGAAAACGACCTGAAAAATTATTATTCCGATATGTTGTACAAAGTAAATATCGGAGATACTCCCGGATATATCTATTTTTTATTTGAACATAAAAGCTATCCTGACAAACTTGTCCACCTTCAGTTGCTTGAGTATATGATCAAAATCTGGCGGCTGGACTTAAAGCAATCCAAAAGAAAAAAACTTTCCATAATTGTTCCATTGTTATTGTATCACGGTCCCCAAAAGTGGAAAGTAAAAGAGCATTTTTCTTCCATGCTTGCAGGCCCTGTTGATATCATGTCAGATTATATCCCTGATTTTCGCTATGTTCTGTATGATCTTTCAAAATACTCTGACAATGATATCAAAGGAACCATAACAGCCCGTGTGGTCATGCTGATATTCAAGCATATCTTTGAACAGGATTTTGCCCAAAAACTGCCTGGAATATTTTCTTTGCTAAAAGATTTGTCTGAAAAAGAAACTGGTTTGCAATATTTTGAAACTCTGATAAAATACATATTCAGCAACGTAGAAGATATTACAACTGAACAATTTCAAACCATTGTATCAAAGACGTTGTCTGAAGATAAAGGAGATATGATCATGACATTGGCTGAAAAACTTAGAAATGAGGGTCGAGAGACGGGTCTTAAAAAAGGACTTGAACAAGGGCTTGTTGAGGGGATTGAGTTTGCGGTCAGCATCAAGTTTGGTGATACGGACGATTGCAAAACGGTTATCACCAAAATCAAAAGCATTAGAGATATCAATACACTGAAAGCTTTGAAAGGCAAAATAAAATCCGCTAAAACCATTCCCGAGCTGATCAAATTTATTGAAGACTGAATTTAATTTTTGAATAATGCACCCAAAAGGATGCCGGATAGATCATATCCGGCATCCTTGCTTTTTGGGAGGGAGTATTTTTACACTGTGATCATGAAAATAACCGCTTTTTATTTTGCGGATTTTACCTATTGGGTCATAAGAAAAAAAACTATATATAGTAGACGTGCCAGGGATATCAGCAAAAAAACACTATGGTTCTCTCCAAAAGACCATATTAATTTGGGAAAGTGCCCCAAAATGGTCTAAATCTTATGATCTGTAATTTGGCAAAAAGTACGACAGGAATTTGGCAAATCACAGCAAGACCACGGATCAGTTCGTTTTTCGCATTAAAGGTTCCGGTGTAAATATCAGATGCCTTGAACAGGACATTCCCGATGCCCGAGGCTGTGACGGTTGGGTAAATCCGTCTTTGGATAAAAGGGTAAAAACGTGGTCTGTCCCAAATTTACACCCTTTTACGCTCAAAGCCGTTCACGGTGATGATCAGGTTTAACGGTGTTTCTGCCAGGGGAGCATCTGTGCCCCGCTCAAGGGCCTGGCCGGTAATGATAATATCCTCGTCTCCTGTGGAGACTGCCGGCAGTGCATCACATCTCCGTCATCTGGAGTCTATTGGTCACGGTAACCCAATATAAGGACTTGCGATCAAGGTCGCTATCCGGATTTACATTTAAACACGATTGAAAAGAATTTTTTTCTACAGGCGCATATGCCTATGAATTTATTTTATTTAATAATCTAAAGACGAGACCTCAAGCGCATGTTTCTGGATAAAATTTCGTCGGGGTTCTACTTCTTCGCCCATGAGCAGGGTGAAAATCTCATCGGCTTTTTCAGCATCTTCCACATCCACCTGGAGCATATTTCTTTTTTCCGGATTCATGGTGGTTTCCCAGAGCTGATCTGCATTCATTTCACCCAGACCTTTATAGCGCTGGATATTAATTCCTTTTTTGGCTTCTGAAATAATGAATTCGAACAACTGGTCTAAGTTATCGAATTGATATTCTTTTTTGGTCTCAGCCTCTGATGCTTTGGAAGATATAACAAACGGCGGCTTATTATAGGGATTTATTTTTTCAAATCCCCTGAGCATCCGTTTATAATCCGTGGTTCCCAGTATTTCTCTTCCCACCCTTAAAAGGTTTTCGCTTTCCTCTGTATTGAAAATATCCATTTCATAAATATTTCTTTCTTCATCAAAATCAATATTTCCAGGTATATATCCATATTTTCTGATATCCTGGGAAAGTGTTATAAAATTTTGTTTATCTTCAAGAAAATATTTATCTTTTACGCCATGTTTAATCAGGGCCAGTAAAAGAACCGTATCCATATCTCTTTTTTTCAAAAGATTAACCGCATCATAATAATCGGTCAAGGTGACCAGAAGTGATGAGAATTCTTCTTCAGGAAGCGCATCTGTATTATTATTAATAAAAATATCCTTCTGGGATGAAATCCGGTTGATCAGATAATTTGCATATTCTTCTTCATTTTTAAGATATACACCGTTTTTTCGTGATCCCACCCTGAACAGCGGCGGCTGGGCAATATACAGATAGCCTTTGGAAACCAGCTCCGGCATCTGGCGATAGAAAAATGTCAGCAGAAGTGTTCTGATATGAGACCCGTCAACATCAGCATCTGTCATGATTACCACTTTATGATATCTGATCTTGTCAATATTATATTCTTCCTGCCCGACACCGGTTCCAAGAACCGTTATTATATTTTTAATTTCATCACTTCTTAAAATCTTGTCAAACCGGGCTTTTTCCACATTTAATATTTTACCTTTTAATGGGAGTATGGCCTGAAACCGTCTGTCTCTTCCCTGTTTGGCACTGCCGCCTGCAGAATCTCCTTCCACAAGAAACAGTTCTCTTTCAGCCGGATCAGCATACTGGCATTCAGCAAGTTTACCCGGCAGGGTTGAATCCATTAAGGTGCCTTTTTTCCGGGCAAGTTCTCTTGCTCTTTTTGCAGCATCCCGGGCCCGTGCCGCATCAACGGATTTGGCAATAATTTTTCTTGCAACATTTGGATTTTCTTCCAGATATTGGCCTAATTTCTCATTTAAAAGAGATTCAACAATACCTTTGATTTCGTTATTTCCCAGTTTTGTCTTTGTCTGGCCTTCAAACTGGGGTTCCATTAATTTTACAGAAATGATAACAGTAAGACCCTCTCGCATATCATCGCCGCTGATTTTTATGCTCTGCATATTCTTGGGCAGATTATTTGAACCTGAAGTAATATATGCATTAACGGTACGGGTCAGGGCAGCTTTAAATCCGGATACATGCGCCCCGCCCTCCAGTGTTCTGATATTATTGGCAAAAGAATACAGTTTTTCCTTAAAGGTGTCATTATACTGAATGGCGACTTCCACCTGTACATCTTTTTTATCCCCTTCAATATGGATCGGATCATGTAAAACCGTTGTGGAACGATTTAAATACTCCACAAAGGAAACAATACCGCCTTCAAAATGAAAATCTTCTTTTTCTGCTGAACGTTCATCTTCTATAACAATGCGGATACCCTTATTTAAAAACGCCAGCTCCCGCATTCTCCGGGACAGAATTTCATAAACAAATTCATTTTCGTTCATGATACTGAAATCCGGGGTAAAGGTGATTTTCGTTCCTTTTTTATCTGTATCCCCTAATACAACGAGTTCTGTTTTTTTGTGGCCTTTGGAATACGACTGATGATATATTTTACCTTTCTTGTATACTTCCATGTCCAGTTGCTCGGACAGTGCATTTACAACAGAAATACCCACACCGTGAAGCCCGCCGGATACTTTATATGAATCTTTATCAAATTTACCCCCGGCATGAAGCTTGGTCATGACCACTTCACAGGCGGGAATATGTTCGGTTTCATGCATTTCAACAGGAATACCCCTGCCGTTGTCTTCCACACTGACCCGCATGTCCGGATGAATGGTCACAAGGATGAGATCACAATGGCCGGCCATGGCTTCATCAATACTATTATCCACCACTTCATATACCAGGTGATGAAGCCCCTGAATATCCACGTTTCCAATATACATGGACGGTCTTTTTCGAACTGCTTCCAGGCCTTCCAATACTTTTATGCTGCCCGCACTATAATCGTTGGTCATTTTATTATCATTCATGATATATGCATCGCCATTATTACACAGATAAGATTATCGTCATCAAGACTCTTTATTATACAGGGACTTTTACTGTCCTTGACATTTAACACCAGGGTATTTTTTTCAAACATGTTTAACGCATCCATAAAATATCTGGGATTGAATGCGCTTTTAATCTCTTCATTTGAAAATGAAATCATCATCTGCTCTTTTGATTCACCGATCTCAGGATTGGTGATCGTAACAACCAGTTCATTTTCCTTAAAATTTAAAACCACACTTTTATATTCATCTGAAGTTAAAATAGAAACCCGCTTCATTAATGTATAAAACATGTTTTTATCCACTTCCACGGGAATCATTTCCTGATAATTAATTACCGGTTTATAGTTAGGATATTCTCCTTCAAGCAGTTTAATCATAACAGACTCTTTTTCAGTTTTAAAAATAAAATGATTGTCTTTTATCCCTACACTGATTTCATCACTGCCTGTATCTATAAACTTGGCCAATTCAGAAAAGCCTTTTTTAGGAATAATCACACTTTCGTCCGGTAATTCAAGGGTTCCTTTATAAGGTGCTTCAAAACAGTTCAGGCGTCTTGAATCCGTGGATACAATTCTGAGTTTAGGAGATTCATTTTCTGTAATTTTCTCGATCAATGACCCGATCACATAAATTCGCTTTTCTTCACCTGAAAAACTGATAACAGAAGAAACTTCAATCATTTTTTTCAGGTCTTTGGGACGGATGCTTATAAATTTTACATCTTCTATAACAGGCGTCTGGGGATAGTTTTTATAATCAGAGGCGACAATATGATAGATACTGTCGTTTTTACCAATTTCCACCCACCGGTTTTCGATTTCATTGATCGGTATGAAATTTTCAGGATATTCTCTGATAATTTCAAAAAACTTCTTTGAATTTATGGATAAAATGCCTTCTTTTTCAACTTCTGCTTCATATGTACCTGAAAAAACAGTCTCAAGATCATTTGCTGTGATCGTTATGGTTGATCCCATCGCTTTGATGAGAATATCTGATGTTATGGTAAGATTTGTTTTTCTTCCTGTTATTCCCTGTATTTTTGAAAGCGCATCTACAATTTCCTGTTTATTAAACGAAAATTTCATTTAAAATCCTTTTTTTTAAAATTACTATTTATCC
>JAHJLV010000007.1 GCA_018821535.1 Pseudomonadota bacterium | reverse complement strand
TCCTTTTTTGTGAAAACCAAGAAGGGCGGGGTATTATAAATTTATTGTTTTTTAATTTTCGCCATTTCTTCTGTTAAAATCCAGAGAGCTTGATTTAATTTTCTATCTTTATCAATTGCTTTAACTCCTCTTGTCCGGATTTTTTTGCCTTTTACTGATTTGCCACGTAAACCACCTTTAATCACATTTTCTTGAATTGTGTTAAAAGTAGTCCAAAGATCTTTTTTTTCTCGGTCCTCAGATCTTCTACAAATTAAAAGTTGATCCGCTGTAATAGGTGCTTTGTTTGTATCTTCATAAAGCAATTGATGCGCGGCTTTAACAAAAATTCCTTTTTCATTTTTTTCCATTTCAATTTCTTGCCAATCTTCGATGACACCGGCAGTTTTTTCGATATGCTCACCAACCAGTAGGGAAGATTTAATAAACATATCCGGGCTGAAACCAACATGTCTGTGGCTGTATTCTGCGACACGATCACCAATAATCATACCGTTTGCACATACAAATCTAAAAACGCCGCCAATCAATTTAAAAGCACAACCTCTATCATGTGAGTTGTAAAGCAAAAGATCCATTCTGTGACCATTGACAATCAAATCCGGGCGGGTAAATCGGATCATGTGTTTTTGATAACCGTTTTTATCTTTAGTTCTTACTCCGGCCTGTCCAGCCATGACCGGTATCCATCCGGTATCTCTTAAATGATTAATTGCTGTAAGAGTAGGAACAAATGAATATCTTTCTGAAACTTGACAAAAAGGTTTAATTGCTCCAATTGCCGGGGCAATCTCAATCAGCTGTGTGTTGGTTAATTCTTTAATTTTTTCCATTTTCAAATCTCCTTTTTAAGTTATGTTTTTCAGGGTTTTTAAAACCCTGTCCCCCGAAGGGCCTGTCTTTAGGGTCCTCTATTTTAAATTGTGAATTAACCCCTGATCCCATGTTCAGTAAAATTGTGTAATGAGAGACGGAACAAGGGAGAAACCCTGATAACTTGAAGGGGGATCAGTTTTTTTACCTGGTTTTAAAAAAACTTATTTTGACCTTTGCAGGAACGATTGGAGCAATCAAATATATGGATTAAAGGGGTAACAACCGATCAGTCAAATAGAAGAGGGCGTGTAAATCCGTTAAGTCGGATCCACACACCCTTGAATTTATCCTTCTGATGGCTAAAAAACGAACAGCCGGGCCGCGGGATCTGATCAGCACTCCCCAGGGCCACAAAAATTTACTATCGGTTTTTCTTTCCTGAACAATCTACAGCCGGATAAAATGCCATCATTTTTTTAATCCGGATCACCTTGCCGGCAGCGAAAATGCTATCGTTTTTATTTTGACTTGAAGAGGGTTCGAAACAAAAAAATATCTTTTAATATTAACAAGTTTCATAAAATAAATGTTGTTTATTTGTAATAAAAAGATGTAATAAAAGTAAGATTTTTTTAAAAATAATGTAAAACTTTTATGTTAAAAAAAGGCTGGAAAAGACCAGTTAAACGTTATCGGGTTTTTTTAGAAAAACATTAATTTACGAAGCTTTTCAATAAATTTATTATGTGCTACAATTTTTTTTCACTAAGGGAATCCCTTAGTGAAAAAGTAATACGTTTTCACATTAAAAACGGTATTACAAATTAAATAAAAAAATGGATTTTTAAAATGAAAAAAGAAACAAAATTAAAAACAATTTCTTTTAAAGTTGGACAAAAAACACTTGAAAAGCTTGAATGTCTAACGTCTATATATGAAATAGACCAGAGTAAACTTCTGAGGGTGTTAATCGAAAACGAACATGAAAAACTGAAGATGATTAAAAAACTATCAAAAAAAGAGTTGACAAACTTTTCAAAAAAAGTAATACCCCCCACCAGATAAAATTTAATTACGTTATAATGACAAAAGCAAAGGCCCCGCCAATTTACGAGATTGGCGGGGCCTAAGAAGTAAGGTTGACAAGATGACAACCAAACAGTCACCCGCCATCTTATCAACCTATATTTCAAAAAACAATAGTTTTGTAAGTTCGATATTTGGAAAAGAAATATACAGGGGTTTTCTTTTTTGGAAAACGATAAGATTAAAAATATTCCAACGGCCAAGACGCAACAACAGCGTATTATTACCAAGCTTCAAAAAGAACTTGGCAGTATCATTATGGAGGCCCTTTATAATCCCAATGTAACGGATATTAATGTCAATCCAGACGGCAATGTCTGGGTTGAAAGATTAGACACTCCTGATATTGTCAATATCACCAATTTATCCCCCCAGGCCAGAGAATCCATAATCAAAACCGTTGCAACATCTCTTGACGATGTCGCAAATAAAGAGTTTTCAACTATTGGCGGAGAACTCCCTATCTTTGGAGCCAGGTTTGAAGGTGTTTTGCCGCCTGTGGCAAAACCAGGGCCCGGTTTTTCAATTCGGAAAAAAGCGGCCCGGATATTAACTTTCAAAGATTACCTTAATGCCGGGATTTTAGATTTTAAAACCATGTCATTGCTGCATGACTCAATTGATAATTATGACAATGTTTTGGTGGCAGGGGGGACCGGTACCGGAAAAACAACATTTATCAATGCTTATGTTGATCAGATATCAATCAAGCATACCAACGATCGCCTGGTAATTTGTGAAGACGTAGACGAAATTCAATCAAGCGCACCCAACACTTTTAAAATGATTGCCAATAAAAATAATCCCCTCGGTAATTGTATAAAGACCATGCTTCGATTGTCGCCAAAAAGAATAATCATTGGTGAAATTCGAGAAGCAAATCAGGCAAAAGAGGCTTTTCAGGCCTGGAACACAGGCCATAAAGGAGGGATCTTTTCAATTCATGCCAATTCGGCCGTCGATGCAGTTCAAAGACTTGAGGATCTTTGCACTATAGCTTTCCATGACAAATGCCAGAGACTCATATCAAGAACGGTTGATAAGATTATATTTTTCAAAAAAGTAGGAAACAAAAGAAAAATCCAAGAATTCTATAGTTTGCAGGGTTTTTCAGAGAAAAAATATAATCTGATCGATCTTATTAATAATCAAGAAATTAAATTTTAACCACAACAAAAAAGGATTTAATTATGAACCAAAACACCAAAAACATGGCTATTTTTCTTGCAGTTAATTTTTTAATGTTTGTTGCACTTCCTGCAGCCTTCGCAGCCACAGGTCTTCCCTGGGAAGCACCCTTAACAACATTGCGAACCTCTCTTACTGGTCCTATTGCGTTTGCCGTTGCTTTGATTGCGATTATGGTAACGGGCGGTATGTTAATTTTCGGCGGCGAATTAAACGATTTCGCCAAAAGGGGGGCATATGTGGTTTTAGTCCTTGGTTTGCTTGTTACTGCCCAGAATGCCTTGGCAACGCTTTTTCCTGCGGCAACCGGAGCAGGAGCAATTATTTAATGCGGGGTATTAAAATAGCAAGGGCCCTTACACGCCCGGCCTTGGTTGCCGGGTGTGAACGGATCCCATTAATTGCATTGGGCATGTTTTGTACGATGATGGCGATTACAATGAGCCTGTATTTAATAATCATGGCTGTTTTGCTTGGCTTTATTGGCATTGGGGTTTTAAGGCGAATGGCAAAAAGCGATCCTATCATGATTACGCTTTATTTAAGGCATATAAAATTTAAAAAAATCTATATGTCAAAACCATCTATCTATAGGTTTTTGAAATGAATTATCTTTATTTTTTTCTTATTGCTGCCGTTTGTATTTTGTTGCTTAATTTTTTTCTGAATTATCAAGAAAAAGATTATATCACGCCCATAAAGAAAGATAAAAATCAAAGTTTTTCAGAGTTGTTACATTACACGTCCCTGGTAGGTGACGGTATTCTTCTTACAACTCAAGGGACGCTAATTGCGGGCTTTTTCTTTCGCGGCGATGATATCCAGGCTTTTACAGAGGTCGAGTTAGAAGGGCGAAGCGCAATTTTAAACGATACGATTAAAAATCTTGGTGAAAATTATATTATACACATAGATGCAATTAGAACATCCTCAACAGAGTACCCTGCACCGTCTAAACGTTTTTTTCCTGATAAAATCACAAGAAACATAGACAATATGCGTCGTAAAATGTTTGAAAACGGGATTCATTCTGAAACCACCTATGCCCTTATTGTCACGTATGTTCCGCCAAAAATCAGAGAGAAAAAAGTAACGGACCTCATGTATGACAATCCGTCTGACCAAAAAGAAGAAACCCCCTTCACAAAAAACCTGAACCATTTCAGAGAAAAATTATATACGTTTGAAGAAAACTTAAAAAGCGTTTTAAAGCTTAACAGAATGGGCTCGATTTTTAGTGAAAATGAGTTCAATCAAACAATCCATAACGATGAAATAATTAATTATATTAATTATTGCCTTACCGGGCAATATGTCCGGATTAATATTCCATCCACTCCGATTCCGGTAACATCATTATTGGGTGTTGAAACTTTTCAGCCCGGGTTAATTTCTGTTCTTGGAAATAAAAGCATAGTTTGTGTTTCCGTCAATGGATACCCCATCGAAAGCACACCGGCCATGTTAAGTGCCCTGGATAAATTACCATGCGAATATCGTTTGTCGCATCGATTTATCATGTTACCAAGAGAAACAGCAATTTCAATTACGAAAACCCAGCAAAGAAAATGGCAGCAAAAAATAAGAGGGATGCGGGATCAGTTCAATAATACAGCCAAAGGTCCCATAAACCAGGATGCGGTTGCCATGACCGAGGAAGCAGGGCAGGCATATTCAGAAATTGAATCAAATCTTGTGTCCTATGGCCTTCATGCCTGCGTGATTGTTTTAATGGGCAATGACGCTGAAAAACTTTTCGAAAATGCAACATTGACTCAAAGAATTTTAGCAGAAACCGGGTTTACGTCTTGTATTGAAGACATTAATACAACCGAGGCCTTTTTGGGTAGTTTGCCTGGGAATAAAACAAACAATATCCGGCAGGTCCCCATTTCAACAATTGTTTTGGCTGATATTTTGCCAACAACAAGCATCTGGCCAGGATTGCAATATTGCCCGCATCCTGGGTTTCCGCCAAAGACACCCGCACTTATGCATGCATCCACAGAAGGAATTACCCCGTTTAGATTTAATCTTCACGTCAATGATGTTGGGCACACTTTAATTTTTGGACCAACAGGGGCTGGAAAATCAACTTTTATTGGATTAATTCTGGCTCAGTTTCGAGCGTTTAAAAATGCCAAAATTTATGCGTTTGATAAGGGGTATAGCCTTTATACTTTAACCCGGGCGATAAAAGGAGATCATTACGATCTGGCCGGTAAATCCTCTCAATTACAATTTAGTCCCTTAAAAGAGATCGACAACCCTCATGACTTTCAATGGGCGGTTGACTGGATATCTATTCTAATTCAATTGCAGCTTGATCGCAAAATAACACCCAATGAAACAGAAGACATTACCGAAGCAATGAAGTTGTTAAAGGACTCCAACATGAGAAGTTTAATGGATTTTAAAGTTCTTTTACAAAACACAAACCTTCGAACCTGTATTGATTCTTATACCGGTGTCGGTGTTTTAGGGGATATGCTTGATAACGAGCAAGACAATTTGTCATTGTCTGATTTTTCAGTGTTTGAGCTTGAGCATCTTATGAAATTAGAAGAAAAATTTCTCTTGCCGGTCCTTCTTTATATTTTTCACAGGATAGAAAACAGTTTAAACGGCGAACCGACAATTTTATCTTTAGATGAAGGCTGGATCGTTTTAGGGAACAAAACGTTTAGAGAAAAATTAATAGAATGGCTTAAGGTTTTAAGAAAAAGAAACTGCTCTGTGATTTTTGCCACACAATCAATCAGTGACGCCAGCAATTCAGGCATTATGGATGTTCTGGATGAGTCCTGTTTTACTAAAGTCTTTCTTCCGAACACTTCAGCCAGGAACGAATCCTCAGCCAAGCATTATAAAAAACTTGGCATCAACAACGCAGAATTAAATATCATTAGTACCGCCATACCTAAAAGGGATTATTACATAGTTCAAAAAGGGCAGGGGAAAAGACTGATTAATTTTAACCTTGATCCTTATACCTTGGCTTTTGTGGGCCAGGCCGGTGAGCATGTAAAAAAGAGTCTTGATGATTTCATAGAAAAAAACCCCGAAAATTGGGAGGACTTATGGCCAAACTCATAAAAATTATTTTGCCGTATTTTATTATCTTAACGCTCGTAAACAATTCTTTTGCTGGATCAGTAGGCGGGTTTGGCGGGGCGTTAGAGTTTACTCAAATTGCAAACAATATTCAATTGATGCAAAGCTATACTCAACAGATTTTACAGGTTCAAAACCAGATACAGCAGATTGCCAATCAATTAAGCATGTACCAGAACATGGTTGTTAATACGCAGAATTTCATCAGCAACCCTTTCCAGTCTGTCATGACAACATTAACTCAACTTCAACAGGCGATCAATCAAGCGAGCAATATAAGTTATACCGTGGGGAGCATCGATTCGTTTTTTCAACAACTAAACCCCAATTATGCCACCATGTTTCAAAATAATACTTACGAACAGCAACAACAAACCTGGAGAAATTCGGTTGATGAATATTGCAAGGCTGCTTTGAAAACAGCGGGTCATAATATCAGCAATCTTCAAACAGAAGCTCAGGTTTTACAGACATTAAATCAAGCATCACAAAGTGCTGCCGGACAAAAAGCTGCGGTCCAGGTGGGCAATGAAATAGCATTACAAATGGCCTCAAAAATTGGCGAGTTGAAAGCTTTGGTTGCAGCTCAAACACAAGCCCAAACTATTTATATCGCAGAAAAACAGGCCAAAGAAAAAGCCGACGAAGAATATGGAAAATATTTGTTTAATAATACCAATAGGGTGAATTTAAACAATAACCAGCCGTTAATTTTTCAATGATAAGGAAAATAAAGATGAATAAAATATTAATAATAATTTTCTGTGCTTTGATCCTTTTTGGTTGCAACGATCAAAAAACAGAAAGCGAGATGAAGGCTCAAATTGTGACCTTACAACAGCAAAACGCCATACTTGCAACAGAATTAAGTGAATGTAAAAAACAAAAAATAGAGCCTGTCCTTAAAAATACCAACAAAGTTGATTTAAAAAACAATAAGCCATTGGTTTTTGAATAATAGGGCAGACAATATGAAAAATTTTTCAAAAATATTATTTGCCTCAATATTTCTATTGATAGGCTTTTCAACCGCAAGCTTTGCGCTTACACCATTAGACAATATTAACACTACAATTTTAAATCAGTTTCAAGGGGCAGCTGGAGGGTGGCAACCCTACATTCAAGCAAGAGCAGAATGGTTATTCTGGGTATTGGCTGTCATGAATCTGGTTTGGATGGGGATACAATTAGCATTAAAAAGCGGCGATCTTTATGATTTTGTTTATAGCCTTGTTAAACAAGTTCTTTTAATTGGCTTTTTTTATGCCTTGCTAATTAATGGCAACGTCTGGATGAGAGCCATTATTAATTCTTTTGTACAGATCGGCGGCAATGTTCCCGGTGGATCTGCAGGCTCGACTCCGGCTGCTGTTTTAGAACAGTGTTGGAATGTCTATATGCGAGGTATGGGGAATTTATCTTTAACAAGTGTTCACACCTGGGCGATGGGATTGGTTTCGATAATTTTTTTAGCGATAGGGGTTTTTATGAGTGCTGTAATGCTCATAACAATTATTGAGGCGTATTTAGGCTTGGTTGTCGGGCAAATATTTCTTGGTTTTGGTGCATCTGCATGGACAAGAGATTATGCAATCTCTTATGTGAAATACATCGTTTCTTTAGGGTTCCGGCTTATGGTGATCAATCTTGTATCAGCCTTAAGCGTGGGGCTTTTTTCCGTCTGGGTCAATATCCCCCCGGCTCAGTTTGGAATGGAAGAACTAAGTGCCATCACCGTTGGCTTAGGGATACTGTGCATGCTCTTGGTTATGGTCCCGGGCATGATTAATAATCTTCTTTCCGGCGGCCAGTTTGCTCCGAATACGTTCGGTGTCATTGGGTCGGCTGTGGCAACGGGCGTTGGTATTGCAACAGCCGGAGCGGGTTTGGCCGCAGGTGCGGCTACCAATACCGCCAAATCAATGGCAGTGTTGACCGAAGCTACAAAGTCGGCAAAGGCCGGGGGCGGTGGAGTGAGCGGGGCGATAAAGGCTGCATATTCTGCCGGAACCAGAACGATTGCGGATAACATGGGCAAACCAAAGCCCTTTAGAACGCCCATTATGGGTGGGATATACGCCAATATGAGAGCAAGCAGACAAGAGCAGGAAAGCAATTTAAATAATTTAAGCAAAGGAGATTCATAACAAATGGGAATGAATAAAATATTTTTATTGGGGAGACTTGGAAAAGACCCCTCTCTTACAGAAAACGACGGTCGAGTTATGGCCAGATTTACCCTTGCCACAAATGAAAACTACAAAGACAAGGATGGTCACACTAAAGAATTAACCGAATGGCATAATATTGTTGCCTTCGGCAAACGAGCTAAGGCTTGTGAAAAATTTCTTAAAAAAGGACACAATGTTCACATTGAAGGGCGGAATGCCACCAGGAGCTATACAAAAAATAATGAAAATCATTACATCACCGAAGTGCAAATCAAAGAGATCCAATTTTTAGATACCAAGGATTAAATTATGGAACGAAAAACCTTAGAGATAAAAAGTTTGCCGGAGGATTATTCAAGAGCAAATGAGCATTTTATAAAAGCTCAAGAGTTTTGGAATGAAATATTCGGCCAGGCAATAAAAAGCAAACGAAACTGGCGAAGTCTGGCCTTTATTCTTGCGCTTGTTTTATTGGCTGCAATTGCCGGGCTTACCTGGCAGGGCTCACAGAGTAAGGTTGTTCCTTACGTTGTTGTTCTTGATAAAGCAGGGCAAGAAGTACACACCGGTATTGCAGAAAAAAGCTCCACATTGGATGCAAAAATAGCCAAACAGGAAATAGGGTCTTTTATTAAGAAAAAACGACTTGCTTCTATGGATCGTCAGTTAATGCTGCAAAATATTGATTGGGTTTATGCTCATATGCTGCCAAGCACCCCGGCCTTAAAAAAGTTAAACGCCTACTTTAAAGAGAATAATCCGTTTGAGCTTATTGAAAAAGAAACAAGAATCGTTGATCAGATATCCAGCGTCTTGCCCGTTACAAAAAATACCTGGGCGATAGAATGGCAGGAAACCACAAGGAATGCAACCAGTGCGGAGATCCTTGAGGTTTCAGGATACAAAGCAATTATTACAGTTTCAAAAAAAGATCCGGAAACAGCACGCCAGTGGAAATACAATCCTTTTGGGATTTGGATAGTAGATATTGAATGGGAGAAAAAATTATGAAGATTAAAATCACCTTGTTTGTTGGTATGATATTGTTTTGTGTAACCTTCACCACAGCCTGGGCGATATCACCAGAATTACAGAAAAAAGCCGCCTTGCAACTTGCCGAAGAATGGCAAAATAAAAGAATCAAACCGATTCTCAGTCCTGATGGAAAAATTGTTTATTTATATGGTGCAACCGCTGTTACAGTTAAAACAAAAATATATCATTCAACCGACATTGAGCTGCAGGCAGGCGAAACCATAGAAGGTTTGAACGCAGGAGATACGGTTCGCTGGCTGTTGGAACCGGCCTATCATGGATCAGGGAAAAATAAAACTCTTCATATTTTCGTAAAACCAACGGACGTTAATTTAAAAACAAACCTTACAATTTTGACCAATATAAGAGCATACCGCTTTAATCTTGAAAGTTCTAAAAAAGAACACATGAGCATTGTCGGCTTTGAATATCCAAAGCATTATCAAGATGTCGTGGCAACCCTAAAAGTTCAGGATCAAATTGAAAAAGCGCAAGAAAAAAAAAGAACGCTGCCAAGTGTTGATAATCATCAAAAACGCCTGTCTATAGCAAGCCTTGATTTCAATTATAAAATTGACGGGGATACCCCGGCGTGGAGGCCGATACGGGTCTATAATGACGGTGAAAAAACGATAATAGAAATGCCCGAAAAGGCCAAATATACAACCGTACCGGTTTTATCCGTGATGGATGAAAATCAAGGAAAAGCCATTGTCAATTACAGGCTGCTTGATAACAAATTTGTTGTTGATATGCTTTTTAGCAATGCAATTTTAGTTTCAGGCGTCGGCAATAATCAAACCATTGTAAACATAACACATAAGGAAAAGGGCAATGAAATTTATTAAATTTTCAATAATTTGTTGTTTGGTTTTAAGCCTTTTCAGCTGTGCTCCGGACAGCACTGGACCGGCGTCTTATGTGGGGGTGAATTATCCGGAAATCACGCAAGCCCTGGCTATCGAAATTGCTGATTTAATTCAACAGGAAATGAATATACCCACCACCGTTATAAATTTAGCAAAGGACGATGAAAACATTCTCAGCGATAAAGTTTTAACTATATTAAAAAATAGAGGGTATGCCATTTCTCAAACAGAAGGAACCGTAACGACATTCACGATTGATGAATTAAGCGCAAACAAGATTTATCTGACCATTACGCTCGATAAAATAAGACTTTCTCGAATTTATACATATGAAGCACAAACAGGAAAAATACTGCCTGGATCACCATTAAACAAAGGAGAGGTTTAAATGTCATCAAAGGGTATTCCATTAAAACCCAGTGCAAAAAGAATCAATAAACTGCCGCTCATTTTATTTTTATCGGTTCTTATACTTGTCGTTATTGTCTGTTTTTCTGTTGTAAATCAAAGACAAAAACGCCTGCAGAGCAATGCTGTGGATCAAGAAGCAATAAAAACGCTGCCAATCAATAACAATACGCCGGCACCAAAATACCTGACAGAAGACTATGCAAAACAAGTTGAAGCTGAGCATAAATTTAAAAAACTCAAAAATGAAAATGAAATTGTTCAAACACCGGATTTAAACACGGTCCCCCAAAAGACAAATGCTGCAGCAACCCTTGTTCCTAAAAATTCAGCAACGCCACCGGAAAGACCCTTGCAGGCCAGCCAAAGGCCAATGCCACAAACTTTACCAAACTATCAAGAATCCGCACCGCAGATGCAGCCCATAAAATCAGAAGCACAGCTTTTCAGGGAAAAAGTGGCAAATCAAAAAAGAGAATTAGCCTTAAAAGCAATGCTTGCACCTTCCACCGTTAATGTGTCCCGTGCGGCCCCCGACACGTTAAGCGCACTGCCTCAAAAGGGCAGTTTTCCACCAGGTACGAATAACCCGCAATATTTTCCACAAAGCGGGGGGGTGCTTCCTACCCAGGAAAAATCAGATCAGGCCCAGAAAAAAGATTTTTTAACAGATGCAAACGAAGATAAGGTTTCTCTTGTAAATGCGTACCATGTTGCAAAATCTCCCTTTGAGCTTAAGCAAGGTCATTTAATACCCATGACGCTTATCACTAAAATTAACAGTGATCTGCCGGGAAGAATCAAGGCCCAGGTTACAGAAAACGTTTATGATACTGCAACGGGCAATCACCTGTTAATACCGCAAGGCACGATGATTAACGGTATTTACGATTCCAGAGTGGTTTTTGGTCAAAAAAGAGTTCTGGTAGCATGGCAAAGATTGATTTTTCCGGATGGCTCAAGTCTTAATGTCGGGTCTATGCCGGGCACAGACCAGGAAGGCACCGCCGGAGTATCAGATCTTGTGGATAATCATTATTTTCAAGTCTTTGGCTCAGCTCTTTTAATGTCTGTTATCAATGCTGGTTTTTCCATTGCAACCCAAACAGACGAGACAGCCAGCGACAAAGAAACGGCCTCTGATTCTTTAGCGAAAGCCGCCGCCCAGCAAATGCAGCAAACTTTTGCTCGAATAATTGATAAAATTATGAGCATTCAACCAGAATTGGTGATCAGAAGCGGCAAACAAGGTCACATTATCCTTACCAAAGATGTGATCGGACTTAAGCCATATAATCCAGCCCAAAAACCGACGTATTTTCTAAAAACAGTAGAAGTAAATTAATACAAGAAAGGGGAAAAGATGAAAAAACAAACCTTAACCTTAATAATGGTGCTATCTTTTTTTATAATAGAATTTCTTGGGATCAAACCCGTATTTGCGTTTAACATTAATCTTCCCCCTGGTTTTCAGCTTCCACCCACAATAACCGTATACAATATACCCGGCTCCCCTTTTAAAATTACAAAAAAAGCAACCTGGGGATATTTTACCCCTCCGGGACAAAGAGGTGGATATCAAACTAAATATGACTGTTACATAGAGCTGACCCCAAACAGCGTTCATGCAAACATGCAACGGGTTGAATACATAGGATGCCAGGTCGCATATACAGACAACTCAATTAAATTTTATCAAATGTTTCCATCGGGAGGATTCACAGAGCTAACCGATATAAATCAAGCACTCTATTCACCATCATTAATTGTAACCCAACCATCAATGGTCGGCCAATATCATCTATTCACTCAATATCGAGATTTTGACCTGCAAAGACCAGCCACCTTTTATCAATCAATTACGAATCTCCCAATGTCGTTTGGAGTAAGCCAAATTACCTTTATGGCCGGGTATGGCTTTTTAACTCCCGATGATATTAACCTGATAAATCAATACCACCAGGTCCGGAATTCTCCGGAATTACAAAATCAGCCCGGTATAACCCTTTTAGATGAAAACATCATGAAATGGTCCTTAGCCCAAGGCAATATGTTTAAATATACTTCTTATTACAGTGTTTTAAACATAACCAATCCATACACGAATAATTGGTATTTACCTTAAAAAAAGGCCAGGGTAATGAACAACACTTCTTTTAGAAAACCAAAGCAAAGTCATATAATGATGCGGTTAAGCATAACTGTGGCTTTGTTTTTGGGGTTATTGATATTTTATACACAATATCTTGGTCAGGTTTTTAATTATGATATTGTTTTAGGCAAACCTTTATTTTCAAAATTTTACAATCCATTTAATGGGATATTCTGGTATTTAAAATATCATAATTATTATCCCAATGCCTTCCGGTCTGCCTTTGTGCTTACAGGCTTTTTGTTCAGCCTGAGCGTTGTTGTTTCTTTTATTATTATGATGTATTCTCGAAGATCACCAAAGTTTATTTCTGATCTTCACGGCAGTGCAACCTGGGCCACCTTGCCAGAAATTAAACAAATGGGGATTATCCACGAAGACGATAATAACAACGGTATTATCATCGGTGGTTATAAATATAAAAATTTCAAATATTATCTGCAAAGCAATAATCCGGATCATGCAATTATGATTGCCCCGCCTCGATCCGGTAAAGGGGTAGGGGTTGTTATTCCCACGGCCTTAACCTGGAACGAAAGCATGATTTGTATTGATTTAAAAGGAGAGCTCTGGGAGCTTACAGCCGGAGCCAGAAAAGCCAAGGGGCAAAAAATATTAAAATTTGCTCCAGGAGCGATTGAAACAAATTGTCAGTATAATCCTTTGTCTGAAATCAGGATTCATACTGAATCCGGCATTTCTGATGCGCAAAATCTGGCAACGATTATTGTTGATCCGGATGGCAAAGGATTAGACGGGTATGACGGCCACTGGAAGAAAAAAGCCAGGGGGCTGATTGCTGCAGCAATTCTTCATATTTTAAATATTAATCCAAAATCGACTATGAGTTCATTGGCATATTTTCTTAGTGCGAATATAGATCAGCATTTAATAGAGATGCGTGAAAATACGCACGACAATGGCAATCGAGATAATTTTATTTATGCTGCTGCCGACTCTTTAATCAACACTCCCGACCGGGAGAGGGGGAGCGTTATTTCAACGGCAGAGGCTTTTTTTGAAATCTACAAAGACCCCATAGTTCAAGCAAATACAAGATCCTCTGATTTTAAAATATCAGATTTAATGAATAATGAAGATCCGATCTCTCTTTATATCAGCGTTGAGCCAAAAGATCTTATGAGACTGACACCCCTGGTCAGAATTTTTATGAATCAGATTATTTTAGGGTTAACGGATAAAATGAAATTTGTTCAAGGTGAACAAATTAAAAAACGGCATAAACTTTTATTATTATGGGACGAGTTCACAGCCATTGGACGATTAGAAACGTTTGAAAAACAACTTGCCTATATGCCTGGCTATGGCATCAAATGTTTAATCATCATCCAGGACATCAGCCAGCTTTTTAAAACGTATGGAAAAGATGAAAGCATTCTTTCAACCTGCAATATTAAAATGGCCTTAGCTCCATCTAAGATGGATACAGCAGAATTGTTATCAAGGATGACCGGCATAACCACAATCAGAAAAGAAGCGATTACAAAAAGTGGCAAGGTTCATTCCCCAACACTACACCATGTCAGTGTTTCAACTCAAGAAATTCAAAGGCCTTTGATGACAGCCGATGAAATCTTAAAATTAAAATCAGCTGTTAAAGATAAAAATGGGCGAATTCTTGAACCGGGTGAAATGTTGATTTTTATAGCCGGTCATTCTCCAATTTACGGGACTCAGATTTTATACTTTGAAGACCCCGATTTTAAACATCAAACGCAAATTTCACCACCACTGGTCTCTGATTATTTATTAAAAGCAACTGAAGATGAAGCAGAAAAGGATGTTATAAATGGTTAAAAAAAACGAAAAAAAACAAGTTCATATTATCTTACAAGGGAAGGGCGGTGTTGGCAAAAGCGTTGTAGCATCCTTGCTTGCACAGTATCTAAAACAACAAAAGGATGTATGCTGTATTGATACAGACCCAATAAACCCGACTTTTTCTAAGTTTAAAAATCTGGAAGTTGAACACCTGGACCTTTTAACCTCTCCAAACAGAATCAATGAGAGGCTTTTCGATACATTGATAGAAAAAATTTTATCTTCTCAAAAAATTTTTGTTATTGATAACGGGGCAGGGGGGTTCCTTGCGATTTCAAACTATATGCTTGAAAATGATATCATTAATGTCTTGGCTGAACAGGATGTTTATATTCATATCCCCATTACCGGAGGCCAGGCCTTTAAAGAAACTGCAAAGGGTTTGTTAAGCATTGCCAAGCAATTTGATCAAAAAACAAAAATTGTTCTTTGGATTAATGAATTTTTTGGAAAGCTTGATAAAGACATAAAAGCCTTTCCTTTTTACAAGGAAATTCAAGATAGGATCATGGCTCAAATAATCATCCCGGAGCAAAGCATTGATACTTTTGGCGAAGATATCAAAATGATGTTCACTGAGCATAAGACCTTTGATGAAGTCGGCAAAGATGAAGGTTTAAAGTTTATGGTTAAGCGACGGTTGCATATTTTTAGAGAACAAATATTTATCCAGCTGGAAAATACTGAGATATGAAACTTAAAATCAATAAACCTCGACTAAAAAACGTCATTGTTCTTTGTGTCGGTATTTTTTCTTTCGTGTTTATTACAGGGTGTTTGCTTTATCAATATGGTTTGCGATTTAATATTACAACCTCTTTGCCAGTTGGTTTTTGGAAGATTGATAAAAATTATGGCAGTATAAAAAAAGGCGATTACGTGTGGTTTACACCAACAAAAGCGATTGCAGATTTTGGAATTAAAAGGGGATATCTGCCAGAAATTTCCAAATGCCAAAACAATAGCCTTCCTTTATTAAAATGTGTTTATGGTTTGCCGGGCGATACATACAGTTTTAATGAAGACAGGGTTTGTATTAATGGCAACTCCGTAGAAAATGTCAAACGCAGAAAAACAGACAGTAAAGGGCGAAAAATGCCGGTAATTTCTAATGATATTGTCCCAAAAGATCAGCTTTTTGTATTAACCTTGCATTCTCATAGCTATGATTCTCGATATTATGGGACAATCCCCATAAAAAATATCGAAGGTACGGCAAAGCCGATTTTTGTATGGAATTAAATACAGATATTGTTGATATCTATTTTTTCGGATCTCCTAGACAGATTTTTATGGATATACTCAAAGGGAATCAAAACCTTTATTATATTTTTACAAGTACTGTCATTGGTTTCATCGCCTGGGATAATTATGTATCGATGGCTGTTTTATTGCCCGTAATCTGGGCCCAGGCCACCACAAAAAAAACAGCGTATTTAATTGGTTTAGGTTATCACCTGGCAGCATCCAGAGGTTTGATAGTTGGGATACCTGTATTTTTTGGATCAAATGATTTTTATGGTATTTTTTTATGGCTATTGGCAGGTTTTATTCAGGCTATTCCGTACTTTTTATGCTCATATATACGCAACACTTACCTTGCAATTTTTATTCTGCTGGTGGCTTTAATTTTGCCGCCAATCTGCATTATTGGATGGGTTAATCCGTTAACTGCAGCCGGAATGATTTTCCCCGGTACCGGCTTTTTCGGGCTGTTCTTAACGCTTGATTTAATCTGGCTCATGACCTGGCAATATAAAAATAAGTTATTTTTAACTGTTTTAATTTTATTCCTGATAGTCTTTCCTTTAGTCGTAGAGCAAACGGCAACATCAACCCCAGACATTAAAGGAACAATAACAAAATTTTCCGGTAATCCTGCCAATATCGGTGATAAATTTTCAAAAGATTATGAAAAATTTATCACCACGTATAATCAATTTGGTGGATCAGATTTTAAAGTTTTGGTTTTACCGGAATCAACAGCAGGGATCTGGTTTGATTCAACAAAAAATCTTTGGGGAAAATGGCAGAGGAATTTAAAAGAAGGGCAGGGGGTTGTATTGTCAACATTGTTGCCGGATGGCAAGGGGGCAATGGAAGCCTACAATACTTTGATTCTAATGACGAAAAATGAATTTAAGGTTTTATATATGGCCCGACAATCTGTGCCGGTGGCAATGTGGAAGCCCTGGTCAAATGATAATGTAAAAACAAACTGGTTTGAATCTCCAATCTTTGAAATCAACGACAAAAAAGCCACGGCTTTAATTTGCTATGAAGCATATTTAACCTGGCCGATCTTGCATAGTTTTATCGTTGATGATCCTGAAACAATATTGTTTGTTTCTAATCATTGGTGGTCAAAAAATACATCATTGTTAAGCATACAAAAAACGTGCGTTCAGTCCTGGGCAAATTTGTTTAATGTCCAGCTGATAAGTGCGGTTAATTTGTAAATTTTTATTATCAAAAGCTCAGCCCTCTATGTCGTTGATAACATTTTTAAGAACCTCATCGGTCATTTTTATCACAAGACAGGTCAAAAGAACGAAACCCACCAGAAAAACGCCAGGAACAATTTTTACCGGAAAACAAAAAAGGGAAACAAAGATTATAAGCAATGTCAAAACCATGATGCTTATTGATAACAATCTAAATTTTTTTTGCGCTTTGGTGTATTTTGAAGAATTCATATTATTTTACCAGCTCATTATTATTGATTTTTTCACACATCCGGGCAAAAGAATTAACCGATTCGGTGTTTTGCTTAATAATTTTTTTGATATTGAATAGTTCCTTTTCCAAAGTATTTCCCCTTTCTCTTGCTGTGTTCAAATTTTCGACAAGTCCCAAATGTCTTTCAACGATATAATCAATCACACCGGCTTTTGTTTTAATATTTAATTTTTTTTCGAGCTGCCCGAGTGTTTTTAAAGTCGAGTCTTTTCTTATTGTAATTGCCATTTTTTAAGCTCCTTAGAATGATAGCATTTTTTCTTTCCGGATACGAATAAACTTATCAAAAATGCTATCATTTAATCAATTATTCCATAAACCTCTTATATAATTACCCGTAAACCATAAAGCTGTAAAAAACATGCCCCATTGACCGGTTTTAAAGGTGCTGTATAACCACAAAGGTTGCCCCAGCAAAGCAAAAACAAACCCTATTTTTTGATGTTTTCTGCCAGCTAAAAACCATATTGAAATTCCGGAAAAAAGAGGAATTAAGGCTTGTTGTATATTTTCATTCATGCGTCACCATTTCATTTATTAAAAAATCGTTGTGTATAAACCCTTGACCAAACCCGGTAATATTTTGAGTGTTCCGGATGTTGTGGGGATTTGAGTTCTTTAATCATATCTTGAGCGTCTTCCCGGTATGACCAGCCGGATTGGATTTCAAGCAAACTGGTATCAACAACAAAAAATTCATAGTCCGGGTTATCAAGAATAAATATCTGTTCTGGTGTCTTCAATTTGTTCACTTTTTATATCTCCCTAAAATGCCCCGGCCAAAATGACCGGGGCTTGGTGGTTAGTAAATATCTTTTCTGAAAAGCTTCCAAACATTGACCTGAGCTTCAAAATGGATTGCACCGGAAGCACATGCCCCAGAATGTCCCCAAGAACAAAACAACTTTTTCCGCTGGCCGGCAGCCTCGTATTTTTCTATGTCCGTTTCTGACAGCCAATACCCCCCGGAGGTACTAAAAGAAGGCTTGTTTTTTTCACCTTCAAACACAAAGGGTGTATATGGTTCTGTGCAAATAGAGCTATAATCATCCGAGATATCAGTTTCTAAATGGCCATTTTCATAAATTGCCCGCTCTGAACAACAAATAATTATATCCCCGGCCGTTGGTCTTTCTGGGTTTCGAGTGTTTACAATCAAATCATGCATGCGATTTGCAAGCTCAATATCCAGAGCATGAATTCCATGAATCTGAATAAAAGAGCCATTGGCGGCAATTGATTTTAGGTCTGTTTTTTTAATCTTCTCCATTTTACAATCTCCTTTTTAAGTTATGTTTTTCAGGGTTTCAAACCCTGTCCCCGAAGGGCTTGTCTTTTGGGTTCTGTATTTTAAAATTATGAATTAACCTCCTGAACCCACTTGCAGTAAGATTGTGGAGAGAGAGACGAAAAAGAAAAAACCCTGATTTTATGAAGGGGGATCAGTTTTTTAAAAAACTTATTTTGCCCTTTGAAGGAACGACCAGAGCAATAAATTAGTGGGGCTAAAGGAGGTGGCCACTGATCAGGCAAATAGAAAGGGCGTGTAAATCCTTTCGAGGATCCACACGCCCTAAAAATTTATCCTTATTTGATAGCAAAAAAGAAACGTCCTGGTTGGGATCTGAGCCGCAGCCTCTAGGGCGAAATAAATTTTGCTATCATTTATTTGATCGAGCTTTTTGCCCTGGAATTTTGAATATTCTTATGAATTTCTATGTTGTGGTTTAAAAAATTATAATTAAAATTTGGACTGACAGGGACAGTCTGGGGTGTTTTTTGATCCCTGAACAGGTCAGTTTATAGCCAGAAGTAAACTCCTGAGGGAAATTTGACCTGTTAGAAATTATAAACAGCAAAATTCCCATTATAGCAGGCGTAACCGTCTTGATGCTAAACACCAAGCACTACTTTTTCCAGTCCTGCCTGTTTTGAATTCATGGCCAGTGACCATGTATACCATGAACACGAGAATTAATATCTCTTGAAAATAATATAATAGTATGTGAAGGGTGAGTTGATGAGCAAAGAAAATTTTTTTAAGAAAGAACTCGGTTGTAAAAGAAACAATTAAATTATAGTGTCATATCATATCTTTGGTATTTCACCTCAGGATCGAGGATGATAGATAACAGGTACCGGTTAAACGATTATATCATTACTGAATATGACAATCATTTTTTGACTTGGGAAATGAATGTTGTTCTCGGAGAACATCGTACCGGAAACTGTTTTATCATTGGAGATATCCTTGTTTTCCATTCTTTCAGCCTTATGAAGAATGGTTGCTTAAAACTGGAGTATAGTGAAAAATTGGCCCGATTACCTGTCTGGCCAAAAACCCGCTACTATTGTTTTAGTGACAGCTTGAAAGAAGCCAAAAATGGGACAATTCTTTCAAATCGTCTTGATCAAACGACGGTTGAAAGATATCGTCACATTGTAAATCGTCCTGTGAAAAAAGGGGAATATCGTCTGGGTCTGTATAAAATTATAGTTAATTCAGATGAGGACATCTTTTGGGAAAAATATGATGGATTAAATAAAATCAACAAAGGGTCATGCGTCATTATGTCAGGACTTTTATTTATCCAATCAAAAGTCAGCAGTAATGATGGCATGCAAAGCCGAAGAGAATGGTCCTACAAGTTAAAATCACTGACAAAATGGGAGATTACACCGGCATGGGGTCATCTGAAAGTACTCAGGAACTGTAATCAAAATAAAGAGATTAAAAAACTCAGGCCAAATTTGTCAAATCTGGATTATATGACACCCCACTCAGTAGATGCTACTCCTCATTTAAACAGACATGCAGAAAAAAGAGAAATGTTCTTCGAACTGCTAGCGAACACCCTTGAAAAGACTACACGATTATGGAGGTATCTTTTTGGAAAAAAAGATTGGAGAGTTCGAGTTTTTTCCAGATTAAACATAGTTCTTTATATTATTTTTAATCTTGTGTCAGTTCTTCTGAGAAAAGGAGTTTATGGTATTAATAAGATCGGTGTGTATATTCGAACCCGTTTTAAAAATTAAAAAACGAGTTCTCTTTAATTAAAAAAGCTAAAATCTTCCCTATTGTGAAAGGAATCAAAAATGAATCATAAACCAATGCTCTTAATTGTCAGCCTTTTTGCCACGATCCTTTTATTTATGCCTTCCCTCCCTGTTAATGCTGACGACGACCACAAACAAAAAAAGTGGTACAACAAAATACTGGATGATGATGACGATTCTGATCATCATAAAAGGAAGAGAGAACGCAAACGGGATGGCACTCATTCCAGAAATTCAAAAAGAGCCCTAAAAAATACCATTTATCAGAACACCTGTGGAGAATGCCATTTTGCATATCAACCTGACTTGATGCCGACAGCATCATGGGCTACTCTTATGAAAAGTCTTAATGATCATTTTGGAGAATCCATTGAACTGGATGATGATTCAATAAAGACGATTGCTGATTATTTAAACACAAACAGTGCTGATAACAGCCGGACAAAAAGAGGGACAAAAATCATTAAAAGCCTCAAAAATAAAATGCCAATGAGAATTACAGAAATACCCTATCTTTTACACGAGCATCACGAGATTTCTCCGAATGTTTTTGATCGTGAATCAATAGGATCATTCTCCAATTGTGTTGCATGTCATACAACGGCTGAAAACGGTATTTATGATGACGATTTTGTAATAATACCAAAATAAAATATCATATAGGTACCGAGCAATCTGTCTATCATCTGTCGCTGAAAGCCCTAAATAAAAAAGCGTTGACTTCTTTTTCCAGTTCTTAGTGCGATTCAGAATTGGAAACGATGATATGCATTCAAAATTTATGGTCCAATATTCCTTGTTATTATGAATTTATAATATAGGAATTGGGAGTGGACTCTGTCTATGACTCCTCTCCCGCAATCCAGTATTTAAAACCTGAGACTATTATTAAAAGTTTGGGGGTTTTTAAACTGGAACCAACTATCGTATCTTTCGGTTGGTGGGAATTTTATCATCAAACAGATAATCAACCTGATAATAGAAAAAATTGAGGGATTTAAAGGGGGTGACTTAAGATCAAACAAAATCTTTTCCTTTCAATTCGTTTTGCGGACCTGGATGAGAAGATTTTTCCTTTAAAGCAATGTCCAATATTGACGGGGTTTTGGAAAACCCCCACTTTTAACACCCGGGAAGCCGAAAAATCGGTTTCCCGGCGAATTTTGCCTTGGCCATGGGCCAGGGCATTGTTTCGGTTGTTATCTAAAAAAATCTCTTGTTGAATTTTTGATCCCGGTAATCGTTCCCTCTGTCTGCATTGACATGAATTCCCCGGCCCCACAGATCAAATGCTCATGGAGTACGATTCCCATGACATGGCAGGCTGAAAAAATTAAACGGGTAAGCTTTTTATCTTCATTTGACGGCGTGATATCCCCTGAAGGGTGATTGTGTGCAACAATCAAAGAGGCCGCATTCTTTTTAAGACAGGCCTTGATAATCTCTCTTGGGTAAACTGTGCATGAACTCAGAGACCCGGAGAAAGCAGCTTCTATATCAATCACTCTGTTTTTTGTATCCAAAAAAATACAGTAAAACTTTTCAATGTCTTTATGCTGGGCCATTAGAGGGGTTAAAATATTGAACAGGGTTTCTGGATTAGATACGGTTTCTCCTTTGACAACTTCCTTTACCATTCCTGCCAGTTGCCCAGACATTAACGCTTCTTTAAAATCAACCGGTTTCACCCTGCCTTCTGAAAACAAATCCATCTGTCTTGATTTCATGGTTTTTTTATCCTCCCGTTGTAAAGGTTTCAAACCTTTAAGTTGTTGTTTGCGGTTCTGTAGTTTAAATTAAACTTTCCCTGAGCCTGAACCCGCTTTTAGCCGGAAAACAAGGGAAGCAGGGGTCAAGAAAAGAATGGGAGGGACCCTTCAGGCGAGGAACCGATTATTTTCTTGATGCCTGGGGATTCTGTTGTGTTTTAGCGGAAAAGGAAGGATTGGGAAGTAAGGCAAAAAGCACAGCTTTTTATCATCATAAAGCAGTTCAAAATAGTTTGGTTTTAAGAATAGTCTTAAAGCTTGGCGACAATCCGGATACCGGATCCTTGCCAAGCTTTAAATCTTTTGTTCGACGGGTTTTGGGGATATATATTTATTAAATTGTTGGAAAATCTATTCTTTTATACGCCTGGAAAGTATCGCAGCCCGGGCATTTGAGAAATGCGCCGGCTGCAATCGTCCAGGACGTATCTTTGATTTGCATAAAATCTCATTTTGTGCTATACATGTATATCAAAAAGGAGAAGTATTATGTTAGCAATACGATTGCCAAAAGAGATAGAAGATCGGCTCAATGCATTGTCCAAAATTACAGGACGAACAAAAACATTTTATGCCAGGGAAGCAATTTTTAAGCACTTAGATGACCTGGAAGATATTTATTTGGCTGAAAAAAGACTTGAGGATGTCCGAGCGGGGAAATCAAAAACAATTTCACTTGAAAAAGTGATGGAGAACCATGGCCTGGAAAATTGAGTTTGAGCAGGAAGCTGAAAAGGAACTTGCTCTTATTGATAGGCAGCAGGCTAAACGAATTTTAAAATATTTGTTCGAACGGATAGCAACACCTGAAGATCCACGCCGATTTGGAAAAGCTCTGAGATTTAATTTGTCTGGTTTTTGGAAATATCGAATAGGAAATTACCGGGTAATCTGTGATATTCAAGATGAGACCGTGACCGTTCTTGTCCTTCGGATCGGACATCGGAGAAAAGTTTATAAAAAATAGATTTTATCTCTCAAACGCAGGCACGGTAAGGGTTTGAATGGGGTCGTCGGAAATTCCGCGGTTTTGGACAAAAAGCCCCGATTATCCAATAAAGTAGTTCCGGTTCTTTTTGAAAAGTCCCATACAATCCATGATCATAAAGGACTTTTTTTAAAAATGATATTTTTACACATCCGGCAATTTTTTTTGAAGCCCTGTCCCAAGTTCAATTATGGTTTCCAAACGAATAAGCCGCCTATCATGTTCACGAAGTTCTTTGGAAATTTCGGACAAAGCTTTCCCAGCTTGTTCGACCTTCTCAGTCAAAAATAAAACTTCTTTCATGGCTGATACAGCATCTTTGATGACACTCATTGTTTTTTGCTCCTTAATTCAGATAGGATTTGTTCCGCATCCTCAAGCCCTTTATTCAATGAGTCTTTTGCTTTTTTAGTAGATTCTTTCACTTCATCAATTAGAAGTGATAAAAGAATTTCATCTTGATTTGGTGTTTGTTTACACCGTTGTCTGACTAACTCAGATAGGCTAACTTCTTCTTTTTTAGCCTCATTGGTCAACCAGGCTTTGAAGTCAGGGGCTACCAAAATAGTCATTCTTTCCGTTTGTACCTGAGTTATCATTTTTAAACCTCCCTATAATATGTTCGCATTATCATTATAATGCACATTATAATAAAAGCAATTAAAATCATTATTCAAAACACTCCAAGTGAGATGATTTTTCATTAACTCTTTATAAGAAGTCGCAGCTTTCCAGTCAGTCCTGGCGGGATTTTTAAAACTCCTGCCTTTAAAAGAACTTCAAACCGCGAAGCGGTTTGAAGTGTTTGGCGTATTAAGGTGAGGGCCTTTAAGTTTTTTTAAAACATAGAAAGCCCAGCATGAACAAATCATAAAGAGCTTTCTATGTTGATTTAAGAATGATTTAAATTCAAATACATTCTATGCAGCATTTATGTTGCTTTCTTCTTGTCTCATAGGAATTTGCATAAGTTCTTTCATGCAAAAAAGGCTTTTGCCTGGATTAACCACATTTTTATCATAAACGGTTTTTCCTTCAAAAGAATTAACTATATTTTTCTCAGTTTGATCCAAATTATTATATTTTTTTGTACCATAGTCCTGGGGCAACCAGCTTTTGCCTTTGCAGGCCGTGACGTTAAACCGACGTAAAATATCCATATCTCTAAAAGTCAAATGACAGGTTCCTTTTTTATAAACCGTAATTTCAAAATAGGTAGACAGAATTTTTTTTGTCTGACCGCGATCAAAAGCCCCTTCAATAGCGTCAACAATAGATAAATATTCTGACCGACCATCAAAAGAATTCATCACTTTGTCAATATCTCTTAATTCATCTTTAACCCGATAACCAAGCCGCCACTTGTTAAAACAGTCATCCCAAAATGCTTCTTGATAAAAAAACGGCCGGATCACTTTTTTATTTACATAATATGCCTGGTTAGTTTTCCAACCATCAAAATAATGAGTATTTTTAATGTGCAAATCTTCATCCCAGGCATGTTTTTTAGTCATCGTGTCAAAGAGTTCAAGAACGGCTTCGGTTAAAATATCTTCATAACCATGAATGAGATTTAAAATAAATTGCCTGATATTGGATTCAGTAAAATCCATGAAAGAATTGTCCTGCAATACCTGTTCAAACTCATTGCGTTTTTTTACTGTCATTCGCTCTTTAACTTTGTCGAGTAATAAAACCTCTTTCCAATAGTGTTTACGGAGACTTTGCAAAAAGAAATTTAAAGAATCTTTAAGAATAGCGGTTAAATCATAACCTTTGTCATGACTTTCTTGATTCGTTCTTAAAAAAATAAAATCACCTATAGATGGATAGTTTTTGTAATAATCAAGTAAAGTCTGCGTACCAATTTTAACTTTCCGGTTATAGTCGGCCACCAAATTTCTGATTGAATTTTTCTGAGTCAATTCCTTTGGCTGTTCAATATGTTCTGGGTTTACTTCCTGGGCCTGGCTCACACCGTCAAACAGGTCTGTTTCTACATTGCGGTCAATGTGAACATGCACCAGGGCAATTTCAACCGCTGTTTTCCTGTCTGCAAAAGCAAAAGCTCCTTTTTTAAACTTTATTTCGGCGTTTAATTCATCAAGTTTTTTTACCAACAATCGCCGGGTGTTGGTGTATGGATTTTTCAAGGTTTCTGCATTCAGCAAAAAAACGATATGCCCGGAATACATAATTTCAATCGCTTTTAAAAGATGCTTATCTCCTTCACTAAAAGGCGGATTTGCAATAATAATATCGTATTTATCCGAACCATTATAATTTAAAAAATCATAGTCAACCACCAGGATACCTTTGCCCCTGAGCATGGCAATCAAATTAAGGTCTTTTTCAATGGCGTGATAGGTTTTTGTTCGATAATTTTTATATAGATTCTTTAATGTTTCGATTATTGCAGCAGAACCAGCAGAAGGGTCCAATATATATTTTGCCTCATACCGGTATTCTTCCGGGATCATGTGCCACATTTCAATAACGAGCTGGCCGGTTGTCGGATAAAAATCTTTGTTTTGAGCAAATAAATTCATGCTTCAAATCTCCTTTTTTAAGTTATGTTTTTCAGGGTTTTCAAAACCCTGTCCCCCGAAGGGTTTGTCTTTAGGGTTCTGTATTTTAAAATTATGAATTAACCCCTGATCCCATGAGCAGTAAGATTGTGCAGGGAGAGACGGAACAAGGGAGAAACCCTGATAACTTGAAGGGGGATAAGTTTTTTTAACCTGGTTTTTAAAAAAACTTATTTTGACCTTTGCAGGACCGACCGGAGCAATTTAATACATGGATTAAAGGGGTGGCCACTGAAAGCCAAATAGAATAGGGCGTGTAATGCGCTTAACCCCGATTTTTAGACCACACGCTTAAGTGGAATTTGCGTCCTGAAAATGCTAAGAAAGGACGCATGAAAATGAAACGCAAAAGAAGACAATTTTCGGAAAAATTTAAGGCCAAAGTAGCAGTCGAAGCAATTAAGGGGATAAAAACAATAGCCGAGCTATCAACGATTTATAAGGTACATCCCAATCAAATATCGGCTTGGAAAAAACAACTGCTTTCAAATGCCCCGGAGCTTTTCTCAACTGGAAAAAAACGACAGCCAAAAAACGAGGAGCAGCTAACAGCTCCACTTTACGAAGAAATCGGGCGATTGAAGATGGACATTAAGTGGCTCGAAAAAAAGCTATGAGCCTGCCGGTTTCAGCACGTCGGAGTTGGGTGGAAGCCGACTCCGGCTATTCGATCCGTCGCCAATGTAGGCTGGCAGGCATAAATCGTTCGGGCTTTTACTATAAACCCGTCCCTGAAACAAATGAAAACCTTGTGTTGATGCGTTTGATTGATGAACAGTATATGAAGCACCCGGAATTCGGCTACCTGAGAATGACGGACTGGCTCTGTGATCAGGGATATTGTGTCAATCATAAACGGGTGGCGCGTCTGATGCAGCGCATGGGGCTTCAGGCCATCACTCCGGGTCCACATACGAGCAAGCCTGCCCCTGGACATAAAATATATCCGTATTTGCTTCGTGGCGTTGAGATTGAGCGTGTCAACCAGGCTTGGGGAACCGACATAACCTATATCCCGATGCAGCACGGTTTCATGTACTTAATCGCTGTAATCGACTGGTATAGCCGATATGTTCTATCTTGGGAGCTGTCGAACTCATTGGAGAATCTTTTTTGTATTGCAGCGTTGAAACGGGCATTGAAACAGGGCACTCCAGAGATCTTCAACACAGACCAAGGATCGCAATTCACATCAGAAGCTTTTACTGGTGTTTTATTGGACAAACAGGTCTCTCTGAGCATGGATGGGCGAGGAAGAGCCATTGATAACGTATTCACTGAACGTCTTTGGTGGACGGTCAAGTATGAAGACGTCTATCCAAAAGCCTACAGTGATGGGCACGCGCTTTATCGAGGACTGGATGCTTATTTCAAATACTATAATTGTGAACGAAAGCATTCTGCACTGGACAAGCAAACCCCGGCTGAGGTATTCATGAGAGGTTCAGTCAAAAAGGAGGTTCATAAGGAATTATGATTGAGTATGCCTCTGGCGGCCCTACGGGGTATTTATTCCGCGCTAAGGCGCGGGGATTTAACGCATTAGGAACAGAAACATGGAAGAGAGGGCAGCATGAATAAGACTGTATGCCGCCCCCCATGTCTCCGTTACCAATCATGGCGCTCAGGTTGCTTCCCAGCATTGCCCTATCCTCCAGACTGGTGACACGAGGATACCATGGTGCTATGAAATTACAAGAGGATTTTGGCACAAAAGTATTTAACCAGGCGGCTCTCAGACCGCTTAAATCAAGAAATACAGAAACGCATTTTCCACTTAAAAAATCCAGTTCCGTGGTCTAAGTTTGGGGGTAGGCGCATAAATCCTTTCGAGGATCCACACGCCCTATAAATTTATCCTTATTTGATAGCAAAAAAGAAACGTTCTGGTTGGAATCTGAGCACAGCCCCCAGGACAAAATAAATTTTGCTATCAATTTTTGAATCCGGATCGCTTTGCCGGCAACGAAAATGCTATCATTCCTGACTTTAAATTCAGGCTGCAGCCGATCCCGGACAACCTGAAAAAAACCCCAAAGCCCCATATTTTACGCATGTCTTACTATTCGGTTTGTGTCAAAACGCTCTTAAACGGCAAATATGGGGCCCGTTTTTTAACCATCTTTTTAAAAATTGTAATATTCGTGGTTTTGAAGACTTGGAGATCAGATTTTATGAAAAGATTAATGATATGTGAATTTTTAAAATGGAACGAAAGAGAATTTTACAAATGCCGTATCAGTTTGTTTTTGGAGAAGATAGCTCCAAGCGTCCCATATCTTATTTTTGCAAGTTCTCTTTTTTCTTTTTTTCGTAATACCGTTTATTTTGTTCCCGTATTTTATCCTTATTTTTAGCCCGATACTCCCGCTTCTTTTCAAGCATTCTCTCCCTGTTTTCCTGATAGTAGGTCTTAGCCCTTTCAATAAAATTCTCCGGGTCGTTCGCATATCGCCTTTTATTCCTCTGCCTTTCTTGTTCTTTATGATTTTTTCGCCATTCAGAACTTCGCTTTTTTATAAGCTCTTTATTTTTTTCCCAATACTTCCGTGTATTTAATTTACGCCTTTTTTCACGCTCTTCTTCTGATAATCTTGGCGGCTTGGGATTCGGAACATAATACTTACGCCGATACATCTTTCCGCACTCCACACACAGGCAATCATGAACACGCCGAGGAGCTAAATGACCATTCTTGCACAAGACACCTGTAAAATAATGTGAATGCCCGGCCTTTTTAGCCTGGCTTCTCTCCGAAAACATCTGATCGATAGTAAGACCATTTTTTCCAAAAACTTTTTCAGACATATCAACGCTCAAGAGTTCTTTAAAATACCATTTTCCCTTATTTTGGTTCAGATACCAATTCTTTTTTACGATCACCATAAGTCATTTGATCGTACTCCCAATTATCACAGACAGAACCGTAGGACCCTCCGACATGCAGACATCTTTTTATTTTAACATCATCTCTCTCGTAATAACAGTTCCCGCAACATTTCAAATCTTTAATATCCATATATTCTCTGGACTCCTTTATTCTGTTTCAGTTCTGAATTGTTTGCCCCAAGCGGCAATAATTGGCCCCATCTGCTTCTGGGTAACATAAGAATCAAGCTGCTCATTGTTCTCATAGAAAATTTGCATAACAGTAAGCATAGCCATGAATACTTTTTGATCATTATAAAGGAGGTCCTGGAGGTCTGCCTTGTAGGTGCCACCATCCCACAAAGACAAAAGAAACATAGCACATCGGCTGGCCCCGCCGTGGTCTTGTGTCGCTTGGTCAACGAGCAAGGTTAAAGCGTCTTCAATTTTCATTGTTCCTCTCCCAATTCTGGTTCAAAATTTTTTCTTGTTCGAGACTCTTTAACCGCATCAAGGATATCTTTAGTCGTCGCTTTTGTTTCTACACCAGCAACATCGAACGGCGATTTTAAGAATATAATCTTAAATGATTCCCCTCCCTGTCGTTTGATAATAACCTCTTCGGATTTTGCAATATCAAGAACAGTGGCAAGTTTTTGCCGAACTTCTGAACAGTGATTCCCGGGACTCATAATTCTCCTTGTAGTGTAAGGATGGGAAAAATCATTACATGCTAACTCTAAATATTCTGTTGATGTTCAGACCATCCGTTTCAAATACAAAAGAATCATCAAAAATTTCATCCTCAACACTTTCAGTTTCTCCATCATCGGTTCTAAATATTTTGCTTTCAGAGATTCCTGCTTCACTTAATCTATGCATTGTATCTTCAGAAGGATGGCCATAATCAAAACCCGCACTTATCATGGCATATTCTGGATTTATTGCAGTCAAGAATGGCATTGATGATGAACCATTGCCACCATGGTGAGGAACCTGAAGGACTGTGGCCTTTAAATTAAATTGTAGGCCTGAATAAAGATGTCTTGAAACCAGTTCAAGCTCCTCACTGTCACATTCATAAAGGCCCTTGCCAGTATTTGAAGTTTCCAAATCTCTACCATTAATATCGCCAGTAAATAAAAATGAAATGTTTTTATATATGAGCTTAAAGACAAGAGATGCATTGTTTCGTCTGAGGCTTTCATCAAATCTTCTATTGGACACAGGATCTCGTTGGGGTGGTTGGCTATCGGTATTTAGTAAAAGAAGTTTAATATCATCCAGGCCATCAATAGGGACAACATCACCTGCCTTTTTCCAATTATTTAAAGGTATTTTAATCATACAACCGACTTCAGCTCCGACCCGGTTAGTCAGAAAGTTTTTCTTCCAGAATCCGTTTGGTGTTAGGTCATCGCTGTCATAGCCAGAATACCAAAGCTCTTTGACATCATACTTATCAAATATTTTCATCATGCCATAAAAATGATCACTATCAGCATGGGTGACGATAGCAAGATCAATCACTGAATCCTTGGGGTAGAACTGATTGACGTAATTTACCATTTTATCCGTTTCTTCCTTGCCGCCATCTATAAAAATTTGTTTATGATTGTTTGGTGTTTGAATAAAAACAGCAAGACCTGTTCCCACATCTATAAAGTGCACTCTGAGCCTGGTAACATCCAGTACAGTTGCAGCCTCAGTAAGATTAACAGATGTGATTTGTGGCTCTGCATAACTAACAGCAGCGATAAGCACAATCAATATTATTCCGGAAATTAGTTTTTTCATGTTCACGTCGGCAATATCTGTTTTGGATGTTTTTATTTTAAAATTTTTCATTGTCTTTCCTTGAGCCGTTCTGAATTCT
>JAHJLV010000057.1 GCA_018821535.1 Pseudomonadota bacterium | reverse complement strand
TAAATAAGTTATTTAAATGTCAATGGCATATAAATTGCAAAATACACAGCAACACACGTTTTACAGCCATGGAGACCGTATAATATGTTCAGAATCAGAGAATCCTTTCCCGATGCAGATACCGTATATTTATGGTTTGACGGCCGTCTGTCCGAGGATGTTCTGGATACAGCACAGGAGCTTGTTCAGCGGTACATCAGCGAAGAAAAAAAAATTATAATTAATTTATCCAACCTGATTCATGTGGGATGGGCAGGTAAACATTTTTTCAGCCAGATCAGAGACCAGGTGGTGCTTGAGGACCAGCCTGAGTATATGAAAAATTTGATCTGATGAAGCGTGAATACAAAATATGGGTTAATTTTTTAAGGAGAAAACAGTGGGATCAAAATTTGTCAGTGAACGGAATTTAAGTTTTTTATTGTATGAAGTCTTTAACGCGGAAGGTCTGACCGAGTATGAAAGATATCAGGATCAGAACCGGAAAATGTACGACATGGTCATCAAGGCGGCCGTCAAGCTAGGTAAGGATCTGCTGTTCCCGATATTTGAGGAAATGGACCGCAAGCCCCCGGAATATGTTGACGGGCAGATAAAAGTACATCCTGAAATGAAAAACATACTGGCCCAATTTGCAGAAGGCGGATGGATCGTTCCCAACTGGCCTGTGGAAAAAGGCGGAGAGGGTCTGCCGCATATGATTGCCACTGTGAGCCAGTTTATTTTTAATTCAGCAAATATGTCGGCAACCGCTTATATCGGGTTGACATCAGGAGCGGCCCATCTGATTGAATCCTTTGGTGATGAAAAAATGAAGCACAGGTATCTTCCTGATATGCTGGCAGGCAAATGGCAGGGAACCATGGCTTTGACAGAACCTGAGGCCGGTTCTTCCCTGGGTGATTTGACAACCACAGGGTATCCGACGGATAAAGGGCACTACCTGATCAAGGGGCAGAAAATTTTTATTTCCGCCGGAGATAACGATGCAACCGAAAATGTGATTCATCTGATGATTGGGCGGATTGAAGGTGCGCCTGCCGGTGCAAAAGGAATATCTTTGTTTATTGTTCCCAAAAAACGGATCAATGAAAATGGTGAACTGATTCCCAATGATCTGGCCTGTTCCGGCGCATACCATAAAATGGGATATAAGGGCACACCCATTGCCCAGCTGAGCATGGGAGACAATAATGACTGTCACGGCTGGCTGGTTGGCGAGCCCAATAAGGGACTGATGTATATGTTCCAAATGATGAATGAAGCAAGAATTATGGTGGGCATGCAGGCCACAGCCCTTGCAGAAGCGGCCTATTATGCATCTTTGGAATATACCCGCACCCGGTGTCAGGGCAGAAAAGTCACTGAAAAAGATATTTCCAAACCACAGGTTCCCATTATTGAACATGCAGATATCAAGCGGATGCTTCTTCACCAGCGGGCCATTACAGAAGGCGCCATCTGTTTGATGATTCAGGGTACAAAATATATGGACCTTGAAGCGGTTTCCAGCAAGGAAGATAAAGCAAAATACACCCTGCTGCTGGACGTGCTGACACCCATCATGAAAACCTATCCGTCTGAAATGGCGATCTGGTCCATCAGTTCCGGCGTTCAGACTCTGGGGGGGTCCGGATACTGTGATGATTATCCGCTGGAACAGTATTTCCGGGATTGCAGAATCCATCCGATCCATGAAGGCACCACCGGTGTTCAGGGAATGGACCTTCTGGGCAGAAAAGTCACCATGCTGAACGGCAAGGGGTTTGAGCTGGTGATAGATGAAATTGAAAGCGGCATTGCACAGGCCAGTCAATTTGAGGCACTGAATCCCTTTGCCAGTGAACTGACCCGGCAGGTTTCCCAGCTTCGGGAAACCACAAGTTTCCTCAAGGCCCTTGCCGTCAAAGGGGATGCTGAAAAATTCCTGGCAGATGCCACCTTGTATCTGGAGTATTTCGGCATCATTGTGATTGCCTGGCAGTGGCTGCTTCAGGGGGTTGCGGTTCAGCAGGCCCTGTCCGACAAACCAAAGAAAAAAGATATGGATTTTTATACAGGCAAGATGTTTACCCTGCGCTATTTTTATGCGTATGAACTGCCCAAAACAATGGCGCTTCAGGCCAGACTGACCAGTGAAGATTTTATAACCGTAGAAATGCAGGCAGCTTATTTTAATGACTGATACAGTGTATTTACACCCGATACTCATAGAGTTCACAACCATATAAAGGAGAGAAAAACATGGCTCAACAATTAACCGATAGAAGAGATGTGGAGTTTGTACTTTGGGAACAGCTGGAGCTTGAAGAAGATGTGCTGCAGAATGAAAAATTTGCCGAATTCAATAAGAAAACCTGTGAGATGATTCTTAAAGAAGCCCGGAATCTTGCCATAAAAGAAGTGCTGCCCACCATGAAGGACGGCGATGAAATCGGCGTTGAACTGATGGATAATTATGAAGTCAAAACTCCGGATTCATACAAACGTCCGTTTGAACTGATCAAGGAAGGAGAATGGCAGAACCTGAGAATCCCGCCTGAAATGGGAGGACAGGGCGCACCCCAGTGTGTCGGCGCTGCAGTTTCTGAACTTTTCATGGCTGCCAACTGGTCTTTGATCAATTATGCCACCATGGGGGCAGGTACCGCTGCAATGATTCAGGGTTACGGCACCCAGGAACAAAAAGACATGTATGTTCCCAAGCTGATTTCTGCTGACTGGGGCGGCACCATGCTTTTGACAGAACCGGATGCAGGTTCTGATGTCGGGGCCCTGACCACTACAGCCGTAAAAAATGATGATGGAACCTATTCTCTTACCGGTACCAAGATTTTTATCACCAATGGTGAATTTGATCTGGTGGAAAATATCATTCATCCGGTACTGGCCAGAATTGAAGGTGATCCCGGCGGAACAAAAGGAATCTCCATTTTTATTGTTCCCAAGTATTTTGTTAATAAAGACGGATCTCTGGGCGACAGAAACGATATTCTGTGTACCGGTCTTGAAGAAAAACACGGTATCCACGGCTCTGCCACTGCCACTTTGACCATGGGTTCCAAGGGCAAATGTATCGGATGGCTGCTCGGTGAGCAGATGGAAGGCATGAAAATCATGTTCAACATGATGAACGGCGCCCGTCTGGGATCCGGTCTTAAAGGGCTTTCCTATGCATCTGCGGCCTATCTTCTGGCGCTGAACTATGCCAGAGAAAGAGTCCAGGGAAGAGATATCATGGATCATGCCAACCGGGACGCCAAGCCGGTCACCATTATCAATCATCCGGATGTCCGGCGCAACCTGCTCTGGATGAAATCCTATGTCGGCGGCATGAGAAGCTTTTTCCTGTATACAACCAAAATTGTCGAACAGGCCCACATGAATCCGGATGCTGAGGATGCCAAACTTAAAGAAGCTGTATATGATCTGATGCTGCCGGTCATTAAAGACTATCTGGCAACAAAGGGTCATGAGGTGTGTCATCAGTCCATACAGGTACTGGGCGGAGCAGGATATACAAAAGATTATCTGCCGGAACAGTATGCCCGTGACTGCCGGATCACATCCATCTATGAAGGCACATCCGGTATTCAGGCGCAGGATCTTCTGGGCAGAAAGATCGGTGCATTAAAAGGTGCGGCTTTCGGACAGTTTGTCATGGATATTCATAAAACCGTAAACCAGGCAAAAGAATTTGAAAATCTGGTGCCGCTGGCTGAAAAAGTTGAAAAAGCAGCCAATTATATGGGCAAGGTTGCCATGGATCTGGGCAAGATGGCAAGATCTGAAAAAGTTAAAGTGGCATTTGCGCATTCTCTGCCGTTTTTGACTGCCATGGGGGATGTGATCATGGCATGGATGAACCTGTGGAGAGCAACAACTGCTTCAAAAAAACTGGCTGACAAATGCAAGGCCAAGGATGCCACCTTCTATAATGGTGAAATCAAGACAGCCCGCTTTTTTATCCAGACTGAACTTTGTGTCACCATGGGCAAACTTGCGTCCATTGAAGGCGCCTGTGATGCTGCCATTGAAATGGAAGATGCTGAATACGGCAGTCTCTGATCTTTCAGTGAGTTTAACGGCTTGAAAACTTCAGTGTCCGGTGGTAAACTGCCGGGCACTGAATGAAAATTATTTGTTTATACCCGTTAATATTTTGAGACTGGAGGATTAAATGTCCACATACAGTGTTTCCATTGTAAAATATCAAACTCCTTTAGAGTCTGTCCGCAAGGCTGTAGAGCTTGCAGGCGGACTTCCCAAACTTTCGCCAGCTGCAAAAGTTGTCATCAAACCCAATATTGTCATGTGGAATCGTCATGTACCATTTCCCAAATGGGGTGTTATTACGACCACACGGGTGATTGAAGATATGGTGATCCTTCTCAGGGAAAAGGGCGTTCAGGACATTACCATTATCGAGGGCGTTGTGGTGGCTGATCCCAAAGACAAGGAAACACCTCGGCATGCATTTGAAACCCTGGGGTACGGCCAGCTGAATAAAAAATACGGTGTCAAGGCAGTCAATGTATTTGATCAGCCGTTCAGAAAAGTCCAGGTGGATGAAGAACTGAGCTTGAATTTCAGCGAAGTGGTTCTGGATGCTGATTTCCTGGTGAATATTCCGGTCCTGAAAACCCATACCCAGACAGTCGCCAGCATGGGAATTAAAAATTTAAAAGGTCTGATTGATATTCCTTCCCGAAAAAAATGTCATGCTGCCAATCTGGTTAAAAACCTGCATTATATGGTCTCTAAACTGGCAGATCCCATGCCCCCCATGTTCACGATCACAGACGGTATTTTCACCAATGAACGCGGACCTGGTCTGGGAGGTCGCGCCCACAGAAAAGATATTCTGATCGCGTCAAATAATGTATTGTCAGCTGATCTTGTGGGCGCAAATGTTCTGGGCTGGTCACCCGATGATGTTCCGCATCTTGTACATGCAGCAAAATCGCAAGGCCGCCTGACTGACCTGTCAGACATTACAGTTGTCGGTGAAAAAATTGAAGATGTGGCCTGTCGTCATGAATATGATTTTCCATATCTGCAGAATGAAGAAACCGGCGCATGGCTGCCGGAACCCATGGCAAAATTTGGCATGTCCGGTTTGTCATACCGTAAATACGATCTGACCATGTGCACCTATTGTTCTCCCACCAATGGCATCATTATTGGGGCCCTGGTGTCAGCATTCAAAGGAAAACCCTTTGATGACATCGAAATTTTAACCGGCAAAGCCATGACACCGACAAAGGGAAAGAAAAAAACAATTCTGGTGGGCAAATGTATGGTAAAAGCCCATAAAGATAATCCGGATATTAATGAGATGATTCCGATTAACGGATGCCCGGCAAAAATTGAAAATATAAAAGAAGCTCTGGCAAAAGCCGGTATCCATCCGGACCCTGCGGTTTTTGAAAAAGCGCACCTGCATGCAGGCAGTTTCATGAGATATTATAAAGATAAACCCGAATTTGACGAAACCTTTTTTCAGGCTACACAGGAGATATAAACACATGGTTGATCCGATTATCAGTCCCATAAAAATAAACACACTGGAAATTAAAAACCGGATTTTTCTTCCGGCAATGCACATGAATATGGCCGTGGATTATGAAGTGACCCAGCCTTTGATTGATTTTTATGCGCAACGGGCAAAAGGCGGGGCTGGAATGATCGTGGTGGGATTTGCCACCATTGATAAACTGTCCAGCGGCACCTCCAATATCGGTGCGCACAAGGATGAATTTATCCCGGGTCTCAAACGTCTTGCCGATGCCATCAAGGATAACGGTGCAAGAGCCGCTGTCCAGATCAATCATGCCGGAAAAAACAGTTTTTCATTCATGATCGGCGAACAGGCGGTTTCCGCTTCTGCCGTTCCGTCCCGCATGACCCGGGAAACCCCCAGAGAACTGACCGAAGCTGAAATCTGGGAAACCATTGACAGTTTTGCCGCAGCTGCGGTCCGGGTTCAGAAAGCCGGATATGATGCAGTTGAAATCCTGGCAGGGACCGGATATCTGATATCATCATTTTTATCTCCGGTGACCAATCAGAGAAAAGACAGCTGGGGCGGCAGTTTTGAAAACCGAATGCGTTTTGGCATTGAAATCATTAAAGCCATTCGCAAAGCCACGGGAGAAGACTACCCGATTATTGCCAGAATCAACGGCAATGATCTGATGAAAGGCGGCGTGGGCAGAAAAGATCTTCAGGTGTTTGCCCAGGAACTGGTCAAAGCAGGCGCGGATGCATTAAATATTAATGTGGGCTGGCATGAAGCCAGAATTCCCCAGATTGTCACCTTTGTGCCAAGAGGGGTGTTCGGCTATCTGTCCAAAGGGATCAAGGAGCTTGTGGATGTTCCCGTGATTGCAAGTCACAGGATTAATGATCCGGCTCTTGCTCGTGAAATGATTCAGGAGGGTCAGTGTGATATGGTGGCCATGGGCCGTCCTTTGATTGCAGATCCGGAACTGCCCAATAAAATCGCCGCAGGAAAGGAAAAAGAAATTATTCATTGCATTGCCTGCGCTCAAGGGTGCTTTGATCATCTGTTCGAGATGAAAACGGTTCAGTGCCTGTGCAATCCCAAAGCCGGGCGGGAAAAAGACACCGTGATTACCAGAACCGATTCTCCGAAAAAGGTGATGATCATCGGTGCTGGTGCGGCCGGGATGAGTGCGGCGCTTGCAGCAAAAGAAAAAGGGCATAATGTAACGGTTTACGAAAAAGAAAGCAAAGCCGGTGGTCAGCTGTATCTGGCAGCAGCCCCTCCGGGAAGAGAAGAATTTTCAGAGCTTGCAAAAGATCTGGCAACCCAGCTTCGGGTGAATGATATCAATATTGTGTATAACCAGACCGTGGACAAGGCATTGATTGAAAAAGAAAAACCGGATCATGTGATTCTGGCCACCGGTGCCCGGCCCATGGAAATCCCTATTCCCGGAAAAGACCGGCCCAATGTGGTTCAGGCCTGGGATGTGCTTCTGGATAAAGTGACCACCGGTAAAAGAGTGGTGGTGGTGGGCGGCGGCGCTGTCGGTGTTGAAACCGCACTGTTCCTTGCGGAAAAAGGCACCTTGAGTCCGGAAGCCCTCAAATTTTTGCTTATCAATGAGGTGGAAGACACAGACTATCTCAAACACCTTGCCATCAAAGGCTCCAAAGAAGTGATCATGCTGGAAATGCTGGACAAGATCGGCAAGGATATCGGCAAATCCACCCGATGGGTCATGATGGAGGATATGGCAAGATATAATGTCGTATCCCGCACTGCCACAAAGGTTCTGGAAATAACAGACAAAGGCGTGAGGGTGGAATACGGCGGAGAAAAAGAAGAAATTGCCGCAGACACCATTGTGCTTGCAACCGGCTCAGTTCCTGAGAATGGGCTGCAAAAGGATCTTGAACAACTGGGGATACCGTTCACGGTAACCGGGGATGCCAAACAGATCCGTCTTGCGTTTGATGCAGTTCACAATGGATTTGAAGCTGGCAGAAATATTTAGCAGCAATACCAATGGAAATGATATGACAGACAAGACCAGGACAATGGAAGAAAAATATAAACAGGTCTGTAAGATCATCCTGAATGCAGGCGGGACTCCGGTCCCGCTGAATGACACCCTGCTTGAAATTATCAAGCGGATCATTCTTGAAGATGAAGTGGATTTCATCATGGCGTTCAAGGATAAAAACTCCCAGACCATTGACCAGTTAAAAGCATCTTCGGGGTTGAATGAAGATCAGATTGTGAAGATCACAGACAAACTGGCCAGAAAAGGGGTGATTTTTAATCAGCCAAGTTCCAAAGGCTTAAAGATATATCGTCTGCTGCCCTTGATGAATGTGGGTGTATTTGAATACATGTTCATGAAAAAACTGGATTATACCCGGGAGAACAGGGAAATTGGCAGATTGTTTTCCAAACTGTTCAAGGAACAGAAAATGGAAATCCAGGAATCCTATGACAAAGTGCTGAGCACCATGGACAAACTTCCGGCTGTGGACAGAACCGTTCCCATCCGGGTAAACAAACCCACGGGCAATACAACAGTTATCCAGATCAACAAATCTTTTGAGCCCACAGAAGAAATACTGCAGACCCAGAATGTGGCAGATCTGATTGAAAAATTTGACGAGATTGCCGTGGGCCACTGTTTTTGCCGTCAGCACAGGGATGTGGTGGAAGAGTCCTGTAAGCAGACCGATCTTCGCGAATGCTGTTTTACGTTCGGAAAATCCGCCAGATTCACGTCTACTCAGGGGTTTATGCGGATGATTGATAAAAAAGAAGCCTTAAAAATTCTTTTAAAGGCTGAAGAGGACGGGCTTGTGCATAAAGCCTATCATCCGAATTTTGATGTGACCAAGGATGAAACTTCTGTGTGCAACTGCTGTAAATGCTGCTGCATCAATTCAGTGGTCAACCAGAAGGAGCCCATTATCAATGCAGCAGGTTTTCTGGCCCAGGTGGATCCGGATACCTGCATCGGCTGCGGTGAATGTGAAGATCATTGTTATTCGGATGCCATCACCCTGACAGAAGACAGCATTGCAGCCGTGGATGAAACCCGCTGTATCGGATGTGGTGCCTGTGCGCATCTGTGTCCTGTGGATGCCATCCGGCTGATTGAATCCAGGCGTATTGTCAGGATTGCACTGCCCAAACAATAAAACCATTTTTATCTGATCCGGCAGACGCTTTTCCAAAACAGTGTCTGCCGGATCACATGATTTTAAGAAGCCCCCCTCATTTTAAATTTTTGCTTTAATTCCTTCCGGCTTTAATAATTGACATGCCACGAAAAAATAACCATAATGGTTTCAAAATGGTTTTTAATTTGGAGGCGTTATGGCGACTATTACTTTGAAAAACATACCGGATGTCACGTATGAAACATTAAAACAGCTTGCGGCAGAAAATCATCGCAGTATTAACAGCGAGGTAATTTTTTTGATAGAAAAAGCCACGAAAAGCAAAATAATTGATGCAGATCAACATCTGGCTACTGCAAAAAAAATGCGTGAAAAAACCAGTGAATATTTTCTTGATGAAACCCGGCTGGATCAGATCCGAAATGAGGGAAGGCCATGATCGTTGTTGATACGAATGTTATCAGCTATTTTTATTTGAACAGTGAATATTCCGAACTGGCTGAAGAACTTTTTCTTAAAACATCTCAATGGTCAGCCCCGTTGCTTTGGAGAAGTGAATTCAGAAATGTACTGTCATTTTATATCCGGAAAGAAATTGTTTCAATATCCGATGCATTTCAGATTTTTGAGGCGGCGCAAACTCTTATGAATGGAGCAGAATATGAAGTAAATGCCTTGAAAGTTTTGAGATTATCTTATGAAAGCGGATGCTCAGCATATGATTGTGAATTTGTGAATTTGGCTCAAGATTTGAATGTTCCACTGGTAACTATGGACAAAAAAATACTCCGCAATTTTCCAGACTGGGCGGTTTCTATCCCCGAATATTTAAAACACTATTAAACGCATAACTTCGCCATATCAAAGGATGGTATTTTATAATATGTCTCCCGCGGCAATCGCTGAACAATCAGGGAAGTTTAAAACGCTGATTTTTTGTGTTCTACTGGCAGGGGTTTTAATTTCATGCTCTGCCTTGAATACAACATATAACATCACAAAAGGCACAATTGGCGCAACTTATGATACTGCAAAATTTGTTACAAAATTAGGGGTGGGAACATTAAAAATGTCCTATAAAATCGGGGCATTTACCTTTGATGTGATCACAGCACCTCTGGACTGGCCGATGACATCCGATATTGACACGATTGATGGGTTGTCGCCAAAAGAAGCAATCCGGCAGGGCAGAGTAAAAAATTCTCCGTATGTGGTAAAGGGAAAACATTATGTGCCGATGTCTGTTGAAAAGGCTGAAACGTATCAGGAGGTTGGAATTGCCTCATGGTATGGGAATGAAACCTTGCGTCAGAAAGACGGGCATATGACCGCCAACGGTGAAGCCTTTGATCCGGGAAAACCCACTGCTGCACATAAACTTTTGCCCTTGCCCATTCATGTAAAGGTAACTAACCTTGCAAATAACCGTTCCATAATTTTAAGGGTGAATGACCGGGGGCCTTTTCATGGAGATCGCATCATAGATTTGAGTGCGGGTGCTGCAAAAAAACTCGGGTTTTACGAGAAGGGAACTGCCCGGGTGAAAGTTGAAACTGTAGAGTTGTAAAAAAAAGTCCGGGCAATTGTTTTTTGCCCGGACTTTTTGTCTTTGATCAGTTTATATTAACTGTTTTGTTTGGCTTCTTCTTCTGCCCGCAGGATTTTCCTTAATATTTTCCCCACCGCAGATTTGGGCAGTTCGTTCCTGAATTCAACAACCTTGGGGACTTTATATACGGCCAGTTTTTCCTTGCAAAAATCAATCACCTCTTTTTCGGTCATGGTTTGTCCTTTTCTCAGAACAACATAGGCCTTGACGGTTTCACCGCGGTAGTCGTCTTTAATCCCCACGGCAACCGCCTCTTCAATTTTGGGATGCTGGAACAGAATTTCATCAATATCTCTTGGATAGATATTATATCCGCCGGCAATGATCATGTCTTTTTTACGGTCTACGATATACAGGTAACCGTCTTCATCCATCTTGGCCACATCCCCAGTGTAAAGCCAGCCATCTTTAAGTTCTTCAGCAGTTTTATCCGGATTTTCCCAGTATTCTTTCATGACAAAGGGCCCCTTGATAAGCATTTCGCCGGGTTCTCCAAGAGGGACTTCTGTTATGCCGTCGTCCACACTCACCAGCTTTATATCAATTCCCGGAAACGGGATACCAATGGAGCCTACTTTTTTTCTGCCAATGGCAGGATTTCCCACACCAAGGGAGGTGGTTTCACTCATGCCCCAGCCTTCACTGCATTTGAGTCCCAGGTCTTTGGCCTGTTCAATCAGTTCAACAGGGATAGGGGCGCCGCCGGAATTGAGCATGTCAATCTTTTTATCCAGCTGCAGTTCTTTGGCGCGCGGATGGTTTATAATGGCATTAATCATGGTGGGAACAGCAGGGAAAAAGGAAAGTTTCTCGATGGATGCCAGAAGATCCATGAACGGATCAAGCTCAAATTTGGGAACCAGATACATGGTGGAACAGTTGATCATGGACCAGTTCAGGCAGATGACATTACCGTACACATGGAAAAAGGGCAGAACACACATGGTGGTGCGTTCGGAATGAGGGGTATACTGTGTGGTGGCAGCGCCCCAGTGAACAGCCGAAAAAGCCGTGCTCACAATATTTGCATGGGTAAGAACAGCGCCCTTGGGGATACCGGTGGTGCCGCCGGTAAACTGGATCAGGGCCCGGTCTTCGGGTTCAATTTTCACTCTGGGTCGCTTCGGGTTTTTGCAGTTGGATAAGAGCGTATCAAAATGGAGCCAGGTATCATCCAGCTGCATGCTCTGGGGGGTGCTTTTGTCTCCGCCCATGGAGTCAAAAACCGATGCAGCAATGACATTGGGGATGTCCACATTTTTGCGAACCGCATTGATGGTGGCAACACCCATGTCAAATGTTAAAAAGGTATGAATCCGGGTCAGTTTGATCAGGGCAGTCAATTCGTCAACAGTGTACAGGGGGTTGAAATTAACCACGATGGCCCCAAGAGATAAAGACGCATAGAACATGACGATGTATTCAGGCATATTGGGAAGATGGATACCGACCCGGTCGCCTTTTTTGACACCCAGCTCCTGGAGCACGGTTGACATGGCAATGACTTTCTGTTTCATTTCATAATAGGTGATTGCATTGCCAAAATAAATGACAGCGGCCTTGTCCGGATACACATTGGCCGGGATCTCCAGAATTTCGTGGGCAGGGATTCTTGGGTGACGGTACTCGGTTAATACATTGTAGTCATAGTGCTGATGCCAGATACGTTCTTCCATGTCTTTTTGGTCTCCATAAAATTGCGGGTTAATATTCAGTATATTTTTCAATAATGGCTGTTCAAAACATGTTAAGAGTCCTGCCTGATCATTTTTTCCGGTATTAAGGCAGACCGGCTCCGGGGATATTCACCCGGACAGTTTCTATTTTTCCGCTTCTATATGTATTGCCGGATGTTGCAATAAACAGGGTGGTGCCGTCGTGCCCTCCCAGCATGCAGGCATAGGCATTGGTTTTTACAGGTATCGTATCTGTGATCCTGCCGCCTTGTTCCACCCGGTACACGCAGGCAGTGCCGGGACATGCGACCCATATCCCGCCCTCTGTATCCAGGCAGATGCCGTCCGGATGGATGGTGTCCGGCAGTTTTGCCCACATCTGCGGTGCACCAAGGCGGCCGTCGGATTTAATGTCAAAGGCGGTCAGACAATGGCCGAATGTCTGTCCCACAATCAGGGTTTTATCATCCGGTGTGATGACGGTTCCATTGGGAAACAACAGATTGTCGGCAACAACTTCCGGGGTTCCATCAAGGTTCACCATGATAATTTCCGCAGGCTTGATATGTGTTCTGTCACCTAAATCAAAACCGAAATTCCCGACATAGGCCCGGCCTTTTTTATCCACCACCATGTCATTGCAGTGATAGGTTGCCAGAGAATACATATCACAGACCATTTCAAGGGTCTGGCCGTCCCAGGACATCAGTCTTCGGTCCTGCATGGAAACAACCAGCAGGGTCCCGTCCGGCCGCCAGCCGATGCCGGAGCAGGGTCCGGGCATTTCCAGCACCATGGAGGTATTGCCTTGAAGATCAGTGCGAATGACGCGTCCGTCATTCATATCGGAAAAATAAAATATATTGTCATGCCATCTGGGACTTTCAGGAAAAAGAAGACCATCAACGAGTGTGCGGGTTTCAAAATCTGCCGGTAGAGAATTCATTGTAAATAAACCCCTTGATAATAGTGTGAACCGGTTAAAAATTTAAAAAACCTTAGCATAGGCGATATACAGATGTAAATACCATTTATTTTGTTATTGTAATTTAATCATCACATCAGTTATGGTAGGGGTCTGAACAGATAAATAAAGGAGTCTCATCAAATGGAAACACTGTTTGTCGTGGATGAAGAATTATGCAAAAAAGACGGGATATGTGCTGCAGAATGCCCTGTGATGGTCATTGATTTTTCAGATTCAAAAAAAGTTCCAATACCGGTTGAGGGTGCAGCCGATATCTGCATCAACTGCGGCCATTGTGTGGCGGTCTGCCCCCATGGTGCCCTGACCCACAGATTCCTGGCGCCACAGGACTGCCTGAATGTAAATAAAGACATGATGCTGGATGAGGCTGCCACCGAGCATTTTTTAAGATATCGCAGGTCTATCCGGTCTTATAAAAATAAACCCGTGGAAAATGAAAAGCTTGAAAAACTGATCCATATTTCTTCCTATGCGCCGTCCGGTCATAACAGTCAGCCGATTCACTGGCAGGTCATTAACGGAAGAAACACGGTTGAAAAACTTGCCGCCCATGTCATTGACTGGATGCAGAATGTGCTTGAAGAACATCCGGATATCGGGAAAATGATGCATTTTGATGCGATTATACAGATATGGGAATCCGGTACGGATCGTGTATTGAGAGGATGCCCGGCCCTGGTTCTTGCCAACGGCGGTACCCAGGATGTGTTTGCCGATGCGGCCTGCAAAATTGCATTGACCTATTTTGAACTGGCCGTACCTGCCCAGGGGCTGGGTTCGTGCTGGGCCGGATATTTTTCCCGGGCTGCAAATACCTGGCCGCCGCTGAAACAAGCTCTGGGGCTGTCTGAGGGTATGACCAATTACGGTACAATGATGGTGGGATATCCCAGATTTTCGTACCCACGCATGCCAACCCGGAATACACCAAAGATTACCTGGTCAGCTTGATTTTGTGCTCCGGATTCAGTGTTGAAATCAGGGGAGGGCTTTTGTCCTCCCGTTCAGGCTGGTAGTCCCATAAGAATAATGTGACAGCAATGCTGCCCATGAGAATGAGCAGACTGCCGATGATAAACACATAGGAAACACCGAGTACATCAAGGATGATTCCGGAAAGAATCGGGGAGACAATCATTCCGAAACTCCAGGCCGCATCCGTGATGCTCATTAAAGAGGCCATTCCCATTTTACGGCCCAGTTGTCCTGTGACGACAAGTCCACCGGGCAGAGAAACGCCATTGGCCATTCCCATGAGGATATTGAGAACGAGGATCAAAGCAAAACCCTGAACAAAAGGCATTCCCATGACAGCAAGCCCGGACGCACAGGTGCCGAAAATAATCAGTTTTTTGGGATTTACGATATCTGCCAGCCTGCCGGCGGATCGCTGCAAAAAAGCAATAAGAAAAATATTGGCGCTCAGAATAATGCCGATCTGGGAGGCGCTCAAATCCATTTGAAGGGCCAGAATCGGTAAAAACGTATACACGGCTCCCTGGCCGGAAGCTGCAAAAAACCGCATCAGAATAATACCGATGACGGTTTTGTGGGTGATGATTTCACGGAATGATGCGGTTTTGGGTTTCTGGTTGTCTTCTGAGAATTTTTCATCCGGCGGAAGAAAGAAAATCACCAGCGCCGCAGTGATCAGCGCCAGAATTCCCATAAGATAAAACGCTGCGTTAATTCCCAGATGATCCTGAATGGTGCCCCCCAGAACCGGGCCGATGCCAAGTCCCAGCATGACAGACATGTTCAGCGTACCCATATATTTGCCCAGATCCTTTTTCGGGGCAATATCGGCTGCCATGGCCATGGCAATGGGCACCACCAGCAAAGAGGCCAGCCCGTGAAAAAACCGGATGAAAATCAGGCTTGTCGGATTTGCGGGAAGCACATACAGAACAGACAGGGCAGCATAAAAGAACAGGCCGCCGACAATAAAATTCTTTCTGCCGTACCGGTCTGAAATTTTACCGGTGAACGGGCTGAACAGGGTTCTGGAAATATTAAAACTGGCAATAATCAGTCCCACCAGAAATCCGCCCGCACCCATCTGTACAGCATATACAGGGATCAGCGGCCAGATGATGCCAAGTCCGATCATGGCAACACCGACTGAAACAGACAGGGTGAATAATATCCCGGAGGCTGAACGGTTCATTGGGTCTGTTTTCCTTTCGGGTTATAAACCCCTCATCCATTCAGGCTTAAGTTTGATATCTCCGGCAAGGGCTTTGTCAAGAACAGCAAACACATCTTCCTTGTCTTCGGGAAACCGTGCGTCAATGGACAGATAATTGCTGGCATGAACCGACCGGAATGCGCCCCTGGAAAGATGGGTGTGTTTTACAAGTTCCCTGAGTTCGGCCACCATTTCCATGGCATCCAGCAGTTCAAAACTGCTGTTTGCCACAGCGTCTCCCACAGGGGTGCCGGGCAGCGGGATCAGACTCAGAGCACTGACAGCTTCCGGATCAATCTGTGAAAGCGCATATCCGGTTTCCTGTGCATGTTCAAGGCTGAGTTTTTTCTGGCCAAGGCCCAAAAGGACTATCGTGACCATCTTGATACCGATTTTTTTAAGGCGCTTGAGGTGATGGATCAGCTCCTCCGGGGTGCCGCCTTTTCTGATATCCTTTCGAACCTGGGCATGGCCGGATTCAAGACCGATAAAAACCGCCTTGAGGCCGTTCTCGTAAAGCCAGGTCAGATCTTCATCAGATTTAAGCATGATGGATTTGAGATTGGCGTAGCAGGAGGTCCGATTGACCCAGGGCAGCTTTTCCTTGATTTGGGTTAACAGCCATTTCCAGTTTTTCATGGGCATGATCAGGGCATCTCCGTCCATGATAAAGACACGGTCCTGATTTTTACAGTAAATGCTGGCAAATTCCAGATCACTTTCCAGATATTTCTGGTCTTTTATGGCAAATTTTTTATCATTGTAGGCACCGCAGAATGTGCATTTGGAATGGGAACAGCCCAGCGTGGCCTGCAGAAGAATGGAATTGTATTCACTGGGCGGCCGGATGCAGTTTCCAACATAATGAAACCCTGTGGGCGGGATTGGTAATGTCATAATATAAGGGTACTCCGTATCGGTTAATTAAAAACTATTAAAAAATGTATAGTATACACGCCTTTTATCAGGATTAAAAATTGTTTTTCGTATAAAACGCTAACCAAAGTTTAGCAGAGCATATCTTTACTTGTAAAAAAATAAATGATAAAACTGCTCAACATTAGAGAATATAATAAATTAATGATAATTCAACAGGATATCAAAGGTATGAAAAAATCCGGCATTCAAAAAAATTCACTTTTCCACACTCAGGATGGATTTTCTTTTCTTGAACTCATGGTTGTTGTTGTCATCCTGGGGATTCTGGCAACCTATGTGGCTCCCCGGTTTATGGGGCGAACAGATGATGCCAAGATAGTCAAGGCGAAAATGGATATCGAAGCTCTGGGAACAGCGCTGGATTTATATGCTTTGGACAATGACGTGTATCCCACAACCGAGCAGGGGCTTGTTGCCCTGATCGAAAAACCCTCCACTGAGCCGCTTCCTAAAAAATGGGATGAAAGAGGATATCTGGCTAAATCCAGAATGCCCAAAGATCCCTGGGGAAGAGATTATCTGTATCTTTCTCCGGGTGTTCACGGCACATATGATATTATCTGCTATGGTGCTGACGGAATTCCCGGCGGCGAAGGTAAAAACCAGGATATAAACAGCTGGGAGATTGAGTAAATCTACTGAAATATCCGGATTCACGCTGATTGAATTGATTGTTGTTGTCATCATCTTTTCAATTCTTCTGTCATTGTCTTTTCCCATGATCCGAAAATTTTCCCTGTTTTCTGATGATGGCGGCCAGGCAGTAAGCATTGCCCACCTGATAGATGAGCTGAAAATAAAAGCCATGAATGAGCATACGGATTATATACTGCACCTTGAGCCTTCATCCGGCCGGCTCTGGATCAGTCATGACCAGATGGATGATGAGCTAAAAGAAATAGCATTGCAAAAAGCTGTTCTATTGGCGGACGGAACCCGGATTATCGAAATACAGTTTGCCGATGACGGGCGAACCCGCTCCTCTGAATATCAGATCCGTTTTCGAGAACGGGGATTTTCAGATTTTGCATACATCCGCATGATTGAAAAAGACAATCCTCTGACATTGGCCATAGAACCTTTTTTACCGCAAACCCGGATACTGGACAAACATGTGTATTTTGAAAAATGCAACTGAATATGGCAAGGTGTTTTCAGACACCCGGGGTTTTACCCTTCTGGAGGTGATGCTCTGTGTTGCCATCCTGGCCTTTATCACCATTTCTCTTTTCAGTGTTCAGTCAGGATCGATCTCACTTGTAAATAAAAATAAATTTGTCCAGCAGGGACCGGCATTTGCCGAAAAGGCACTTGCGATTATTTCAGCAGATCTCAAAGATCCGGATCAGACCCAGGGAGATTTTGCTCCTGATTATCCTGAAATCACCTGGACCTGCCAGGTGACTGAGGTCAATTTTGAAGATCTTGATTTTACTGCCGATGATACGATGGCAGGACTGAAAAAAATAGACATCAGAATCAAGGATGCTTCCGGATCAAACACCTTTGAAATGACCACCTGGAGACGTGTTCATGAATAAAGCGCAAAAAGGCTTTACCCTTCTTGAAGTCATGATCACCATCATGGTGTTTTCTCTGGTGATGGTGATGCTGTATTCATCTTTCAGGGCGTTTTTGTCCTCCAGCGGAAAAATCAAAACCCAGGTACTCAGCCGGGAAAAAACCGCTGCCTTTTCCCGCAGGATTCATCAGGATCTTGAATCTGTTTTTATTGTCTCAAAACCCAGATATGCTGTTCCGGAATTTAATTCAGAACCGGATGATTTCCGGCTGGTCGGCATTCAGGAAAACCTGAACCAGAAAACAGTGTCATCGGTTTTTTTTGCATCCCTGGCCCATGCGGATATCACAGGAGACGGACGGCAAGGGGTGGCAAGAATTGCCTATTATCTGAGACCCAATGATGAAGAGTCCTTTGATCTGTGCCGGTTTGATACATTGCAGCCCTTTGGGGACCAGACAAAAACCTGCCATGATCCGGTGCTGTTTTCCGGTGTTACCGACTTTGAAATCACTTACATGGATGCGGAAGGGGAGAGCCATCTTTTCTGGGATTCGGAATCCAAAGAAACCGACCTGTCTTTTCCAGCAAGCATGACTTTTAAATTAAGTGCCGGAACCTTGTCCAGTCCGGAATCCATTGAGATCACCGTGGCGCTGCCGGTCACCAGGAGCATACCGCTGTGATGAAGTCATTGGCAAATCAAAACGGGGTGGTTCTGGTGGTCACGCTTGCGGTGATTTCTGTTCTGATGATTACTGCCATACAGGTCAGCAGGATCGTCAGAAAATCTGCTATTTCGGGCAGCAAAGAAAAAAACAGATTTTATGCCAGACAGACTGCATTGTCCGGTATAGAATTTGCAAAACTGATTCTGGAACAGGATGCACAGAAAAATCAGATTGATTCGGTTCAGGAGTTCTGGGCAGACCCCTTGTGGATGGTCCGGGCAGTTGAAAAGCTGGGATATGCAGAAAATGCGCTGACCATAACGATCAGCGATGAATTGTCCAGGCTTCAGGTGAATGCGCTGCTCAAGGAATTTCCCGGCAGTGAGATCAATCCGGATCAGCTCTGGATATGGGAACGATTGTTCAAGGTGATGCTGGAAGGCAATGAAACCATAGAAGATAAAGACCCGGCACAGTTTACCAATAGCATTAAAGACTGGATGGACTCTCTGGATGATGATGCAGTGACCGGACTTTCCGGAGCAGAGTCTGATTATTATCAGGCACTGGACCCGCCATATGCCTGTGCCAATGGTCCGTTTAATCATGTAAGCGAGTTGTTTTCCGTGAAAGGAATTACGCCGGATCTTTTTACAAAACCATTGGATAAAGATATGCAGGAGATAATTGAAACTGTCAGCCCCCAAATTCAGATGGATCAGCTTATCACGGTCCATGGCCTTGATGATGAGTTTGCCCGGGGGACAAAATTCCGGTATACAGGTAAGGTAAATATCAATACGGCTCCTTTTGAAGTGCTTGCTGCACTTTTACCCGAAGGCATGGAGATGTTTGCACAGGAACTGGTTGATTACCGGCTGCAAAAAGATGAACAGGGGAATGATTTTATAAACACTCTTGACAAGGGGTGGTATAAAAGAGTTATAGAACTTCCTGATAAGGAAAAAGAGCGGTTTGAAAAAATGATCGGCTATGCCAGTCATCTTTTCAGAGTGGAATGTACAGCCCTTGAGAACTCTGAAAAAATTATTCTTGTTGCAGTGTTGAAACGGGAACAGCACAAAATATCCGGCAAATGGATCTGTCGGACCATCCAGATGGAAAGGAAATATTAGATGGCAGATGTTTTTTTACATCTTGAGCTTGATTCAGAGGGGATAAGAGCAAAACTCATTGAGCCCGGACAGTCCCGGATGGTGATCAGGGATGAATGCCAGGTATTATATGAATCTGACTCTTTTGATCAGGTCATGGATATCATCGCACAGAAAATGCCCCTGTCTTCATGCACATCAGCGGTTATCTTCGTGCCGGACAATCTGGTTTCCTTCCGTCATCTGGAACTGCCGTTCAGATCTGACAGCAAGATCAGAAAAATTCTGCCCTTTGAACTGGAAACTGTTCTTCCGGACCCGGAAGAGGTGTATATCTCTGATTTTCTGGTTCTCGGGCATTCAGGCCAACTGAATGCCATTTTAAGCGCCTCCATTCCGGAATCTTTTGTGGACCAGTATTTCTGCGCTCTGGCGCGTTTCAATGTCCAGCCGCTGATGATTGCACCCACGGGATATGCCGCAGCCGCCAGTTTTTTAAATCTTCAGACCACAAGTCAGAATTTTGTATTTCTGCATATTGCAAAACGACTGATGACACTGGTTGTCGTGCATGATGAAAAACCGTGCGCTGTCAGATCCTTTGGTTCAGAAAACATGAATCCCGCAGATACGGCCAGAATCATCCGTCAGACACTGACAGGGGTTTCCCAGCGGACAGGGGTGAATTGCGAATTTGAACTTTTTATCTGCTCAGACGACCACGAAATGGTTCATGCATCGGTCTATAAAGCATTTGATGATATCATGGCATATGAAACAGACATGACTGCCAACAGATATAAAATCGATACAGAAGGGCTTCTGTGCTCCATCCGTCCGGATAAAAAGCATAAATACCTGCTCAATTTCTGCAGAGGAAAATACAGTACCCATTCATTTTTAAACACCTATTTTAATCAGATCGCTGTTGCCATGGCACTGTTGATCTGTACCCTGTCCCTGATGATGATCAGTGTCAGCATGGATAATGCCAGGCTCAAGGCCAGGGAAGCTCAACTGGATCAGCAGGCTGTTGAGATTTTTCAAAAAGCCTTTCCCCAAAAGAAAGTGGTGAATGATGTGTATATGGAAATGCAGGCCAATGTCCGGACAGCACTTGAAAAAAACGGGAAGAGCGCAGACACGGGTTTGCGGAATCGTGATTTAAAGGTTGTGGGGATGCTGACAGAATTGTCCGCCAGGATTGATGACGGGATGGATATGGAAATAGAACGGTTTTTGTTTAATGATCAGCGACTGGTATTGTCCGGGGCAACAGATAATTTTAATAATGTGGACAGGATCAAATTAAAACTTGAGTCATCAGATATGTTTAAAAAAGTGACCATCAGCAGTGCAGCCAGTGATAAAAAAGAAAACAGGGTTAATTTTAAATTTGTTATAGATATGTAATCATAACCACAGATCAATAGATTAGGATATGCAGCCAGGGTGAATATGTTGGATATATCAAAACGGGAAAAAAATATATTAACAGCCGGAATTGTTTTTCTGGTGGTTTTTTTCGGATACCGCCTGGGGATTGCTCCGGTATTTGAGAAAAGACAGATCCTTGAGCGGTCTGTTACGGAAAAGCAGGCCAGTCTGACCTTGATGAATACACAGCTTGAGCGTATTCTGTCTTTAAACAGGCAGTCTGATTTTCAGACCCGGGCGCTCATGCAGCGTCCTGCAGATTTTTCGCTGTTTTCATTTATAGATTCACAGGCCCAGCAAAGCGGGGTTAAGGAAAATGTGGATTATATGAAACCGTTCACCCGTAAGGATGAAACATCCAGCTATCAGGTGGCAACGGTAAAGATCAGTCTCAAGGAAGTTAATTTAAAGGCACTGGTGGATTTTCTGGACCGGATAGAATCTTCAAAAAATGCCGTGATCATCACTTCCTTGTCCCTGGCAAAAGCCGGAAAACAAAAAAACAAGCTGGATGCTGTTCTTGAAACCGAAACACTGATGCCGGGAAGCAAGGCTTAAAAAATGAAACGGGGCTTGAAATGAAATCCAGGATCACAGGCTATCTTTTACTGTTTGTCGTTTCAGTGGCGATATTTCTTGTTGTGCTGTTTCCCGGTCATCAACTGGCCGCCTATTTCAGCCAGACCCTGACACATCCGCAAAAAAATATTTATACGAATATGGAAAATGTCCACCTTTCGTTGCCCTTCAGTCTGAAATCCGAAGATGCCCGGATTTCCATCGGCCGGGATTTTACTGTTCAACCGGACTTTATTAAAATCAGACTGGGGCCCGGACTGGTATTCGGGGATCAAAGACAGATTCATTTTAACTCAGAATTATATAAGGGCCTTATGAAAGGCAGTTTTGGGTTTGAAGATACACAGCCGGTTGCATATACAAACGTTCAATTGAATCTGTCCGGACTTGAATTTGATAAAATCAGGTATAATACCCGGATGGCCCAGATCACCATGACCGGAAAGATCGATGGCGATTACCGGTATGATGCAGATACCGATACGCAGAATGATCCGGGGCAGGGCAGTATTCTGATAAAGGATTTTTCCGCAGATCTGACCAATTCATTATTCAACCGGTTGAAACTTTCCAGAATTGATTTTTCAAGGGTTGATATCCGGTTTACCCAGGAACAGAACACAATTAACCTGTCAGAATTGACAGCATCAGGATCGGTTATCAATGTAAAACTTAGCGGGATTATACAGCTTGAAGAACCTGTGGTTAACAGCCGGTTGACGCTTGCCGGCACAGTGCTTCCGGATTCTCCTTATCTGGCCAGTTTTGCCAATTCACCCGCCATAAAGGCCCTGGTTAAAAATATTAAAAAGGACGGCATACGGTTTGCGGTTAAAGGAACCTTGAGACAGCCCGAGATAAAGATATGAAATATATTTTTAATATTATAAATAGCGTGTGTATTGTTCTGATGGCCTATTTTGCTGTGGATACGGCATATAAAAAATTTGTGCCCCAGATCCCTGCAGGGCAGAATATTCAACATATCCAAAAAGAAGATCAGACTGTCAAGGTTTTTGATAATCCTCAAAAACTTCCCCGGATCAATCCCATGGCCAGCCAGGTGATCATAAAAAGAAATCTGTTCAAGGTGGATATTGAAAACAATGTCTCGCCAAAAGATGCATCCCCGGTCGCCCCTGATGAAAAACTGGAGCCGACAACCTTAAGTCTGATATTGCATGGTACAGTTGTGGGACCGGATGAGACCTATGCGGTGATTGAGGATAAAAAGATCCGGAAGCAGGATCTGTACAATGTGGGAGACAAGGTTCAGGATGCTGAAATAAAACAGATTCTGCGGCATAAGGTTATCCTGCTGTTTCAAGGGAAAAAGCAGGTGCTGGTCATGGAGGAAAAGCCTTCAACTGCATCAACAGCAGTAAATATTCCGGTTAACATACCTTCCTTTGCCCCCGGGGCTGTGCCATCTATCAAGAATATTGATCCGGAAGAACTGCCCGAGCTGGCCTCCAATCTGATGCGCCAGATCAAATTCAGGCAGCATCTGAAAGATGGAGAGCCGGATGGCCTTATGATTTACGGGATACGCCCTTCATCCATATTCCGGAAAGTGGGACTTCGCAACGGGGATATTGTACAGCAGGTCAATGGCACACCGGTGCTTTCCGAGGCAGATGCCATCAGTCTTCTGGGGGAAGTTATACATTCAGACCAGGCAAAACTGACGCTGCTGAGGCGGGGCAAGGTTGAAGAAGTGATTTATAATGTGCCTGACGGGTTACAGGTTATTGGAGAGTAAACAAGTGCAGATGAAAACGGATTCTCACGCTGTTTTTCAGGAAAAAAGATTGAGGAGAGAAAAAAGGAATGTCGCTTAAAAATAAAATCATACCGCATCATATCCTGTGTGTTTTATGTGCAGTTTTTCTGCTGGTGTCCACTGCGGGTATGGCTGCTGAAAAGACAGATACTAAAGGGGCTGATGATTCAAAATTTGTATCCATTGATTTTAATAATGTGGATATCAATATATTCATAAAATTTATCAGTAAACTGACCGGTAAAAATTTTGTTGTGGACAGCCGCGTTAAAGGAAATGTCACCATTATCTCTCCCACCAAGATTTCTGTGAAGGATGCATATAAAGTGTTTGAATCTGTTCTGGATATCAATGGGTTTTCAACAGTTGTATCCGGTCAGGTGACAAAAATTGTTCCAACGCCCCAGGCAAATTCTGACAATATTGATACCCGTGTGATTCTGGAGTCGGATGATCTGAAAAATTCCGATGACCGTCTGGTTACCCGCCTTGTTCCGCTTAAATATGCCCAGGCAGATGAACTCAAAGCCCTTTTTACCCCCCTGGTTCCCAAGGGCAGTGTGCTGTTGTCCTACAGCGATACCAATATGCTGATTATCACAGCCCCTTTGTCCAGCATTGACCGTCTGATAAAAATTGTTGATGTGATCGACAAGCAGAATACAGGCAAAAAAGTGTCTGTCATCCCTGTTCAAAATGCAGATGCAGAAAAACTGGTGAAAAGTCTGACCACGGTTTTTACAGAGATGGTCAAGGGCAGACGGACTGCCCAGACAGTTCAGATGGATGTGAAGATGGTTGCCGATGAAAGGACCAATTCCATTATTCTGCTTTCCAGCGAGGTGGAAGCACAGAAAGTAAAGGAACTGGTTGGAATACTGGATCAGAAAGTTCCAAAGGGAGATGAAAGAATCCGGGTGTATTATCTGGAGCATGCCTCGGCGGAAAATATGGTCAAAGTGCTTCTGGAAATCCCCACAAGTTCAAATGCCAAGGCTCCTGACGGTCAGAAAACAGCACCGCTGCTGTCTACCAAGGTCAAGATCATGGCGGATAAAGCCACCAACAGTCTGATTATCATGGCAGACAAGGAAGACTATCCGGTGCTCGAAGAAGTGATCAAAAAACTGGATATCCCCAGAGCCATGGTGTATATCGAATGCCTGATCATGGAAGTCAACGTGAACCGCGGCCTGAATATCGGGACAGAATGGCAGGTGGCCCAGGGTGCCAGTGATAATTCCAGGGCAGGCGTAACCGGGTTTTCAGCAGATTCTGACAATGCTTTTTCCACGCTGACCAATATTGCTGCAGGAACTTTGCCCAGCGGATTTTCAGTGGGTGTTCTGGGAAGGACCTTTAATATCGGCGGGATCGAATTTCGTGATATCTCTGCTGTGGTTCAGGCGTTTCAAAATGACAAGGACGTTCATATTCTTGCCACCCCCCAGATTCTGACAACGGAAAATGAGGAAGCCACCATCACTGTGGGGAAAAATGTCCCCTACCAGACCCGGTCCAGTGCGGATGCAGGAACCGAGACCTACAGCTCTTACGAATATAAAGATGTGGGAACCACATTGAAAATTACGCCGCAGATCAGCAAGGATCGTCTGGTCCGGCTTAATGTGTATCAGGAACTGACACGACTGGATTCAGCCACCCAGCCCTTGAGTGCTGACCGGCCCACCACCTTGAAACGCCAGATTGAAACCACGATTATTGTTGAGGATGCCAGCAGTGTTGTCATCGGCGGCCTGATTGATGAAAGCATTTCAAAATCAGAAAAAAAAGTGCCCTGTCTGGGAAGTATTCCGGTATTGGGCTACGCATTCAAGGCAATTTCAGACGGCTCAGACAGGACCAACCTCTATGTATTTTTAACCCCACGGGTGATTAAAAATCCATTGGAAGGCCAGAAGCTGTATGATCAGAAACGCAGTGAAATTGAAGCAATAAAACGGGGTGAAGTGATCCTGTATGATCAGGACAAAAATAAAGAAAACCAAACTGTGAAACCGCAATGATTGAGACCTATTTAAACATACTGAAAGAAAAAAACGGTCTGACACAGGAACACTGTGAAAAAATCAGGGCTGCTTTTGAATCGGACACAGCAAGCCTGATGGACTCTACGCTTGAAACCCGCCTGGTGCAGGAGAATGATGCGCTTGAGGCTCTGGGAAAAATCTATGATATCCCGTTCAAGCCCTTAATTGCCCTTGACGGATGCAAGGATGACTGGACAGGACTGATATCCCGGCATTTTTTAAAAAAAACAGGTATCTTCCCTTTGGTGCAGGAAGGTCAGCCTGTAAAGATTTTTCTGCATGATCCTTCGGATTTATCCGGTGTGGATGACGTGATTTCAAGAATACATGCCAGCGGGCATGATCTTGTGCTGGCCCCGAAAAATCAGATTTATTCTGCGATCAACGCTTTGTATGCCCGCTCCGGAGAAAGTGCACAGCAGCTGGTGGATAATATGGAGGATGGTTCTTTCACCATTATTGATGATGGAGAACAGACCGCAGACCTTCTGGATGATACCAGTGATGCGCCGGTGATCCGTCTGGTAAACCACATGATTTCCCAGGCCGTAAAAGCCGGGGCCAGTGATATTCATATTGAGCCTTTCCAGGATGTTTTAATGGTGCGATACCGGATAGACGGAATTCTGTACGAGATGCTCAACCCGCCCAAGGGTGTTCAGGCCTCCCTGATTTCAAGGATCAAGGTCATGGCCAAAATGAATATTGCGGAAAAACGGATGCCCCAGGACGGCCGGGCCCAGGTGAAAATCGGGGATCAGGAAATCGATATCCGTATTTCAACTGTTCCGACATCCTTTGGCGAGCGTCTGGTCATGCGTCTGCTCAATAAATCAGGCTATTTTCTTGAATTTTCCGAGTTTGGATTTTCCCAGGAAAATTATGATTCCATTAATCGAGTCATCCGCCAGAACAATGGTATTGTTCTGGTAACCGGCCCCACTGGCAGCGGAAAAACAACCACCCTGTATGCGGCATTGTCGGAAATCAATTCACCGGATAAAAATATCATCACCATTGAAGATCCCGTGGAATACAATATCAAAGGCATTGGTCAGATCCAGGTGAACAGCAAGATCGGGGTCACTTTTGCCAGAGGACTGCGCTCCATTGTGCGTCAGGACCCGGATGTGGTGCTCATCGGAGAAATCCGGGACCTTGAAACCGCAGAAATCGCCATCCAGTCGGCGTTGACCGGGCATCTGGTTTTTTCAACCCTTCACACCAATGATTCAGCCGGGGCCATTACCCGTCTGGTGGATCTGGGGGTGGAACCGTATCTGATTGCATCTTCGGTAAATACAGTGATTGCCCAGCGTCTGGTCCGGATTCTGTGTCATCACTGCAAAGAAAAATTCATTCTGGAAGCATCCCACATTAAAGCCTTGAACGGCTACGGAGAAAAATTTATCGGAAAACCTGTATTTCGCCCCAAGGGCTGTTCTGAATGTTTTAATACCGGGTATTTCGGGCGGGAGGCCATTCTTGAAATCATGCACATGGATTCGACATTAAAGACTCTGGTTCTTGAGACATCAGATGCCAATCAGATTAAAAGAGCATCCTTGAATGCCGGTATGAAAACCCTGCGCCAGGATGGCATGCTTAAGGTTCTTCAGGGGATCACATCCATCGGGGAGGTCCTGCGTGTCACACAGGAATAAAATGTCCTGGATCGTATTTATGACGCTGTTATTTGGTTTTGCTGCCAGCGCATACAGCGGTCAAAATCCTGTGATAGCATTTTACCAGGAGCATATTTCCGTGGTTGACGGGGATCGATGCCCCATGTATCCCACCTGTTCAAGCTATGCAAAAAAATCAATTGAAAAACACGGCCCTGTCATCGGGTGGATCATGGCGCTGGATCGCATCATCCGCTGCGGAAGAGATGAAGCCACCCTGGCCCCCTCATATGTTCTCAATGATCAGACTGTCATATATGATCCGGTTGAAGCCAATGATTTCTGGTGGTTTGACACGGAAAAATGAGAGTTTTTTCACTATATGTCCTGACCGTTTTTTGCTTTTCGGGTGTCTGCAGTTCAGCCTTCAGTGAATCTTTGGTCATCACCCATGATATGCAGTATGAATATGCATCCTTGCTGCTGGATGAAAAAGACTATGAAACAGCCCTTGTCGAGTTTAAACGCTTTGTTCATTTTTTTCCCGAAAGCGCTCAAAAACAAACAGCGCAATTTAAAATCGGCCAGTGCCTGTTTTATACCGGAAAATATCATGAAGCCGCACAAATCTTTAATCAGATCATCCTGGCAGATACAGATCCAGCGCTTGTGAGCCAGAGTGTTTTTTTCCAGAGCCGGGCCTTTATGCACCAGAACAATCCGGGCTATGCCCAGGTGGTGCTGCACAATTATCTCAAACTCACCCGGGATACGGCCATAAAAGATCAGATTTATTTTAACCTGGCCATGATCCAGATTTCAGAAGCCAGAAAAGGCAAATCAGAAGCTCTTGATCAGGCACTGGAATATCTGGAAAAAATTTCCCCGGAGAATATGCCATCCTACGCTGCAGACACTCGCATCGATATGGTGAAAAAAGCAAAACAGATCCCCCAAAAAAATCCCACCCTTGCGGGTGTGCTGTCAATCATCCCCGGAGGCGGTTTTGCCTACTGCGGGCGGTATAAAGATGCAGCCGTGACTTTTTTGCTGAATGTGGGCCTGATGGTTGCAGCCTTTCAGGCATGGGAAAATGACAATGAGGCGCTGGCAGGGGTGATCGGGTTTGTGGAAACCGGGTTTTATTCTGCAAATATCTATGGCGGTGTTTCATCTGCCCATAAATATAACCGGGCACAGGTCATCCGGATTTTGAATCAGGAAGTTCATATCCAGCCGAAAATTGATCCTGAAAAAAAAGGAGCATCCTTAACCCTGAATTTTCCATTCTGAATTTATTGAATCAACTGGTTGATTTCAAATATCGGCAGACAGATCGATAAAATAATTCCCGCCACCACAATACCCATTACCAGGATAATCAAAGGTTCAATCAGGGATGAAAGTGCAGAAATGGTTGTCTGGATTTCTTTTTCATACAGCTCTGCTGTTTTCAGCAGCATTTTTTCAAGCTCACCCGAGGCTTCTCCGATCTTGATCATCTGGGATGCAAGACCTGGAAACCGTTTGCTTGCAGTCAGGACATCGCCAAGGTCTTTTCCCTGTTCAACCGCATCATAGGCAGTATTGATCAGTTCATTGATCACCAGGTTGCCGGCAATGGTCCTGGAAATCTTTAAGGCGGTCAGCATGGGAACCCCGTTTTCAAGCAGGGAGCCCAGGGTCCGTGTGAACCGTGCTGCAATGATTTTGGTTAACAGCGGTCCGATCAGGGGCAGGGAAATAATGATCCGGTCAATCAGATAAGCGCCTTTTTTGGTTTTGCGGATCAGGTGAAAAATAAAAAACACAATAAAAGGAACCATGGCAATGGCCCACCAGAAGGATTTGAAAAAGGAACTGACCGAAATCAGAACAATGGTGGGCAGCGGCAGGGTCTGGTTCATATCGGTAAAGATTGTGACAATTCCCGGTACAACATAGGTCATCATGAAGGTTAAAATGATCAGGCAGATAATGGTCATGAGCATGGGATAGGCAAGGGCAGCCTGGACTTTGTTTTTGGAGGCCTCCTTGTTCTCGTTGAAGTCTGCCAGCCGTTCAAGAACAATTTCAAGGGTTCCGGAGGATTCTCCGGCATTTACCATGTTGATGAATATCGGCGAAAACACATTGGGATATAATGCCAGCGCATTGGCGAAACTGCTGCCTTCCTCAATGGCATCTTTTACACGGGACAACACCTTTTTCATGATTTTGGACCGGCTCTGGGGAATCAGGGTGCCCACGGCCTTGACAAGGGGAAATCCTGCGGACAAAAGCGTGGAAAGCTGCCGGGTGATCATGGATAATTCAGATGATTTGATGCTTGAGAACAGGGAAATGTCTTTAAAAAAAGGCGATTTTTTTTTGCTCTTGTCTCCGGAATGGGATTCGACCCGGTTTAATGCTGTCGGATAAATGCCGTCCTGCCGAAGTTTGTTTTTGGCAGCTGAAATGCTTTCGGCATCAATAATGCCGGAAAGCTTCTTCCCTTTTGTGTTTAATGCTTTATACTCAAATACCGCCATGACCTCTGATCCTTTATCTTGCGTCTTCAAATTAGCGTCAGGCAAGTTTATCTTAAATAAAAAAAGAATGCAAATGAGCATTTGATGAAGACCTCATAAAAAAGACAATGCAGTGTCCTAATCAAAATCTCATCGTACAGACTTTAAATCCAAACCTGTTATTGCTAAACCATGCAAGGTTATTAATTGCTTGCATTTTTTATTTGTAAATGGTTAAAGAACAACAATCTGCATCGGTTTCTCCATGTAACCGACAGGGCGGAGCTGTCTTGTTTTTTCGCCCCAGCCAACCCGGAAAAATCTTAAGAATTTAAAAAAATCAAGCCAGGAACAAATATGCGAAAAGGAATCATACTGGCAGGGGGGTCCGGAACCCGTCTGCATCCTTTGACTTTATCGGTCAGCAAGCAATTGATGCCGATATATGACAAACCCATGATCTATTATCCCTTGTCAACCCTGATGCTGGCAGGTATTTACGATATTCTGCTGATCACCACGCCCCACGATATGGATCATTTTAAAAAAGTGCTCGGGGACGGGTCTCAATGGGGAATCCGCCTGCAGTATGCGGAACAGCCCTCACCGGACGGTCTGGCCCAGGCTTTTTTGATCGGTGAAAAATTTATCGGTTCAGACTGTGTCACCCTTGTTTTAGGGGATAATATTTTTTATGGAGAAGGACTTTCCGAAAGGTTGCGCCAGCTCAGCAAACAGGAAATCGGTGCCACGGTTTTCGGGTATTTTGTCAAAGATCCCCAGCGTTATGGTGTGATTGAGTTTGATAAAAACGACAGGGTGATCAGCATAGAAGAAAAACCGGATATTCCAAAATCAAATTATGCGGTCACAGGGCTGTATTTTTATGATAATGAGGTCATCAATATTGCAAAAAGCATCACACCCTCCAAACGCGGAGAGCTTGAAATCACGGATGTGAACAAGGCCTATCTGGACAGGAACAGATTAACCGTGGAACTGTTGAATCGTGGAACCGCCTGGCTGGACACAGGTACCCATGAATCCTTGATGGATGCGTCCATTTTTATTAAAGTGGTTGAAGATCGCCAGGGATTGAAAGTAGCCTGTCTTGAAGAAATCGCCTACGACAGAAAACTGATAAAACTGGAACAGCTTGAAAAAATGGCCAGGGCATTGAATAAAAACAAATACGGACAGTATCTTGAAGATCTCATAAAAAGGGCGATTGCCAAAGGGGTCTAATGAAATATACATTGCTTGATATTCCGGATGTGGTATTGATCGAACCTGTGATTTATGGAGATCACCGGGGGTTTTTCATGGAAACCTTCCGGGATGGCGAATTCAGACAGAACGTGGCAGACGTCCGTTTTGTTCAGGATAACCACAGCAGATCCCTGCAGGGCACATTGCGCGGGCTTCATTACCAGATTGAGCAGACCCAGGGAAAACTTGCCCGGGTCATATCCGGAGAAGTGTTCGATGTTGCCGTTGATATCCGAAAATCATCCCCGACATTCGGGCAATGGGCAGGGTGTATTCTGTCGTCAGAAAACAGGCATATGCTCTGGGTTCCGCCGGGGTTTGCCCACGGGTTTTATGTACTGAGCAAAGAGGCGGAATTTTTGTATAAATGCACAGATTATTATGCTCCTGAACATGAATGCGCCATCCGGTGGGATGACCCGGATATCCATATTGACTGGCCGCTGATCCCCGGCCTTGACCCGGTCTTGTCCGGCAAGGATCAACAGGCGCAGGCGTTTAAAACAGCACAGGTGTTTGAGTGAAAATCCTTTTGCTGGGCAGCAATGGCCAGCTGGGCTGGGAACTTTCCCGGACCTGCCCTGAAACCATACAGTTATTCACCTGTGATTATCCCGGAGTGGATTTTTTGAGCACTGCCAGTATCCACAACTGCATTGAATCAACAGAGCCCGCCTGGATTATCAATGCCGCAGCCTATACTGCAGTGGATCTGGCCCAGACCGAAAAACTAAAAGCCTTTCGCATCAACCATGAAGCGGTGAAAGACATTGCACTTGCAGCCAGACTAAAAAATATAAAACTGGTTCATATCTCAACAGATTATATTTTCAGCGGTCAGCATTTTGCACCCATTCGTGTTGATCACCCTCCGGACCCGCAATCCGTGTATGGTGAATCCAAATTACAAGGCGAACAATGCGTGACTGAACTTCTTGAAAAAAGTTCACTCATTATCCGAACCGCCTGGCTGTATTCTTCCCACGGTGCCAATTTTGTTAAAACCATGCTCAGGCTGATGCAGGAAAAACAACGCCTGACCGTTGTGGATGATCAGATCGGCACCCCCACCTGGGCCAATGGCCTTGCAGAAACCATCTGGTCTGCCATCAAAAAAAATCTGACCGGCATATATCACTGGACAGATGCAGGATGTGCATCCTGGTATGATTTTGCCGTTGCCATCCAGGAAGAAGCCGTATCCATGGGCCTGCTAAAAAAAACAATCCCCATACTGCCTGTGCCGTCCAGCAGCTATCCCACAGCGGCAAAAAGACCTGCATACAGCATTCTGGATAAACAAAAGATTTGTGACGCCTTGAACATCACGCCGCCGCACTGGCGCCAGCAGCTCAGAAAAATGTTACACGAAACAACCTTGTAAAAAATAGCTCAACCATATAAAATAACCTTGTAAAAAATAATTTTAATCAGGTTTTTCATTGAGATTAATGCAGAAAAAATTAAAGAATGTACTATTAAAGCAATATTGATAGGGAGAGGATTATAATGCAAACATCACTACCGTTAAATGAAATGAGCATCACTGAAAAATTGGTGATTATCAACCAAATTTGGGATGATCTCATGAGAAATCCTGATAGCATTCCATCTCCAGACTGGCATAAAGAAGTCTTATCTGCTCGCGCTGAACGTGTAAAAAAAGGTGAGGCTTTTTTTAAAGATTTAAATGCTGTAAAATTCGAGCTACGATCAGAATTTAAATGAAAATCCGAATTCTTGACGAGGCTCAATCCGATCTGCACGAGGCAGCCCAATTTTATGAATACCAAAGCGGTGGTTTGGGAACCTATTTTCTTGATACATTATTTTCCGATATCGATTCTTTAGTTTTATATGCTGGTGTTCATATAAAAATTGACGGATATTTCCGCTTGCTTTCAAAGACTTTTCCTTATGCTATCTATTATCTTTTGACTGACAACACAGTCAATATTTACGCTATCTTGGACTGTAGAAAAAAGCCCGGTCGAAATATACAAGAATTAAAACAACGCCGGACATAATCCGCCTGGCTTCTATGCAAAAAAAAAGACTTTTGATTAAAGAGAAAATCGCATGAAAACCCTTCTTGTTACTGGCGGGGCCGGATTTATCGGGGCCAATTTTGTATATTACTGGCTCAATACTTACCCCGAAGACAGGCTCATTGTTCTGGATGCATTAACCTATGCCGGTAACCGGGCAAGTCTTGCCCAGGCAGAAAAAAATCCCAATGTTGAATTTATCCATGCCGATATCCGGGATCAGGATCGGGTTGAAACGCTGCTGGTCCGGGAAAAAATCAGCACCATTGTTCATTTTGCAGCAGAGTCCCATGTGGATCGATCCATCATCGGGCCGGATGCATTTATTGATACCAATATTATTGGCACCCATTCTCTGCTCAAGGCAGCAAAAAATAACTGGCTGGATCAGCACCCACAGCCCCACAGGTTTCATCATATTTCCACAGACGAGGTTTACGGCACCCTGAAACCCTCAGATCCGCCGTTTTCAGAAGAAACGCCCTATGCGCCCAATTCACCCTATGCTGCCAGCAAGGCATCCTCTGATCACCTGGTTCGGGCATACCACGAAACCTACGGCCTGGAAGTTACCACATCCAATTGTTCCAATAATTACGGCCCGTACCAGTTCCCGGAAAAACTGATCCCTTTGATGATTGTCAATATCCTCCATGATATCCCCATACCCGTGTACGGAGACGGACTGCAAATCAGGGACTGGCTGTATGTGGATGATCATAATCTGGGCGTGGACCTGATTCTCAAAAAAGGCATCCCCGGCCAGACCTATAATATTGGCGGAAACAATGAAAAGCGCAATATCGACATTGTCCGCCTGGTGTGTTCGCTCATGGATAAAAAGCTTGACCGGAAAACCCCGGCTGATACCCTGATCACCCACGTAACAGACCGGGCAGGCCATGACCGCCGCTATGCCATCAATGCCAAAAAAATAACACAAGATCTTGGCTATGTTCCCCGGACCACATTTGAACAGGGCATTGAAAAAACCATTGACTGGTACCTGGATAATAAAACCTGGTGGAAACCCCTTGTAAAATAATTTTATCTCTAATTTAAAGATAAAAATTGATTGATTTATCTCTAAATTAGAGATAAATTTTAAACTATGCGAACGATTATTTCACAACTCATTGATGACTTTCAGGAACGGGACCTGCCAGCGCCGGTTCCCAGAACAAATGTGTTTCCTCAAATCAAAGGGAAGGCAAATGTTGTCATCGGCATGCGCCGTTCCGGGAAAACATGGTTTTGTTTCCAGAAGATCAATGCATTGCTTCAAAAAAATATTCTTCGAAATCAAATTCTGTACATTAATTTTGAAGATGAACGTCTGATTGATTTTGAAGTGAATCATTTCCAGGAAATCCTGGATGTGTATTATGGAAAATTTCCTGACAACAAAAACAAAACCTGCTATTTTTTCTTTGATGAACTCCAGCGTATTCTTCAGTGGGAAATGTTTATCAGGCGACTGCTTGATTCTGAAAACATTCAGATTTACATTACCGGTTCATCTTCAAAACTCTTAAGCACTGAAATTGCCACAAGCCTTCGGGGCCGTTCTTTAACAACTGAAATATTTCCGTTCAGTTTCCAGGAATTTTTAAAATATCATGGCCTGTGTGATGAGACACCTGAAAATTTTGGTTCAAAAACCACTGCCGTTTTGCGAAATGCCGTAAAAAAATATTTTATAGACGGCGGATTTCCTGAAGTTCAAAATATTGATCCTGATATAAAAATCGAGATCCTGCAGGGCTATATTGATACGGTTCTTCTAAAAGATGTTATCGAGCGCCATGCCGTGAGCAATATCACTGCAATGAAACATCTGGTTAAAACATTAATGCGGTCTGCAGGCTGCAAATTCAGCATTAATAAATTTTATAATACCTTAAAAAGCATGTCGGTAAAATGTACTAAAAACAGCCTGTACACGTATTTAGATCATCTGACAGATGCGTTTGTGTTTTATCAGATACCCATTCATACCCGTTCTGAAAAATCACGGATGATCAATCCTGCAAAAATGTATACGATAGATACCGGCCTTTTAAATGCCATGACATTCCAGAACAGTGCTGATTCCGGCCCGATCCTTGAAAATATGGTTTTTATGCATTTGCGCCGGAATAAGTACCAGGTGGAATATGTGAATACCAAAAACGGATTTGAAACTGATTTTTTTGCCCGCCACCCTGTAAATAAAGATGTTAAACTGATTCAGGTCTGCTGGCAGATGTCAGATAAAAAAACATTTGACCGGGAATATCGCGGATTGCATAGTGCCATGGAAGAATTTTCAATTCATTCCGGCACGATCGTCACCTGGGATGATGAAGCGCAACTGGACAATAATATTACTGTTGTCCCTGTCTGGAAATGGCTCTTAGATGACCAAGCGTAAAAAAACTTTAGAAGATAAAATTAGATATCGTATAAAACGAAGTAGTTATTCCACTTTTGTTTTATCTGATTTCTATGATTTGTCCGATAGAGATCAAATACTCAGGGCACTCAGAAAATTGATAAAGAAGAAATTGATTCTTCGTGTGGGGCAGGGGGTGTATGTCCGAACTAAAATCTCATCTGTTACTAAAAAAATTATCCCCGAACAAAATATCAGGGACATTGCCATTGTTGCTTTAAAAAAATCAGGAATAGATGTCGTTCCAACACCCTATGAGCAGGAGTACAATGATGGAAAAACAACTCAGGTGCCAACAGGAATTGTGATCGGTGTGAACAGAAGAGTAAACAAAAAAATAGGTTTCAATGGAAGATTTGTAAAATATGAAAAAGTTACCCCCAATCAAAAGCATCGTTGAAATCACATTTTTCGGACGAGTTTTTGATAATTTTACACGAAATCAGCACGACTTTTTTGATATTTTCCACAAAATATAGTATGAGTTTTCCATGAAAAGAGATATTTACAATCAATTATGTGCATGGAAACAGTCTTCATCCCGCAAACCCCTGATCCTGAAAGGGGCGCGTCAGGTGGGAAAAACATACATTCTCCAGGAATTCGGAGCAAAGGAATACGACTCGGTTGCATATTACAATTTTGAGGAAGATCCTGATCTGAAAGATATTTTTACCGGAAGAATGTCACCGGATAAAATCATAGATCAGCTGTCAATCTATCAGGAATCAAGAATTACCCCTGATAATACACTCATTATATTTGATGAGGTTCAAAATTCACCCCAGACACTGACCAGTTTAAAATATTTTTGTGAAAATGCACCGGAATACCATATTGCAGCAGCGGGTTCTCTTTTAGGGGTCAAGGTCGGTCAGACAGCGCCTTTCCCGGTGGGCAAAGTCAATTTCCTTGACATGCACCCAATGGCATTTGGCGAGTTTCTTGATGCCCTCGGAAAAGAACAGCTGCGAAAATACATCCAGGAGAAAACAGATTTTAATTCCATCCCGCAAACCTTTCATGCTGAACTGATCGATTTTTTAAAAATATATTATTTTGTCGGCGGTATGCCGGAAGCTGTCGGGCAATATGTACAGGATAAAGATTTGAACACGGTTCGTAAAATACAAAAAGAGATACTGGCTGCCTATGAAATGGATTTTTCAAAGTACACAACTAAAGCCGAAGCCATCAGGATTTCAGGCATCTGGGCAAGTATCCCGGGGCAATTGTCCAGAGAAAATAAAAAATTCATATTGTCCCAGGTGGATAAAAACGCACGAGCAAGAGAATATAATGAATCCATCCAGTGGCTGATGGATGCCGGACTTGTCAAAAAAGCAAATAATATCAAAATCCCCAAATTGCCGCTTTCCGGGTATCTGGATGATAAATTCAAAATTTATCTTCTGGATGTTGGATTGCTCGGGGCCATGATTAATGTGTCTCAAAAGGCAATTATAGAAGGGGATCGTCTGTTCAGCGAATATAATGGTGCATTTGTCGAAAACTATGTGGCCCAGGAGTTTGCAGCACAGGGCGAAAAAGAGCTGTATTACTGGGCCAGCAGACATACCGCAGAAATCGATTTTATTGCAGCGGTAAAAGATGAAATTCTGCCGCTGGAAGTAAAATCCGGAACCAGCAGACAGAAAAAAAGCCTGATTGTTTATGGAGAAAAATTTAAACCCCCGGTTCTTTCCCGTTCAACGCTCATGAATTTTAAAGAAGACGGCAAAATAAGAAACTATCCACTATATGCAGTGTCCTTGTTTTTAAAAAAGGCTATGGTTGCTTGATAAGCGGATTGGAAAAAGCCGGAAAGAAGGTTAAAAACAGCAGAAGCATATTGATAACCGGGGACATGAGAGTACCTTCAGATATGGTTCCAGAATGGGTAGAAGCCATGACCGCATATGAGTGGCTGTTAAAAACACCAGGACAAACACGATGACTTTACTTGTAAATGAAGAACAGCACGCACTATTAAAACAATTAAGCACCACCATGCCTGAAGTCATTTTAAATGACCGGCAGATCTGTGATTTTGAACTGCTGACCACGGGCGTGTTTGCCCCTTTAAGCGGATTCATGAAACAGATCGACTATGAGTCTGTTCTGGACAGAATGCGTCTGGAATCCGGGCAGCTGTGGCCGATCCCGATCTGCCTGGATGTTCCCGAACGCCTGGCCGCAACCCTTGAGCTTGGCCAGTCTGTCACATTAAGAGATCCGGAAGGCTTTCTTTTAGGCATCCTGAACATAGAAGACATCTGGCCTGTGGACAAAGAAAAAGAAGCCCTTGCAGTGTATAATACCCTGGATCTCAAACACCCCGGCGTAGACTACCTTTTCAACAGATCCGGCAAATTTTATATTGGCGGAGAAATCCAGGCACTGAACCTTCCCATTCACCCGGATTTCAAACAGATTCGAAAAACCCCCACAGAAGTAAAAGACACATTTGCAAAACTTGGCTGGAAAAAAATTGTGGGATTCCAGACCCGGCAGCCCATTCACCGGCCGCAGTTCGAAATGACCATCCAGGCCATGCAGCAGGCCAAAGCCAATCTGCTGCTGTTGCCCATAACAGGCGTGCCAAGACCTGGGGATTTTGATCATTTCACCCGGATGCGATGTTATCAGAAAGTGGCAACCCACTATCCACCGGATTCTCATATTTTAAATCTTCTGCCCCTTGCCATGCGAATGGCCGGGCCAAGAGAAGCGGTGCTGCATATGATTATCGGTAAAAATTACGGCTGCACCCATTTTGTGATCGGCCACAACCATGCATCTCCCGGCAATGATACGGCCAACACCCCGTTCTATAAATATGATGATGCCCTGCAGGTGTCTTCATCGGCTGCACAGGAACTTGAAATGGAAACCATTACCTTTGAAGAAATGGTGTACCTGCCCTTTGAAGATGAATATAAAATTGCAAGCCAGGTCCCGGAAAACATGGACACGATTTCTTTTTCCGGTACAGATATCCAGAAAAGAATCCGCTCCGGCAAAAAAGTGCCGGACTGGGCATCCTTTCCTGAAGTGATCCAGGAACTGCAAAAATCATATCCGCCTCCCTCAAAGCAGGGATTTACCATCTTCTGCACCGGGCTTTCCGGAGCAGGCAAATCAACCATTGCAAAACTGTTGTATTCAAAATTCCTTGAAATCGGCACCCGGCCGGTCACACTTTTAGACGGGGATATTGTCCGCCGCAACCTGTCTTCGGAACTTAATTTTTCCAAAGAACACCGGGATATCAATGTGCAGCGCATCGGTTTTGTCGCTTCAGAAATCACCAAGAACCGCGGCATTGCCATCTGCGCCCCCATAGCGCCCTACGAAAAAACCCGCGCCAGGATCAGGGAATCCATAGAAGCATATGGCGGATTTTTTGAAGTGCACGTATCCACCCCCATATCAGAATGTGAAAAACGTGACAGAAAAGGCATGTATGCCAAAGCCCGCGCCGGTCTTTTAAAAGGCTTCACCGGTGTGGATGATCCATACGAAGACCCTGCCAACCCGGAACTTAAAATCAACACCACAGATCTCACTCCGGATGAAGCTGCCCAGCAGGTGCTGCTTTTTATCAGCCGAAAAGGATATATTTAATATGAACATAGAAGATTTAAAAACCAAACCCCATCGCTGGCTGGTCACCGGCTGTGCCGGGTTTATCGGCTCCAACCTGATTGAAACCCTTCTCAACCTGAACCAGAAAGTCACCGGCCTGGATAATTTTTCCACAGGATTCCAGTATAATCTGGATGAAGTTGAGCAATCCATAGGAAAGGAAAAATGGCAGAATTTTACATTCATCAAGGCAGATATCAGAGATCCCGAGGCCTGCACAAAAGCCTGTGAAGGCCAGGATTTTGTATTGCACCAGGCAGCCCTGGGATCTGTCCCCAGATCCATTGCCGACCCTTTGCTGACCAATGAGAACAATATCACAGGATTTTTAAATATGCTGGTGGCTGCAAAGGATGCCAAGGTCAAACGATTTGTCTATGCCGCGTCCAGCTCAACCTATGGGGATCATCCCGGCTTGCCCAAAAAAGAGGATCTCATCGGAAAACCCTTGTCCCCCTATGCAGTGACAAAATATGTCAATGAATTATACGCGGATGTGTTTGCCACAACCTATGGCTTTAAAACCATTGGACTGCGGTATTTCAATGTATTTGGCAAACGCCAGGACCCCTATGGCGCCTATGCTGCTGTCATTCCTTTATGGTTCTCCTCCCTGATCAAAAAAACAGATGTATTCATCAACGGAGACGGAGAAACCAGCCGGGATTTCTGTTACATCGACAACACTGTCCAAGCCAATATAAAAGCCTGTCTTGCAGAAAACGAAAATGCCGCCAACCAGGTCTATAATGTGGCATTCGGTGAAAGAACCACCTTGAACGAACTGTTTTATCTGATCAAGGATCTGGTTGCCAGCCAGTTTCCTGAAATAAAAACCGCAGAGCCGGTTTACAGGGATTTTAGACCCGGTGATGTACGGCACTCCCTTGCAGACATATCAAAAGCCGCAGATCTGTTAGGCTATAAGCCAGTGTATTCAGTCAGAAAAGGCCTGGAACTTGCCGCCAACTGGTATATCAATAATATTAAATAATACAAAGGCTTGATCGATAATGAAGAGCTAAATCGATCATTTCTATTATAATAATGAGAAAAAAAGAAATTCGCCAAGCCTGTGAAAAGGACGAATCAAAAATTATTCAGTCTTGGCGAAAGGCATACCCCCTAATCTTTAGTTATAAATATCCAAATAGATGGCGGTGGCTGTATAAAGAAAATCCATTTTGGGAGTCAAAAAATGGAAAATTGCCAATTTGGATTGCTATAGTTGATGATAATGTAGTTGCGTGGAATTGTGCCATGCATGTAAATTTGGAAATAAGCAGCAGGGTTTATCCTGCTGCTTATAGTGTCAGCACATATACACTGCCTGAATTCAGAAAGCAGGGTCTTGGTTTTCTAACACAACAAAAAAACCAAGATTCGAATACTATTTTCCTCAGCGTAGATATGTCGGAAGGGAATAGACGAATAAAAAAAAAATTAGGTGGTGTTGAAGGGAAGCCGTTCCATATTTATTTCAAAATAACTGGTAAGCTCGATCATGAAAAATTATTCAAAACACTATTGGCTGTTTGTAGAAAATACCTTGGAAACATCTGGTTGGTGAAAGCAAGTTATATTCGGTTAGGTTTTTTAAAGCAATCAGTTGGATACCTGATGACATTATTATTGAAGAATAGGCAGAAACAAAAAAAACTTAGCCATCATACCCATTATGTTTTTAAAAGTACCCGTAAGTTCGGAGCTGAAGTAGATGCGTTTTGGAATTTATGTAGACAAAATTATTCGTTTTCTGTTTGTCGCGACAGCCAATATTTAAACTGGAAGTATGTTTTGCAACCTGATCTGCAATATTTGAAATACCTGGTCTATGATAACGATAAAATTTGTGGAATCTTGGTGTATCGCATATGTAAAAGCCCTGAGTCACCAATTGGAGTTATTTGTGAGTGCCTATCAATATCGGCAAATGACGGTAATCTGATCAGAGCGATGTTGAATTTTGCCGAAACCGATATGATTAAATCAGGGGCTCAAATGTATAAATGTGGTGCTTCTTCTCGTGAACTGTCTAATTTTTTAGAACAACATGGATTCCAGAAAATAAGAACACATGTCCCTGTTATTTATATCGATAGTAAACTTAGAGATATTAATTATAATGAGGTTCTTAAGGGTAATTGGCTTATGAGCATAGGTGACCATGACATGGATCAATTTTTTAAACATGAACAGCCTATATTTCCGGATATCGTTAAAATATTATTAAATAAAATTCCAGGCAGTAAATAGGTTTAAAAGGTGATTGAAAAAATAGCGTATAGAGCCAGAAGAAAATGGCGTGATGTGACAACGATAAGAAGGCCCCTTGGCGCTGGACCGGCTGGTCAAGAAAAAATAAGCCTGGTTTTGTATTTTGATTATGAGAGGGAATTTGGAAATATTGCAGCAAAAGATTCTTCTGAGACAGGCTTTAATGCAATTATTGATATTTTAAACAAAAACGCCATAAGGACAACCTGGAATTGTGTGGGCAAAATAAGCGAGTCATACTCTAAAACAATTAGCCAAATTATATCAAACGGGCATGAAATTGCATGCCATACTTATAATCATATTGAGCCTTTATCTACTGATTATGAAAAGCTTTTTAATGATATTGGCCAGTTCAAGACAACATTTAAAAATAAATATAAAGTTGATGTCCAAGGATTTCATTCTCCGAGTGACGGGTGGTCAAAACAATTAATTGAAATCCTTTCAAAGCATGGATTTAGATATGATATTGCTGTTGAAAATAAAGATCAAAACCACAATGCATGTTATTTGATTACCACTGATGGCTATTTGTCAAAAAATACGCACTCTATTCTAAGAATACCATCAGTTAGTGATGATTGGATGATGATCTCTAAACACTTGGAACCTGAAAAAATGTTAAGTCATTGGCAATCTTTTTTAACCGAGAAATACTATGGAAAAACGATTGCAGTTGGATTCCATCCCTGGGTTATTGGAAAAAATAAAGGCAGAATAGACATTTTCGAACATTTCATCCATTCTCTCCAAAACTTTAAAGATTTACAATTGTTTACAGGCTCGGAAATAACCAAATGGTATCAGGAATAGAGAAAACGACACTTCAGTCCTTTTGGATTAATATTGGAAAACTGCTATCAGGGTCAGCTCTGTCTCAGGCCATAGTTTTTCTTACAATACCTGTTATTACCCGGTTTTATTCACCTGATGATTTCGGAATAGCAGCTATGTTTGCCGTAATTGTGTTTTCTTTAGAGCCAATTTCAAGTTTGAGCTATCATCAAGCGATAATGCTGTGTGAAAAAGACACGGATGCGCTCAATATTTGCGCCCTTTCTTTTTTTATTGTTACTATTTTTTCTTTACTTCTTTTTATTCCTTTTGGATTGTTCAACAGAGAAATCGCTTCTTTTTTTAATGCCCCGCTGCTTGAACATTTTACGTGGCTCATCCCTATCGTTGTTTTCAGCAGAGCCGTTTATTTAATTTTATCTTTTGAGAATTCACGAAGGAAAAACTTTAGTTTGCAAGCTTTTTCAACTGTCGTTCAAACAGTAACCGATAAGGTCATTATTATCGGGGCTGGTTTTATGGGCCATGCGACAGCTTCTGCTATGATTATCAGCAGAGTAATCGCTTCTTTTTTTGAGACCGGTGTGTTTGCATCTGATATAAGGGCATTAATAAAAAATAGAGGCGTAATTTCAATACCTGCAATAAAAAAATTAGCCTATAAGCACAGGGCGTTCCCTTTGTTTGCAAATTGGGTAGCGCTTTTATCGGATGGTTCGGCAAGACTTCCTATTTATATGCTTGCCTTTTTTTTCTCGCCTGAGATAACAGGCCTATACGCAATGGCAGATAGATTGATCCGCACTCCAATGAGCTTGCTCGGTAACTCAATACGAAGGGTTTACTATCAAGCAGCCGCAAATGAAAAAAATAATGGGGTAGATTTAAAAGTTTTTTTTGAATCGATTAGGTTAAGGCTTCTCGGCTACAGCCTGTTTCCTTTTTTGGCATTAATGATAATGGGTGAAGAAATTTTTACAATAATCCTTGGTTCAAAATGGGAAAACGTTGGCACTTATATAGGGATATTAGGAATTCTTGCTGTTGCACAGTTTGTTTCAATTCCTATTGCCAGTCTTGTGAATGTTTTAGGAAAACAAAAAAGTTTTCTTTGGTTGACTCTATGGTTATTTTTGTTAAAATTTTTTTCCCTTATAGCTGGAGGTTTTATTCAAGATCCAATCATTTCAGTCTGGTTTCTTGTTATTGCAGGCATTCTTTTTTATATCTATATCAATTTTTGGATCGGCGGTATTATTGGAATAGAAAAAAGAGAAACCCTTATGTTTTTTACAAAATATATTTTTCTTAATATGCCTTTTATTGGTGTTTTGTTTTTATCAAGAATGTTTATTCCAAATTTGTTTTATCAAGCGATCATTTTCATTATTACATCAACTTCATACTATTTATTGGTCATATATCTTATTGAACGAGTCTTTCTGTTTACAGAATTTCGAGCTGTTTTTTCACGTTTTTTTGGCAGGAGATAGAAGCCTTTATGAAAAAAATAATTATAACAGGAATTGGTGATACCCGGAATAACGGCTGCTGGGCAATGGTATCTTCTGCTATTCGGTTAATTAGCCAGATCTGTCCAGAACCGGTTCAATTTATAATACTTACGCAAAAGACTTCTACAGATACAAAAAGAATCGTTGCTGAAAATGTTGTTTTTATGGTCAGGCCCTGGACGATGATTTCTATTCCTAAAATCAGATTTTTTTGGTTCATAGCTTGTTTTTGTATTATGCCGATTCAGGCAATGTTTTACAGACTTATAAAATCAAAACGTTCTGTAAACGTGTTTTGGGAAAATTTTCTTTCATGCGATCTGGTTTTAGATTTAAGCGGGGACAGCATCAGTGACGATTATCCGCCATATTCCCTGGCCACCATTGCAATGCCCCTTATCATAACCAGGATACTTAAAAAACCCTATATGTTGTGTGCGCAGAGCATAGGGCCTTTTGGAAATTCATTCATCCACAGAATACTCATCACGCTTATCAGGGATGCGGCGGTTATTACGACCCGGGAGCGAATTACAGATGAAATTTTGTCAAAGCTCCATATACATGGCAATGTCATTCCGGCCCAGGATTTGGCCTTCTGCTTGGAGCCGACTTCTAAAGAGCGTATTGATGAAATTTGCAAGCAAGAGGGTATAAAACAGCATCTTTCCTGGACGGGCATCTCCATCAGCGATCTGATCAGTGCGTATGCCTTCGGGGAACTGCCGCCGGATCAAAGGAGAATGGCCTATGTCGATGCCATGGCAGCTTTTGCGGACTGGATCATTGAGACTTATGATATGAATATTTTGTTCGTTCCCCATGTGGTTATTCCAAATGTCGGCAATGATTTGATCATCACCAGAGAGATTTTCAACCGGATGAAAAGCCAGGACAAAGCCATCGTTCTGAACGGTTTATACAATGGCGATGAGCTGAAAGGAATCATTGGGCTAAGCCGTCTTTTTGTTGGATCTAGGATGCACGCGACTATCGGTGCCCTGTCTCAGGGCATACCGACCATGACCTATGTCTACAATCATAAAACCATTGGGATCAACGGCCAAATCCTCAAGCAGCAGGAATATCTTGTTGATATCAGAGAAATCAGACATACGGATCTTCTTGATCGCAGTAAGGAAGTATTCTGCCAGCTTGAAAAGAATTCAACGAATATATCAAGTCTTTTAAATGGTATTTTGCCGGAAATTATCCATGGAGCCAAAGCAAATGCTTGGATAGCCTTGAATCTGCTTGAAATTGCCGGTCCGTTGGCGCGGATGAGCAATACTAAGCGTTGCTGCGGCTGCGGCGCATGCGCCGGTGCCTGTGTAGACCGGGTGCTTGAGATGCAATATACCAATGAAGGGACACTCAGGCCTCGTCTTGTAAAAAAGTGCAACAATTGCGGCCGATGCATAAAGGCCTGCCCTGTGCTCGGGTTTGACATCAGTCTTGAAGAAAATGAAATCTTTGGTCAGAAGGCGGTGGATCCAGAAATCGGCGTGGTACGTAAGGCTTACAAAGGGTATGCCATGGAACCGGGCCTTCGACTGCGATCCTCATCAGGTGGCCTTGTAACGGGAATTTTGGCAGAGCTTCTGAAAACGGGAGAGATTGAAGCCGTTTTGTCGGTTGTGGATAATCCCGAAGATCCATTACGGCCGAAAGGGGCCTGGATAACCAACACTGCAGAGCTCGTCAAGTCAAGTGGTTCAAAATATACGCCCGTTGCTTTGCTGGAATCCATTTGCGACTTGTTGCCTGATTTAAAAAAAATTGCCGTTGTCGGGCTGCCCTGTCATCTTTGGGGGCTTCATCTTTTGGAAAAGAACAAATTTCTGAAAGGCAAACAGGTTGTTCTTAAGCTGGGTCTATTTTGTGGACGTACTCCATCGGGGCAGTCCATTGAATTTATCATGAACAAGAATAATATCCGACCACAGGATGTCAAAAAAATCAGTTATCGTGGTAATGGCTGGCCCGGGGGTTTAATGATCGAAACCCAAAGCGACGATGTTTTTTATCCGCTGGATGAAATATGGCCTTTCTTGGCTGCGCCTTATTTTCACAGCACGCATTGTTTTTTTTGTCGTGATTTTTTTGCCCACATGTCAGATCTTTCTTTCGGGGATGCCTGGCTTCCGGAATGTGAAAATAACAACGAGGGCTGGTCGCTTTGCGTGGTGCGAAGCACCGTCGGTGAAAAAGTGATTGCGGCATGTAATAAGCATCTCCATCTTGAAGAGATAGAGATGCAAAGAATAAAAGAGGCCATGATCGGAAATATCAGCGCCAAGTGCCGTCAAGGCGCTTTAAAAGAATCATTGTTTCCGGAAAGTTCGTCTGTTACAGTCGCCAGCCCCGCGGATGAAGACACACCCTCACAAAGAAAAAAAATGATTATCCGGCTTGAGCATTTCTGGTCGAAAGTTGGCAAGTCTCGTGCTTTCCAGCATGGTTTTCTCGATTATCCGTTTAATCGGTTCATGAGAATCAACAACCGGATCATTTCCTTCATCAAGTCCAAATAGGATTGCTATAGGAGTCGTTATTTTGGTTTCAAAAATTAATGTAAAGCTATCTATTGCCGTCATCTGCAAAAATGAGGGCAAGAATATTGATAGATGCTTGAATTCTATTTTTAACAGTATTGCGACGCTGGGCCCTACGGAAGTTCTTGTGGTGGATTCATTTTCCACGGATGATACCATTGAAATCGCTTCAAAATATCCCGTCAGGATCATCCGACTCAGGGAAAATTGGCCCCATTCTCCGGCGGCAGGTCGTTATACAGCCTTTCTCCATTCTCGCGGGGAGTATACGATGTGCATTGATGCGGATATGGAAATGAAGAGCGGATTTCTGGAAAAAGCGCTGGTTTTTATGGACACACACCCTCAGACGGCCGGACTGACGGGAATTATTAAGCACACTATATTAAGCACGGCAGAATATGAATGCCTGAACTGTGAACGCGGCGAACTTCTGCCCTTGACAAATAAACAACTAAACCCGCATGCACCCGCTATGCTGAAGTCTATTCCCGGCGCGGGTGTGTTCAGGTCCAGCGCTGTTGTTGCAGTGGGCAATTTTCACCCGTTTTTAAGGGCAGAGGAGGAATACGAACTCTGCCAGAGGCTTCGCCGGAAAGGGTATGAACTCTGGTATTTACCTTATCCTGTCACCGATCATCATGGCTATTCGGACAATGGCTGGGCAGAAATCAAACGACGCTTGAGGCGCGGATTCATGACAGGTATGGGAGAAATGTTTAAAGTATCTGCAATATCGGGATTTTTTGTTGAAAACCTGTTAAGATTTCGTCTTTACTTGGCCTTGGGGGCTTACATGGTGCTGGGTACTATGTGTCTGATCCTGGGCTTTTTCAAACCAGGCTTCCCCCTTTTTTGGCTGCTTGGTTTTATACTGATGGTTCTTACCTTATCCGTAAAAAAGAAGAGTGTGCAGCGCGGCCTGTTGTCGATCATTAATAATGCACTCATCGGCATTCATATTTATATCCAGCTTCTTTTCCGGATACCTACAGCAACAGCCTATCCGACGAATCCGATCATTATTGATTTGTCTGTGCAGCAGGGGTGCGATATGGAGTCAAATAAATGAATATTACGCTCATACTCATATCATTGATAGTTCTGATACCAAGCTCCTATCAATTGCCGGTCATCGCTTTGCCTCTGGGCTATTTTTATATAACCCTCGTCGAGATGATGATCATTTTTATTTTTTTTCTGTGGGGCATGCAAGCCCTTTTTTCAAGCGCCCCAAAGGTCGTGAGGCCTTTATTCTCAAAATATGTCATTCTCATCCTCTGCCTTTTTGTTATATATATTTTCTTCGGCCTTTTTCAAAGGAATGCCATAGGTGTATTGGGCGACTTCCGCCAGTATATGCCCCTTGTTTTATATTTCCCGCTTCTCCATGCGCTTCGTAATCAAATGGCTGTGGAAAAATTGCGCGGGATGCTCTTTTTCTCACTTATCATAATTGCCATTTATATTATTGTTATCTTTTTCTTTTTCAACAGTGCCCTCGTGGCTTATGCCGCAAAAGGAAACATCGGTTTCACTGGTGAAAGGATTTTTATTGATAATTCCGTATTTCTATTTTTTGCCTATCTGGGATACATCGTTGCCGCATTTTTTGCAGGACCAATGGGTGGCTTGAGACGCATAGTCTATTTTGCCATTATTTTTTTGAGCATACTGGTTCTATTGATCATGCAAGTGAGGAGTTTTTGGATAATGACCGCTATTATTTTATTTCTTTCCTTTTTTTCACTTACAAGAGCCATCCATAAATTCAAATACGCATTTGTTGCCATTGTCTCCACGTTTGTTATAATAATACTGGTGTTTCTGACACTACAAGCCACTGGCTTCCGGTCCAAAGCGATAGATAATATCAAAGATCGATTTGCTTCATTTTCGGATATGGACAAAATTGGAAAAACCGGAGCCAAGAGAACTGAATCCATTGGTTCTATTGAAACACGGATGGCTACTGCTGAATATGCACTGGAAAAATATATTATCCCGAACTGGTTCTTTGGCCTGGGTTTTGGCGCTCAAACGCCGATGGTTAACACCTTTGGCGCCAAAGGGTTAATGAAATATCAAATTGACAATGGATATCTAACCCTTTTATTAAAATTCGGTGTGTTTGGTCTGTTTTTCTATGCCCTGTTCACGCTGAAAATAACATGGAGTCTTTTCCGGATTATATTTAATCCACTGACTGGCCAGGAAGATATCTGGCTGGCCAAGAGTTTTCTTTACGCCATCATTGCCATGATCGCTGGTTCCTTCTTCACTTCTATCTTCATTCGCGAGCAGGTTTGCATCGTCAGTTTTGTGATTATGCTTTGTGAAATCGAATGGATCAATAAGCGGATTACAATTAATAGGGCCGCTAAAAGCGGACATCATGCAAAATAAAAAGGGAAGAAGAAAAATTCGATATCCCATGACCGCGTTTTTTTTTGCTGGATTATTGTTTTTGGCAAACTGCGTCATTTCATCGGCAAATGGTTTTGAAAAAACAATCGAAATTGACACTGAAGCGCTGACGCTAACCGATCCATTAACAAATGCCGGATATGGCCTGGTCATTCCCAACTATCGTCCTGGCCGTAATGATCAGCCAAATTTAAAATCCAGATATCCTTTTGTCGATATTGTGTACAAAAGGTTTCTCTGGTCGGAGCTGGAGCCGGAAGAGGGGAAGTATAATTTTTCGATTTTAGAAAACTGGATCGCTGGTTGGAAAAACAGGGGCTACCGCGTTGGGTTCGGTGTGATGTCCAACACAGATGGAAAACAAGGGACTCCTCTGTGGGTATTTAACGCCGGTGTGCCAGGGGTCGCCCACCTGAAAGGGCAACAAATTGATCCGGTTATGTGGAATGACATATATCTTGATAAATTGGAAAAATTTATAGCAGCACTGGGTGAGAGATTAGATGGAGGACGGGATGTTGAATTTATGGATATCCGTGGCATAGGCATGTGGGGAGAGATGCATTTTGGCCTTGGTATCAAAGGCATGTGGACACAGGATGAACTGTATGATAACGGCCTTAGCGAGGATACGCTTATGACCGCTTACTTCAGACAAATGGAATATTACAAGAAGGCTTTTCCTCATACAAATCTTTTTCTCAATATTTCACCGGATCAGAAAAAAATAGCGCAGTCAGCCCCTCATATGAAAAAATTTTTTCTCCCTCGAAGAAACGCAGATTATCAGCGCCATGACAATCGCAAACATTTTAATAAACCGTTCATACTCCCCATCAGTGAGGAGATCACCAAACGGGCTGTGGCATTGGGTATTGCTCTGCGCTACGATGGTTTACGTCCCGGAGAATATCTATCTTCCAAGATAATATCCAGCTACTTTCGTGAGTATTGCTCTCCAGGCGAACCGGTTAAGTGTTTTTATGAGTTTGCCAAAAAAGAAACTGATCCAGGTGAGATAAAACAGATGCTGGATCTTGCTGTCAGGGATTACGCCAGCTACATCAACATCAATTTTCAGCAATTAAATGCGATAGACAGCGAAACAATAAGCATTCTTCATGATACGGCAAAAAAGATAGGTTATCAGTTTTACCTGTCCAAATTAGCCATATCCTATGCACTGATAGGGCCGGAAAACAATTTTTCCTCAATCAAGATAAATCATACCTGGATGAATAAAGGAAATATTGCCTCTCCGAAAGATTTAATTCTCCAATTTGTCATTTTAGACAGCGCCGGGAATGTCATCGCAGATACCAAAGTAAAGCCTGCTCGCCCTGTTTCAAAATGGTTGCCGGGAGAAAAAATAAATCTAAAGTCAAAAGTGGATCTTCCTTTGAAATTTAAAGAAGGTAAATATACATTGGCTGTTCGCATGCATGATGCGGCAGATCAGGTTGTTAAAATTAATTTAAAACCGGATATTAAAAACCCCTTATTTTGCTATTGTGCAACACTTACATGCTCAGAAACAAATAATGGTAAAATAAATTTTTGTATAGTGAGCGAATGAGACTGACGTTAAATAAGTTGAAAAATCTGGTAGGCAAACTCATTGGGATATTATGGGAAATGGAAAAATGAGTTTAGAAAAAGTGTCGGTTTTTGCTTGATCACGTTAGTTATTGACTGGGTGGGTTATTTGGACAGAAGTCGGGGGTTTTGACAAAATATGGGTTCATTATTTAAAAATATTAATAATCAGAGATTGATTTTTATTGTTGGAATGGCCAGAACCGGGACAACGCTTATGGCCAGAAGCCTGAGTAAAGGTCCTGATTTGTATTTTTTAAATGAAACCCATTTCATGCGGGAATACCAGTCTTATTTCCTGTCAGACAGTCTGTTTGAAAATGATAAACTTACTGCAAAATTTATCAATCAATTTATTACCATCCAGCGAAAGGATTATTACAGAAAATCTGAATATCAGGAATACCCGGATGCTGTTCAAAAAGTAAATGAACAGTTTAACAAGAAGGGGGAAAAAAATTTTGCTGCTTTATTAAGATGTCTGTTCGAATATGAAGCCAATCAAAAAAGAAAGAAGCATGCCGGTGACCAGACACCTAACCATGTTTTTTTTATTGATCAGATTTTAAGCCATTTTCCAGAAGCCCAGTTTATAAATATGATTCGCGATCCCAGAGCAGTGGTTCTGTCCCAAAAGAATAAATGGAAAGCAGCCAAACGCCAAAAACAGCCCCTTTTTGAAATTATAAGAGCAAAAATAAATTATCATCCCATCACCCAGAGCATTTTATGGAAAAGAGCTGTAAACTCAGGAAATGCGGCGTTCCAGCGTTATGGAGAAACAAAAATTATCAAGGTGTTTTATGAACAATTTGTAACAGAGCCAAAAGAGCACCTTCAGAATGTATGCGAATTCATCGGAACAGAATATGATGAAATGATGCTTGAAACATCTGTATCCATGTCTTCGAACATCTCCTATGCGAAAAAAACTGTAGGGTTTGATTCATCTCTAATCGACAAATGGAAAACCATGCTGTCTTCTTCAGAAATTTTTCTGGTCGAAATTATATGTGGAAAAGACGCTGCTGAGTTGGGATATCAGATGTCAGGGAAAAAGCCCAATTATCTTTGGTTGCTGATTTATATAGCAATATTTCCTTTCCATGTTGTATTGGCATATCTGCTTAGTGCTAGCAGATTTAAAAATCCGTTTAAAACTCTAAAACAGATGATTTTTAAATAAGTCTATCCATAAAATTTTAATTATTGTTTGAGAATCAATGAGATCTATTCGTAATGAAACTGCTATTTTTAAATAATTACCACTATCTTCGAGGCGGTTCTGAGCAGGTATATTTTGGAGAAATGAATTTATTCAGATTTCAAGGTCATACTGTTGAAGCCTTTGCCAGAAGAACAAATGATGATGCGGATTCAAAGTATGCTGATTTTTTTCCTGAAGATATGAGAACAGACAGTTTAAAACCCGGTTTAGGCATGTTTAGAACAATGAAGGAAATTATATATTCTTCAGAGTCAAAAAAGAACCTGAAGGCGTTGTTAACAGAGTTTAATCCTGATGTAATCCATGCCCATAATATTTATGGCAGATTAACAACATCTGTGCTTGATCTTGCGAAAGAAAAAAATATTCCGGTTGTTATGACATTGCATGACTATAAGCTGATTTGTCCAAGTTATAAGTTAATGTATGGAAGCGGGGTGTGTGAAGATTGCAAGGGTGGCAAATACTATAAGGCTGTTTTAAACAAGTGTCATAAAAACAGTTTTATTGCCTCGGCAGTTTATGCGTTTGAGTCGTGGTTCAATGATTTCTTTAGTAAATATAAAAATAACATCAGCTTTTTAATCGCTCCCAGCCAGTTTTTGAGAGACAAACTCATCGAATTCGGGTGGGCTGAAAACCAGATTGTCTATATTCCTAATTATATAGTTAATGAAAATTTTGAGCCGGATTTTGAACCTGAAAATTATCTGGTATATATCGGGCGATTGTCCCCTGAAAAAGGGATAGAAACCCTTGTGCGTGCGTTCAAGAATGTTAAATCCAAAAATATTCTGTTGAAAATTGCAGGGGACGGGCCAGAAAGACAAAACCTTGAAAATTTAGTCCAAAATGATCAAAGGATTGAATTTACCGGTTATCTTTCGGGGGATGAGCTTAAGGATATCACTTGCAAAGCAAAAGCTGTGGTCATTCCTTCTGAATGGTATGAGAATGCACCGATATCCATACTTGAGGCATTTGCGTATGGTAAACCTGTGATCGGGGCAAGGATAGGTGGTATCCCGGAAATGATTGAAGAAGGTAAGAATGGTTTTTTATTTGAATCCGGCAATGCGGATGATTTAACTGAAAAACTTAATTTGTTTTTAGATTGCCCGGAATCTGAAATTATCCAGATGGGAAAAGCCGGCAGGCAAAAAGTAGAAGATTGTTATAACCCTGAAGTGCATTACGAAAAACTGATCCAGGTGTATCAAAACGCGATAGCTATGAAAGATGGACTTTTAGGATGAAAATCTCATTTGTAGCTGTTAAGGGGATTCCCATTGGCGGGGGGATTGAAAAGCTCACCGAAGAGATCGGCAGCCGTCTGGTGAAAAAAGGCCATGAGGTTGTGGTGTATACCAGCCGGGATTACGGGACGGTTGACGGGGTGTATAAAGGGATGCAGATCCGGACGGTGCCTTCTGTGAATACAAAAAGCCTGCATAAGCTGTCGATCTGTTTTAATGCCACGCTGGATGTTTTAAAGCGGCGGGATGCGGATATTGTCCATGTGCATGCCATCGGTCCTTCATTGTTTTCGGTGTTTCCACGGATGGTGGGGATTCCTTCTGTGGTTCAGACCCATGGGATTGAATGGCAGCGGGATAAATGGGGGTTTATCGGGCGAACGTTTTTAAAGCTCAGTGATTATACAGCAGTATATTTTCCCAATGTCACCACGGCGGTTTCCAAGGTACAGAAGACCTATTTTGAACAACAATACGGAAAAAAAGTGAGTTATATTCCAACGGGTGTAAATGTGGTGGAATATCGAAAACCGGATAAGATTTTAGAACTCGGGCTTGAAAAAGATAAGTATATATTGTTTGCTGCCCGTCTGGTTGCAGAAAAAGGGCCGGATTTTTTAATCGAGGCGTTCAGAGGGATTTATACAGACATGAAGCTTGTGGTGGCGGGTGATGCGGCCCATGCTGAAGAATTCAAGGCAAGGCTCAAGGAACTGGCAGCAGATGACAGCAGGATTATTTTTCCCGGTTTTGTGACCGGGCAATTGCTCGAAGAACTGTTCAGCAATGCCTATGTGTTTTGTCTGCCATCTACGCTTGAGGGGCTTCCCATAGCATTGCTGGAAGCCATGAGTTATGGGAGCTGCTGTCTTTCCAGTGATATTCCGGAAAACAGGGAGGCGGTTGAGGATTTTGGATATACATTTAAAAACCGGGATGTTCCGGATTTAAGAAACAAACTTGAATACCTGTTACACCATCCTGAAAAGGTGGAAGCTAAAAAGCAGGCTGCAAGAGACCATGTTCTGGAAAAATATTCCTGGGACACCATTACAGATCAGATGGAAGATCTGTATTTATCAATTGTCAGGAGATAAAATGGAAGCATCTGTTATCACAACCTTTCGTTGCCCCATGCGCTGCAAAATGTGCGATATATGGAATCATCCAACGGATCAGGATAAAGAGATTACTGCACGGGATCTTGAAAAAATGCCCCAGGTGAATGTGACCAATATTACCGGTGGAGAACCCTTGATCCGGGAAGATCTTGAAGATCTGGTCGAGGTTATTTTTAAAAAATCCAAACGGGTATGTATTTCCACCAGCGGATTTTATACAGATCGGGTACTGGCTCTGGCGCAAAAGTTTCCAGACCTTGGGTTCCGGGTGTCACTTGAAGGACTTTCTCAAAAAAATGATGCGCTCCGGGGAAGAGAGGGCGGTTTTGATAAAGGACTTCGAACGCTTCTGGGCTTGAGGCAAATGGGCCGTAAAGATGTCGGGTTCGGGATTACCGTATCCAATAATAATTCTGAAGATATGCTCTGGCTGCATGCCTTGGCAAAACAACTGGATATGGAATTTGCAACAGCGGCTTTTCATAATTCGTTTTATTTTCATAAGGATGACAATATCATTACCAATAAAGAAGAAGTGATCGATGATTTTAAGGAACTGATCAACCGTCTGCTTAAAGAAAAAAAACCTAAAAGCTGGTTTCGGGCATTTTTTAATCTGGGCCTGATCAATTATATCCGGGGAAACCCGCGCATGCTTCCCTGCGAGGCTGGCACTGAAAACTTTTTTATTGATCCTTATGGCGAAATTCTGCCCTGCAACGGGATGGAGGAAAAATACTGGTTTAAAAGTTTTGGGAATATCAGGGAAACCGCCAGTTTTGAAGAAATATGGAATGGTCCGAATGCGCAGAAGGTAAGAGCGCTTGTGAAAAAATGCCCGAAAAACTGCTGGATGATCGGGTCTGCATCTCCGGTGATGAAAAAATATATCAGGCATCCTGTAAAATGGGTGGTGACAAACAAGATCAGGAGTATGGCCGGTAAAAGTGTGGATATTGATAATATACCATTTTACGATGTGGGGCAGGACCCCATGCAGGGCAATATGAAAGGGGTTTTATAAATTATGTTGATATCGGAAACCAAATTTTACAACAAACCGGTTTTTCAGGCAGCGGTTCTTGTTTTGCTGTTTATTGCTGCATACTGGATTCCTTTCAGTTCTTTGTATAACACATGGACCACCAATGATGACTATTCATTCGGGTTATTGATCCCGTTTATTTCCCTGTATCTTTTCTGGGAGAAAAAACCATATCTCAATGAAATTGAATTTAAAAACAACTGGTTTGTTTTTCCGTTTCTGATTGTTTTTGTATTGCTTTCCATCTATGGGATTTTAGGGTCCAGCGGACATATTTCAAGACCTGCGCTGCCTGTTCTGATAATTTTGTTTGCCATTTTCTGTTTTGGGTGGGATTTTTTCAAAAAATTCAGCCTGCCATTGTGTTTTTTAATTTTCATGATTCCCCTGCCCACCGTTTTGGATAGAACTGTGGGGGTTTTTTTGAAAAATATTTCCTCAGAGCTGGGCGGCGCATTTTTACGATTTTTCGGGTATTCCGTGCATGTCAGCGGAAATGTGATTGATCTGGGAATAACAAAACTGCAGGTGGTGGATGCCTGCAGCGGTTTAAGATTTCTTTTTCCCTTGATGGCCCTGGGAATCATATACGGTTATTTTTTTGAAAAAGTGACCTGGAAACGTGTTCTGTGCTTTATTGCAACCATCCCCATTGCGGTTTTTACAAACGTTTTGAGAATCGGTATTGCAGGTATTTTAACCTACCAGTTCGGGTCACAGATGGCAGAGGGGTTTTTTCATGATTTTCAGGGCCTTGCCATTTTTATTGCGGCTTTTATTTTTCTCTTTATTTTTGGAAGATTTTTGCGGCTTTTTCCGCCAAAAGGAAAAAAGTCTGTTCCAACGCCGTTTACCGGGTCTGAAATCAATGATAAAAATTTAAGCATGACCGCCTTTGTTGTTTCAGTTGTTCTTCTGGTTACAGTGGGGTTTTTGACACTCAATACTCAGGCATTGCCGCCACTGAAAATAACAGGGGGAATAGAAAGCTTTCCATTGTCTTTTGATGGGTGGGAAGGAAGATCTGAAATTGTTGATCCTGAAATTATTGACGCTTCCGGGGCAGAAGAGGCTTTTTCCGGCGTGTATGTCAACCCGGATGGGAAAGCCATATCCCTGTACATGGGATACAGGAGCACGGCCTTTCTTGAGAATGTTAATTTTTTTCACTCCCCGACCGTGTGTCTGCCATCTTCCGGATGGAAGACGATTTCCCAGAAAAAGCGTATTGTAAAGGATGTTCCGGTTTTTGGTTCCCTGCCTGTTATAGAAATGGTGATGGAATCCATGGGGCAGAAGAATCTGGTTTATTTCTGGTTCCAGACAAAAAGCAAAGTGTCTGAAGATAAGAATATCAACCGGTATCATCTTGCGCTTCATGCCATACAAAAAGACAATACCCATGATCTGTTTATCCGGCCGATTACACAGGTGTCAAAAACTGAATCAATGGATATCGCAAGAGACCGCATGGATGAATTTGTAAGGACAATGATGAAGAATTTAGATATATTCCTGAAAAAAAATCAATTTGAAGAAAAATAATTTAAAGATGACATGAATCTGTTTACGGTTTTTATAGTTTCGCTTTTTCTCACCATTGCAGTGGTGCCGGTATTCAAGCGTCTGGCCTTTCGCATGCATATTGTGGATGTGCCGGATGAAAGAAAGGTGCATGTGATGCCCATGCCCAAAACCGGCGGGATATCATTGTTTATCGGTGCTTTTATCCCCATGCTGATCTGGGCGCCCAGGGATCTTTTTTTCACTTCAGTGTTGATGGGGTCTATCCTTATTTTTATTTTCGGTCTGGTGGATGATATCAAGCCCATGCGGGCAAGGCAGAAGATTATTCCCCAGGCAGCGGCCGCCTTGATTGTGATTCTGTTCGGGGGGGTCAAGATTACCTGTGTGGGTGTCTTTGCAGCGCCGGAATGTGTTCTGCCGGTTTACCTGTCTGTTCCGTTGACGCTTTTTGTTATTTTAGGCGTGACAAACGCCATTAATTTGGCAGATGGGCTGGACGGGCTTGCCGGTGGATTATCCATGCTCAGTTTTGTTTTAATTGTTTTTCTTGCCCATAAATGCGGGAACGTTCAGATTGCGCTCATGGCCATGGCCATGGTGGGTGCGATTGCAGGTTTTCTGCGGTTTAACACCCATCCTGCAGTTTTGTTCATGGGGGATGCGGGCAGTCAGCTTCTGGGGTTTTTACTGGTGGTTTTTACCATTGTGATCACCCAGACCAATGCGCCTTACAGCAAGCTGATGGCTTTGCCTATCATTGGTTTTCCCATTCTGGATACCTTGACGGTAATGGTTGAGCGGATCATGAAAAAGCGCTCTCCGTTCAAGGCAGACAAAAATCATTTCCATCACAAGCTCATTGATTTTGGCTTTTTTCATTCTGAAGCCGTATTGATCATTTATATTATCCAGGCTTTGTTTATCGGGCTTGCCGTTATTTTCAGGTATTATTCCGGATGGGTGCATCTGGGCGGATTTTTGTTTTTGTCCTGTATCATTCTGTTTTCCATGTACTGGGGAAGACGAAAAAAATGGGCATTCAGAAGAGATGGATACTTTGATACGTTTATCAAAAAACAGCTGAAAGTATTAAAGGAAAAAAATATTTTTATCCGGCTGTCGTTCGGGGTCTTAAAATACGGATTTATTCTGGTATTGCTTTGGCAGGTGATGATTCCTGCACAGATTCCCCTGTATTTTTCCAGTATTTCAATTGCTTTGATTCTGATGATCTCAGGGTGCTGTCTGATTTTCAAGGGCAGGTTCAAGGAGCCTGTTTTACGGCTTTGCATCTACATGGTCATCCCTTTGCTGATTTATATGACCGAAGCTGATCCAGGTCCATGGATGAATGTGTCCTGGCATTTTATTAATAATGTTTTTTTTATTTTCCTGGTCATTTCAGTGGTCATGACACTGAATCTGACCCGGAGAAGAGAAGGGTTCAAAATTACCACAATGGATATTCTGGTGTTTATTGTGGTCCTGATTTTTCCCAACCTGCCGTCCATGCATCTCCTGGAAATCAATGCTGGCACAACACTTGCAAAAGTGCTGGTCATGTTTTTCAGTTATGATGTCCTTGCAGGAGAGTTGCGTGGGAAATTGAACGGGGTTGTCAGACCTTTTCTTGTCGTCCTGTGCCTTCTGGTTTTGAGGGGTTTTATATAATAACTGAAAAAATGATGAATAGGAGTTATAAATGAAATTAAATTTTATACGAGGGTTTATTTTCATATGTTTATCTTTGGTGCTGGTGTTTTTTGCCGCCTGTTCCAGCCCTGAAGATAAAAAGCTTGCCTTTATAGAAAAAGGAAACCAGCTTTTTGAGCAAAAGGATTTTGTAAAGGCACAGCTTGAATATAAAAATGCCCTGCAGATCGATCCGGAATATGGTGAGGCCTATTACCGCCTGGGGAAAACGTATCTGGAGCTGAAGGACTTCAACCAGGGCTATGGCATGTTGTCCAAATCAATTGAACTGGACCCTGATAATCTGGAGGCCCGCGTGCTGCTGGGCAAAATTCTGGTGGGCGGACGGGCCTATGACAAAGCCATGATTCAGGCAGAGGCCATTCTGGAAAAAGACAAGGCCCATATCGAAGGAAATCTGCTCAAAGCATCAATTCATTTTGTTCAAAGGGAATTTGACGCAGCAGGGGATATTCTGAAAAGTTTATATCAGTCCGGATGTGCAAAGCCGGATATGTTCATCATGCTGTCTTCTCTTGCCATGCAGGATAAAGATTTTCCAACAGCGCGCAGATATCTGTATGAAGGCAAACAAAAAAATCCAGATGAAATTCCCATGCTGCTGATGGTGGCAAAATTTGAAGCCAGCCAGAATAATTTTGATGCAGTGGAATCGGAATTAAGGAGAATTATCGAGCTTGAACCCGAATCGATTTCCTATCGGTTGAATCTGGCCAGAATGTTCATGGCACAGCAGAAAAAACCTGAAGCGGTTCAGCTGCTGGAGCAGGCCATTATTGATAATGCGGATGATGATAAAATCCGGCTGGGAGTTGCCAGTTTCTGGCTGAATGCAAATGATGTGCAGATTGCAGAAGATATTATCAAACAGGGAATTGAGAATACCCCGGATAATTTTGAATACCGGTTGTTTCTTTCTGAAATTCATGCCAAAACAAATCGTCTGGATGAAAGTGAAAAACTGCTTCGGCAGACCCTTGAACTGAATCCTGATCCGGCCAATCCCGATATCATCAGAACCAAAGTGGCCCTTGCCAAAGTGTTGCTGGTGGAAACCAAAGTCAGTGAAGGTGAAGCCCTGATAGATGAGGTGCTCAAGGAAGATCCCAAAAATGTGGATGCCCATTTTATCAAGGGTCGTCTGTATCTGTCCAGAAAAGACGGGGCCAATGCAGTGATTAAGTTCAGAACTGTAGTTGAAAACAGACCCCAGCTTACCCAGGCTTATCTGAATCTTGCCCAGGCCCATGCGATAAACAAGGAACTGGACCTGGCAGAAGAAGTGCTGAAAAACGCCTTTGATAAGGTGGAAGAAAAGGCTGTGTTATATAAAGCCCTGGCACAAGTGAATATTGTGAAAAAAGACATGGCTGCGGCTGAAGAAAATCTGATCAGTGCGGCAAAAACTGTCCCGGATAACCTGCAGGCCATTATTGATCTGGGGGATTTTTATCTGGTGTCCAAAAAATATGATCAGGCCCTGGGTCAGTATCAGTTGATTATGGATAAAAAACCGGATGTGATCAATGGCTATATGAAAGCAGCCCAGGTGTATGCTGTGCAGAAAGACTATAAAAAAGCCATTGAATTTTTAACATCCGGTTATGAAAAAAATCCAGATTCCAGCCAGATTTTTTCCAGTCTTATTCAGCTCCATGTGATGGATGAAAATCCGGATGCGGGTATCCGTCTATGTAAAGAGCGGCTGGATAAAAATGACAAGGAAGCCTTTACCTGGAATCTTTTGGGCGGAATTTATCTGGTTAAAAAAGATCTGGACAAGGCGCAGCCTGCATTTGAAAAAGCCATGGAACTGACACCGGAGTGGTCAAAACCCTATGAAAATCTGGCCCGTATCTATCTTGCCCGGGGGGAAAAACAAGGGGCCATTGACAAATTTAATCATGCCCTGGAAAAAGATCCCAAAAACAAGGGCGCATGGATAATTCTGGGAAATATCTATGAAAATGACAAGGAATATACTAAAGCTGAACAGGTATATGATGACGCTTTCAAGCATAACCCGGACATGTGGGTGGCGGCAAATAATTCAGCATTTATAAAAACTGAATTTGCAGATACGCAAACCCAGCTTGAAGCAGCTCTTGAGCTTGCCAGAAAAGCTGCAAAGCTTAATCCTGAAGGCGGTGTCGTGCTGGATACATTAGGCTGGGTGCAGTGCAGGATGGGGAATCTGGAAGAGGCGTATAAAAACATTAAACTTGCAATGGATCAACATCCGGAAAATGATATGATCAATTATCATCTGGCTGTTGTACTGGATAAACAGGGCAAACCTTCGGAAGCCAGAATCTATCTGGAAAAAGCGCTTGTTTCAAAAAAAGATTTTTTAGGTATCCAGGCTGCCCGGGAACTTCTTGAAAAATATAATACGGGTCATTAAAAATGGAGAAGTTTATGAAAAAACGGTTTTTTATGTGTTTGGGTATTGTTTTTTTTCTGCTTTCAGGGGTCTGTGCGGCTATTGCACAGGACTACAGGATCGGAGCAGGGGATGTGCTTGAGATTTCCGTCTGGAAGAATGCGGATCTGACACGGCAGTTGACTGTGCTTCCGGACGGAAAAATTCAATTTCCCCTGGTCAAGGAACTTTCGGTTGAAGGACTGACCGTAAAGGAACTGGAAACTGTTCTTCTGGAAAAGCTTAAAAAATATGTGCCGGAGCCGGATCTGACCATCAGTGTTCTGCAGGTGAACAGCATGATGATTTATGTCATCGGCAAGGTGAACCAGCCGGGCCGGTTTGTGCTCAATGACAATATTGATGTGCTCCAGGCCCTTGCGGTTGCAGGCGGGCTCAATCCCTTTGCCAAGGAAAAGGAAATACAGATTTTCAGAAAATCCGGTGCAGATACCCGGCGGTTTAATTTTAATTATATCGAGGTCTGTGACGGAATAAATATAGGCCAGAACATCACGCTGGAACGTGGTGATGTGATTGTTGTCCGTTAGGTGAGATGATGAAAAAATACGGTTTATTTGTTTTTATGGTTTTTGTTCTGAACATGCCGGATGCGTATGCACAAACGGACAAGATGATTCCCTTTGTGTCCCTTAAACAGGAATACACGGACAATGTGACCTTCAGCAGCTCAAATGAAACAGAAGATTTTATCTCCACCTGTATCGGGGGGCTGACGGTTTCTCATAAATCAGAAACGGTCCAGGCTTCACTGACCGGTCAGATATTTCATATGCTGTACTGGGACAATGATGCGCTGGATGCCACAGACGGATCTGTAAACGCATCCATCAATCATCAGCTGACAGAGCGGTTCGGACTGGGAGCATCTGCCGATTACAGGGAAGACTCCCGCAGGGATGTTGATGCAGACACCACGGGGCTGATTTTAAATGGTGACAGAAAACAGGCCAATGGGGCCTTGTCATCTTCCATGGTGTTTTCTGAACTGATGCGAGGAGAGCTGACTGCCGGATACGGGATGACTGAGGTGGAGCAGCTGAACATCAGTGAGGATAATGACTCATACCAGTTGAGCCTGGCATTTGTCCGGAATCTGTCCAGAACCTTTGACAACACCACAGGCCTGTTTAATATCAGTTATCTTCATTATACCTCGGAATATGAAACCTATTCTCCGGGTACCCTCACCCATGCTTTTCTGGATTATGAGTCTGATGTGATTCAGGCGTATGCGGGGTTTTCAAGAAGCTTGACCGAACTGTATTCATTTTATCTGCAGGCAGGGGCATCCTATACAGACACAAAAGAGAATAAACGCATCGGTGAGGTCCGTGACCCTGAACAAAGCAACTCAAGTGTCGGCGGGGTTCTGCTGTCCGGTGTGGATTATGATGGGCTGTACTGGGATGTCGGGCTTTCGCTGTCCCATGATGTCCGGGGCGGAACCGGTTCCAATGGAACAGTGGAAAGATCCTCCATTTCGCTGAATCTGGACCGTAAAGTTTCGGATGAGTTTTCATTTTCTCTTGCAACGTCGTGCTATTTGAATAAAAATGAGCGGTCCACGCGTGCGGACCTGGAAGAATTAACCATAAATGTTCAGCCCGGATTCAGGTATCGGTTTTCAGATACATTTTCCCTGTCCGGGATGTATCGGTATACCCTGGTGGATGACCGGCAGACAAATACAAATTCCCAGAGGAATCTTGTATATCTGCTGCTGAGAAAAAACTTTGATTTATAAATTGAGTTGAGAGGTCTGAATGGAAGAAAATGTATTATCACCCGGTGATTATGTAAAAATAGTGAAACGGCGAATCTGGTATTTAATTGCGCCGTTTATTCTTGTGGTTGCCATATCTTCGGTCGTGGCCCTGGCACTTCCGGCCATATATAAGTCAACGGCCAATATTCTGATTGAACAGCGTGAAATACCCGAAGAATATGTATTATCCAGCATGACCACCTTTGCCGAGCAGAGAATGCAGAGCATCAACCAGCGGGTGTTGACATCCACACGGCTGCTGGAGCTGATCAAGCAGTTTAATCTGTATGAAGATCTGCAGAAAAAAGAAACCATCGATGAAGTGATTGAAAAAATGCGCGAAGATATCGCATTGACACCGGTGAATGTGGAAATTGCAGACCGAAAATCCGGCAGAACCGCATCTGCAACCATTGCTTTTACCCTTTCCTATGAAGGCAAGGATCCCAAAAAGGTTCAGCAGGTTGCCAACACCATCACCTCCTTGTTTTTAAAAGAGGATATCAAGGTTCGAAAAGATCAGGCGTCCAGCACATCGGAATTTTTAAAGGATGAAAAAGACAGAATCCTTGCGCAGGTCAATGACTATGAAAAACAATTATCTGATTTTAAAGAAAAAAATGTCAATTCACTGCCCGAAATGTTCCAGGTGAATATGCAGGCATTGAACAATGCCCAGCGCAATATTGAACAGACCAAGGAAAATCTGCGGGCATTGAAGGAAAAAGAAGGTGAACTCAGCGAAGAACTTGCCAATACATTAAAGGATTATGAAGCTACCCGGGTGGGTCAGAAAGATGATGATGAAAAACGTCTGGAAGCGTTAAAAATGGAGCTGATCAATCTTAAAACCAAATTTTCTGATCTGTACCCGGATGTGAAAAAAATAAAACAGGAAATTACTGATCTGGAAAAAAAGGTTGAGATGTCCAAAAAAGAAAAAGACGAAGACGATATGATCAAGAATCCGGCATATGTTACCTTGTCTTCACGGCTTGCCGGGATAAGATCGGATATTGAATCAGTCAAAATCAGCCTCAAAGATCTGAATCAGCAGGAAGCCATGTATCAGGCACGGATTGCAGCCACACCAGCGGTGGAAGAAAAGTATAATGCTCTTTTAACTGAACGCAATGTGCTCAAGGCCAAGCTTGGCGATCTGCAGTCCAAGATGATGGAGGCCGATGTGGCCCAGGTTCTGGAATCCAAGCAGAAAGGGGAGCGCTTTACCCTTATCGAGGCAGCCCGTCTTCCGGAAACACCATTTAAACCCAACCGTCTGGCCATTGTGCTGATCGGTATTATTCTGGGGCTGGGCGCAGGGGTCGGGCTTGCATCCATTGCTGAATTTTCCGATTCCTCATTCAGGGATGAAGCAGCGCTTGCAAGGGCAACCGGATATCCTGTTTTAACTGAAATCCCCATTATTGTTACAGAAGAAGACAGGGCAAAAAAACGGGTAAGAACCATTATTGTTTTTGTTGGGATTATTGCCGCAGTGATTATCGGTTTAATTGTGTTTGATCAGTTCATCATGGATTTTGATGTTCTCATGGCAAAAGTTTCAAGAAAGCTCTCATAAAAAAGACAGGAGTTGAAAAACAGATGAAATTACGAAAAGCGCTTGATAAGGCAAAAGATATGAGAAATGAAGGGGGCGGCACTGAGCAGCCTGTTTCAGAATCGGTCATCATGGATGAAGATGTCTGGACTCCGCCGCAATATACGGATTCGATCCAGTGGCGCATTGATCCGGAGATTGTTGAAAAGCATAGAGGGGTATGTATTTACAGTGATGCAAAAGAAATAGAAAAATATAAGATTCTTCGCACCCGGATTAACCAGCAGCGAAAAGACAGAAAAATCAAAACCATAATGATAACCAGCCCCAACAAGAAAGAAGGGAAAACAGTAACGGCTATCAATATGAGTTTTACCTTTGTAAGAGAGCTCAAACAGACCGTACTGCTGGTGGACTGTGATTTTCGAGGGCAGGATATTCATAATTATCTGGGCATTAACAGCCGGATGAGCCTGATAGATTATTTTCTGGATGGAACCCCGTTAAATGAACTGATTATCTGGCCGGGAATTGAAAAACTGACCTTGATTTCCGGAGATCGAACCGTTCTGGAAACATCAGAACTGCTGTCCTCGGACATGATGGTAAATCTGGTAAAAGAAATGGGTGAACGGTACGATGACCGCTATGTATTTTTTGATGCACCGCCTGTTCTGGAACGTTCTGAAGCCATTTCCATGGCACCGATGATGGATGGTATCATCATGGTGGTCGAGGCAGGCAAAACTTCGGAAAAAGATGTTAAAAAAGCCTTGTCTCTGCTGCCGGAAGACAAGTTTTTAGGATTTGTCCTGAATAAGCAGGGATAGTGAATGTATACGCAATTTTATAATTTTAAGGAAAAGCCGTTTAATCTGGTTCCCAATCCGGCGTATCTGTTTTTAAGTTCAAAGCATGAAAATGCCTTAACCTATCTTGAGTATGGTCTTTCGGAAAAAATCGGGTTTGTCATGCTGACCGGAGAAATCGGTATCGGCAAGACCACATTGGTCCGTCATCTTTTAAATCAGGTGGAAGCGGATACGGATGTTGCGGTTATTTTTAATACCAATGTGATTTCCAGTGACCTGATTACCCTGATTTTAAACGAGTTTGAAATTGAATTCAAGGAAGGCATTTCAAAAGGGTCTGCGCTTGCCCTGCTGTATGATTTTCTGATTAAAAAATATTCCCAGGGCAGAAAGGTGTTGCTGATTATTGATGAAGCCCAGAATCTGTCCGGGGAAGTGCTCGAAGAAATCCGTATGCTGTCCAATCTGCAGACCGATGATGAAATGCTGCTGCAGATCATGATTGTGGGTCAACCCCAGCTCAAGGATAAAATCAATGATCCGTCCCTTGAACAGTTTGCCCAGAGAATTGCCGTCAGTCATCATCTGTCTGCCCTGACCCTGGAAGAAACCGCTGAATATATTGCATTCCGGTTAAAAAAGGCGGGCGGTGATCCGAGTATTTTTTCCTATGAAACTGTGGAAAAAATTTATGAGGTATCCAAGGGTATCCCGCGAACCATAAATCTGCTGTGTGACGCATCGCTTGTTTATGGATTTGCTGATGAAAAAAAATTCATTGATACACAGATACTGGATCAGGTGATAGAAGACAAAGGCGGTATGGGCGTTTTTACCAAGGATAACATCAAAAAAAAAGCACTGCCGGATGTACAGGCCGCTGAAGAGCACAAAACCTTGAATCAAGACCTTCTTCGGCGGGTGACAGACCTTGAAACAAGTTTTTCGCAGTTAAAGGAGGTTTATCATAACTATATCGGAGAAATGGAATCCAGGGCACAATTCTGCAGGGATGAAATGATGAACCAGATGAAAGAAACCGTAAAATTTGAAAGACAGCAGAACAAGCAGTTATCCTATGAATACGGCAAACTCAAGGAACGGTATCGCCTGCTCTTAAATAAATTCAAAAAACCGTGAAAAAGATCGGATTTGTTAGAAATATGAGCACAGGGTGAGGTGTTTATTATTTTTTACCTAACCGATTGACAACAATCGCTTAAACCCGTATTTTGCACTATGATTTCAAAGATTTAAAGATGAGGTGAATATAATGAAAAAAATTATTTCTGGTTCTATCATGCCTGCAGCAGCATTTTTATTGCTGATTGTTCAGCCGGTTATCTGTTTTGCCGGCTATGTTAATGAAAGTGGGTTTAATAATAGTGTTTCCACCGCTCAATTGCTTGATCCGTTTTTCAGTTACGGGGTGGATCCAATGATCGAGATTGATGCAGCGGGAAATCCGGCAGATTACAGTGTGTCTGTTATGGGGTTGGGTTTTGACAATACCTATGATTATTACAGTTTTTCCGTGGGGACTGGCGGCAATGATCTTGCGCTGAATACATGGGTTGTGTTTGATATTGATTTGGCACAGGTTACCGGACTGGACAGTTTTCTGACATTATATGGGACAGACGGTACGACTGTGCTTGCCTCTAATAATAACAGCCTTTTTAACGGTCCGGGAGATTTTTTGCCTGTCACGACCAATTCATTTTTTTCCCATGCATTTGACACCGCCGGCCTGTATTATATTCAAGTGGGTCAGAATAATGGCGGATCAAGTGCCCCGATAAGCGCATTTTCGTCTTATCGTCTCAATATATCATCTGTGCCTGTGCCATCGAGTTTGTTTTTAATGTTTTTTGGCGTTCTGGGCTTTTTGGGTTTTAAACGCAAAACAAGGGTGTAACGCTATGTTCTAATCAAAGACAGCTTTATTTACATTTAAAAAATACGCATCAAGACATTTGTTTTGATGCGTATTTTTGTTTTGGAGTATATTGGGGTCTGCTGGATTTTGGTTTATAAATTGTGCCTGTAATGATATGATGCCGTTTTGTGATTGAAAAAGGTAATTTTAAGAATTTATGCTGAATATTGATAATATAACAAAAGGGTTTGGAGACCAGCTCCTGCTGGACAGCACGGGTTTTCAGATCAATCCGGGTGAACGGGTAGGGCTTGTAGGCAGGAACGGTCACGGCAAAACCACGCTGCTGAATCTGATCTGCGGACAGGATCATCCGGATGACGGAATGATCACATACCCTTCAGGGTACACACTTGGATTTTTAACCCAGAAAATTGAATTTTTCAGCAAAACCATTCTGGATGAAGCCATGTCCGGTCTCCGGCTGGAAGAGCGTGAACATTACTGGAAAGCTGAAAAGATTCTGGCAGGACTCGGGTTTGAAAAAGACAGTTTCTCCATGCGCCCGGACCAGTTTTCCGGCGGGTATCAGGTCCGATTGAACCTTGCAAAGGTTCTGGTGGCAGAACCGGATCTGCTGATTCTGGACGAACCGACAAACTATCTGGACATTGTTTCTATCCGATGGATTTCCCAGTTTCTGATTTCCTGGCCAAGAGAAGTCCTGCTGGTCACCCATGATCGAAGTTTTATGGATCATGTGGTTACGCATATTGCAGGCATTCACCGCCGGAAAATTAAAAAGATAAAAGGAAATACCGAAAAATATTATGACCAGATCGCCCAGGATGAGGAAGTGTATGAAAAAACCCGCCTGAACGAAGAAAAGCGAACCAAAGAAATTGAAGTGTTTATCAGCAAATTCAGGGCAAAGGCAAGACTTGCCAATATGGTCCAGTCCCGGATCAAAACCCTTGAAAAAACACAATCCAAAGAAAAATTGTCCCAGATGAAACAGCTTGATTTTCAGTTCAATTATCTGCCCTTTGCAGGCAAACAGATTTTGAGTATTGAAAATCTGTCTTTTGGATGGCAAAAGGACCAGCCCCTTATTGATTCCTTTTCTCTGACAGTGTATCCGGGGGACCGGGTGGGGATTATCGGAAAGAACGGAAAAGGAAAAACCACGCTGTTGAAACTGATCAGTCAGAAACTGGTACCGGATACCGGGGATATTAAATTTAATCCAGGGGTGCAGTATGACTATTTTGAACAGACCAATGTGCAGTCTTTGAATGATCAGTTTACCATTGAAGAAGAGCTGATGCATTCGTCAACGGATATTGACCGCCAGACTGCCAGAAATATCTGCGGCGCCATGATGTTTGAAAAAGATGCTGCCTTGAAAAAGATCGGTGTGCTGTCCGGTGGCGAAAAAGCACGGGTGATGCTGGGCAAACTGCTCCTGACATCATTGAATCTGCTGCTGCTGGATGAACCCAGCAACCATCTGGATATCGAAGCCTGTGATTCCTTTGTCGAAGCGCTGGATCAGTTTGAAGGGGCCATTGCCATTGTTACCCACAATGAAATGTTCCTGCATGCCCTTGCCAATCGCCTGGTGGTTTTTAAGGATGATACGGTCCAGGTCTTTGAAGGCACATATCAGGAATTTCTGGATAAAGAAGGCTGGGACGATGAAGTGACAGTCGAAAAAAAAATAAAATCCGCTGGCGTGTCCAAAAAACAGCTTCGTCAGAAAAAATCGGAAATTATCAATGATAAATCAAAACAGACAAAACCTGTAAAACAAAAAATTCAGAAGCTGGAAAATGATATTGAAAAAAATGATATTTTATTAAACCAGGTAAATGAACAGCTTCTGGATGCATCAAAAGAACAGGACGGACATAAAATTCAGGAATTGTCCATAGAACTTGCAAGACTTGAAAAACTGAATGCGCATTTATATGATGAACTTGAAATCCAGATGGATCTGTTTGACGCTTTGGAAAAAACCTTTAATCTGCAACTGGCAGAACTTGAAAAGGAAATAATTTAAGATGGACAAAAAAAATTTTCGATTCTATTATGGTATCGTTATTGCGGCAGTGGGTCTGGCTGTTTTTTACAGGACACCGCAGGTGATAGAGCAGCTGTCTACCCATCATTTTTTCGGTACTAAACTTTTTATACTGAGAATATGTTTTTATATTCTGGGTGTGATGCTGGTCGTAGCGGGCGGAATAAGGATTTTTAAAAATTATAAATAGCTCGGAGTATTTTGTATGGCTAAAGCCTCCAGTCTGAAATCTACTATCAAGGATCAATCCGGTGCCGGGAAAACAAAGATCGGAGAACTCCTTTCAAAAGAAGGGCAGATTACCTCTATCCAGCTTGAAGAAGCGTTGAATGTTTTCAAAAAGTCTAATGAACGGCTAAGTTCCATCCTGTTAAACAAAGGGTATATTGATCCGGATACCATCGTTAATGTGCTGGGCCGCCTGTATAATTATGATGTCGTCAAAATTTCCGATCTGAAGCCGGATCCCAAAGCCCTTGCGATTCTTCCCTATGAGATGGCAAAACCGTATATGGTTTTTCCCTATGCCTTAAAAGGGGAAGAACTGTTCATCACCATGGTGGAACCCACAGATACCTCCATTATTGAAGATCTTCAGAAAAAACTGGGAAAAACCATCCAGATTTCAGTATCCACTGAAAATGATGTGATCCAGGCATTCAGAGATTTTTATAAAATTTCTGATGATGAATATAAAAGCTTTCTTCATTTTGATGATGATGCCGAAGATGATGAACCCGTAACCTCTGTGGATGATTTTGGTTCACTGGTGTCTGAAGCTGCAGAGGAAATGGAGGTCGGATACGAGGCAGATGATCATCATGATCAGTTCATGGCTTCGGATGCGCCGATTATCAAGCTTGTGAACGGTATACTGACCAAAGCCATCAGTGACGGGGTCAGTGATATTCATATTGAGCCCTTTGAAAAATCTTTTCAGGTGCGGTATCGCCTTGACGGTTCCATGTACAAGGCCATGAATCTGCCCATCAGCATCAAAAATGCGGTCATCTCGCGTATCAAGATTCTGGCGGAACTGGATATTGCAGAACGAAGGGTGCCCCAGGACGGCAGAATCAAGCTGCGGTTCGGCAAGAAAAAATCCATTGATTTTCGTGTGTCAACCCTTCCAACGCTTTTTGGTGAAAGTATTGTTATGCGTATTCTGGATCAGAGTGCGCTGAATATTGATTTTACCAAACTCGGGTTTGAAGCCACCATGTTCGAACAGCTCAAGCGGTGTATTTCCATGCCCTATGGTCTGCTGCTGGTTACAGGTCCGACCGGAAGCGGTAAAACCACAACCCTGTATTCCATTCTGAACCGTCTGAACAATGATGATATAAAAATTCTGACAGCAGAAGATCCGGTTGAGTTCAATTTTAAAGGGATCAACCAGGTGCCGGTAAGAGAAGAGATCGGGATGACATTTGCTGCGGCATTAAAGGCGTTTTTGCGTCAGGACCCGGACATTATCATGGTGGGTGAGATCCGGGACATGGATACCGCCGAGATTGCGATCAAGGCTGCGATGACAGGTCACCTGGTTTTTGCCACCCTTCATACCAATGATTGTCCGTCCACCATCGGCCGTTTGATTGATATTGGTATCCCGCCCTATATGCTGGCATCTGCGGTCACCATGGTATTGTCCCAGCGACTTGCACGAAGGCTTTGTCCTGAATGCAAGCAGGTGGTCACAGGCCATAATGAGAAAGATCTTGAACTTCAGGGGTTTTCCAAAAAGGACATTCCAAATTTGAAGATTTATGGTCCCAAAGGCTGCAGTCATTGCAACGGGACCGGATATAAGGGCCGGGTGGGGCTGTATGAGCTCATGGAAGTGACAGATGAAGTCGCAAAGGCCATCAGTGCCCAGGTGCCTGAAGATCAGCTCCGAAAGGTTGCAGTGTCAGAAGGCATGGTCACTTTGCGGGACGCAGGTCTTGAAAAAATTAAAGCCGGCCAGACATCCCTTGATGAAGTCATGAAAAAAACCACCATTACCAAAGAATCTTTGCCCGCATACCTGGTTAACCCCGATTTTGAAATGTATGAAGACAAGGATGTGATTATCCGTGAGGGCAACACAGATATTGATTTTTTCAAGCTGGTGCAGGGCGGATTGTATGTTGTGAAAGGCGGTAAAAAAATTACGGAGATTGTCCAGCCTGGAGATTATTTTGGTGAAATGTCCGCCATTACAGGGGAACCCAGATCCGCTTCCATTATTTCCAAGGGCAGATCAAAGGTTAAACGGTATCCGGGCGACAAGCTGCTGGAAATTATTGAAAAATATCCGGATGTGGCCCGGCATCTGTTTGGGGTGCTTGCAGCAAGGCTTGACAGCACAGACAAACGGTTTGTGAATATGCTCAACCAGATTAAAAAATCTCAAATTAAATAAATCAGGGTTTATAAAATCGGTCCTTTTCACTGTATATGCAGCCGCAGTACTGCTGCCGGTACATTCCAAGAGATTTTGATTCTTCAATTCCCTGTTTCCAGCCCTCCCTGAAATCCTGATACAAAAATTTGAGCCCATATTGTTTTGCAAGTGCCTTTCCGGTTTCGTGTATCAGATCATGCTTCTGGAATCTGCTGTACAACAGCGTGGTGGAAAATCCGTCGAATTTTCCTTTTTTTGCCACAAGGGCCGTGGTGTTTAATCGGTCATGATAGCAGTATCTGCACCGGTCTTTCTCCCTGAAAACCACAGACTGGATGAATTTTTCCATTTCATAGTCCTGCTGATAAATCATCTTCAGGCCAATGGTATCTGCATACTGTTTTAAGGTGTCTTCTCTTTTTATGCACTCGGTATAGGGGTGGATATTATGACGGTAGAAAAAGCCCATGACATCCATATCCATCTGTCTAAGCACCTGAACCGGATAAATGGAACACGGGCCACAGCAGGTGTGAAGTAAAATTTTCATTCCCTGCTCCCGAAGATGGATGTTCCCACTCTTACCATGGTGCTTTTTTCCTGGACAGCCACGGTAAAATCATTGCTCATGCCCATGGACAGATGGGTCATGGGGGTATGGGCAAGGTTCAATTCACGGATCTGTTTTTTGATTTGCCGCATTTTTGTAAAATAAATTCTGACATCTTCCGGGTTTTCAAACCAGGGGGGCATGGCCATTAATCCCTGGATAGAGATATGTTCCAGAAGGCTTGCCTGTTGCGCAAGCTCAATTATTCTTTCCGGTGCTGCGCCGGATTTGGTGTCTTCCAGTCCGATATTGACCTGTAATAAAATATTTTGAATTTTATTTATTTTTTCTGCCTGTTTGCTGATTTCCTTTGCCAGCTTAAGCGTGTCCACCGTATGGATATACTCAAAATAATTTACGGCAAACCGGGCTTTATTGGATTGAAGATGGCCGATAAAATGCCAGCACACCGTATCTTTTCCAATGGCCTCAATTTTTTCCACAGCTTCCTGGATATAATTTTCACCAAAATGCCGGGCGCCGGCCTGCATCGCTGTTTGTATGGCGCTGATGGGTTGTTTTTTGCTGACCGCAACAAGCATGATATCATCAGGATTTCGCCCGCAGTCCAGGGCAGCTTTTGAAATCTGTTCTTTTACAAGCATCAGGTTCTGTTTAATATCCGGCATGGTTTAACTCCATCAGGGTTTCAAAGACTTCACAGACCGGCAGGCCCACCACATTGGAATAGGAACCGTTTATTTTGCGGACTAAAAATGATCCAATGCCCTGAATGCCGTATCCGCCTGCCTTATCAAAGGGTTCACTGGTGTCTGCATACCAGTGAATTTCTGCTTCAGACAGTTCTTTAAAAAACACATCGGTTTTAACGGTGCGGGTAATGCTGATCAGTCGCTTTTTATGGCAGATGCAAAAGGCGGTATATACCTGGTGCTTTTTATTGCTCAGCTTTGAAAGCATGGAAATCGCATCGTCTCTGGAAGCGGGTTTGCCTAAGATTTGTCTGTCAACAACCACAATGGTGTCTGCTGCAATGATCCAGGCATCTGGATATTTTTTGGCAATATCAGCCGCTTTTAACTGGGCCAGTTCTTCGACATGGGATTTCGGGTTTCGGGTTAAAACAGTGCTTTCATCCACACAGGACGGGCACACGGTGACCGGTATGCCGATTTGCTCGAGCAGCTCCAGCCGCCTGGGAGACTGGGATGCCAGGATGAATTTATCCTGAAGGATATGTTCAATGGCAATATTTTTATGAAGTGTGGTCATGTTCATCAGATTCTTTTATCACAACAGCTAATTCAAACTTAAGAAGCGATCGACATCCATTCGAGCCTGCTTCAAAATGTGCGAAAGTGTAGAACGTTTAACCGGTTTGTGGGCTGGAATCGTCAATTTTAAAACTTCATCCTGAGTTCTTTTTTGAAGCCTTATATGGCTTCCCTTTTGCCTGACCACAACCCAGCCATCTCGTTGAAGTGTTCGAATTATTTTGTCATATGAAACACTCGGAACTTTTGTCATATGGCAAGTTCCATGGTCTCTGTGCCGGGCACCAAAGACATATCATCGTCTACAGGCTCAAGATATAGTTCAATAGCCTCCTTGATATTTTCTAAAGCTTCTTCCTTAGATTCCCCCTCGCTGATGCATCCAGGGAGGCTGGGAACGTAAGCTGTAAATCCACCTTCTTCGCTTGGTTCAAGAACGACTTTAAGTTTCATTTTTATATATCCTCCAGTAAAAGATCTGACAGAAATTGTTCTGTTGACATGGGTATTAACGCACATCATCATTTTAAATCACTATAACCAATTTAGCACCGTAAGTATAGTGGGTGACTGGCCAGTTTTTGCCGCGCTTTTAAATATGTATAAATTTGCATTTTAAATCTCCAAGGTTTCAAGGTTTAGATTATGGGATACAGTACAACAACGACATGATAATTTGTCAAGCTAAATGCGGTTGCCGTTTTTAGTCTGAGGTTTTAGCTTGCAAAAGAAGGCAAAATGATATAAAAAATTCATACTTTAAGCCTGGGTGGCGGAACTGGTAGACGCAAGGGACTTAAAATCCCTCGGTGATTATCACTGTACGAGTTCAATTCTCGTCCCAGGTACCAATTATAAAAAAAGGGTTTTGTTTTTTTCAAAACCCTTTTTTATGTTCAATATTGACTCCTGTGCCTGGATTTTTGCCTGCTTGAGATTTATCCCCGGGAACCGAGACGCAGACCGCCATGAATAAAATAGGTTTCACCGGCCAGAGCTTCATTCTGATAAATAGCACCCACAAGATCGGCAACTTCATCGGGTTCAATCAAACGACCAATGGGAATTTCGTTTAAAATTTTATCAAGTGCTTTTTGATTCATGTTTTTGACCATGGATGTCCCGACGTATCCCGGTGCCACTGCAGCACAGCGAATCTGCCCGGACAGACCCCGCCTGAAAAATTCAGCTGTAATGACTTTAGGCATAACTGACATGGCTGCCTTGGTGGAAGAATAGTTTATTTGACCGGCTGTTCCAAGGGAACCGGTTGAGGAGATCAGACAGATAAGTCCTCTGCAGTTGTTGTTGATCATACGCTCTGTACATTCACGGACAGTGAGAAAAACACCGGTAAGATTGATGTCGACTACCTTCTGGAATTTTTCCAGGGACATTTTCTTTATAACCTTACCGGTTTCCCTGTCCGTAGAAAGCATCAGGCCATCCATGATGATACCGGCAAAAGGAGCCACCAGATTGATTTGGCCATAAGCCTCGAGGGCTTTGTCTGCCAGACGTCCACAATCCTCTTCACTGGTTACATCGCATGTTATGGTAACAACATCTTTGCCCAGCTCATCCTTTGCCTGTGCAAGAGCCTCGGGCATAATATCGGCAAGTACCACCTTGCCCTTGTTTTTAATCCAAAATCTGGCCAGTGCCATACCGATACCGCCAGTGCCACCTGTAATTACCGCTACAGAATCTTTTATTGCCAACATTTTTTTCTCCTGATTCGTCTTTAAATTGAAAAAAATTTTTTTATAATCCACTGATTGCCTTCATGCAACTTCATTTAGACCGGACTTCGATAACGAAGCATGCGTAACAGAAAGATGAAATGCAAAGATTAAGCCATTGGTTCAGCTGGCATATATTTTGAATACTATAAACGGTAAACAGATGCAGCATTGTCAGGTTGTCTTACATAAAAATATTCAGGAGTTAACTAATGCCAAGGATAAAGAAAAATAAGATTGTCTCAGCGCAAGAGGCTGTCGGATGCATTAAGGACGGTAATACCATAGCGTTTGGCGGATTTGTGGCAACGGGTATACCGGAAGAAATTTTTGCAGCCATAGAAACTTCTTTTCTGAAATATGAAAAACCAGGGAATTTAACCATCATGTATGCTGCAGGCCAGGGGGACAGTGATAAAAAAGGGTTGAATCACTTTGCCCATACAGGTCTTGTGAATCAGGTGATCGGAGGCCATTGGGGGCTGGCTCCGGAGTTGGCACGGATGGCCATGGATAACAAAATTATCGGATATAATCTTCCCCAGGGAATTATTTCACACATGTACAGGGATATCGCTGCTCATAAACCTCGAACAATCAGCCATGTCGGGTTAGGGACCTTTGTTGATCCGCGGGATACCGGAGGAAAAATAAACGATATCACCACCGAAGATATTGTGGAGCTGATAGAATTTGATGGCACAGAGTATCTCGCATATAAGAACCGGCCAATCGATGTCGGCATTCTCAGAGGAACCACTGCTGATGAGGATGGGAATATCACCATCGAAAAAGAAGCCCTGACGCTTGAATCACTTGAGATTGCGACGGCTGCACATAACTCCGGCGGAATTGTCATCGTTGCTGTGGAAAGAATCGCCAAACGAGGAACCTTGAATCCTAAGCAGGTAAAGATCCCGGGCATCCTGGTTGATTATGTGGTCGTGTCGAAGCCGGAAAATCACTGGCAGACATTTGCCGTGGAATATAATCCATCCTTTAGCGGAGAAATCAAAATTCCCATGGAATCAATTCCACCCATGAATATGACTGAGCGAAAGATTATTTCACGCAGGGCCGCTTTTGAACTCAAAGGAGGTGATGTGGTCAACCTGGGTATTGGAATGTCAGAGGGGGTGGCATTAATCGCGAACGAAGAAGGTATTCTGGAAAGTGTAACACTGACTGCTGAACCCGGTGTCATTGGAGGGCTTCCGGCCGGAGGGCTCAATTTCGGTGCAGCCACCAACACCGATGCTATTATCGGACAGCCAGCCCAGTTTGATTTTTACCATGGAGGCGGGCTCGATATAGGATTTTTAGGACTGGCCCAGGCGGATAAAGAAGGCAATCTGAATGTCAGTAAATTCGGTCGCATCCTGACGGGTGCAGGAGGATTCATCGATATCACCCAGAATGCCAAGCGTGTCATTTTCATGGGAACTTTTACCGCTGGAGGTTTGAAAATTGCCATTGTTGACGGTAACATCAAAATTGAAAAGGAAGGAAAAATTAAAAAATTCCTGAACCATGTTGAGCATGTCACTTTCAGCGGTAAGTACGCACAGAAAAAGAATCAGAAAGTTCTATATATTACGGAGCGCTGCGTTTTTGAGCTCACTCAGAAAGGAATGGAACTTATCGAAATTGCACCAGGTATTCATCTTGAAAAGGATATTCTGGCATTAATGGATTTTGAGCCGGTTATTAATGGTACGCTGCGCCTTATGGATGAACGTATTTTTAAAATACAACGTATGGATTTAAAAAAATAACCGCAGTGTATCAAACAGGCTACAGCTATTTTTCCGGAGCAAGAGAAATTGCGTATTTGTCGGCTTTTTTATAGAGAAGTGTGCGATGAATGCCCAGCATTTCCGCAGCCCGCGTCTTGTTGTGCCCTGCCTTTTCAAGAGCCGTTTGAATGGCTTCTTTTTCAGCCTTGATCTGAGCCTGTTTCAAGGTCGAAACATCTATGCTGCCCTGATTTTTTTGGGGGCCGCATAGATAAAACGGCAGATTATCCGGCCGAATAGTATCTCCTTCCACCGATGAAAGTGCCTGTTCAAGAACATTTGTAAGTTCCCGGACATTGCCTTTCCAGTCATAATTGCAAAGCAGTGTTTCAACAGCCTCGTCCATATGTGTTTCAGCAAAGGCAGCATCCTGGGTCATTTTTTTGAGAAGATGACGCGCAAGAGGGATAATATCTTCCCTGCGTTCACGAAGTGGTGGAATCTGGAGGGGAATAACATTGAGGCGATAGAAAAGATCACGGCGAAACAGGCCTTTGGCCACCATATCTTCAAGATTTCGATTGGTCGCGGCGATCAAACGAAAATCAGACTTGATTATGCTCATGCCGCCGATGCGTTCAAACTCCTTTTCCTCCAGAACCCGCAACAGTTTCGGCTGCATTTTAAGCGGAAGTTCTCCGATTTCGTCAAGAAATATCGACCCCCGATGGGCCAGTTCAAATTTACCAGGTTTGCCTTTGGGGTTTGCTCCGGTAAAAGCGCCTTTTTCATAACCGAAAAGTTCGGATTCTAGAAGTTCACCGGGAATGGCTGCACAATTCAATCGAATAAACGGATACAGCTTGCGGGGGCTGGCATGATGTATGGCCTGGGCAAAAAGTTCCTTGCCAGTTCCGCTGTCTCCGGTGATTAACACGGGAAATTTGTTGGAAGTGGCCTTGAGAGCTTCCATCTTTAATTTGCTGATTACATCGCTCACACCCACTATGCTTTCCATTGTGTAACGGGTAGACCGCAAGTTGATAAGCTCTTTTTCGTACAATTTGATTTTTGACTCCAGCATCGCAAGCCGGGATGCCAGTTTTGTTATCTCTTTGATGTCTTTGAAGATCACCTGGCCGTAGACCCCTATGATTTTGCCATTTAAACGCAGGGGTATCCTCTGTACCATCATTTCCTGGGACTTGATATGCTGGGTGCGATTAATTTCAGGTTTGCCTGTTTTTGCCACAATGTGCATTCGTGTGTTTTCTATGATTTCAGTACAGTGTTTTCCTATGGGATAATCAGGATCAATACCGAGGAAATTACTATAGGCCTGGTTGAAGTGGGCAATATACCCGTCGGCATCTATAACAACGGCACCATCGTGAATACTGTTGAAAATCAGGTCGAAATTTTTAAGTATCCTGGCAGTTTTTTTTGCTCTGCTGGAAGATTGCTTGTCTGGTGTGGTTGTTTTTTTGCAGGATTCCGCTGGATGCTGAGGATTTTTATTCATATCGCTCCTTTGTATCGGATTTTCTATATGTAGAAAATTTAATACAATTATTACGCCTGTTATTCTGCTTTGTCGACTTTTTTTTTCGTAATATCCTTTAAAGACAGTCGTTTTTTAATTTAAACGTGAATATTGGACAGTGGTATATAAATTGCAACAATTATTGATAATTATTTAATTATGATCAGTCGCAGATACATTTTTATAATTAAATGTTTTATTCACAGACTTAACAAGGAGATTCTACATGCAACGACGAAGTTTTTTAAAAGGTTTGGCAGCTACCTCGGCAGGACTGGCAGTCAGCAATGGTATTGGCTCCATGACAAAAAAGGCTTATGCAAAGAAAGAAAAAAAAGATTTCGGAGAAGTCAAAAGTATTAAGGTTGAGTGCGTTTCTGAGACCAGCTGGTTCGATAATGCGACTCTTGGTAAGGATATCAAGGCTGCTGGCGGCATTAATACAAATCAGTATGATGTTGCCTATAACGAAGAAAATCTTGGTGGATATGCTGCAGTGGTCGAGGTTGAAGCTCTTGACGGCAAAATAACAAAATATCTTTTAGACAGCGGTTGGAGTAACGACTGGATGGATTACGTATTTGCCCAGAGTGGTGTGGACAAAATGCTTGAGAACAAAGAAATCGATACCATAGTGATCTCCCACGATCACATTGATCATTATTTTGGTATTGAAAGCACCCTGAAACATCAACCAGATATCAAGATGTATTTTCCATCCACGTCCATGAAAAAAAGTTATGAGCTTTTAAAGGGTGCTGATTTTTCCAAAACCCCTGGATGCCCGAAAAACGCATACCCCCATACAGGTGAGCTTATTGTTACCAAACCGGACACGTTGTATAAGCTCCAGGACGGTGCCGGTGTTGTCTTTTTTGACTCCCCTGCAACCCTCCAGGTTCGCGGTGAAAATGTCATGTATTTTAAAGTAAAAGATAAAGGGTATGTCACTGTGACAGGTTGCTGTCATCCCGGAATTCTGACCCTTATCAATTATGCGCGCCGCAATTTCAAAGATGGAGAGGAAAATTACGGATGCTATGGCGGACTTCATATTTCACCCTTTGAAAACTGGGATCCCAAGATGGATGATATCATTGCCGGAGTTCAGCAATATAATATGAAAAAAATAGCCTGCAACCATTGCACCGGCTGGATCTGGGCGGAAAAAGCAGTCAAGGCGGGACTTCCGATTGTAAAAGGCACCGACAAGTTCCGGTCCTACAGAAAAGTCGGGACCCTTGCAAAGGCTAATACCTCAAACATTTATACGGGCAACGGAGATACAGTCGTCTTCTGATTTTACAACAGCCTGCTGCAGTTTGATACGGGAAAGGTGCCTGACCTTTGATGACGGCGTTTGCCCGACAGGATCAGGCCTGAAGGGGGAGGGTGCCTTTCAATTTTTGATAAAAAAACAGAGGGTATGTTATGAATACACTAAACGCTGATAAAAACTGGCTGTCACTGCGAAACCTTTTTCCCAGGTGGGGTATATGGACATCCGGTCTTGTAAATCTAACGGTTATGGCCATCAGTGCGATTGCCTTGTGGTGGATATTTTTTTCAAACAGCGGAATTTTCAAACTTTATACGCCGCTGCTCGGTTTTTCACTGGTTATCTGGATGTTGCTCATCATCATGTGGCAAGTGGAATTTTTCGATTACTGGCCTTTTTCGAGTCGATTTCTGGCCGCGTCACATCCTTTGAAAAAAGGAGGAATACTTACGGGAACGACGATTTTGTTGTACCTGGTGTTGATTTTCGGCATTCTTTTTTTCATCATCGGACAATACGGAGTCACCTATTTTAACTGGAACAGTCTTACAGAATACGGCAAGCTGGGGCAGGACGTCATGTCAACGAGGGAAACAACATCATGGGCCTTTATCTGTCTTTCAGTTCCTTTTTTGTGGATCACCACGATACTGCTGGTCGGTGTGGGCAAAGGCATATGGGACCAAAGTCCTCAACCCGGTCAGGGTCTTGCAAACTGGCTGCTCATGGCAATGCTCTCCATTCCCCTTTTTCTGATATTTTTTCATCCACACATCGGGTCCATGTTTTATCCTGCACAGATATACACGGCAGTCCCGCCCTGGTGGCAATCTCTGGCACACACCGACAGTGCCGAGTACGGTCTGGGCATACTTTTCTGCACCGTCATTGTAATTTTTATCACACTTCAACTGTGGGAGGGCAGGCCCTGGAATCTGGTGGAAAAACAACCCTTGAGATTTCTGTTTATCCTTTTTGGCGGACTGGTACTGGGGTTTGCTTTCTTTAAGGTTCAGCTCTATATCATGGATTACTTCTGGGATGAAGCCTATCTGGGAGGCCAGAATGATGCCAATTTTGGATGGCGCTACAGCCATACTGTGACCATGGGCAATTTCATCCTGGTTCCGGCCATCATTTTAAAGACCTGTTTCGGCCAGGGTTTTTCCAAAATGAAATTATGGTTCAAAGGGATAGTCACCACCTGTATTGCAATTATTGCAGGTCTTGTCTTTGCCTGGTGCTATTATGCATGGGCACCGACCCTTCTGGGGGTATGTTCAGGGGTGTCCCACCCATCTGAGAATCCTTCGGCATTCCTGGTGCTGCTCATTGTTTTGCTTAATATTCAAGATTACTTCATGGATGGATGGCCCGGGTATCTGGTCAAGGTTCAGGGAGCTGAAAAATAGTGACAACAATACACAATGTCGATCCTGTGCGTGTTGGTGAAGAAATTTTCTACAACATCTTTCATCATGTTTTTCATAATGAGGAAGCACGAAGGTATTTTGGGTTTTCACAGATAAATTTTTTCAACTCTGCAGATGGATTGCCTGGATGGAACCTTTGGTTCCTGGAGAATACGAGGGTCTATCAACTGGCCCTCATCCAGGCCAGGGAAATTTCTGATGATCCTGAATCGGTACATAAGACATTCTTTCACAAACCTGTCATCGAGGGGCGTTTTGCCGTCCGGTATTTTCCCGGAACAGATGATCCTGAACTTGACGATTATTCCTGTGCAGAGACGCTGCTTCGTCTGGGCCCTCTTTTTGATCATACAGGTACGCCTAATCTGAAAGGACAAGACCGTATGGACGACAGTTGTTTTGTTGCAGGGTATCTGGATTTTAAAACAGACACAGAACGGAATTTTCTGGAGATAGAATGTATTGCGCCCAATCGATGGAAGGATGTCCGTGTTGACGGGCTCTATCTAAAGACCCTGGAAAATATTCAATATACGGCTGTCGAGCCTGGCGGAATAGATCGCAATGTGCCCGGATGGGACCGGGCATTTTTTCTTTTTGACAAACTTGTTTCCGGATGCTGTCATGCGTTTAAAACTCTTCCCTGTGCCGCAATTCTTGCCCAAAAAAAATGGACCAGGTTTGATATTGATAAGAATAATTGCTGCATTGAAACAATGGATCCTGGCATCGAGTTGTTTCATCTTATCATCGGCCTGGAAATTAATGCCTGCTGCAATGGAACCTGCTGCCAGAATTCCATGAACACGGATGCGTATATACAGGATGTCAGCGATCGATTATCAGAAGAAGACCTATTTATATCCCGGGTATGCAAAGGACCTGAAAATATAATTAAGACAAAGATGAATCCTGAATGGTGGTCGATAAAACAAAAGAAATTTTCCAGCGACACCGAGTCTGAAATGCAGCACTGCTGCTACCATGATCATTAATAGAGCAAAATCAGGAAAATAAAAATGGATCAATCAAGACGTAGTTTTTTTAGAAAATATTGCCTCGAAAATACCGTAAAACTGATCAGTGATGTTCATACATCGTTTAAAGAAGCCAAATCCGACACTGATTATTTTGAATCTTATGAAACGTGTTATCCTTTGATTTCCGAATATTCCTATTTTATAGACGACGAAGTAGAAGATCTCGAGATAGAAACTGATGGAAAAAGCAAACTCGATATCGTTAAAATGGTTTATGGGAAAAAAGGAAGAATCGATTAATCTTCCCTGTCCGCTGATTCAGTTATTGTTCCGCGAGTTTTTTGTCAATAATAAAATTCTTGAGTTTTTTAATCAAACAGCGTAAACATTCGAAAACAAATTATAAAAAAAAGGGTTTTGATTTTTACCAAAACCCTTTTTTAACTTATACAGAGTAAGCATATCTTATGGATAAAATTCAAATCACAGGCGGCCGTAAATTACACGGAGAAGTTACCATCAGCGGGGCTAAAAATGCAGCGCTTCCATTGATTGCATCCAGTCTTCTTGTCAAAGGAAAAGTGTTGTTTTCCAATGTTCCGGATCTCAGGGATATTCGAAGTATTAAAGAGCTTCTGGAGGATCTGGGTGCCAGATGCTCTTGTGAAGCCGGAACCCTTGAAATGGATTGTTCCCATGTGGATAAAATTGAAGCAGAATATGAGCTTGTCCGCAAAATGCGGGCCTCAATTCTTGTTTTAGGACCGCTGGTTGCCCGTTTCGGGCATGCCAAGGTGTCGCTTCCCGGTGGATGTGCCATCGGGGCAAGGCCGGTGAATCTGCATCTGGCAGGGCTTGAAGCTTTGGGAGCATCCATCAGCCTGGAGCACGGGTATATTGAAGCCAGAGCAGATCGCCTTATCGGAAATGAATTTTATTTTGATACCCCCACTGTGACCGGAACTGAAAATTTAATGATGGCAGCCACCCTTGCAAAAGGGACCACTGTCCTGAGAAATGCTGCCAGAGAACCTGAAATTGTGGCTCTGGCATCTGCCTTGAACCAGATGGGGGCTAAGATATCCGGAGAGGGCAGTTCTGTCATAACCATTGAGGGTGTGGATCAGCTTTCTCCTGCCAGTATCAGGATCATCCCGGACCGGATCGAGACCGGAACCTTTATGGTGGCTGCGGCTGCCACTGGCGGAAATATTCTGATCAACGGCTGTGACCCTGAGCATATCGGGGGTATTATCAACAAGCTTAAGGCCACGGGTGCCCGGATTGAAACCTCTAAAGACAGTATCCGTGTGATCGGGTGTGAGCAAATTAAAAGTGTTGATATCAAAACACTGCCGTATCCCGGATTCCCCACAGATATGCAGGCCCAGTTCATGGCCCTGATGAGTATTGCTGACGGCAATTCCGTGATTCATGAGTCTATTTTTGAAAACCGGTTTGTGCATGCAAACGAATTGCTCAGAATGGGCGCGAATATATCTATTACCGGCGGCAATACTGCCATGGTCAGAGGGGTGAAAGAACTCCAGGCGGCTCCCGTTATGGCCTCTGACTTGAGGGCCTCAGCGTCTCTTGTAATTGCAGGTCTTGTGGCAAAAGGAACTACCCAAATATCCCGCGTCTACCATATGGACCGGGGATATGAAGCCATTGAAAAGAAATTTTCACTTCTGGGGGCAGATATTCAGCGAATACGGTGATAAGGAGGTATGTGACTGCATTTTCCAGACCTTTAAAACCTGTCAGTGTTTATTTGTTCATCTTCCTGATGGTGGGAATTACAGCAGGAAATTTTTCTGCAGACCATACAGGTTTTGCTTTTTTCTGTATTCTTTTTTTGTTGATTGTTTTTTTGTGTTTTTCGCTGCTCAATACTGTAACTCATCCTTTTACAGTTTCCATATTTAAATTTAAAAATTTTCTTGGTTTTATATCTGCTGGCGGGATGATATTCTTCATCGGTTTTCTGGGTATTCAGGCACAATTATATCCGGATCTGCCTGAAAATCACATTTCGTATTTCACAGGTTCCCAGAAATATAATATTACCGGCCGGATCATGTCGTTTGCACGGAATGATCATAGAAAGATTCGATATGTTCTGGATTGTAATCTGCTTGAGACAGAAACTGCCCAAATACCGGTTACGGGAAAAATTCATGTCAGCATCTACGGTTTCCCGGATGATTCAGTACAGTTCGGTGACATGATCCGGTTCAAGGCAAAAATCAAACCCATTCGAAATTTTAATAATCCCGGCGGGTTTGATTATCAAAAATTTTTACTGTTTCAGGGTGTCTATGGGTCTGCATGGACGGATGCAAAAAAAATCCGGATAGTGTCATCCGCATCTGATCAAAAAGATATCCTTACCTGGACAGCAGCTAAGATTGAACATCACAGGGTCGGATTCTACCGTTTCATTCTCAGTGAAACACAGGATTCCGATGCAGGAAAAATTCTGGTGTCTCTTGTGGCAGGCAAAAAAGAAGTGCTGCCGGACCGGGTTCGGGATTTATATGCAAAAGCCGGTATCAGCCATCTGCTGGCCATTTCCGGATTGCACCTGTCCATTGTATCCTTGTTGTTTTTTTCTTTTTTTTATTGGGTGTTGTCTTTTTTCCCGTATCTTCTGATCTCTGCAAAGGCAAAAAAAGCCGCTGGCATCCTCACCCTGGTGCCTTTGCTTTTATATGCTGTGTTTACAGGTTTTTCACCGTCAACCCAGCGGGCTGCACTCATGATCGCTGTTGTCATGATCCTGTTTGTTTCGGAAAAACAAAAAGATGTTCTTTCAACCTTGTCCATTGCCGGTATCTGTATCTTGCTGCTAAATGCAGCTGCCCTTTTTTCCATTTCATTCCAATTGTCTTTCATGGCTGTGGGATTTATTATTGCAGGATTATTTTTAGTCAGAAAACTGGATATCACGGACAAAACGAATCTGATGTATAAAACAGGAATGATGATGGTGGTGACCGTTTCTGCAGGTCTTGGAACAGCCCCTTTAACTGCATATTATTTTAATATGGTTTCCGGTGTGGGGATAATATCCAATCTTGTTTTTATTCCTTTGATCGGATTTGTGGTCCTGCCGCTGGGCCTCATTGCAATGATGAGTTTTTCCATTGTGCCGGTTTTTTCGACCAAGCTTATTTTTATCTGCCACAAACTCATTCAATTTTCAATTTTTGCCTGTGAAAAACTGATCACTATCCCGTTTTCCTGGGCACATACGGTGACTCCGACAGTCTTTGAACTGGTGCTGATGTATCTGTTCATGACCGCTGTTTTCTGTCTGATCATGCAAAGGAAAAAAACAGGCCTGGTTTTGTGGGTCTGTGTTCTGGCAGGTATTTTTATTCAGTGGGGCATGTTTAAACATGCGGATAATAAAAATAAAGGGCTGCAGATTACGGTTCTTGATGTGGGGCAGGGAAACAGTGCCCTGATTCAGACCCTGGAAAAGCAAAATATCCTTGTTGACGGCGGCGGATTTTCCGGTTTTTCATCCTTTGACACCGGCCGGTATATTGTGGCGCCTTTTTTATGGAAAAAACGCATCCGTCAACTGGATTATGTGATTCTCACCCATCCGGAAGGAGATCATCTGAACGGGCTTGTTTATATACTGGACAATTTCAGGGTGGGAACTTTAATAAAAAATCATGATCAGATAGATACGCCAAATTATTCGCGGTTGATGGATATCTGTCAATCAAAAGGCGTTGCGATCCGGTATCCGGCCGGAAAGGTGGATGTTTTTTCCTTAAACTCTGCACAAATGATTTTTATGGATGCAAGAGCGGAGAATGAATTTGGCAATCTGAATGAGAATTCCCTGGTGTTCAAGCTGGTCTATGATCGCTTTTCCATGCTGTTTACAGGAGATATTCTGCAGGAAAGGGAAAAAAGCGTGTCCGGTCTTGAAAATTTAGAGTCAGACATTCTTCTTGCACCGCATCATGGAAGTCGCACATCCAGTTCAAAGTTTTTCCTTGATAAAGTGCGTCCGGGAAGTGTAATAATATCCTGTGGCATGGATAACAGATATGGGTTTCCCCATGCAAAGGTTCTTAAGCGTTATGCTGACAGGGGAATTAAAATTTTTCGAACCGATAATGACGGCGCTGTACTGATCTCCAGTGACGGTCAGAAACATACCATAACAACCCGTAAAGGTGGATGATTGTGTATTATTTATATTTTCCGTATGTTGCAGTTCTTGCCGGTCTGATGTTCTATGAATGTTTTAAAAATTCAAAACCCAGATGGTGGTCATATGTCGTTCTTGTGGCGCCCATTACCACGCCCTATTTTATTTTTAAATCCAGAAAAGAAGCAGGCATTGTTCCTTTTGCTTTATTTTTATCCACCTTTACCCTTGTTGTGGTGGCTGAATTTTTTTTGTATGGAAGATATATGGAGGCAAATAAATATTCAGGCATGTCTCCTGTTGTCCGCAACATGATTGTATTAAGTGACCAGTTAAAGGACAGTACCGCTAAATTGGATAATGCCCTGATAAAACTTGAAAACCTGAGCAAGGTTGAATCCCGGATCAATGAGATCAAAAAGACAATTGATTTTATTCATCAGCTTCGTGACATCATGAAAAAAAATCAGGAAGATATAGAACATCTGAAAAAATATACTTCGGATTATCAGCAGTTTTTTGTTAAAAAAGATCTTGAGTGGGTGTTTGATATCCAGCGGTTTTATCATAACCGGAATGTAGTCAACCATTACAACAGTCTGGAAAAATATCTGTTCAGTTTTGAGGAATTACTGAAATATACCTATGTGAATTTTTATAATATTACCAAAGTAAAAAGTGAGGAACACCTTAAAAATTATGATGAATATTATCTAAGATACAGAAGGGCTGTGGACAGCCACAACCGTTTCAATGTCAAACGCATTGAATATCAGAATGCCTATCTGCATCAATACCCTGAGACCAAGCCGTATCTTCCCGGAGAACGTCAGACAGATACTTTCAAGCTCTGGGAATAGGTTTTTTCTCCTGAGTCTTTCAGAAATGGAACAATGACCCTGTTTTTATTCCCGCCTGAAACATCGTAGGTGATGCTCACAATCGGCACATTCAGTTTGGCCTCAAGCTTCTGGGTCATGGATTCTGTAATCATTCCAGGACAGCAGAATGCCGGATTTGTCTGAACCAGCAGTTTTAAATCCGGATTTTCATTCATGATATGATGAATTTTCAGGATATTGTCCATGGATTCGCCGGTATGCTCCTGGAGAATGCCGAATTCGGACAGGATATTTTCATAGGAATCTTTCACCGTGAATTTTTCAGTATCCAGTATCTGCCCGAAATATTTATAATATTTTTTTTCCATGGCCTGCATGGTCGCAAACAGAGTGCTGTTGGAAATCAGACTGATATATTTGCCTTCCTTGAACCATTTTTTAAAATACGAGCTTGCAATGATTTTCACGTATTTGTAGTAGGGAGTTGTAATGACTTCTCCGCCGTTGTCTTCGATAAACTGAACCAGACCCTGATTCATGATATCGTTGTCCCGGACATACAGATCTCCGAAAATACCGACTTTGGGCCGGGTTTCTTTCCGGGTGGGAATGGCGGCAAACAAAGGAATGGTTTTTTTGAGCACCGCTTCCTTGGAGCTTCCTGTCTCAAAGGCCTGACACAGCTGATCAAGTGTATATTGCAGCAGTTGATTGGTTTGCCCCCTGTTGATTTCATAGGGACGGATTTTGCAGCCGATGCTTCTCAAAAGTCCTCCGAACATATAAGAATAATAGGCTCTGGTGGATGCTTTCAAGGAGATATCAATCAAGGACAGCTCGCCTTTGTAAACCTGCGCTTTTTCAAATCCGTTTTTGTTTTTTTCAAGGATTTTTTTGATATGATACGGATACATTTTTATATTGCAGGCAATTTCAGACGGGTTCAGCCAGAGCACACACGCTTCAGGATCAAGATTGTTTTTCTCAACAGTATGAATAAAGCCTGCAGCAACGGCATTCAGCGGGATGCACTGGCCGGTATTGGTCAGAATGCTTTTTTTCAGGGTTTCAGGGGTTTCTTCCATTAAAATGGCCTTGTGACCCTGACTTTTAATGGTTGAGACCAGAAGACGTCCTGAAAAGGTATCCCAGTTGGGGAAAATGATGGTCTTGTTTTCAATTTTTGGCAAAAATGCAGGCGTGAGATGGGAGATGTCTGCGGTTTTTGTTTTTTCAACAGCGTGCCGGTGGTTTTCAAACGCCCTTACCGCTGCTTCCACACGGGTTTCATACCCCACACTGGAATCATGTTCATCCAGTTCGAGAACCAGACAGGGTTTATTGAATCTTTCCATGATCTGTTTGAAATAATCAATGGCAAAAGAATCCGGCGCACATTTGAATGAACTGATATAGACCGGATACAGGTTTTCACAGGTTGCGGCATAAAAGGCGGTCTGGATGATGGTTGCCGCATATTTCCAGTGAATTTCCCTGAGCAGAGGGTCAATGGGTGAAAAATCATGGTCCTGAAAATCAATCATGTCCTGGAAATATGTTTTTACCCCAAGAGATTCAAAAATTTTTGGGATATTGTTGTTCATGGATTGAGATAAAACCGTATACGGGCGCCCCAGAAACACGACATTCATTTTTGAATCCGTCGCATGTCGGGGTTTATATGATTTTTTCAAGGCGGTCTTATACCTGTTTTCATTTTCAACCGCTTCATCATAGGCACTTGATATATCCAGAAAAGAAAACAGAAAATCTGATGATATCTTTTTCAAGCATCTGTACAGCTCAAGCTTGGTATGAAAATTGGTATACAGATATTTTATGATGGGAGAAATAATTTTGCTGTTGTCTATTCCGGGGATGCATGAAATCACAGACGGCGTAAACTGGGTATAATAGCAGTGTTGTCTTCTGCGGTCTTTTACAGCCTGTTTTTCTTCAAAATAAAAGGGCAAAAAGATATAGTCTGCTTTATCCCGCAGGTACTGGACATGACCGTGCATGGCCACAACAGGTGCACAGAATTCTGCGCCTGCAAAATTTTTCCCGAGATTTACCGGATTTTTCAAGGAACTGCTGGTAATGGTTTTGATGCCCAGCTTTGAAAAAAAACTGACCCAGAATTCTGTGTCTTCAAACAGGTGCAGCGCCGAAGGAATTCCAATGGTAAAATCGTGTTTGATCATGCCTGCCCGAGCAGGCATTTTCTGAGACAGTATTTTCTTTCTCAAGGTTAACAGGCTGTGTGTCTGTTTGACGGGAACGTGTTTGTTTGTATCATAATCCCTGCCGCATAAAAATCCATAGGCCAGGGTCTGGCCGCTGATATCGGCAAGCGTCAGCTTGCAGTGATTGGTGCACAGTTGACAGACTTCATGCCGGACCGGAATTTCCTGCTTCCAGAGATTGAATCCTCTGAAATCTGAAATTTCAGGTGGATTGTCTTTAAGCATCAGGGCAATACCCAGTGCACCGGTCAGGTGGCAGTATTTGGAAACATGGATGGGTTTGTTCAGCTTTTGTTCAAATGCCGCCACAAGGGATTTGTTTCTTGCCGTGGCTCCCTGAAACAGGATACAGTCTCCGATCTGTGCGATATTGGCCACTTTGGTTAAATAATTATCCCGAACCGAGTGCAGCACCGAGGCCAGGATTTCATTTGTTTTGTATCCCCGGGCAAGATAATAATTAATGTCTCTTTCCATAAAAACAGTACACCGGTCACTGGCCACAGGCGATTGAATGCCCTGGGTTCTGCTGGAGTATTCAGCCAGGGAACAGTCAAGTTTCAAGGCCTGCTCTTCAATGAACGAGCCTGTGCCTGCAGCGCATACCGTATTCATGACAGAAGAGGTGACAATCCCGTTTTTCAGCAGGGTGAATTTGGCATCCTGACCGCCGATTTCAATAATGGTGTCCACATCTTTATTTAAATTGCATGCTGCGGTTGCATGGGCTGTGATTTCATCAGGTTCAATATCAGCACCAATGATTTTCCCGCTGATCCTGCGGCCGGAACCTGTGGTGCCGCACCCGTATATTTTTATATTCAGATTATATGTGGAAAAAAAGTTTTCATAGGCCTTGAATATTTTTTGGACGGCCTGGACCGGTCTTGAGGCTGTTTTGGTATAAAAACCGGCAATGGGAATACCCTGGGGGTTGATGAGAATACTTTTGGTACTGGTGGAGCCTACGTCCATGCCGAGATATCCGGCAGAGGTGTCAATCCCGGATGGATCAAGATAAATATCCGCTTCCACATCTTCAAAAATATAGGAAGAAAAACAATCAAAATCCGGATAGGTTGACAGTCTGAGTTCAAGGCCGGGATAGGATAATGCAGTGTCTTTTTTTGAAGAAATAAAAAAATCTGTTTTTGAATGAAATTGTCGTTCCTGAATATCTTCATTATTTGTTATATTTTCTTGAAGAAGCAGGGCAGCGCCGATGGCACTGTAGAATTCACAATAGGCATCGCAGAGCAGTTTGCAGCCTGTAATAGACTCCAGGTGTTTTTTGACACAGGGGTTCAAGGCTACGCCACCGCAGAAAATGATTCTGGTTCCCATGTTCTTATATTTAAAAAGGGTGTTGGAGATATTTTTTGCAAGACCAGAGCATAACCCGTCACAGATCTGTTCAATATTGTATCCTTCCTGCTGGGCATGAATCAGATCTGTTTTTGCGAATACAGCACACCGGGTGGCAATGTCCGGGATATTTTTTGTATTGGACAGGGCATTTTCGCTCAGCTGCTGTGAACCGCCAATAAGATTCAGACGTCTTGCCTGCTGGTCCAGGAAACTGCCGGTTCCGGCAGCGCAGGATGTATTATGGGCAGCACCCAGATATTTCTGATCCTTTCCAAATCGGCTTAAAGAAAAATTTTCTCCACCAATATGCAAAATTCCGTCAAAGGTTTTGTGTAAATATCTGGCAGTCTGGATGACGGCCAACTGATCATTATATGCTTTTGTCCTAACGATAAAAGAAGGTGTGTTTTCTGTTGCGGCGATCCATCCGACAGTTTTCGGGTCAATATCATTGAGCATGTTTTCCAGGCAGGATTTGACTTCGCCATGGTGATATGCCGCCCTGGTATGGATGATTTTTGCATCTAAGTTGATAAGAGCGATATGTGTGCAGACAGATCCAACATCAATGCCGAGAATAAACTTTGAGGATGTCATTTTACAGTTTCTCCCTTATCTGATCCCAGAATTCAAAAACCCCTTTAAACCAGCCTTCAATATACATCTGTTCATGTTGAACCGATTCTGTTTTTGAATATTTTGAAAGTTGAGCGGATTCATATGTCTGCTCAAAATAATCTGCCATGCGGGAATCCGAGGTTAATTCATACGTGCCCTCAAAATTCAATACGTACATCAGGTCTTCGTAATGAGCAGATTTAGCCCAGCGCATACCCTCAGCTTTGCCGAGTTTGTGAAATTTTTTCTCCCAGACAAGCTTTTCATGTTTTAAGCGGTTGATAATATCCGACATTTCAAAATCATGGGAAAACCGTTTCTGAAAGTCCTCTTTCTTCTGGATGGCATCAATTAACGCATCCTGAAACATTTTCGAGAAATTGAAACTGGATCGCCATTCTTTAAGTCTTTCATGAAGTAAATCCGGAATGCTTAATGTTATTTTTTGAGTCATGTGTCAACCTGTCTTTTAATGGTATGTTTTAAAATACGAATGAGTAAAAATATACGTATAGGATAATTTTATACGTGTCAACAAAACCCTGTAGTTTTTTTATTAAAGACAGATCGAAAGCGAAAGACTTGTCTTGCTTTTTAACGGGTTTGAGATTATTAATATGGCAGTTATGCAAATCAAATTCATTGATAAAATCGGGGAAGGGACAATCAACAAAATTGAATCGCTGGGAAGAATTGCGCTTTTTTTTGCTGTTGGGATAATTCATATATTTATCAAGCCTTTTCAGGGCAAAAAAATTCTGGATCAAATTGTTTTTATCGGCAGCAAATCCATTTTTGTTATAGCGCTCACCGGTTTTTTTACCGGAATGGTTTTAGGATTGCAGGGCTATTATTCCCTTGTCAGATTCGGATCGGAAGCTGCTTTAGGGTCTGCCGTGGCCCTGACCCTTATCCGGGAACTGGGGCCTGTTCTGACAGCGATCATGGTGGCGGCACGGGCAGGTTCGGCCATGGCTGCAGAAATCGGTGTCATGAGGATTTCAGAACAGATTGATGCCTTAAGGACCATGCACATTAATCCGGTACGGTTTTTGTTCACACCCAGAATTGTGGCATCCATTTTCAGTTTTCCGTTTTTGACAGCATTGTTTAATGTTGTTGGAATTTTTGGCGGTTATATCTCCGGCTCGGTTATTCTGGGGATCAATCAGAATGTATATATGGGCACAGTGATTGAGAGTGTATCCATCGAAGATATCACGGGCGGATTTTATAAGGCCCTTGCTTTTTCTGTTGTGGTAACAACCATTTGCTGTTATCGCGGGTTTTATATGCACCTGAAAGGTGAGTTCGGTGCAAGGGGTGTCAGCACAGCAACCACAAATGCGGTTGTTCAGTCCTGTATTTTTATTCTGATTGTCGATTATGCAATCACCTTTTTTCTGGTTTAAAGTTATGAATACTCCACTGATACAACTTGAAAATATTTCTAAACGGTTTGGCAACCTGGATGTATTAAAGGGCATCAATCTTTCAATATATCAAGGTGAAATTCTGGTGATTATCGGTAAAAGCGGGACAGGAAAATCAGTTTTGCTCAAGCATATTATCGGTCTGGTTCAGCCGGACTCCGGTCGCATTTACATTCAAGGAGAACTGTTGGAAGAACTGCCTTCAGCTAAAATCAAATCCTATCAGAAGCTTCTCAGTTATATGTTTCAGGAAAATGCATTATTTGATTATATGACAATATATGATAATATAGCGCTTCCTCTTATTGAAAATCCGGATGTTATTCCATCACGGATAAGGGAAAAAGTATTCATCCTGATGGAGCGGCTTGGACTGCGCGGTATTGAAAACAAATTTCCAGCTCAATTGTCCGGCGGTATGCGAAAAAGAGTGGCCCTTGCACGGGCGCTGATTACCGATCCCAAACTGGTGCTGTTTGATGAACCGACAACAGGGCTTGATCCTGTCCGGAAACGTAAGGTTCATGAAATGATTACAGAGTACAAGGAGCATTTTGGATTTACAGCCGTCATTGTAAGTCACGATATCCCGAATATTTTCAATATTGCCCAGAGAATTGCCATGCTTAAAGACGGTGGGATTCTGTTCGAGGGCACCAAAGAAGATGTTTTTAAGTCTCATGGAAAAATTTTGAATGATTTTGAAATGGGAAAAGAAATTTAGGAAAGATGGAGAGATATGGACAAACGAAAAATAGAATTTTATGTGGGATTATTTGTCATCATCGGTGTTTTGTGTGCAGGCTATCTGTTTATCGTGCTGGGTGAAATCAATCTGTTTGGCCAAAAACGATATCCTTTACATGCTTATTTTGCCTCTGTTTCAGGTTTGAAGGCCAATGCCAGGATCGAAATGTCCGGCGTGGAAATCGGAATTGTGTCTGATATTTCCATTGACAAGGAAAGACTGATGGCAAAGGTTTCTCTTCGTATTAATAATGATATTGAACTGACAGATGATTCAATTGCGTCCATCAGAACTTCAGGGATTATCGGGCAAAAATTTATAAATATTTCATCTGGCGGATCAGATACTTTTCTTAAACCTGGAGATGAAATTGAACAGACAGAATCCTCACTGGATATCGAAGCACTCATCAGAGAATATATTTTTTCAACAGACAGCAATTAAAGGTTTATTTTAATTTTAATTAATGAAATATAAGGACAGATTTAAAAGGAAATAATTCATAGACAAAAAAGGGAATGATGGATGATGAAAAATAAATTCTGCTTTACGATTTTTCTAATTGTTTTTGGTGTGATTGTTTTCAGCACAGGTGTAGATGCCCAGGATCAGTTTTCCAATTCAGGTATACTCATTGAAATGGAATATCCGGAAGTTCTGATGGCCGCCAATATTCAGACTCAACCCAAAAATATGATGGTGGCAGAAAACACCGAAGATCCGGACGCAGAAGAGGATGAGGATTTTGTTGATGATTTTTCAGATTCTGATACGCCTTTGGAGGTCGATCAGATTGCAGATCCTTTATATTATTTTAATTATGCGATGTATTCGATAAATGATTTTTTATATTTTGCAGCGCTTAAACCCATTGCCACAGGATATAAATATATCACCCCGGATTTTTTACGCAAAGGCGTATATAATTTTTTCCATAATCTTCTTTTCCCGGTTCGGTTTGTGAACAATATCCTGCAGGGAGAGATCAGTGATGCTGGCAGTGAAGTAGGGATTTTTGCGGTAAATACCACATTCGGGGTGCTGGGTTTAATTCAGGTGGCACAGAATCATTTTGACATGAAAACAACAGATGAAGATCTGGGACAGACACTGGGGTCTTATACCATCGGGAACGGGTTTTATCTGGTACTGCCGATACTGGGTCCATCTTCGCTTCGAGATGCTTTGGGTCTTGTCGGAGATTCTTTTCTTACGCCGTTAAATTATGTGGAACCCTGGGAGCTTTCTCTGGGACTTAAAGTCTATGATTCGATTAATGACACAACCTTCAGATTAGGTGATTATGAGGCCTTGAAGGCGGCTGCCATTGATCCGTATGTGGCGCTCAGGGACGGATATGTTCAGTATCGTAAGCAAAAAATAAAAGAATAGATTAAAATCTGAACAGATCATTGCGTCTGTTGGGTATGAAATATCGCATTTTATGGTTCCGGACATGATTCAGCACGGACTTTTCAAGCTGGATCATGTGAAGTCCTTCTGATGAGTCATCTTTGGATGTATAGATAATATTTCCATCCGGACCGATCAGCAGGCAAAGCCCTGGGAAATGCAATCCCATTTTATTGTCACCGGTCTGATTGCAGGCAGCAATATAAACTCCGTTATCAAAGGCTCTTGCCGTTAAATGCCTCATCCATGAATCATATTTTTCCTGTGAGGTGCCTCTGGGTGAGGCATGGGGAATAAAGATGATATCTGCATTTTTCAGCGCCATTGCAAGGGATAATTCAGGAAAGTGGGCATCATAACACAGTTGAACACCAAAATTAAATCCGAATGAAGTAAAGGTTATAATTTTATCTCCGGCTGTGAAATATTTTTTTTCATTCGGAGCTGTGTGAATTTTCCGGTAACGGGTAGGTGGCGCATCTGGATGAAAAACAAGATGCGTTGCATAAATTTTTTTGTCCTCAGTCTGTTCAGCCAATCCCACCCAGATATCCATATCATGCGTTTTTGCAAGATCACAAAAAAGCGCTGTTATCTCTTTTGTGATGGGTCTGCAGATCTCTTTTATTTCAGGGCCTGCGACATAACCCGTCAGGTTCATTTCCGGAAACACGATAATTTTTGCATTGGCTGCAGCCGCTTTTGAAATAAAATTCAGGCAGCAGGCAAGGTTCAGATCATATTTTCCTGCTAAAGATTCCTGAATGACCAGTGCAGCTTTAATCATGGTTATAATTTAAAATTTGCGCTGATTTTAAACACCCGGGTGGCAGGAAGGTTTAATATGGTGGTCACGCCGGTTTTTTGAGAAATCAGGGCAAGATTGTGTTCAATACGGTCCATTGAGGGTTCAATGAATGTAAACCAGATATTAAATTCATGGTCCCGTTTATAATTATGGGTGACCCCTTTAAAAGAATTGACTGTCCGGGTGAATTCTTCAATTTTATCTTCCGGAACCATTGCAGCACACAGGGTAGAGTGGTATCCGAGTTTGTCCGGACTGAAATTGCCGCCAATGCGTCGAATGAGCAAATCCTTTTTCATTTGCCTTATTCTTTGGATCAACTGGTCTTCTTCAAGACCAAGTTTTTCTGCAATAATTTTGTAGGGTCGTGCATGGATGGGAAAATCAAGCTGGATCGTGTTCAGAATGTCTTTATTGATGGAATCAATTTCCGTCATATGTATTTTGGCTCCTTGAACGAAAAAAAGGCCCTGCAGTTCAGTGCAGAGCCTTTGCATATCTAACTTAACCTACCGGACCTTCAGGTTGGATGGTCCGGTTTGGACGGGTGAGACTATACACATCCGGTTGGTTTTGGAAGACCGGCCATTTTACAGGCACCTTTACCAGGTCCTGAGGGGAACAGTTCATAGATGTGTTTGAGTTTGAACTTGGTCAGTTTGGAAAGAACACGTACCATTGGAGCAATACCATTTTTTTCGTAGTAGTCCTGAAGAACTTTAATCAGTGTCCAGTGTTCATCAGTCAGCTCTTCAATACCTTCCTGACCTTTCACATATTCAACCCATTGGTCATTGTAAGTATTGTAGTCCAGAAGGAACCCATCTTCATCTATGTCGAAAGATTTCCCGTTAAATTCGATTGTTGCCATTTAAAATTTCCTCCAAAAAAAAAGTTTCATTTTTATTCTTTTAAGACAATCCTGCCTTAGCTTCAATTATCGAAAACTAAACATATCTTAAGAGTTAGTTGGTTGTCAATAAAAAACACAATACATTTAATATTCTTTCGGTGTCTTGTTCAGTTCTTCAAGAGTAAAGACTGGACCGTCTTTACATACGAGTTCTTTGCCGATATTACACCGTCCGCACATACCGATGCCGCATTTCATTCTGTTTTCCAGAGACATGATAATCTGGTTTTCCTTATACCCCAGTTTCACCAGCGCAGGCATGGTAAATTTGATCATAATCGGAGGTCCGCAGATAATGGCATACGTGTCCGCATCCGCCTGGGGGGCTTTCTGTTCAACAATGGTGGGAACAAAGCCTTTGTTATATTTCCAGTCCGGATCATCGGTTCCGTCAACAGTGATGTGCATATTGATATCATCGCGGGATTCCCACTCAAAAAGTTCATCACGATACAGAAGCATTCCGGGTGATCTGGCGCCATAAACCACATCTATATTTTTGAATTTTTTCCGGTTTGCCGGATCAAGCATATAGATGATGGAAGATCTTAAAGTGGTAAATGCAAATCCACCACCGATAATAACCACATTTTTGTTTTCCAGTTTATCCCATGGATACCAGTTGCCCAAAGGACCTCTGATGCCCATGATATCTCCGACTTTCATATTGTGAAGGTGAGTGGTGACAACGCCGGCCCTGAAAACAGTAAATTTAACAAATCCTTTTTCAACAGGAGACGATGCAATCCCGATGGGAATTTCACCAACGCCTGGAATAGATAATTCAGCAAATTGTCCTGCCTGATATGAAAATTTTTCTTCATCTTCCTTATTCAGAAAAACAAATTTGAAGGTTTTCAGGGATTTATCTTCAGTTGCTATTTCAATTTCATCAATGCGAACCGGATACGGTATATAGGGGTTTTCCATGTGTTTCCTCCTTTGTTCGCTATTCTTGTTTCTCGTATGCGTTCATCAAATTGCATACTTCACGGATGTCGATGTTTACCGGGCAGCTTTTTACACATCTGCCGCATCCGACACACATGGTTCCCTGGTCATATTTGTCAACAAAGTATTTGAGCTTGTGCATGAATCTTTGTCTGACGCGCTGTGTCTTGGTGTCTCTTGGATTATGCCCTGTGGTATGCAGAGTGAACAATGGAGACATGCAGGTATCCCAGTTCTTAAACCGGGATGTTGTTTTCTGTTTGGTTTCATCCTGAATATCAAAACACCAGCAGGTGGGGCAAACATACGTGCAGGTCCCGCAGTTGATGCATGAAAAGGCAATATCATCCCAGAACGGCGCTTCATGCAACTCAAGTGTGGTTTTTTCTTTGAGTTTGTCCGTATGGATCCGGGAAACAATATTTTTTTGTGCCTCTTTTTTCAATACATCAATAAGTGCCTGACTTTCTTTTGCATCTGCCTGGGTCTTGAATCCACAGGCGTCCATATAGGCCTGGCCTTTGTCTGTCAAGACTTTTGCAAGGTATGTATCGTCCATGTCTGCCAGCAATACATCCAGACCTTCTTCATTAAAAGGACCGGAACCGGCTGATGTTGAAAAATCATAGAAACCTGGCTTGTTGATTCCAAGTCCCACAAATGTGGTGGCTTCATAGGCATCGCACCAGTAGGGGTCTCTATACTCTTTTGTGTCAAAATTCAGCTTTACAAGCTGGATTGCCTTTGCATCAAACGGTCGAAGACCGATGACTGCTCTGGGTGAATAATCTGCATCTGCCCGATTCATGATGTGATGACCGTCCCGGGATTCATCCAGAGAGGTTGTCATCATTTTTTCAGACTGGGGGAATAAAACAGATTTTGCAGACAACACAGAATCATGATATTCCATATCCGGCAGCATATCATTATCAAGGCTTTTGATTAAAAAGCCGTTTTTTTCTTTTACAGGGCCAAAAAGCCGATAGGTTTCCCTTGATTTTTCAATGCCTTTGGCCCAGTCTTTTTTATCAATTGTTATAAATTTCATTATATACCCTTTTCATTTATTTGATAAAAGCGTTAGGATCACCCGGGCTGTAAACATCCAGAGGCGGCCGTTTAGTGATATCAAGACCTGCTTCCCAGCCAAACATTTCAAAGGAATCTTTATTCAGTTTCCGTGTAAAATCTCTGACATTAATATCCATCGGACAGGCTTCCACACATGCGCCGCAATCCGTACAGCGGCCGGCACAGTGAAAGGCACGAAGGAAATGGAAGGTATCCACGTCAGTTTTATTCTGGCCTTTTCCGACCCACTGCGGGCCTGATTCGTCCACAAAGCAGGTGGGGCAGTAGCACAACGGGCAGGCGTTTCTGCAGGCATAACACCGGATACAGTTCTGGGTCAGTTCCTGAAAATGCTGCCATTTGGCATCTGCATCCATGGCTTCTATTCTGTCAACATCAGGATATGGATTTTCAAGTGTCTGTTCCTGAACCAGATCTCCTGCCAGATCATCATAAACAACAGGATTTCTGTGCATGCACAGCGTGCAGTTATCCCTGAGATACTCTTTTTTGTTCAGAGTTTCTTCTCGGGTTGAGGATTTAACGTTCAAGGTATCGCCGTCTTCTGTAAATTCAATGATATCATCTCCAAACAGGGCCTCAATTTTCTTTTTATTGATCATGCCGGTACAGGGAACGCCGATGATATGAATCTGATCACGTTTTACCTGGTTCTCAACGATATGGGTTACAATATTTCTTGAATCACAGCCTTTGGCAATAACGGCGACTTTTCCTTTTTGATTTCTTACATAATTGGCAAGGTTCAGCCCGCAGGTGGAATTAAAAACAAGCTTGTCAACGTCTTGTTTCGAATTTATAACGACAGGACTGGTTGCCATGGGAATGGTTCCGTTTGCAAAACCGATTACTTTTTCAACCTCTCCGTTTTCCAGAAGTTTTGAAGCAATTTCCCTTATTTTATTTATACAGGTATTCATAACCTTACCTTTTTTAAATATAGTCCTTTACAAATTTTGTATTTGGCCCGATTGCCCTTACTTTATCAGAAATTTCCTTGACGACATCTACAAATTTGGTGGCTTCTGCGGAAGAAATCCAGGAAAAATGTACCCGGTCTTTTTCAATTCCCATGTGCTCCAGAAGATTGCCCATCATCAGAAATTTGCGTCGTGCATAATAATTACCATCCAGGTAATGACATTCACCGGGATGTCAGCCGGATACCCATACGGCATCCGCACCTTCTCTTAATGCGGAGAGTATGAATTTAGGGCTCATTCGGCCAGTACAGGGGATTCGAATTACCCGGGTATCTGCAGGATACTGCATCCTGCTGACACCGGCAAGATCTGCTGCACCGTAACTGCACCAGTTGCACAGAAACGCAACAATTTTAGTATTTTTTTCAGTCATTATTGATATCTCCTTATACTGCTTCATTCAGAGCGAATATTTGCGCTAAGATCTGGTTTGTGTCAAACCCTTTCAGGCGGATAGCTCCAGACCGGCAGGAAGATACGCATAAACCGCATCCTTTACAAAGAACAGGGTTGATTTTTGCTTTACCTTCAAATCTTCCGCCTGTTTCAAAAGCCGGAGCAGAGTATGGGCAGATTGAGACGCATACACCGCAGGAACTGCATGCCATTGAATTTACACTGGCAACATTGCCGCTGGTATAAATGGACTCTTTTGCCAGCAGGGTCACGGCTCTGGATGCTGCAGCCTGCCCGTGGGCAATGGCTTCATCAATGGGTTTGGGGTAATGTGCAAGTCCGCACAGAAATACGCCGTCTGTAGCGAACTCTGAGGGTCCGAGTTTGGCATGACGTTCAACAAAAAAGCCGTCTTCGTTTAAAGGCACTTTAAAAAAGTTGGCAAGACGTTCATCTTTATTGGGCACGATGGCTGTGGCAAGGGTTAAAAGATCGGTTTCAATTTCCATGGGCATTCCAAGGACATGATCTGTAACCGCAACCAGCAGTTTGCCGTCTTTTAAATTGACAACAGGTTTTTTGTTCAGAGAATAGCGGATAAAAATAACGCCTGCTTCTCTGGCCTGTTGATACTTATATTCTCTTTCACCATAGGTTCTGATATCTCTGTAAACAATAAACACCTGCATTTCAGGGTTCAGTTTTTTTAATTCCAGTGCATTGTCTATGGAATGTGTACAGCAGACTCTTGAACAATATGGACGATCTGAATCTCTTGAGCCTACACACTGGATAAAGACAGCGGTGTTCATTTTTCTGAGCATAGGATCATTGTTGATAAATTTTGCATCCAGATCCAGTGTGGTTATAATCCGGTCATCTTTTCCGTATGAGTATTCATCCGGTGTATAGCCTTTTGCACCGGTTGCAATAACGGCAACACCGTGTTCAAGGGTAATGACTTCTTTATTGCTGTTGTGCAGTTCGGATTTGAAACTGCCCACAAAACCATCCACATTTTCAAGGGTTGTTTTCATGTGAAGCTGAATATTTTTGTTGGATTTGACATCCTTGATGAGCAGATCCAGTTCTTTGGCAATGTTTTCTTCTTTATATGTCTGGAACAGGTTGTTTGCCTGGCCGCCAAGTTTATCTTCCTTTTCAACGACATGAACTTCATATCCCTGCTGGGCAAGATTCTTTGCAGCCACAAGTCCTGATATCCCGCCGCCGATCACCATGGCACTGGGTTTAACCTGCAGTTCAGCTTCTTCCAGCGGCGCCATCAAGGCCACTTTGGCCACAGCCATGCGCACCAGATCTTTGGCCTTTTGGGTGGCCATTTCCGGAGATTCCTTGTGAACCCAGGACGCATGGTTCCGGATATTGGTCATTTCAAACAGGTATTTATTCAGCCCTGCATTTATAAGCGTTTCCTGGAACAGCGGTTCATGGGTTTTGGGTGTACATGCGGCAACCACAATCCGGTTGAGTTTGTTCGCTTTGATGATCTGGGTCATTGTTTCCTGGGTATCCTGGGAACATGAATACAGATTGTCTGAACAATATTCAACATAGGGCAGGGTAGCAGCATAGTCCCGGACAGAAGGTACATTGACGACGCCTGCGATATTGGTTCCGCATTTGCAGACAAAGACACCGATTCTGGGCCGATCCCCAACAACATTTGTTTCCGGGATAACCTCGGGTTTTTTGGTGAGTGTGTTTCTGGATTCTGCAAGAAGCGCTGCGGCTTCTCCCGCTGCTGCACTGGAATCAACAACGCTTTGCGGGATGTCTTTGGGACCCTGGAAGGCACCGGCAACAAATACACCCTTGCGGCTGGTTTCTACCGGAGAAAAGCTGTTGGTTTTTGCAAAATTGCCATCGGTCAGTTCAATGCCCAGTTTTTGGGCCAGGTGAACAATTTCAGGTGAAATTTCAAGACCCACAGAAAGCACGATCATGTCAAAAATTTCATCGACTTTTTTGCCGTCTTCCGTGACATAGGAGATTCTTAAATCATCTGAGTCATGAAGCTTTTCAACCGTATGGACACGGCTTCTCATAAAACGGACACCCTGGTCCTTTGCACGGTTGTAGTACCGCTCAAAATCCTTGCCATGGGTTCGCATGTCCATATAGAAGATGGCACAGTCCAGATCGTCTCCGGCATGTTCTTTTGCAATCACGGCTTCCTTGAGTGCGTACATGCAGCAGACCGATGAACAGTATTTATTGTCACATTTGTTCATGTCTCTGGAGCCCACGCACTGGAACCAGGCTACCTTTTTAGGTTCTTTGTGGTCAGACAGGCGAGTCAGATGTCCGCCGGTAGGTCCGGATGCTGACAGGATACGTTCAAATTCCATGGCAGTCATCACGTTTGGCAGATTTGCATATCCGTAATTGTCAAATTTGGAAGGATCAAATGGCTCAAATCCCGGTGACAGGATAACAGAACCTGCATCCAGTTCAACAATTTCATCCTGCATGGCGTGATCAATGGCATCCATCTGGCAGATTTCCGAGCAGACCTGGCATCCGCCGGTCTTAAAATGCATGCACACGGAGCGGTCAATGGCAGGGGTGTTTGGCACGGCCTGGGCATAGGG
>JAHJLV010000056.1 GCA_018821535.1 Pseudomonadota bacterium | reverse complement strand
CTAAATTAAAATATTGGTTGGATTGGTTTTAAAAAAAACGGATTTGCGAGAATAGTCTAAGGGGATTTTTGGGACCTGAATACCCAAACCTATAGCCAGAAGTCTCTTCCTGACTCGGTTCAATTTTTTATATTAAGCTGTGCAATGGAAAATAAAAAAGGCAGAGCCAATTTAATGACCCTGCCTTTGTAAAGCTGATTCTATAACTTGGTACTATTTTTTTCTCCTGGATACTCCAGCGAGGCCTAAGAGGCCAATGCCAAAAAGCATCATTGTGGCAGGTTCTGGAACTGGTGCATTCACTTGAGTTCTGAATATTTGATACTCACCATAATTACTTCCTGGCGTGAGCGAAGAACCCCAGATCCAGTCAGCATCGGAACTAATTCCGGCAACCCAACCCCAGGGGCTACTACCATGATCAATACTATTAGTGACAGGATTCCAAATTGCGGTTGCAATCTCAGATCCTAAGCTTGCTTCAGTAGGAGCAGGAGAATTGGTGCCAAGATCTTGGAAGGTCAGAGCAACCTCCCATTCGGAAGTATTACTTAGAATTGAGCTTGTTCCAGTTAGAAATTGTCCAATCCATCCTTGAGCAACGCTATCATCACTCCAGGCGGCGATATAAATATAATCACCTTCATTAGCATTGAAGTTATAGATTTCTGCTACTGACCAGTTATATGTTCCAGCGCTACCACCCGTAGCTGTTTCATTTCTTCCTACAAAGGTGATAGATGAACCATCACCGCTACCAAAGTATAAACCATAATGATTATCAGCTGTTACTGTGGCATCAATGGTTAATGCAAAAGTAGTTGAAGAAGTTAAAATAAAGAGAAAACTACATAAAATTAACAAGATACGTTTCATAAACAACTCCTTTCTTTTAGTCAACCAAACTATCTCCCCATGAGACCCTTTGGTTTTCCATCCCTGCTTCACAACAGGTTTGGCTTTATTATCTATGTTTCAAATAATAGCAATGACCATGCCAGACTTGCAATATCAAGTAAATTATTGCCAGATCACCTAAGTATCAAAGCTTATAAAAAAAACAACTATGATTCAGCAACTCGATAGTTTTTGATATTAGGAAATAAATGTACTAAAATAGATAAAAAATATCATATTTTTTGGATAAATTTCTCCTAAGTATTTTTGCGGACTTTATTTTTTTTTTGAAAATGAAATTCAAATGTTTGGAGATAAAAGAGGATATCCATTCTATTATGGTGCAGACTTTGTCTATTTATGTTGCGTGTAGCTGATGGATTTATGGGCGAACACTATTATTAACAGTCCGAGCCTTTTCTGAATTGATGCCGGGCACAACATATAATGTTTGAAAGAATATCGGCCATCACAGAAAAATTCCATTTTCCAATACAGAAACATTAATAAGTCGGTTGATTCTGTCCTGTTTGTGGATTGCCTTGCAGACGCATATGCGACAGGTTGCTGCAGGTTCTGCCGGACGAAACGATAAGCGGCGGGAGCTGTTTGGGCGCAGCGGGTTTTTCCGACGCAGTGCAGTCCGGTGTATAGCGCTATATTTGGACAGCATGAGTTTTCATGTTTTTACTTGATTTACCAGAAAACATTTTATATTCAGGACAGACAATCAATATCGTTTGGCAGCTTAAACTCACCGGTATCAGAGAGGATCACTAACCGGTTTTACAAATTTTCACTTAATTATTTGACCAGGAGACAGATTATGGAGTGGTATTATGTTGTCGGAAAAGAACAAAACGGCCCGGTTGACGAAAACACCTTTGAAGATCTGTGCATGTCAAAAACAATCACAGACCAGACCCTTGTCTGGAACAAAACCATGACTGACTGGCAGCCCTGGGATCAGGTAAAACACTCCACTGTAAAACAGGTTCAAAATCCAGATGAATATACACCGCAAAACACCGGAAAGCTGTGCACCGAATGCGGGAAGGCTTTCCCTGACGATGAGCTGGTCGCTTTTCAGGGGTCCCTTATCTGCGCATCATGCAAACCGGTTTTCCTGCAGAAAATAAGAGAAGGGGTTTCCACAGCCAGAATGGTCTATGCCGGATTCTGGATCAGATTTGCCGCAAAATTTATCGATATGCTGATTCTATGGGTGATCAACATGATCTTTGCCTTTATCACTTCATTTTTCATCCCAACCATAGCAGACAACCCGGAAAATATGGCCAAAGCAATGATTCCTTCAATTATCATCGGCCTGATAAATGCGGGTATTAATGTTTTTTATGTCACCTGGTTTGTGGGCAAACACAGCGCTACGCCGGGGAAAATGGTCTGCGGCTTAAAAATTGTCTCCCCGCAGAATACAAAAATATCCTATTGGCGCGCCTTTGGCCGGTGTTTTGCAGAAATCCTGAGCGCTATTATCCTTTACATCGGCTATATCATGGCTGGCTTTGATGAAGAGAAAAGAGCCCTGCATGACAGGATCTGTGCCACACGGGTCATTAGAAAATAATGCATCTGTCCATACTTAAAGGCTGAATATGATCACCTGTGAAAAATGTCACACACCCGTTGATATAAACCATATCAATTCAAATACATTTGAACCCTGTACAAAATGCCAGGTGTCTTTACGGACAGATATTTTCCCGGCTGCAGTGCGGACAGAAGCAGCAGACACCCGCCCACAAATGCGGGTGGTGTCAGATGATGCCGGTTGTTTTTATCATCCCGGCAAAAAAGCTGTGGTGCCCTGCGCTGCCTGCGGCAGATTTTTGTGCGCCCTGTGCGATATTGACATGAACGGCAGGCATATCTGTTTTGCCTGCATGGAATCCGGCCAGGAAAAACAGACTGCCCAAACTCTTGAGACCCACAGATTTCTGCATGACGGCCTGGCCATCCGGTTAAGCCTTTTTCCGCCATTGTCCGGTTTTTTTTCTTTTTTCTCGTGTGTGACAGCGCCGTTTTCCGTTTATTATGCGCTGCGCCACTGGAAATCCCCGGGCAGCATTACCCCCCGGGGCAGAAAATGGCGGTTTGTTCTGACACTGTTATTTTCTTCAGCACAGATCGCAGGCTGGACTGCGATTATCCTGACCGCTTTTAACAGATAATTTTCAGGGATCTGATTTTTATGACGCAACACCCTATACTGTATGAAAAATTTTCTGCAAAACACAGAAAATTTTTCGGAAACGATTGTCTCTGGTTCGGGCAGGACCATCTTTTGCTGGTTTCTTCCACCGGTATATCAGAGGACTATAAACGCTTTTATTACAAAGATATCCAGGCCATTCAGCTGATGAAAACAAAGGCCCGGCTGGCCCGTATCATTATTACCTTTATTCTTCTGGGAATAACAGGCGCAATCACAGCCCTGGCTTGCAGTATGGACAAGTCCAACCCTGCTGTGCTTGTCTCCTCAGGTATCATGGGTCTGTTTTTAATTGGCTGTCTTGTCCGGCTGTTTATCAAAGGCCCTTTCTGCAAAACTTTTATATATTCATCCGTTCAAAAAGAAAAACTTACCCCGCTGAACACGGTGAAAAAATCAGCGCTATTTTTAAGCATTATCACTCCGAAAATCAAGGCATGGCAAGGGCAGATGACCCCGGACATGCTCAGATCAGATCCCCGGCGAATGACCGCGGCCCCCGGGGCCATCCTGCAGCATGCCGCAAATATCCGTCAGAAAATCATCTCACCGGTCTGGCACCGGGGGCTTTTTTTATCTCTCCTGTGCTTAAGTGTTCTCATGACCACCCTGCTGCTGTTTCGCGCCCCTGTTCTGTTTGCAGTTTTTAGTTTAGCACTGCTGCTCATTTTGCTGACAAACACAGCAGCCCTGGTTAAACAGGCCGGTTCCACCCTTTCTGCCGGGGTTAAGGCAACCACGATCGCCAGCATGATTTTTCTTGTCCTGACCATTGGTGCCGGGTATGTTGAATTTGTCTTTTTCATGATTAAAAACGTGGAAACATGGGCAAAAGCAAGCCAGAATCAATGGGAGATGGCCAAACTTTATGCCAGAATCAATCCCTTTGATTATCCGGTGATTTTAGGCCTGGATATTTTTTTGATCTGCGTGTTTTTTATCACAGGCCTCACAGGCCTGATATTCCTCTGGAGACAGAAAAAATAAATGCCTGACATGCACCCGTTGTCCCGTCAAAAATGTTTTAACCATGCTAAAAGAGAAGCGGCTGCCCTGTGTCTGGACTGTAAACAGTTTTTTTGCCGTGAATGCATTACGGAACATGATGGAAGGGTCATCTGCGCCAACTGCCTTTTAAAGATCCAATCCCATGCACCTGCCCCAAAAAAAAATGCGGTTCTGATCCGGCTGGCTTTATTCTTATCCGCTATGCTGTTCTTGTGGTTTCTTTTTTATTCCTCAGGGCAGGTATTGCTGAAACTGCCTGATACATTTCATGAAGGCACATTGTGGAAGGAATTATGGCAGAAACTGTAACCCCAAAAAACCGTGCGCTGTCCAATATCCATGCACTGGATATCATTGAACAGGCATTTTATCTGCTTAAAAAAATGCCTGCCCAAATTTTGTTTTTATATTATCTGGGAACCATGCCCTTTATTGTGGGCATATTATATTTTTTCAATGATATGAGCAAAAACGCTTTTGCCGGACAATACTGTCTTTCCGCCTCTCTGGGACTGGTTTTTCTGTTTGTCTGGTGCAAATTCTGGCAGGCGGCCTTCTGCACCCGAACCTACTGGTTTATCGGAGAATATCCAAAACGCGCATGGTCTTTGGGGTCTGTCCTGCAGATCATCACCACCCAGACCATTGTCCATGCTTCTGCCCTCATCATTCTGCCGCTGGCTTCCTTTATTCTGGTTCCCTTTGCCTGGGTGTTTGCCATGTACCAGATGGTGCTGATCCAGGATGCGCCTGATACGGGTATTAAAGCGCAGTTAAAAAAAGAGTTTACGGCCGCCACACACCACACCTTTGTCAATCATATCCTGATCACCGTGCTTTATCTTTTTGAGCTTTTTGTCTTTTTAAATATTGCCATTGCCATTTATACCCTGCCTTTTCTGACAAAATCCCTATTCGGGGTTGAATCGAGTTTCACCATGGGCGGATTTAATGTGCTCAATACCACCTTTTTGCTGTCTGCGTTCTGTATCACCCACCTTCTGGTTGATCCGTTATTTAAAATTGTTTATGCCCTCCTGAAATACAATGATCAGTCGCAGAAAACAGGGCATGATCTGATATCCGGCCTGAACCGCATTAAAAAAATACGCCGGGCAACTGCTTTAATACAGGTTGTACTTGTCTTTGTTTTTCTGACCGGAACCAGGCCTGCCCATGCAGCTGACCTGCCGGAATTCCCTGATCCGCCCGCAGGGCAGGTCCAGACACAACACATTCAGGCATCCAGACTGGATGTTGCCATCAAAAACGTCTTAAGCCAGAGAGAATATGCCTGGCGACTGCCCCGGGATACGTCTGAGAAAATTAAAGAAAACCACGGTTTTGTTTATACGGCCTTAAAATGGATGGCATCCCGGCTCAAATCTGCCGGAGAGGCACTTGCAGACGGGTTTGAAAAACTTTATGACTGGTTGAATAAGCTGTTTAAAAAAGACAAAATCCCCCCTGAACCCAAAACCCCGGACAGCCTTATTAAACCCGGTCACCTGGCCGCAGGACTGATCGTGCTGGTGATTATTTTATTGTCTGCCATTCTCCTGCACCTGAAAAAGCTCAAACCCCAGAAAACCATTTCGCCTGAAACTGCCGACACCCCGGTACTGGATATCAATGATGAAAATATTCTGGCCGACAGCCTTCCCGGCGACCAGTGGCTGGCCCTTGCACAAGATCTTCTGGAAAAAGGCCAGTTGAGACTGGCCATCCGGGCATTATATTTGGGAACCCTTGCCGTGCTTGCGGACAGACATTTTATAAAGATTGCCCGCCACAAATCAAACCGGGATTACCAGCGTGAACTGGCCTTGAAACATCCGGAGCCCAAAACCCTTGTGGATGATTTTATCTGTCTGGTTCAGACCGTGGACAGTGTCTGGTACGGCATGCACACCGTCACCCAGGAAATGGTGGATGATTTTTTATCCACCCGGCAAAGGATGGTGCATGCTGCAGACCGATAAACTCATAAAAACAGCCTTCCTGATTTTGATCATCCTGTTCTGCCTTTCAATGATCAACCTTTTCTTGCTCCGGTTCAAAAGCGGGGATATTTATCCTGCCTATTCTTCATTTAATTCAGATCCCATGGGCACAAAGGCCCTGTTTGATTCTCTGGTTTCACTCAAAGGCCCGGACATTGCCCGCAGTTTTATCCCGTCTGAACAGATCAAAAATGCCAAAGACACCTGTATTATTATTGCAGGTCTTCGATCCGGACAACGCCTGTTCATCAGCCAAAAAGAATACGAGAATATTGAACGCCTGACCCATGAAGGATGCCGCCTGATCATTGCCCTGACACCGGTTGTTGACCGCCAGTCCAAATCTTTATCTCAAAAAAGCGACGCCCAGACCCCTGAAAGCCCGAAACACGCGGAATCCAGAAAAGAAACCCCAAAAAAAGAGATCCCCAAAAAAGAAACCGGTGAACCTGAAGACCTTCAACAGGTAGATCTGTTTGAAAAACTGGGCATCACTGTCCGCCGGACGCATTTTAAAGAAAAAGGACTGCTGGCCTCGCCATCCACAGACCTGAACACCCCGCATTCATTTTGTGCCACACCCTGGCAGCAGGCATTCTGGTTTGAATCCGGTTCATCCTTCTGGAAAACCATTTATGCCATAAATTCTGAAGAACCGGTGATCATTGAAAAAAAGAAACTATCCGGCAGCGGCAGTCTTGTGCTGCTGGCAGATTCTTATATCTTCAGCAATGAATCCTTAAAAGCCAACAGCAACAGTGAACTTTTAATCTGGCTGATGGGAGATAAAAAACGAATCCTGTTTGATGAATACCATCTGGGCGTTCAAAAAAATCCCGGTATTTCAACCCTGTTCAAAAAATACAGGCTTTACGGTCCTGCCGGGCTTTTTTTCATTTTCATCATTCTTGTGCTCTGGAGGCAATCCTCTGTTCTTATTGCGCCGGATGAACACGAAGAACTGTCTGCCTTGAATCATTCAAAAAATAAAACCGTTCAGATAAAAGATCATATGTCCGGGTTAACCAGCCTTTTAAAACAGCATATCCCCAAAAAACAATTAATACCCCAGTGTATTGAGGCCTGGAAAAATGCCTTTGTCATGGACAACCAGGCATCACAAAAATATGCCGAACAATATAAAATCATACATGAAGCCTTTGACAGCCGGGCGCAAAAAAACGCCCCGTCAGCCAAAACGTCTGAAGTCGACATGTATATTCGAATATGCCACCTTCTTTCAGAAAAGGAAAAGACATGAAAGCAGACATCACCACCTTAAAGCAGGTATTTGAAACAACCAAACAAGAAATCTCCAAAGTCATTATCGGTCAGCAGGCCGTTGTTGACATGGCACTGATTACCATCTTCACCGGCCACCATGCCCTTGTGGAGGGCGTGCCCGGTGTGGCAAAAACTCTTCTGGTCAGAACACTTGCCCGGATTCTGGGATGCGAATTTTCCCGGATCCAGTTTACACCGGATCTGATGCCCGCAGACATTACCGGCACCAATGTGTTCAATATGCAAAATAACAGCTTCAGCCTGGTAAAAGGACCTGTCTTCACCACTTTTTTACTGGCAGATGAAATCAACCGGGCCCCGGCCAAAACCCAGTCTGCCCTTTTGCAGGCCATGCAGGAAAAAAATGTCACCATTGACCGGGATACCTATAAACTGTCTGAAAATTTTACCGTATTTGCCACCCAGAATCCCATTGAATATGAAGGAACCTATCCCCTTCCGGAAGCCCAGAAAGACCGGTTCCTGCTTAAAATATCCATGGATACCCCAAGTCTTGCAGAAGAACTGGATCTTGCCCAGAGGATGCTGGGAAGCCATTCTCCTGAACAGACCCTTGAAAAAGGAGAAGTTCGGCAGGTACTGGACCCAAATGCGCTTATAATCCTGCGCAGAACCCTTGAACAGATCCTGATCACAAAAGAACTGCTGGAATACACGGTGGAGGTAGTCAGAACCACCCGAACCCATGAGGCGGTGCTTACAGGCGCAGGCCCCAGGGGAACCCAGGCACTGATTCTGGCTTCCCGGGCAAATGCGGCCCTGAATAACCGGGACTTTGTCACCCCGGACGATATCAAATATATGGCCGGGCCCTGTTTAGAACACCGGATAATCCTGCGCCCGGAATACGAGATTGAAGGACTGACCCCGAAAGAAGTCATCCAGCAGATTTTAAACCGGATTGCGGTTCCCCGCTAAACATATCATGCGATTTTCTCCGGACATAAAACTTATTGGGCTGTTTGCCGTCATGGCAATTGCCGTGTCGGCGACAGCCCTTGTTCTTGGGTGGGGCCCCGGTATTTACTATATCTGCATACTGGGCATCACGGCCATTGGGCTTGCAGATCTGTATGCTTCACTGTCTTTGCCCTCAAAGATTTGCGTCATCTTTCCTGAAACGGTCCGGATGTCCAGAAACCGGGACGCTGTTCTGTGTTTTCAAATTCAAAAACACGCTGCGTTTCCCGCCCGGATCACCATTGGCCTGCCTTTTCCGGAAAGCCGGTTCAAAACCGTTTATGAAAAAAAGATTTTTCTGTCCGAAAACATGAACACCTTTGACTGGCCAATAACAGGGCTCAAACAAGGGGCATCTCTCATGGATGTCTGCCATATTCAAATGCCTTCCCGGCTGGGTTTATGGGAAATCAAGACTTCGGAAAAAATCCAGTGCACTCTCAATGTATATCCGGATATGTCAAAAGAAAAAAAATCTCTGGCCGGTCTTTTAACCGGTGCAGAATACGGCATTCATACGATCAAAAACATCGGAAAAGGCCGGGAATTTGAACACCTGAGAGAATATCTGCCCGGAGATATGTATGAAGATATCCACTGGAAAGCCACAGCAAAAAGAGGCATCCCGGTAACCAAGATTTTTCAGGTGGAAAAAACACAGAATATCTATGTCATGATTGATGCATCCAGGCTCAGTGCCAGAAATGCCGCTGCTTTTTCAGACCAGACTGCCAGACCGATTTATGCCGCGGAAAGCATTCTTGAAAAATTTATCACCACGGCATTATCCATCGGGCTGACTGCCCGGCAGCAGGGAGACAATTTCGGGCTGGGTGTTTTTACAGATAAAATGGAACGGTTTCTTCTGGCCGGCACCAGGGCAAATCATTTTAATCTGTGCCGGGACACGCTTTTTACGCTTGAGCCCCGGCAGGTCACACCGGATTTTAATGAATGGATCACCTTTGTGGGAAACAAAATCAGAAAACGGTCCCTGATCATTTTGCTCACGAGCCTGGATGATCCGGCCATTGCAGAAAATCTTTTAAACCACATCCATATCCTGGGCCGGCGGCATCTGGTCATGATCAACATGCTGAATCCTGCATCTGCAAACCCCTTGTTTTCAGCAGACACCATTGAGTCCATTGATGATATCTACGGTCATCTGGCCGGACATGTTCAATGGCATTTTCTGCGAAAATTTGAAAAATCCCTGAGCCGGATGGGGATCGGTTTTCATCTGCATTCCCTGCCGGACCTCACGGTCAATATCATTTCAAAATATATGGAAATCAAACAAAGGCAGGCCCTATGATACTGGACTTGAATAAATTCATCACCCAGGGCCGGGTAATCTGGTCGGAACTGGAAGATATTCTGGTCCGGATAGAACAAGACCCGGACCTGAAACTGGATATGGAACAGCTTGAACGCTTTCACTACCTGTACCAGCGCACCTGTGCAGATCTTGCCAGGCTGGCGGATTTTTCAGCCCGACAGGAAATCAGAACCTATCTGGAATCCCTTGTTGCCCGATCTTTTTCCCTGATTCATAAGCCCCTGCGATCCCCTGAAAATTTTAAGATATTCACCTGGTTTTTTTCAGGATTTCCATCCACGTTCAGAAAGCATATGACTGCCTTCTGGATATCGGCTGCCATCCTTATGGCCGGAACCCTTTTCGGGGCAAGCGCCATTGCCCTTGATTCGCAAGCCAAACCCGCACTCATGCCTTTTTCCCATTTAATGCAGGACCCGGCCCAGCGGGTGGCCAAAGAAGAGGCTGCCCAAAAAGATAAGATTGCCGGGAAAAAATCCAGCTTTGCCTCTTATCTGATATCCAACAATACCCGGGTGGCCTTTTTTGCCCTCAGTCTGGGCATCACCTGGGGGGTGGGCACGGTTCTGGTGGTGTTCTCAAACGGCGTGTATCTGGGGGCCACCATTGCCGATTATATTCTGGCAGGCCAGACCCGATTTCTTTTAGGCTGGCTTCTGCCCCACGGCTCAATTGAACTGCCGGCCATTATCCTTGCGGCCCAGGCAGGTTTTATCCTTGCAGGCGCCCTGATCGGCCCTGTCAGGAACAAAACCCGGCAGCGTGCGCTGTCACTGAAATACCGCCTGCGAAATATCTCTTCAGATCTGTTTACCCTCATGGGCGGCGTGTGCCTGATGCTGATATGGGCAGGATTCATTGAAGCCTTTTTATCCCAGTACCACGAACCTGCCATCTCCTACACTACCAAGATTCTTTTTGGCACCACCCAGTTAATGGTACTGTTTATTTTTCTTTTTTTCTCCGGCAGAACAAAACCTGAATCCGATAAAGGCAGACAGATCCCATGACCGCTCACACCACAAACACCCTGACCATTACCACGCCGGAAGGCATCATGTTCCCCATGATTCTTGCCGGTCCTGTCACCCGGTTTGCGGCATGGATAATCGACTGGATGTGTATTATGGCGCTGCTTTCCTTTATCGGACCGATCATCGGACTGCTCGGCATGATCAGCCCGGATTTTTCCAGCGCTGTTTACGGGCTGATCTATTTTTTTCTGTCCTTTGCCTACAGTATTCTCACCGAAGGATTCTGGAACGGGCAAACCCTGGGCAAACGTCTGCTGCATCTTCGGGTCATGGATATTCAGGGCCTTCATCTGTCTTTAAGCCAGGTGGTGATCCGCAACCTGCTCCGGGCCATCGACGGTCTGCCGGCCCTCTATATGGTGGGCGGGATTTCCTGTGTGATCACCCCTTACAGCCAGCGAACAGGAGATCTGGCCGCCAACACCATTGTTGTCCGAAGCCCCCGGCTGAACCGTCCTGAACTCACCCGGATTCTGTCAGGCAAATTTAATTCCTTCAAGGCCTTTCCCCATCTGTGTGCGCGTCTGCGCCAGAAGGTGTCCCCGGATCTTGCCAATCTTGTGCTTGATGCCCGGCTTCGCAGAAATACGCTGGAATCTGCCGCCCGCATACAGGTGTTTCATCAGCTTGCAGATCATTTTAAATCCCTTGTCCTGTTTCCGGAAACTGCAACTCTGGGGCTGTCAGATGAACAGTACATGAGAAATATCCTTGAAATTCTGTTCAATGATGATAAAACACTGAGCCAGAAGAAAACACCCTGACCCCTTGGCCTGAAAAAGAATCATCCATCTCTCGGGCCCTGCTATCCGAAAAAACACCTGCAAGCCTGTTCGGGGTGGCATTCAGCCCCCTGAAATCCCGGTAATCACGGCTGATCATGTTGCTAAGGCAGGGCTTCAAGTGAAAAATTTATTCCCAACACCGTTTGTCCGACAGTGACACTCACCGGAGTTGCAGATGAAGGATCCCGGACATTATCATAATATTCATACAGGTATCCTGTTGTGCTGTCAGGGTAAGCGGTCATTCTGTAAGTTCCTGTCGGAAGGCCGGAAATGACATATTTTCCGTCCTCTCCGGAATATGTACCACCATACCAGTCACCTGTGTAATATTCTGCTGCATACACCCACACACTGACAATGGGACTGTTGCTGCTGTCCGTAACTCCACCGCTGATCTGTCCGCCGGGTTCAAGCTGGAAATCTATCCCGCTGAGATGATGAACACCCGGCTCAGGATCAACAACAATGGGAGTTGCCTCTGACTGTCTGTATTTATTATCATAATATTCGCGAATATAATTTCCATTACCTTGTTCTGCCTGTAAAATACATGTGCCTGAATATGGCTGGGTGAGGTACAGCGTGTAAGCACCGTTTTCATCTGCGGGTGTTCCCTGCAGCCAGGAACCTGCATAACCGACGTAATCCCAGGCCTGAATCCATGCCCAGGAGACAGGATTTCCATGCGTATCCCGTACGGTTCCGGAAATAGAATCCGCCGCTTCCACCACCATGTCCACAACGGTCTGTCCGTCAGAAGGATGATACATTGCCGCCTGGTTACAGTCCTGAACCACTGCAGAGCCATTCCACCATCCCTGGATATGTTGCCGGGGCTGGATATATAGATATGCCTGTGTGGTGGAGGGGGCGGTCACGACATAGATCCCGTTCTCATTGGTGACGGCTGAAGAAATCACATTCTGACACGGTCCTGCATGCAGAAAAACCTGGATATTTGAAACAGGCTGACCATTACTGGTAATCCGTCCTTTTATCCCGATGACTTGATTTGAAATCAGTATATCAATACCGGAAGGGCCGGCGCATTGAGAAGATGCAATATCAATGGGTCCCAGCGGATATGATCCGGTATAATCCCCCGGGCTTAACATCCCGTCTGCATCTTTGTCCCAGTAAGCAGCAAAGATCACATCTTCGCTGTCGGCCCGGACGGAGATCTCATAAGCGCCGGGTGATGAAAGCGAGTCAGAGGCGATCAGCTGTCCGGGAGAGCTGTTATAACTGTTCCAGTAGAACGCCCCCACACGGATGTTTCCGCAGGCAAGACCTGCTGCACAGCTGACATCTCCTGTCACCGGGACCTGCATTCCAAATCCGCTGGCATAGTCGTCACTGGTGAATTCCGGCAGAATTCCACCCAGTGTGGGATCAAATGAACCGCAGATCGGCATGTTATCCGCAGTAAATGCCGGCATGCTGGCCCGGATATTCAGCGGATAGTCAAAAAACCGTGTCAGGTCCATATCAAACGGATAATCCACTGTCTGTGATCCTTCCCCGATAGCAGCAGGGCCGTCCAGAGCGTCCCGGATGTCTGAGAGAACTGCCCTGAACCGGGCTTCATCTTCGATCGCTTCCAGATCCTCAGGCTTTGCAATAAGATCATTTTCCTGGTCATCCGGTTCGTTCAGGATAAAGACAGAAGCATCCATATAGCTGTCAATGGCATTCCGGAAAGCTGTTTTTGCCTCTGCCAGAAGTGCATCTGCTCCGCCTTTTGGTGTCAGGAGGGTTGCTCCAAGACAGGTGGGAACCGTTATATCATCACACAGATAGTTGTTTATAATAAACAGATCATTTTTAAGCGCCTGAATAAGACCTGCCGTGTCTTCAATATTCATATCATAGGCATCAATCACCAGCAGAAAGGCTTTCATGAAATAAAGCAGCGCCCGGTAGAGTGCAATGTCTCCATAATCCACTTCAAGATTTTCACAGGATGCACCGGCATCGGGAGACTGGAATTCTTCGCACAGAACAATAAACGGATCGGCAATGGTGCTGTCAATATCTGCAAGTTCGGTCAGCGCCCCATTGATCTCAGGCAGCAGTTTATCTATCATGAGTCTGAACATACTGCCTGAAGAAGGCATTTGTTCCGGGAGAATGGGTTCGCCAAATTCATCTGTCTGCCATCCGGCAGTCCAGTTGCAAAAGGTTCTCACTTCTTCCGCCATGCCAAGCTGTGTCAGCATTGCATTGATGTCAGGATCATATATCAGGGCAAGGATTCGGGTCAGGGCATGGAAGGCCTTGTCTGTCGGAGCACCTGTTGCCAGAACCGCTGAAGAAAAGCAGGCATTTGCCGCATCCATGTCACAGGGCAGCAGTTCTCTGCATGCCACATCGCAATCGGTCCTGCCGAAATCTTCAGCAAACTCCCATGCATGCAATATGCTGAAATTCTGGATAAATTCATATAAATCCAGGCCGTCTGTATCACCATCTGACCTGTAATCATAATTACAGTTTTCAGCCTGCAAAGAGGTCTGGAAGGGTGGCAGTAACAATATGCCGGTAAGGATCAACCATCCGGTCAATATTAAAACAAAAACCTGTGTCTGTCTGCGCTTCAAAAAATATGTCATTGCTTTTTCCTTTCCTGAGAGATGATTTTATTCAACTCAAGATCTGTCCTAAATCCTTTTCCCTGTGTTTTCAGTCCGCTGTCCTCAAAAATAAAAGATTCGGCTGAGATCAGTTTTTTGTCTGCAGTCAGCCAGGTCAGTTTTCCGCATTTTAATTTTTTATTGGATTCTGTTATTATCCTGACATTCCCGGTGAAAACAATGCCCTGCCCTTGAAGACCCGGGGATGCAAGATCGGAATAAATCGTGGAGATGGTCTTTTCGTCCTGGAAGAAAATCATTTTCACACGAGTGAGTTCCACGTCCCTGATATTTCCCGGAAGATATTTTTTCAGTTTATTCAGCAAATCAGACAGGCGTTGTGAACGGTCCTGGTTTTTTGAATCTTCCATTGGGTTTGTGAGTGATGCCCGGGTCTGACTGCTGTTTTCATACCAGTTCAGGGTCACCCCCTCCACACGGGCAATTTTAAAAAAACCCAGCCGGAAAAATTCCATTTTCTTTTTAACCACCCGGAGTTTTTCGATCTGTATGGAAAACGTTTTTTTTCCCCATGCATAGTCATCAATTTTCAGGTCGGTGGCAATTGTTTTTTCGTGGAGTTGTGTGACTCGCGGTGGTTCAGGTGGCGGCGGCACAGGCATATTCCTGTGGGATACCCACAACAGGCCGCTCACCATCATGACAGTGAATGTCAGAATCTGAGTTTTTATACCAAAAAATCTTAATCGCAATAAAATCTTCTCTTTTCCCCTGTCGCATTTTTTAAAAATACTCATGTCTGATACCAAACCATGCAAAAAACATACCGATTTTTCCGTAATTCCAGATGCCCTGCTGGCAAAGAAAAATCTTTTTATAAAAATTTTCGATATGAAATAAATGTTATAATTTGTGGAACTTAATTTATATATTTCCCTGATTTTTTCCTATGATTATCTGACGGGAAACGTCTGAAGGCCAAAAAACGGGCCTGAAATATATTATGAGAAATATCCTTGAAATTCTGTTCAATGATGATAAAACACTGACCCAGGATAAAACAAACCCTTTAACTTAAAAGAAAGCTGACACATACCATGGGCGGACCGCATAAAATCCGGCTGATGATGAAATCAGAACGAGAACTGGCCCAACGGCGGTTCCGGAAACAAAAAAATCAGAATCTGCTGGCAAAACCTGGCATCCATCAGTGCATCATTGTTCTGGATCATCTGAAACCCACTTACAATATCGGTAAAATCTTCAGGAGTGCGGAATCTTTCGGTGCCAGCCAAATCCATCTTGTGGGCATTGACTATTTTGACCCGGCCCCGGGCATGGGGGCATTTAAGTGGGTTCCGGCAGTATTTCATACCACTTTTTTAAGCTGCTATACCCAGCTGATCAATGACGGCTATACCCCCTTTATTCTGGAACCCGGGAAAGGATCATCCATCACCCAGGCCCGACTGCCGGAAAAAAGCGCTTTTATTTTCGGGCATGAAGAATTCGGCTTAAGTTTTGAACCTGGGCTTTTTCCCCAGCTTGAACGCCTGACCATTCCCCAGTTTGGAAAATCCCAGAGCCTGAATGTCAGTATTGCAGCCTCCATTATCCTGTATGAATATACCCGCCAGCATGCCAAAAGCCCTGTCCTGACGGCTGAAAATCCTGAGATTGACAATCCTCAGACAGACATATAAACTTTGCAAACAAACATATTTAAAGGACCTGTGCCCATGAATACCCCTAAAATAATTGATCATATTGTCCAGTGGCTGAACACCTGCCTTGAAGCCTCCCCGTTAAACGGATTTGTCATTGGTGTTTCCGGCGGCATTGACTCTGCTGTCACCTCAACCTTATGCGCGAGAACCGGCAAACCGGTACTGGCCTTGAACATGCCTATCTACCAGGCAAAAGATCAGATTTCCCGTTCCCTGGACCATATTGCCTGGCTGGAAAAAAACTTTGACAATGTAACAGGCGTTCACGTTGAACTTTCCGCCATATTCGACCAGATCAGACAAACCTTTCCCGGGCCGGTCCAGGACGGTCTTACCATGGCCAACACCCGGTCCCGCCTGCGGATGCTCACCCTGTATGCCTTTGCCTCCCATAACAAAATGCTGGTGGCAGGGACCGGTAACAAAGTGGAAGATTTCGGGGTGGGATTTTATACCAAATACGGGGATGGCGGGGTGGATATTTCCCCCATTGCGGATCTGCTCAAAACACAAGTCTATGAAATCGGAAGGCATCTGGGCATTATTGAGGATATCCTGACTGCAGCTCCCACAGACGGACTCTGGGAAGACGACCGAACAGATGAAAGCCAGATCGGTGCATCATATGAAGAACTGGAATGGGCCATGCAGCACCTGGAGAACCCAGGAAAATCGCCATTGACCGACCGCCAGAAAGAGGTCCTTACCATCTACAACGGATTCAATACGGCGAACCGGCATAAGATGGACCCCATACCGGTGTGTATGATTCCAGAAGAACTGACCGCCATCAAAAATGGCTGCTCTTAATTCTAAATTTACCGTCCCTAAACGCAGGGAAATCTTCAGCCGGAAAAGGCTGATTCGATTGTTTGAAGACAATCCGGACAAAAAACTGTTTGTTGTCACAGCAGGCGCAGGCTTCGGGAAAACCACACTGGTCGTGGATGCGTTGAGCGAAATGGCACCGGACTGTGCCTGGTATAAACTGGATGAACAGGATATTGATTTTCATGTCTTTTTGACTCATCTTTATACATTGGTTCTCCATCAGTTTCCGGGGGGCCGCAAAAAAACTCCGGAAGCGCTTTTCCCGTCAGGAATCCTTGAAAAAACAAGTGTTCTGATCAAATGGCTGTCCTTTTTACAGGAACAGATTCACCGACCGTCCGTCATCATCCTTGACGATTATCATCTTGTTCAGGAAAGTATTGTTGAAATTGATGAGGCAGACCTGTGCTTTTCCGGTCCGGAAATCGCGCAGTTTTTTAAAAATCATGCACCAATGGAACCAGCAGACATTGATTCCATAAAAAGGTCAACCAACGGCTGGGCTGCAAGCCTGGTCCTTTTAAAACATACCATCTTAAAACAGCCCCATGCCAGTTTGACTGAAAACTTATCAAAATTTGCCCAAAAACCGGATGCCGTGTTTTCATATCTTGAAGAAAATGTGTTTAATCTGCAGCCTGTGCATATCCGTGAATTTATGATGAAGGCGGCACTTTTGCCGGAAATAGATTCCAGCAAATGCCAGGAGATTTTTCAGATTAAAAATGCCGGACAGATATTAAATCTGATGATTAAAGATCATCTGATGATTTTTCCTGTGAATGAATCCGGAACCGTTTTCACGCTTCATCATCTGTTCAGAGATTTTCTGCTCAACAAGCTCAATGACCATTTTCCAGCAGAGGAAATCAACCGGCTTCACTGCCGGATTGCCGAATCATTTAAACGGTCCGATATTGATCTGGCACTGTGGCATTTTGTGGCTGGGAAAAACTTTGATCAGGCCGTTGCGATCATCGAAGCACATGAAATGGATTTTTTGATAAGAGGAAAAGTCGAGTTTCTGGATCGCGTTCTTCAACAGATCCCCCAGCTCATTGTGGACGAAAACCCGCAGATCCTTCTGTCTCAGTCCAGAATCTGCTCTCATGCCGGAGATCCGGAAAAAGCGATTGTCCTGACATCAAAAGCGTTAAAAAAACTTCAGCACCAGAAAAAAAAAGATAAAATCATTTCCTGCGTCATTGAGCTGGGAATGCAGTATTATTACACAGGCCATCTTAAAGAAGCCAAACTGATGATGGAACAGGTACTGGAAAACATTGAAAAACAATCCCAGACCTATGTAATGGCCATGACGTTTCTGACGTTTCTTCCATCAATCCTCGGAGAATTTGAAACTTCAAGAAAATATGAAAGAGCGGCCAGAAAAGAAATCTCCAATTATCCGGAATATAAAAAACAAATCGCCACCCTCCTTCTGGACACCTCCTTGAGCCATACGCTTTTTTTTATGGGGGAATTTGAATACTCCCAGCAGGTCAGTCAGAAATTGCTGGACGCCGTTCTACAGATGAATATCGACCCCTGCCTGCCGCTTGTCTATTATCAATTGAGCGCCAATTGTTTTTTTCTGGGTGAATATGAAACTGGATGCGGATATGCGGAAAAAGGCGTGGATATCTGTAAAAAATTGTCTCTTTCAGACAGCCGCAAAGCATGGAACCATCTTGCCTGGGCGCAGAATCATATGGGATGCCAGCAACTGGAAAAAGCCCAGGAACAACTGAATATCAGCACCCGCTTATTTGAGGGCCCGGGCAACCGGTGGGGGCTGGCCAGTACACAGGAATGCCAGGCCCAGATCTATTTTGAACAAAACCGGACACGACCGGCATTGAGGATTCTGGAAAATGCACTGGATCTTATCAAAGGATATGGGCTTAAAGTCACAAGAGCCATTCTTGAAACTGGGACAGACAGACCAAAGTCTGTCTTCTCTGAATAGCGCGCTGGAGCTTTCAAAACAGTTTTCATTCTCCCGGTATATAATTGAAAATAAGGACTGGATCATCCCTTTATATCTCCAGACAAAAAAAGGAAACCATCAGCTTTCGTCTGAGATACAAACCTATATAGAAACTCTTTTTCATGAAGAAATAAAACACTACCCCCAAAAACTGAAAATTTCCCTTTTAGGAAAATTTGAGCTTTCCATAGATTCCCGCAGACTGGATGCTTCAGCTTGGAACAGTTCAAAAGCATTGATGCTTTTAAAATACCTGGCGGCAAATCAGAGACAAGGATACATCCCCAAAGATTTTTTAATTGAACTGCTCTGGCCGGAACAGAATCCGGAAAAAACCGGCAGCCGTTTCAATATGGCCATGAGTTCATTAAGAAAAACACTGGAACCGGAAATAGCACCCAAAGCAGGATCCGCCTATATTGACCGGAAAAAAGATACGTACAGGATTTTCCCTGATCTTTGTCAGACAGATACAGATCTTTTTTCATCTCTTATTTTAAAGGCCAAAAAAGCATGTCCTGGTTCTGACGATGCTGTAGATTCCTACGTTAAAGCCTGTGAAATTTATAAAGGCCCATTTCTTGAAGAAGATCTTTATCAGGAGTGGTGCATTGAAAAGCGCCATATTTTTTTGCAGCAGTATATTGATGCCTTGCAGGCTGTCATCCGGCTGTTTGATGCCCGGAAAAATATTAAACAGGCAATTATTTATTCTCAAAAACTTGTGGATATTTCACCGCTGGATGAAACGGCCGTATTCCGGCTGATGAAACATTTTTCTCAAACAGGCGCTGTTTCAAAAGCAATTTCTACCTATGAAACATTCCTCTTGCATGCAAATCATCTGGATCTGCCGGTCAGCAAAAAAATCTCCTCTCTTTTTAATAATTTAGTCAAAATTTAGTCATCGGGCGTATATCTCCTGTCAGACCATTTTAAGCAACTTTAAACTGGCTTGTCTGACAATATTTTATGGAGATTTAAACATGCTTGAACTTGCCTTAAAAGGAAACAAAACGTATTGGATCTGGATTGCCTGTCTTGTCTGCGTAATGGCTGCAGGCGGCTATTTTTACTGGGAACAACTGGAATACGGGCTGATGGTCACAGGCCAGAGCCGGGATGTCTCCTGGGGATTTTATACTGCCCAGATGACATATTTTGTCGGTGTTGCCGCCGGAGGCGTCATGCTGGTGCTGCCATATTACCTTCATAATTATAAACAGTTTGGAAAAATTACACTGCTTGGAGAATTTCTGGCTGTGGCAGCACTTGTGATGTGTCTGCTGTATCTTCTGGTGCATCTGGGACAGCCAGCACGTGCACTGAATGTTTTTTTATATCCCACCCCGGGTTCCATGCTCTTCTGGGATGGCAATGTTCTTTTTGGTTATCTGATATTGAACATCATTATCGGATGGAACGTGCTGGAAGCCGAACGAAACGGCACCAAAGCACCCGGATGGGTAAAGATTCTGATCTATGTTTCAATTCCCATGGCTTTTTCCATCCATACAATTACCGCTTTTATCTATTGTGGTCTGCCAGGAAGAGGATTCTGGCTGACAGCAGTTCTGGCACCCAGATTTCTGGCCTCAGCCTTTGCAGCCGGTCCGTCCATTTTAATTTTGCTTTGCCTTTTGATCCGGAAAATCACCCGGTTTAATCCAGGGCGCAAAGCAATTCAAACCCTTGCTGTTATCGTTGCCTACAGCCTGATTGCCAACGTTTTTTTTCTGATATGTGAAGTATTTGTCGTATTTTATTCCAAAATTCCATCCCATATCGCACATATTAAATATCTATATTTCGGATATCATGGCCACAATGCCCTGGTGCCGTGGATGTGGACATCTGTTTTTTGCATGGTTCTTGCGATTCTTCTTCTGGTCATTCCAGTGACCAGAAAAAATCATACCATTCTGATTTTTTCCTGCGTCCTTGTTTTTATCGGGACCTGGATTGACAAAGGCCTTGGGATGATCGCCGGAGGATTTATTCCATCGGCTCTGCATCATGTGACTGAATATGTTCCCACCGCGCATGAGATTATCATTTCTGCCGGGGTAACCGCTATCGGTCTTTTAATACTGACAGTACTCTATAAAATCACCATCAGTGTGAAAACATATAATATGAACAGGTGATAACATTGAAATTAAATTTGCAATAGATCGCAATCTAATGTACTCTATTTTCAATATGATAGCCAAATATAGAGTATTCTGGCGATTTGAATTGTTTTAAAAACACTTGGACTATATAAAAAAGCAGGGAAGAATCCAGTGGACCAAAAGGCAATAATTGAATTTTGGGCATCCGAAGCTGAAGAATCGTTTCATGTCGCAGATCATCTATTTGAAAAGAAAGATTATTCATATGCACTTTTTTTTGGTCACCTCGCTGTTGAAAAAATATTGAAAGCTGTATTTGTCAAAAACAAAAATGAAGCTGTGCCCCGTTCTCACAATTTGTTGAGACTGGCAAAAGAAGCCAATATTGAAATAACTGAAGAACAGGAACATACTTTAATAAGAATAACAGCATTCAACCTTGAAACCAGATACCCTGACTACAAAAAAGAATTCAGGAAAAATGCACCCTACAGTTTACTGCATATGAACTTAAAAAAATCAAAGAGGTCTTCATATGGCTGAAATCGAACCTGTAGTTTTTAAAAAAGTCCAATCATTTCTCGAAAAACTCCGCCTCACAGGATTTCATATTTCCAAAGCCTATATTTTTGGTTCCTATGCCAATGGGAAAGAGGATCAGTGGAGTGACATAGATGTTGCAATTATTTCCCCTCAAATAAGCAACGACCGTTTTGAAGAACGTATAAGATTGACCCAGCTTGCAGTATCTATTGATGATAGGATCGAACCATTGCCGTTCAACCTTGAAAGTTTCAGTGATGATGATCCTTTTGTTCGACAAATAAAAACGGAGGGAGTGGTAATCAATTAAAATTTAGTCTTTTTCCGGTTCATTAGACCATATTCCCATACCCGTGTGCATCATTCCCGAGTACTTAAAAAAAATAATTATAGGCTCCAGGAATCCAGCACAGCTTTTGCACCTTTGATGGTGGTCTGGGCCATCATCTTTTCTGCATAGTTCTGGGCGTCTTTTATGCTCAGATTCATGATGGTCTTTTGCACCATGGGTAAAAACTGGGGATCTACGCTCAATATCCGGATACCGATTCCTAAAAGAAACGGAATATACTCTTTTTCATGGGCCATTTCTCCGCACACGGAAATATCAATGCCCTGTTTCTGCGCGGCCGCACTGATTTTGCCAAGCCCCCGGTTCACAGCCGGATGATAGGGGATATAATGATCTGCCACCATCTTGTTGGCCCGGTCTGCTGCCAGCATATACTGGATAAAATCATTGGTGCCCACAGAAAAAAAGTCAGCCTCTTTTGCAAATTCATCAATGGTTTCCAGCACCGACGGCAGCTCGATCATCATACCGATGCCTACATCCGGATTATATTCGATCTCTTCTTTGTCCAGGGCGTTCATGCAGTCGTGTACAATCTGTCTGGCCTCCAGAAACTCATCAATGGATGAAATCAGCGGGAACATGATCCTGACATTGTCTTTTCCTGCTGCAGCCCTGAGCATGGCCCGGATCTGAAATTCAAAGATATCCCTGTGCCGCAGGGAAAACCGGATGGACCGCAGGCCCAGCTCCGGGTTGTCTTCTTTATAGGAATCGCTGTAGGCCAGGGTTTTTTCCCCGCCTGCATCCAGGGTCCTTACGGTAACAGGCAGATCCTTCATGTCATCAAACAGTTTTTTGTAGATCACATACTGCTCGGCTTCTGAAGGAAACGTGGCCCGGATCAGAAATGGAAACTCCGTGCGGTACAGTCCGATCCCTTCGGCATTCATCTGCCGGGCAAGGGCCACCTCACTGAGCAGATTGATATTGGCCAGCAAGGTCACCGGCTCATTATCCGAAGTCAGCGTCTGTTTTTTTATCGGACTTGTGACAGACAACTGTTTGACCTTTAACTGATTTTCAAACAGATCAAGGGTGTCCTGCCCGGGATTAATATAAATATTGCCCAGCTCCCCATCCAGCAATATCCGGCTGTTTTCCGGCAGCACCAGCAACTGGGCTTCTTCTGTCATAATCAGGGGCAACTGAAGAGAACGCGCCAGAATGGTTACATGAGAGGTTACCCCTCCGCTGGCAAGAATAATTCCCCGGATGCCGGCTGAAACAAATTTAAGGATATCAGAGGGAAACACCTGACGGGCAATGGCAATACTGCCCTTTTCATACTGGTCTGCCTCATTTTCACTGCCAAAATTATTTAAAATCCGGACACACAGATCTTCCACATCCTGGGCTTTTTCCCGCATATAGGCATGGGGACTGGATGAAAAAATAGAAATATACCGGGCCGCCACCTTCCGAACCGCATTAAAGGGAAGTTTTCCTTCATCAATCAGCGTTTCCATTTTTCCGATAAAATTCTTGTCTTTGAGTATCATAAAATGGGCAGTGAATATCAAGGATGCACTTTCCGGCAAGCGCTGCGCAAATCCTTTCTGCAGTTCCTTGAGCTCCAGCGTGGTTTTTTCAACTGCCCTCAAAAAATCTTTTTTTGTAAACTGCTCTTCAAACGCCACCGGATCATAAAGTACAGACCGTTTTTTTCCGTTCAGGACAACGGCTTTCCCAAAAGCATAACCGCCAGTGGCAGGTTTTCCCTTGACAAACGCAAGCGGAATTTTTTGTGTATCATCACTCCTTGTCTGGGATAGTTCAATCAGCAGTCTTGCATTTTCTATGGACCCTGCAAGCTGGGTAACCACGGCCCGTATGGCCCGTTCATCGGAAATATCAAAATAATCCATATCCTGGTGCTGCACGGTCAGAACACCGATTTTTTCAACCCCCCGGCGAATGGGAACACATAAAAAAGAATAATACGGATCTTCTCCGGCCTCTGCAAAATATTTAAACCCCGGCGTTTTTGTGGCATCCCCCACCCGGATAATGGATAAATCCTCAAAAGACCTTCCCACAAGTCCCTCGCCGGGTTTCATATGAATCCGGTTGACCGCATCCGGCTTCAGCCCCTTTGTGGCCTTGAGTATCAATTGATCTGATATTTCATTGTACAGATAAATGGAACATACCGGCGCATCAAAATGTCTGGATACCAGTTCAACAGAACGGATTAAAAACCCTTCAAGATCGGAACTGCCGGTAACAAGGTCTGCCAGCTCACCGATATTGAACAGCAACTCAAAATGACTTGAATCTTTTTTATGCATTTTTCCTCAGTTATTCAGGTGGACTCTATGCCGCTAAAATACCAATTCTGACAATAAACTCAAGAAATAAAACCAGGTATCCCATCCTCTTTAAACTTTTCGTGCAGATATTTACAAAGCATTTACATTTATATTGACATTCATCAAAACCCCGGTTACACTCAGCACAACATAAACAAAAAAAGGGCAAAAAAAATGAAACCGCCGCTTACGCCAAATCAGCAGAAAGTATTGGATTTTCTGAAACAGACCATCAAGGACACCGGCATGCCCCCCAGCCTGCGGGCCGCTGCCCAGAATCTGTCCATCAGCCATGCTGCTGTGGCCCAGACACTGAAAACCCTTGAAGACAAAGCGTATATCAAAAGAGAGGGCCGCTACAGCCGCACGCTGCACATCCTTAACCCGCCAGGCGATATCCATATTGCCCGGCGCCAGAAACAGATTCCTGTCATCGGCAGTATCACTGCGGGTCTTCCCATGTATGCCCAGCAGGAATGGGACGGCAGCCTTTTAGTGGATGAAAAAATCTACCCGGGCCAGAACCTGTTTGCCCTTAAAATCCAGGGCATGTCCATGAAAAACGCCGGAATTCTTGACCAGGATTTTGCCATCTGTGCTCCCCGGCAGTATGCTGTTGATAGGGAAATTGTCGTGGCCCTGCTGCACCACGAAGAAGCAACTGTCAAGCGGTTTTTCCTGAAAAAAGACGGCATTGAGCTTCGGCCTGAAAACCCGGACTTTGCCACCCGGATCTATCCCTTTGATGATGTCCTGATCCAGGGAAAGGTCATCGGCATTATCCGGGGCCCTGCCGGCATGGAGTTTTAAATTATGCCGGACCCGACCCTTTGCCGTCTGTTTGTCGGCACCAGCGGATATTCCTATGGGGAATGGATTGATGCAGGATTTTACCCTGAAGGCACCCATTCATCCAATATGCTGGACATGTACACCCAAACCTTTGGTGCCACCGAGCTGAACTATACCTGGTATCAGATGCCCAAGGCTCCGGCCATCGAACGCATGTGCAAAAAAGTGCCCGCATCTTTCAGATTTGCCGCAAAATTAACCCGAACCCTGACCCATGAAATCCATCAGACTGCCTGGCAGAAAGAGGTTCTGCTTTACCGGCAGGGCATTGCTCCTGTGCTGGAATCCGGCAGGCTGCTGTGCATTCTGATTCAGCTTCCCCCTTATTTTGACCGCACCATCCCCCACCGGAACTATCTGGCTGCCCTGCTGGATGAACTGGGCGGACTTCCCCTTGCTGTGGAATTCCGGCACCGCTCCTGGGTAAATGACAAGGTATTTTTTGAACTGGAACGCCGGAATATCACACTCGTATCCGTGGATGAACCGAATCTGCCCGATCTTTTCCCGGCCCTGGATATTATCACCAACCCGAAACTGTTTTATATCCGCTTCCACGGTAAAAATGCAAAAGGCTGGCAATCCGGAAACATGCAGCAGCAGTTCAATTACTGTTATTCACCCCGGGAACTTGAACTCTGGGCAAACAGAATAGAACAGTCCATGGTACCCAACGCTGCTGCGGGCTGTATTTTCTTTAATAATCATGTCCGGGGTCAGGCGCCGAAAAATGCCCTGAATCTGATTCAGATCCTGGGCAAAAAAGGTCTTTTTACCCCCCCCAAACACTCATAATCTGACTGAAAAATGACGTTTCAAAGAACATATCTGCCCCTGCAAGATCAGACAGAGCGCACCATTATCCATTTGAACATTGCAGATTTTGCAGCGTGTGTGGAAACCAATCTTGCGCCGGAGCTGACAGGGTATCCGCTGGTTATTGCGCCTTTGGGTGCCAGCCGGGCCATCGTGCACGACATGAGTGAGGAAGCCTTTGCTCAAGGCATCAGAAAGGGCATGCCCCTGGCCCGGGCAAAACGCATCAACAAAAAAATCAACGTCCTGCCGCCCCGGTTCAACCGGTATGAACAGATAATGAAACATCTGTTCAAGAAAGCAGCCGCGTTTACCCCGCTGATTGAAACCGGCACAGCAGACGGCCACATCTATCTGGATGTCACAGGTTCCTGCCGTCTGTTCGGGCCGGGTGTGGACATGGCCTTCAAGCTCAAGACCTGTTTTAAAAAAGAATTTAACCTGAATCCTGTGTGGTCCGTGGCCCCCAGCAAACTTCTGGCCAAAGTGGCCACCCGCATTGCCAAACCTTCCGGAGAATATATTGTGGCACCGGGAGATGAACAGGCCTTTCTTGACCCACTGCCGATCCATCTTCTGCCGGGCCTTGAAACATCAGACATCAAAATCTTTCACCAGTTCAACCTGACCCGGATTGACCAGGCCAGACACCTGACCATCGAACAGCTTAAAATTCCTTTTGAACACCGTGCTGTTGATATTTACACCCGGCTTCAGGGAATTGACACAGAACCGGTTACCCTTTCAGACCCACTGCAAAAAATCACCCGGACAGCCATCATGGCAGACCATGAATTTGAAAACGATACCAACGATGCTGCCCAGCTTAAAAAAGGCCTGTACCTGATCTGTGAAAACCTGTGCTGCACATTGCGTCAAAAAAAACTGGCAGCCAGAACAGTTGTCATAACAATCTCTTATTCAGACGGCATACAGCGGCAGGCGCGCGCACAGATGTCTGCAGGCGCATCCATTGAACCTGTCCTGTTCAGGCATGCCCTTGATCTGCTGAACACGGCATGGTCCAGACGAATCCGCATCCGTCATCTTCGTCTTGACATCACCCGCCTTGTTCCGGACAGCTTCCAGGGTGATTTATTTTCTGACCACACAGAAAAACTCAGGCAAAGCCAACTGATCCAGACCATGGACCGGATCCGGGAAAAATTCGGACAAACAGCCATTCACCCCGGCTTAATCCTGGCCCGTGAAACCGGATAGATAACATCCCATGATTGCCTTAAACACCCGATCCCATTATTCTTTCATGTGGGGAACCGCATCTGTCACTTCTCTGTGCCGGAAAGCCAAAGCCCTTGGATACACCAGGCTGGCCCTGACTGACACGGATAATCTGTGCGGCATGTGGCAGTTCATCCGTGCCTGTGCCCGCCATGCCCTCACCCCGGTCATCGGCGCAGAGCTCACCGATCCTGCTACTGCTCACCGGGCAGTCTGTCTGGTCAAAACCCCAAAAGGCTACAGTCATCTGACCCGGCTGATCACCCAGCGGCATACGGACCGGCATTTTTCTCTTAAAACAGCCCTGCCGCCCATAAGCTGCGGCCTCCTTGTGCTGACAAAAAACCATGATCTATTGCCTTTCTGGCATGAAAATCAGGTGGATCTTGCAATCAACCTGCCCCGAAATCCTTTGTCAAACCAGCATCCCCTGTATGTCACTGCAAAAAAGCTGAATATCCCCATGGCAGCCACACCTGGCAGTTTTTTTCTTGACCCCGAAGAGATTGCTGTCCATTGCATGCTCCGGGCCATTGAAAACAATACCTGCCTCAGCCGCCTGAGTGCAAAGGATACCGCTCCGCCCACTGCCTTTCTTGCCTCCCCCCAGTTCTACCATCAAAAATTTGCCATTCAGCCGGACACCATAAAAAACACGTTTTTATTAGGCGAAAAGCTTGAATTCACCGCCCCTGCCTTTGGCATTGTCATGCCGCCGTTAAAAGACGCCGCCACTATCCCGGCAGACCGGCTGCTCTATGAAAAAACCCTTGCCGGGGCTAAAAAACGGTACGGCCTGAGCCTGTCCGGCAAGGTCCTTGCCCGCATTGACCACGAAATCGCCATAATCCGCCAGAAAAATTTCTGTGAATATTTTCTGGTGGTTCAGAATATTGTCAGCCGCGCCTCCCGGATCTGCGGCCGGGGATCGGGAGCCGCTTCCATTGTGGCCTATTGTCTGGGCATCACCAATGTCTGCCCCATCAAGTACAATTTATATTTTGAACGGTTTTTAAACCCGGACCGGACAGATCCTCCGGATATCGACATTGATTTTGCCTGGGATGAAAGAGACGGGATTCTCAACTGGGTGCTCAGTGAATTCAAGGACCACAGCGCCATGGTTTCAAGCCATATCCTGTTCCAGCCGAAAATGGCTGTCCGGGAGGTGGCAAAGGTGTTTGGCCTGCCGGAAACGGAAATCAGCAAGGTCTCCAGACGATTGCCCTGGTTCTGGAAGTCCGACGAGGCTGAAAACGATCTTTTAGAGCGGATCAGGCATCATCCGGAATTCCGGTTTATGGATTTTCCCCAGCCCTGGCCCCGGATCATGGCATATGCCCGGGCACTCATCGGCACCCCCCGGTATCTGTCTGTCCATCCCGGCGGTATTGTCATTACCCCGAACCCCATTGACACCTATGTGCCGGTACAGACGGCCCCCAAAGGCGCTCCCCTGATCCAGTGGGAAAAAGACGGCGCAGAAGCCGCAGGACTTGTCAAAATTGATCTGCTGGGAAACCGCAGTCTTGGTGTCATCCGGGACTGTATTCACAGTATCAGAACTGCCACAGGTCAATTCAATGATTTTGACAGCCGTGACCCGGAAGATGACCATGACACCCAGCAAACCATTGCCCAGGGCAACACCATGGGCTGTTTTTATATTGAAAGCCCGGCCACCCGCCTGCTGCAGAAAAAATCCAACATCGGGGATTTTGAGCATGTGGTCATCCATTCCTCCATCATCCGGCCGGCAGCCAATGAATTTATCCAGGAATACATCAGACGTCTTCATACCGGCCTCTGGGAGCCCATCCATCCTCTGTTAAAGGATGTCCTCAACGATACCTACGGCATCATGGTCTATCAGGAGGATGTTTCAAAAGTGGCGGTTAAAATCGCCGGATTCTCCCACGCCGAGGCAGACGGATTAAGAAAAATCATGTCAAAAAAAAACAAGGCCGCAGAACTGTGTGATTATTACGAACAGTTTAAAAAAGGTGCCGCGGCCAACAGGGTATCCTCAGCCGACATCAATCGCATATGGGAGATGATCAAAAGTTTTTCAGGATATTCATTCTGCAAACCCCACAGCGCCTCCTATGCCCGGGTTTCCTTTCAGGCCGCCTATCTGAAAACCCACTATCCAGCCCAGTTCATGGCTGCTGTCATCACCAACCAGGGCGGGTTTTATTCCACTTTTGCCTATGTGTCCGAAGCCCGAAGATCTGGAATAGCCATCCTCCCTCCAGATATCCATCACAGCGCCATCCACTGGACCGGCTGCGATTCACGTATCCGGGTGGGCCTGGCTGCCATCAAAGGCCTGTCTGCCGGGACCATGAAAACCATCCTGTGCGAACGCAGCAAAATCCCCTTTTCAAGTCCTGAAGATTTTTTCACCCGGGTCCGGGTGCCGGAAAATGAACTGCACGCACTGATTCACAGCAATTGCCTGAACCCCTTAAACCCGAACACCAGCCATGCTGAACTGTTATGGAAATTCAGCGCATGGCAGAAAATGCCGGCCCGATCCCCCGGACTTTTTAATGCACCGGACACGGCCATGCCCCTGCCGGATTTTCCCGAAGATTCCCCCATGGATCTGCTTCGACAGGAATTTGCCACCCTGGGATTTTTATGCGCCTGCCACCCCATCACCCTGTATAAAGACATCATACAGCAGCACAAAACTGTCAAGGCAAAGCATATCTCCCGGTTCACCAACAAACGGATCACCTTTGCCGGTTGGCTGATCACCGGCAAAACCGTCACCACCCGACATGGTGATCCCATGAAATTTCTCACCTTTGAAGATGATACCGGAATTGTGGAAACTGTTTTTTTTCCAAAACCCTATGCCCTTTTCTGTCATATGCTGGATTATGGAAGACCCTATCTTCTTTCCGGCATTGTGGATGAAAACTGGGGTGCAGTAACGCTCACGGTGGAGCATACCCAACCTGTCCGGGCATAAAAATCTCTTCTTTGACCTGTCATGAATCGACAAAAATGTCATTTTATTTTCAGCCATGGTCTGCACGCCTATGCATAAAAAACTCAATATAAGGATGAATATAATGCTTTTCATCATTAATTACAAATTTGGACAAAACAGCCAAGGTGAAATATACGTTTTTGAAATAAAACT
>JAHJLV010000075.1 GCA_018821535.1 Pseudomonadota bacterium | reverse complement strand
GGGATTAAGCACAATAGCAAGTGGATATAATTCAACAGCAATGGGAAGAGGTATAACAGCACAAGGTAATTATTCTTTCGGCATAGGTTTAGATACTACTACTAGAACAATAACTCAAGCTAATACAATGGCAATTATGGGCGGCAACGTCGGGATTGGGACGGTGAGTCCGAGTGAAGCACTATTACAAATAAATAGCGCTGGCAATGGCATTAAGAGTTATTCTAGTTTTAATGGTGGTTATGGTGTTTATGGCGAATCTGGTTATTATGGTGTTTATGGAGTTAGTAATATGTATGGTGTTTACGGAGTTAGTAGTGGAACTAGTGGTTATGGTGTTTATGGATCAGGAAACATAGGTGTTGTTGCTATAGGAAATCAGGGTACAAATCCTTATGATTTTTATGGTTATGGTCCACAAACATATTTTTCAGGCAACGTCGGGATTGGTGATTTGACTCCGACCGAAGCAAAACTTGTAGTCAACGGCACAGCAGGTAATTTTACAGGAGTGTGGTCAAATCTTTCTGATATTCGGTTGAAAGAGAATGTCCAAACAATAGAAAATGCGTTAGATACAGTATCTCAATTAAGAGGAGTTACTTTTAATTGGATAGACTCGGAACGCGGCGCAGGATTGCAAAGAGGATTTATAGCTCAAGAAGTAGAAGGCATAATTCCTGAATGGGTCAGAGATGATGGCAATGGTTATTTAATGCTTGAAAAAATTGGAGTAGAAGCTTTATTAGTTGAAGCCATTAAGGGAATAAATTCAGTAGTTACTATGACTGACGCGCCAACAACAACGCCGTCGGTTTTTGTTGACGCAAATGGAAATATAAAAATCGGAAACACAGCGCCTAAATATAAATTAGATGTGGCAGGAGCTGTGATGCTGGAAGCAAGCGACATTCCAACAACAACACCCGGATACGCCGGTATTTTCGCATCAAGCACAACAGCAAGCTCAACAGAATTGTTTGCTTTAGACAGTAATGGAAATGTAACGCAAATTTCTCCACATAATGATGATGGAGAATGGATCTATAATTCAATGAATGTAAAAACTGGAGAAGTAACACAGATAAATATGGAAAAAGTTATTAAAAAATTAGAGAAATTAAGCGGAGAAAAATTAATGGTTCAGTATAATTCAAAAGATGATGAAATTAAAAAAGAGGATAATAAAAACATTTTAAGCGCGAGCAGTACAGTAGAAATGGATGCAGGAGAACTTGATACAAGCGCGCTTTCTGATTTGTCAATGCTTGATATTGACTGGATATTAGAGAAATTAAAAAATCTTGTTGTTAGCGCGAAAGAATTTATCGCAGACAGGATTACTACAAAAGAATTGTGCGTAGAAGATGTGTGTATTAATAAAGATCAGATGAAAGAGCTGTTGGAGAAATCAGGAATCAGGAATCAGGAATCAGGAATTATGAATTCTAATGACAATGCCACAACAACGGCTTCAACTACGATTGATATTATAAATACAGCGAGTTCAACGGCTTCAACACCTGTTAATGTTACAGCAACATCGACGGAAGTGCGATAAAGAATTGTCATTGCGAGAAAATGTCTGAACCACTGATTAACTGTCTGAACCACTGATTTTCACTGATTAGCACATGATTTCACTGATTTTAATTAATTAATCATGTGTTAATCAGAAAAATCAGTGAAAATCAGTGGTTCAGACGATTAAAATTTTTAACATGTTTAAATATTTAAAACCATTAATAATTATAATATTTCTTTTCTCCATTACTTTCTCAATGGCTAATTTTGCTATTGCCGCAAACGCTGATGTTTGGGGCGGGCAGGGAGGAAATATAGGAAGCGTTATTGGTTTGGGAGGAGGCGACCCAAGAGTAATGGTTGCAAGAATTATACAGATATTTATAGGATTTTTAGGCATAATTGCTGTTGGATTAACAATATACGCCGGTTGGATGTATATGACAGCAGATGGAGACGATGAAAGAATTAACAAGGCAAAAGCAATACTAAAAAACGCTGTTATTGGCTTGATAATTATTTTATTATCTTTTGCTATTGTTAGTTTGGTTTTGAAATTGTTTTTAGAAGGCAACAACAGTGGAACTGGTCAAGGCGGGGCAGGAGGCAGTCCTAACCAAGGAGGCGGAATGGGAGTTATTGGAGAATGCGCGATTGAAAGCGTTTATCCTGAACCAGAACAAACAGAAGCACCAAGAAATACCGCCATGATTGTTAGTTTTAAAGAAGAAATTGATCCAATGACAATTTGCAGGGCAAGCCAATGCAATGGAAATGATATCATTTCTGAAAACATAAGAATTTTTCAAACAAAACAAGGCGACTCTTGCGAACATGATGGATTTAATTGGATAAACTGCGATGCTTCCAATATTGTTGAAGTGACAGTTTCATCTAATGATAATAAAACATTTGTGTTTGCTCCAAAAAATTATTTAGGATCCCCATCAGAATATATTTGGTATTCAGTTTATTTGTCAAATAGCATTTTAAAAATAGACAACAAACCAGTTTTTAGTACATGCAGATCAGATTATTTTGAATGGAAATTTGAAGTTAGCAGTAAACTTGACTTAACTCCTCCGCAAGTTAAAGAATCCGGAGTTTTTCCTATTTCTGATGATGAGCAAGATAATGTTGGCACAGTAATTCCAGCTGTTCAGGCAGTTGGCGCTATTAAAGTGGTTAACAAGCCAAATGTTGATAAACCAGCAGAAGTTATTAGCACTGTTAAAAATCCAGAAAGTGCTGCGTGGAGCAATGCCAGCGCTGTTATTAATAGAAATTGTTCAGCAGACGGAGAGCTTCAAGTTGCTGTTCTTAATGATAATGTTATTGCATTAACTAAAAATGGCATTCCGTCAGGGGCAGGAACTATTACTGGAAATTCTGTTGCTTTTGATTATTGCGATTTAACGCTCACGCCTGATGATGGAAATTTTGCAGTAGGAAATTCATGGACAATTAATGTTACTGCTGAACAAAAAGCAGATACTTTAACAGTGGGCAATGTTACTTATGTTTTTGGACTTGAGATAGCAATTGAAATTGCTAACAATGCAACAGCGCAAAATATCGCGCTTGCTTTAGCTGACAATGTTGATGTAACAGCAGTATCTGCTGGAAATAATGTGATGATTACAGCAAAAATAGCCGGAGTTGCTGGAAATAATATTGATTTATTGACAAATAATCCAACTGCTTTAGAAATTGATTTAATGTCTAATGGAGCTGACAAAACAGAAAGTTCAGAAATTAAAGACAAAAAAGACAAGCCAAGAAATGCTGTTATCCAAATTAATTTTAATGAAGCAATTAATCCATTGACAGTCTCTGGCAGTAGTGATGAAGTAAAAAATTACATTAGAGTTGTTAATCAAGGCAATGTTTTAGAAGGCACATTTGTAGTTTCCAATCAATATAAAACAGTAGAATTTATTTCTAATAATCAGTGCGGAGTGAACGGATGCGGTGAAAAGATTTATTGCTTGCCCGAAAATAGCAATTTATATGTTGAATTAATAGCTGCCAATTTAGTTGATTGCGGCAGTGATGCTTGCGTAAGCAAAAGCCCGTATAATAATTGTGTTTCAGGACATTGTAAAAATGCTGATAATGAAAATTATCCAATGGCGAATTTAGACGGCATTGTGGACATGGCTTCAAACTCTTTAGATGGCGACCGCAGTAATGATGC
>JAHJLV010000055.1 GCA_018821535.1 Pseudomonadota bacterium | reverse complement strand
TGGGGCAATTGAATAACACTGTCTCCCATTCCCTTAAGCTGACGCGCCACAGAACTTTGACTCAAACCTGTTGCAGCCTGAATCTCTTTGGACGTTGAAGGGCCCCGCCTTAAATACTCTCTTATGGAAATTGACATATTATATCTTCTGACTAACAAACAGAATAGAAAATTTAAAATTATTTAATCTAAAAATATTATTTAATCAGCATATTAAACCATATACTACCCAAGCAATGATTCATTATATGACTAATAAAAAGAATGTCAACTCAAATATTTGGATAGGCCTTGCATAAAATCAACCTTGTAAAATTACAAACAAACAGCTATATTATCCTTGTAAAATTACAATTTAGCTGATTTGGAATAAATACAACATGGACAGAAAGATAAATACCGTTCTGATTGAATGGAAAAACTCAGCATTCAGAAAACCTCTCATCATCCGGGGTGCCCGGCAGGTTGGTAAAACATATTCTGTCTGCGAACTGGGAAAAAATCAATTTGATTCATTCATAAAACTGGACCTGGAGCGAGATCGAACCGCCCACAAAATATTTGAGGGCGATCTGTCTGCGCAAAAATTAATTTTAGAACTCGAAGTTCACACCAATCAAAGAATTGTTCCGGGAAAGACCCTTTTGTTTCTGGATGAAATTCAAGAATGCGAGCGAGCGGTATTAAGCCTTCGATATTTCTATGAAGAGTTTCCTGATCTTCATATTATCGCCGCAGGATCAATGCTTGAGTTTGCTCTTGAAAACATCTCTTTTCCAGTAGGCCGGGTTTCTTTTGAATGGATGCGACCCATGACATTTTATGAGTTTTTAAATGCCTCCGATAAGAGCATTCTTGCAGAGGAACTGCCGTGTTTTTCAGATTTCAGGCCAATCACTGAGACCATCCATTTAAAAATCATTGAACAACTTAAAACGTATCTTCTGGTTGGCGGTATGCCTGAGGCGGTTAAACGATACTTCCTGACAGGTTCGGTAAATCAAAGTTTTTCAGTTCACGAAGATCTTTATCAATCCTATCTTCAATCCCTTGTAAAATATAATGCAAAAGCAGATATTGACAGCATGGATCACATTTTAAAATCCATACCGTCACATGTAGGAAGCCAGATCAAATATACTCGTCTGGACCCTGAGCGGCGAATTGAAAAGACAAAAGCCTCTTTAAAAATTTTTGAACGAGCACTGCTTGTGCATATTATCCAATCCTCAAATGCTGATGGACTGCCTTTAAACGCCAATGCCTCCACCAAAATTATAAAGCCTCTTTTTCTGGACATAGGTCTGATGCAATACAATTGCGGGGTTAGCCCATCTGAAATTTTAAGAGCAAAAGATCTGTCAAATTTGTACCAGGGTGCTTTGGCTGAACAGTTTGTCGGCCAGGAACTTCTTGCACATGGCGGCAGTGAAAATTTTAAATTATTCTATTGGTCAAGGGCAAAGAAAAGCAGTTCTGCTGAAATTGATTATCTTTATACCAAAACCGGCAAAATATATCCGATAGAAGTTAAGAGCGGACCTGCAGGCAAACTTAAAAGTATGCATATCTTTTTAGATGAACATCCCCATGTTGAAAAAGGGTATGTCATGTCACCAGTTGCATTTGAAAAACAAAAAATAGAAAAACTAATTTTTGTGCCCATCTATACAAGATTTATATAAATTCAGATGTTTGACAACCCTTGAATTTCCCTGTATCTTTTCAAAGTTTTGATTTTAAATACCAGGTGATATTATACATGAAAACCAATAACTGTATTCATATTCTCCGATCATCCATTAAAAACGGCGCCCACCCGGAACCGCCGGATGCCCGTATTTTTCAGCAGACAAGTGTTATGGCGCTGTTCCTTTTTAATGCAGAACCTGAACTATTGTTTATTCAGAAGGCTGATATTCCCGGATACCCCTGGGCCAACCAGATGGCCTTTCCCGGCGGGCATATGGATAAAACAGATGCATCAACCAGAGAAACAGCACTCAGAGAATTACGCGAAGAAATGCAGATCCGGCCTGAAAATGTCGAGGTTATAGGGTCTTTGGGACATTTTCAGACCATGTTCAATAAAAACATCGAAGCCTGGGTCGGCATATGGAATCAAAAAGATGAAATCAGACATGACACATATGAAATATCAGGGGTGTTTCAAATTCCGTTCAGCCATTTGATAAAACTGCACAACGACTTGGGATATGCAGGTCAGGAAGCCAATATCATGACCGTGAGATATCCGTATGAGGATATTTTAATCTGGGGGGTTACAGCAAAGATTGTTCACCACCTGATAGAAATTTTATCAAAACAGGTTTAGTTTGTTTTTGCCCGGTGCCGGACCCTTGCCACTATTTTTACCACAAGAAAAAAACTCAAAAAGGCAAGAAATCCGGGAAACCATATGTGGCAGGAAAAATCTGACACAGACGATGCCACAAAAATTCCCACCACAGCAAAGATAAAAACAAGGCTCATTACCCCCACCAGTACCCAGCAGGAAAAATTGGTGTCATACCAGGGCGTTATGGCTTTTCGAAAAAACGGGTTCTGGTCCAGATGCATGCTTGCTTCCATTAAAATTATGTTTAAACCACAATATATAGATTTTTTTCCTTGACAAACAACAAGATGTTGATTAAATCTGAATCAGCATTTCGGGTTATTATCTTAACCCTCCACAGACTCGTGCAAAAAGATATGTTAATTTCAATCAGATTTCAAGGGGTGACGACATGTTTGAACAAATTAAAAAACGGAACGGAAGGATTTATGAATTCGATTCATCAAAAATCACCAATGCGATAAGAAAAGCCGGTGAAGCAACCGGTGAGTTTGATGAAAGAGAAGCCAAAAAGCTGACCATGAAAGTCATCACCCTTGCCAGAGATTTAAGACTGGGCTCCATTCCGGAAGTGGAAGAAATCCAGGACATCGTGGAAAGAGTGCTTCTGGACTCCCCCTTTTACAAAACCGCTAAAGCATACATTATCTACCGTGAACAGCATAACCAGATCCGAAAAATTGCCATTAAGGAAAACGTGGATCTCATGGATTCCTATATTGGAAGAATGGACTGGAAAGTCAAAGAAAACAGCAATATGAGTTATTCTCTTCAGGGACTGAACAATTATATATCTTCAGATATTACCGCAGAATACTGGCTTAATAAAATTTATCCGCCCCATGTCAGAAATGCACATTATGCCGGTGATCTGCACATTCATGATTTAAGTCTGCTGTCTGTCTATTGCGTGGGCTGGGACCTGCAGGATTTACTGACCGAAGGATTTAAAGGAGTAGCTGGCAAGGTGGAGTCTTCTCCGCCCAAACATTTCCGAAGCGCCCTGGGTCAGATTGTCAACTTTTTTTATACTCTTCAAGGAGAAGCTGCCGGTGCCCAGGCCATGTCAAATTTTGATACATTGTTGGCCCCGTTTATCTGGGCGGATGATTTGTCCTATAAACAGGTGAAGCAGGCCCTTCAGGAATTTGTGTTCAATATCAACATCCCCACACGGGTGGGATTTCAGACACCGTTTACCAATATCACCATGGATCTGAATGTACCCTCCACCTTAAAGGATTCCCCCATTATCATCGGTGGTGAATACAGACAGCAGACCTATTCAGAATTTCAAAAAGAAATGGATATACTCAATGCCGCCTTTGCCGAAGTCATGATGGAAGGGGATGCAAAAGGACGGGTGTTCACTTTCCCGATTCCCACCTATAATATTACGGAAGATTTTGACTGGAATAACCCAAACCTGGAAAATATCTGGAAAATGACCGGAAAATACGGCATTCCCTATTTTTCCAATTTTGTAAATTCCGACATGGACCCGGAAGATGCCCGTTCCATGTGCTGCCGACTGCGCCTGGACAACAGAGAACTGAGAAAAAGAGGCGGCGGCCTGTTTGGCGCCAATCCCCTGACCGGCTCCATTGGTGTGGTCACCCTGAACCTGCCCAGAATCGCCTACAAGGCGGAAAGCGAATCCGATTTCATGGACCGGCTGGATGTGCTGATCAAATATGCAGCAGAATCTTTGAGCATCAAACGTAAAATTCTGGAAAAATTTACAGACGGAGACCTGTACCCCTATTCAAAATTCTATTTACGAAAAATCAAGGAAAGCACCGGTGTTTACTGGAGAAATCATTTTTCAACCATTGGAATCCTGGGCATGAACGAGGCCTGCATCAATTTCATGGGGCATGGGATCGCTACGTCGGAAGGCCAAAGTTTTGCCATCCGGGTCATGGATCATATGCGGGAAAAAATTGAAAAACTGCAAATTGAAACCAATGAAATCTTTAACCTTGAAGCCACTCCGGCAGAAGGCACCACCTACCGGTTTGCCAACAAGGATAAAATAGAGTTCAAAGACATCATCTGCGCCAACGAAGATGAATTCAAACAGGGCAAAGATCCGTTTTATACCAACTCCACCCATCTGCCGGTCAATTATACCGATGATATCTTTGAAGCCCTTGAACTCCAGGACCCGCTCCAGACCAAATATACCGGCGGAACAGTTCAGCATCTTTTCCTTGGCGAAGAAGTGACAGATACAGAAGTGGTCAAAAATCTGGTGGACAAAATTTCCCGGTCCTTTAAGCTGCCGTATTTTACTTTAACTCCCACATTCAGTGTCTGCCCGTCCCACGGGTATATTTCCGGTGAACATGAAAAATGCGATACCTGTAATTCAGATACTGAAGTGTATTCCAGAGTTGTGGGGTATTTAAGACCGGTCGGGCAATGGAATAATGGAAAGCAGACTGAATTTGCCATGAGAAAAACCTTTAAGGTGGAAGGATAAACCTGACACATGGATATCGGCGGATTTCAGAAAAATTCTCTGATTGATTTTCCCGGGACCATTTCATGTATCATATTCACCCAGGGATGCAATTTTTTCTGCCCCTACTGTCACAATCCAGACCTGGTTGCCAGCCCTAAAAAGGCCGGCAACCATCTTTATGATGAACATCAGATTTTTCAATTCCTTGAAAAACGCAAAGGGTTTTTAGAGGGTGTTGTCATCACCGGCGGAGAGCCTACCCTGCAAAAAGATCTGATCTCTTTTTGCACAACACTTAAAACACTGGGCTATAAATTAAAACTGGACACCAACGGCACCCATCCGGATATTGTCCGGCAGCTCATAGAAAACCAACTGGTTGATTTCATCTCCATGGATATTAAAACCAGCCTTGAAAATTATCACCTGGTGGCATCAAAAAATTTTAATACCCGGAATATTAGGGATTGTGCCCGACTGCTCATGGAAAAAGCGCAAGCCTATGAATTTCGCACCACCTGTTGCCGACCGTTTGTCAGCCCTGGGATCATCCATGAAATCGGCCGGATGACTCAAGGCGCCACCCGATATATCCTCCAGAAATGCTCCCAAAATGTAACCGTTCTTGACCCTCAATTTTTAAAATCAGAAAATACTTTCTTTTCCGACAAAGAGATGCTTGAATTAAAAAATATATTAGACAGCCATGTATCGCAGGTGGTTGTTCGATAATGCATAAAGGCAAAGGAAAGTCCCCCATGGAATATCAGCTGGTGAATGCCTTAATTGATCTGGAGGCCATTGCAGGCAATATCAGATCATTAAAACAGATCACACATCCTGGCGCACAATTTATGGCGGTTGTCAAGGCAGATGCCTATGGGCACGGCGCTGTCAGGGTGGCCAAAACCGCTCTTAAAAGCGGCGCTGACTGGCTGGGTGTTGCCCGGCTGGAAGAAGCAGTTACGCTTCGGGATGCGGGAATAACCGCCCCCATCCTGATTTTCGGATATGTCTATCCGCATCAGGCAGACACAATCATCCATCTGGATCTGGTGACCACGATATTCAGCCCGGAGATGGCCATGGCCTTGTCTGAAAATGCCAGCACAGACAAACCCGTAAACGTCCATATAAAAGTGGATACCGGCATGGGACGACTGGGCATGATTGTCCGGAACAACTCCCGGATCGCAGAAGATATTGAAAGCATCTGCAGCCTTCCACATCTCCATGTTCAGGGAATATATACACATTTTGCCAGTGCCGATTCAACCGACAACGCCTATACGCAAAACCAGATCCGGCTGTTTACAGACCTGCTGGCAGACCTGAAAAAAATCAACAGGACATTTGAATTCTATCATGCTGCCAACAGTGCCGGAATCATCAATTTTCCTGATTCTCATTTTAATATGGTCAGGGCAGGCATCGCCATCTACGGGTGTTATCCGTCCAACAAAAAAGACACCTCAAAAATCACGCTGAAACCGGTCATGACATTAAAATCCATCATCACCAGCGTCAAGGATGTCCCAAAAGACTTTTGCGTGAGTTACGGCATGACGTATAAGACGCTTAAAAAAACACGGCTGGCCTCAGTGCCCATTGGATATGCAGACGGGTTTTCAAGAAAATTTTCATCCACTGGATTCATGCTGGTGAATGGACATAAAGCGCCGATTGTGGGACGGGTGTGCATGGATCAGACCATGATTGACGTGGGAAATATTCCCGATGTAACACCCGGTGACGAGGTCATCATTATCGGGGCCCAGAAAAATCTTCACCAGACCGCAGAGGATCTGGCACAGCAGATCGGCACCATCAATTATGAAATTGTCTCAGCCCTTACCGCCCGGGTCAAAAAGCACTATTCCGGATAAATCATCTTTCCTGACATGGACAGATCATACCCGCCCAGTTCTTTGGCTGCCGCCTGAATAACCTTGCCTTTCAGCATGGACAAAAACAGCTGAATCCCCTGATCGAAAAACCGTTCTTTTTTAATGACCAGATCAAACCGCTCCCAGGTAACGGGTATAAAATCCAGGCCCAGTATATTGGCCACCGGCCGGATGGACAGGCCTGCATCGGCTTTGCCTGAAAAAATTTCAAGCCCCACATCCATATGCCTTGCCAGCTCTTTTTCATATCCTTTTATCGTCTGACCTTTTAAACCCGCAGCCGCCAATTGCGTATCAAACAGTTTTCGGGTGCCTGTGCCCACAGGCCGGTTAACAATTCTGATGCCGGGTTTGCCCAGATCTTTTACTGAATCAATCTTTTCAGGATTTCCCTTTTGAACCAGAAAACCCTGTTCTCTTAGGCAAAAATTCACCACTGCCGGTATCTGGTTCAGTTCATCCTTTAAAAAAGGAAAATTATAGTCTTTGTTCTCTCCCACAAGATGGCTGGATGCAATATGACACAGGTTGAGTTTCAGCGCCCGAAGTCCACCCATGGACCCTTTAATGCCGAACAGCGCCATGTGATTATCATGCTTGATATTAAATGTGGAAATCAGTTTATCCAACAGCAGGTCATTACTGCCGGCGATCAACACTAATCCATGGTAAGACGGAAGCTGAGCCATCTGAGGATAATTTTCTGTCCCGGCTTCAATCCACTGACGCACCAGATGCAAGGGAAACATCCACTTTCCGGTGACCTTTGTGGCTGGCAGCCCTTTTTCTGCAATCAGTGAATACACCATTTTTTCATTCACCTTTAAAAATTTTGCAATTTCCCGGGTGGACAACATCTCATCCATAACGACCTCCAACTGATACAATCATATTTTATCCATCATTTAATATTTCTTTTTATCATACAAGGCCATGATCAAAGTCAAATTTAATTTCTGAAAATCGCGTGGAAAAAGTTAACCTTCTGACCGGCGGCGGGCTTGACTTTCTGTATCTCACACACTATTTTGATAGAAAATTAACCCCTGGCTGAAAAAAAGTAACCAGACATGAAACCAGATATTATTACCATTATCGGCAAATCCAATTCCGGGAAAACCACATTGATGGAAAAACTGATCACTGTTCTTTCACAAAAAGGCTATAAAATCGGATCAGTAAAACATGCCCATGAGGGATTTGAAATGGATAAAAAGGGAAAAGACAGCTGGCGGCACAAGCACGCCGGTGCCAGTGCAACGCTGGTTATTGCACCTGGAAAAACCGCACTGATAAAAGATGATGATACAGACCATATCAAAAGAATCTGCACGCATCTTTCAGACATGGATCTTGTGCTGGCTGAAGGGTTTAAATCCCTTGATCTTCCCAAAATCGAAGTCTTCAGAAAAGACGGCGGCCATAAAACTCCCCTTGCCCTGAACAATGCGTTTCTGATCGCTTTTGTCACAGATACCGGACATGCACCAAAGGTGCCTGTTTTCATGCCTGATGATATCCCGGGGATCGCGGCTTTTCTTGAAACCCGATATTTAACCCAGGCAGATTTATGATATATAGCCCGAAATCTATTTTTTTCTTTTGTCTGATGCTGTGCACAGGTGCAATTTACTCTTTTTGCCATGCGCAAAATGAAATACCCCTTTCCGGTCACTGCATTTCCCAATATGAAAACGGGCATATCAACTGGACAACAGGAGAGATTGTGGCCACAGGAAAAGCGTCTCCTAAAGGGAATAAAGAATTCTCCAATGAATCTGTCCCGGGATCTGCACGAACCGATGCCAACCGCCATATCATCAGTATCTTAAAACAGATAAAAATAAATGACACGCTAACCATAGAAAAATATGCTTCAAAAAACGATATCATCCTTGCCGGAATAGAAAAAACAGCCAGAGATGCCGAGGTTATAAGACAATTTTACACTTCTGATCTTGCAGTGGAAATAATGGTGAAGACCAGTATTCTGGGTGGTTTTTTACAGCTGGTTCTGCCGGATAACATCCGGCAGATTCCTGTAATAAGCCCGGAGCTCAGACGAGAACCCATTGAGGAAGACGGTTTTATACTGACAGGGATGATAATTGATGCACGGGGGCTTGACATAGAACCGGTTCTTAACCCCGTTATTATTAGCGAACAGGGGCATGCTGTCTACTCAGGCGAATTTATCAGCCGGGAATTTGCTGTTAAAAACGGTATCTGCAAATACACCTGCAATTTAAACGATGCCATGATCGATAGAAGAATCGGAAAAAGTCCCCTGGTTTTCAAGGCGCTTCGAAAAGAAGGAGAAAAAAACCCGGCCATTGTCATCAGTACATCCAATTATCTTCTTCTGGAAAAAACAACAGAACGGCATACATTTTTGAAAGAATGCAGGGTCATTATTGTAAAGGATCCATAAGGCAATTATCAATTAATCGGGTTGTTCCCACCCTTACCGCAAGCGCCATAAGAAATTTGCGGTCTAAGTTTTCCATGTCTTCCAGGGTAACCGGATCACAAAAACAAATATATTCCACTGCTGTTTCATCAAATCCATGGATAAAGGTTTCCATTTTTTTACCGATTGCCTGTGGATCTGTTTCACCGGACTGGATCAAGGCTTTGGCCATATTCATGGATTTGAACAGACTCATGGCAGATGTTCGCTGTGCCTGGGACAGGTATGAATTTCTTGAACTCATGGCCAGCCCGTCTTTTTCCCGGACAATATCGCCTGCCACGATTTTGATATCAAAATCCAGATCCAGGGTGAGCTGACGGATGATCTGAAGCTGCTGATAATCTTTTTGACCAAACACCGCCACATCGGGCATGACAATATTAAACAGTTTGGTGACCACCGTTGCCACTCCGCCAAAATGAACCGGCCGGAATTTACCGCATAAAAATTTTGGCAGATGTTCAAGCTCAATTTTCGTCTGAAAATTCTGTGGATAAACATGATCCTTTGTGGGCAGAAAAACAGCCGTCACGCCAGCTTTTCGGGCCAGATTCAAGTCGTTTTCCAGATCACAAGGATATGCATCCAGATCTTCAGTCGGCCCGAACTGTGTCGGGTTGACAAAAATAGACAGCACCACTTCATCACACAAGCTCTTTGCTTTTTCCATCAAGGAAACATGCCCCTGGTGCAAAAAGCCCATGGTCGGAACAAAACCGATACTTCGCAAAAGACGTTTTTTTTCCTTTGACCACTGCTGCATGGCTGATTTTGCTTTTAAAATTTCCATTTTCTCAAAACTTCCTTCCCAGGATTTTTATGGATTCCGGTCTGCCGGAAATAAGAGTTCAAAACAGGTTTGATTTTCATTGCATTCCAGATGAACATACCCGTTATGATTCTGAACCACACTCCGGACAAGAGTCAATTCAAGACCCGTGCCTGTTTTTCCCATTGTGTTTTTTACAAAAAAGGGGGCAAACAGCTGTGATGTGTTTTTATGATCAAAAATTAATTTTTTATCCATACTGCAACTGTTAAAGGCAACACTTAAAACCACATATTCTCCTGGAATCATCTGCTCGTTCCTGTGACAGGCAGATGATTCCAGCACAATTTTTACAGCTGTTTTTATGCTGATTTTCCCATCATGCATGTGGGCCAGCTCCCGGGCCGCATATAAAAACAGATTCATCATTATTTTTTCAATATGAAGCGGTGAACCGTTTATGTATAACTGGCCGGGCGCTTTATTCACTTCAATTTTAACGCTGTTGTAATGTTGTTTAAGCTTTTCAAAATCATGGGAACGGATATAATTTTCAAGAACCGCATTCATATCAACAGGGCTTTTTTCTGCCCTAACCCCCTGACAGATGGTCAGAAGATCCCTGACCACGGCAGAGGCACTCTGTCCGGAATCCTTTATCATTTCCAGCCCCCGGATGACCTCAGGCCCCAGATTCTCATCCATCATCAGCACCTCGGGGTAGGTTCCAATGCCGGTAAAAATATTGTTCAGTTCATGGGCCACCGCACCGGTAATCTTCCCTATGGAAGCAAATTTTTTTTCCTCAGCCAGTCTGTTTTCCAGTTCAGATATTCTTTTCTCAAGCGCATTCTGCATGACATGACCTTTCATGAAATATTTCTCAAACATATACCCCAGTCTCTTAATCAACTTTCTTCTCTATGCGTTTTTTGTTGAAAAGTCTTGAGATCATGTCCACTCCCATATATATTTAAAAATCAAGACCGATCCTACTATATCAACCGGAAAATGCAATATAATTAAAGGTTCCGGCACGGCAAATCGTCTTTTTTGTTAAACGGCTATTTACAGGAGATATCATGCACCAAAAACTGATGTTTTTATTTGTTTGCGCCATTTTTTTTCTAACCGTTCCTGTTTTTGCCGCGTTTGATTCTGCTGAATTCAATTCATCAAGCCCCTTGGAGATAACAAGAATTACACCTTCTGGAATTGATGTGCCGCCATCCAGACAAATCGTTATTCAATTCAATCAGCCGGTTATCCCTGTCGGCCAGATGGGGCAAAATCTTGAACACATTCCTGTCGAGATCTCTCCTTCCTGCAATTGCCAGTGGCGATGGCTGAACACCAGTGCTCTGGCCTGTCAGCTGGCCCAAAAAGATATCATGGTGGCTGCAACAAAATACCAGGTGACCATCCATCCGGGCATTGTCACCCAGAAGGGAGAAACACTTGATAAAACGTATACACATCAGTTTGTTACCCAGCGTCCCGACGTCCAATATACCTGGTTCAAAACCTGGAAATCACCCGGTATGCCGATGATTACTGTCAGTTTTAATCAGGTGGTCTTTAAAGATTCTGTTTCCCGTCATATATATATGATTCAGGGGAAAGAACGGTATGCGGTAAATGTGGAACCTGATCCGGATGACCAAAATCCCCCTGTGGGAAAAAATGCCCGGACCCTGTGGCTTGTGTCTCCCAAAAAAGAACTCCCCCTGGATGCAGATGTTAAACTGGAAATCGAACCTGGTCTGATCTGCGCTTCGGGAAAAGAACCCGGTGTCACACAGCGCACCCTGGTAACTTTCAATACCTTCCCGGAATTTAAATTCATCGGGGTTCGCGGCTGGACAAATGATGGAAAGACGCTCACCATCCGTTCCAGAGAAAACGCTTCCCCTGATAACCGCTTTGATCCGTTAAACCGGATATCTCTTGTTTTCAGTGCCCCTGTCCTTGTCGAAGAATTAAAAAACACTGTCAAATTTTCACCGGATCTTGCAGGTGGCCGGACAGATTATGACCCCTGGGCAAATACAAGAGGATATACCCAGCTTAACCGTCCCCACAAAAAAGGAGATGACTATGAAATCAGCCTGCCCGAAGTCCTGCAGGCATGGAAAAAATATCATGTCATATCAACATCCCCGAGCTTAAAAGATGAGTTCGGCCGAAAACTTTCGCAAATCATTGATACCTTTTTTTATACCGACCATAGAAAACCGGATTTTCATCTTACCCATAAAACCGCTGTTCTGGAAAAAGCAGTGGATACAAAAATGCCTCTGGTTATTACCAATATTGATAAAATCATGCTGAAAACCACGAGTCTGACTGCAACCATGCGCACTGAAAATCAAAAAACCGTTATAACACCGCCAGCAATGGAAGATATTGCGTTTCCCGTTCCCATGGGTATCCGCAATATTTTAAAAGGAAAAACAGGCGCTGTTTACGGACACATCTCCACTCAACCGCCTGTTAAAAAAAGCGACTGGGAACACACTTTTTTTGCCCAGATCACACCATTTAATGTCCATGTAAAAATCGGGCATTTTAATACACTGGTATGGGTAACCGACCTTTCAACCGGCAAGCCGGTTCCCAATGCAAAAATTTCCATATACAAAGACGCCCTTTCCAGACTTTCCGGGACAAATCAAGTTCAGGCGACAACCGGAAAACACGGCATTGCCATATTACCCGGAACGGCTTTGCTGGACCCGGAACTTTCAGCACTCAACAGTGCATATAATGACAATTCTGACCATTTGTTTGTCAAGGTGCAAAAAGAGGATGATCTGGCCCTGATTCCTCTTGTGTATCAATTCCAGATTGACACCTGGCAGGTGGCACAGAACTCAGTCGCTTCTTACATGAAACCCAGACACGGTCATATCAATGCCTGGGGAACCACGGCACAGGGCGTATACCGCGCAGGCGACACCATCCAGTATAAACTGTATGTCCGTGACCAGAACAACACTGCATTTACCGCCCCTCCCCTGAAAGGGTATGCCCTTGAAATCATCGATCCCATGGGCAAAACTATTCATACTGTTAAAGACCTGACCCTGTCTGAATTTGGTGCATTTGACGCAGAATTCACCGTGCCAAAAAATGGCGCTTCCGGTTGGTATTCTTTCAAGCTGAGCTCCGACTACACACAATTCACCTGGTTCCCCATTCAGGTGCTGGTCACAGATTTTACCCCCTCGCCGTTTCGTGTGGAAAATCAGCTCAATGGCGACCTTTTCCATCAAAACGAAGAAGTTCACATCTCCACATTTGCAAGGCTCCACGCAGGCGGACCCTACGCCGAAGCCGGAATGCGGATTACCGCACGGCTGAGCAGCCGGTATTTCTCATCTGATCACCCTGTTGCCAAAGGGTTCAGCTTTGATACCGATAACAGTAAAGGAAGCGGTGTTCATACCATTTATCAGGGAGAATCTGTTTTAGATAATGAAGGCAAGCATCTCCAGCAATTTATCATACCGGACAAAGACATATTATACGGGCAGTTAAGTGTAGAAAGTGCTGTGCGGGATGACAGAGGAAAATATATTGCGGCCTCATCCTCTGCCGATTACATGGGCCGTGACCGCTTTGTCGGATTAAAACACAGTCAGTGGATTTATAATGAGGATCAAATCGCACAGATCAAAAGCCTGGTGGTTGATGAACACAAAAATCCAGTAAAAGGAACAGATATTGATTTTGCGGTCGAACACCTTGTCACCAGGGCGGCCCGGGTCAAAGGCGCGGGCAATGCCTACCTGACGCAATATATTGATGAGTGGATCAAGGTGCATGAACAACGCAACCCATCCACAGACACGCCTGTGATCTGTGAATTCACACCCGAAACCCCGGGCTCTTATCGCGTGACCGCCACCATAAAAGATACTCAGGGCCGATCCCATTCAACCCGGACCTGGATGTGGGTTGCCGGAAAAGGACGGGTCATCTGGCAGCAGCCGGACGACAACCGTCTGGAAATTATCCCGGAACAGGATACCTATAAAATCGGGGACACGGCCCGATATCTGGTCAAGAACCCCTTTCCGGGAGCCACGGCCCTGATCAGCATTGAACGGTACGGTGTCATTAAACACTGGACACAAATTCTTGAAACCAGCACGCCGGTCATTGAGTTTGAAGTTGAACCCGATTTTCTGCCAGGATTTTACCTGTCTGTTGTGGTAGCCTCCCCCCGGGTTTCAGATATACCCGATGAGGGCGATGTGGATCTTGGAAAACCTGTATTCCGCATGGGATATGTCAGTGTGCCGGTCAAAGATCCCTATAAGGAAATCCAGGTGAAGGTTAAACCGGATAAAACCGTTTATAAACCCGGAGAAACCGTAACGGTTTCCATCCAGGCACAGGCCAGCACCCCCCAGGACACGCCCGAGCCCATGGAACTTGCCGTGGCAGTGATTGATGAGGCGGTATTCGATCTGCTCAAAGACGGCCGCAATGCCTATGATCCTTACAAGGGGTTCTACACGCTTGATGGCCTTGATCTATACAACTATAATCTTTTAACGCGGCTGGTGGGACTTCAGAGACTTTCGCTCAAAGGGGCAAGCCCCGGCGGTGGCGGCGGTTCAAACATCAGTATGCGCTCGGTGTTTAAATTTGTCAGCTACTGGAACCCGTCCATCAAAACAGACGCAAACGGCAATGCCGGTTTTCAGTTTGATGTGCCGGACAATCTGACAGGATGGCGCATCTTTGCCATGGCCGTCACCCCCACTGACAAAATGGGATTGGGCGACCAGAATTTTAAAGTCAACAGACCCACGGAAATCAGACCGGTCATGCCAAACCAGGTCACCCGGGGAGATATGTTCAATGCGGGCTTCAACATCATGAACCGTACAGATTCTCCCAGAACCCTGACCGTATCCTTGAATGCCTCAGGTCCGGTTGATACGCTGAAAACCCCTCTCCAGCACACCCGGATGATCATTCTTGATCCATATAAACGCACCACGGTGTGGATGCCGGTGGAAACCAACAATTCAGGCCGCCTGATATTCAAGGCCACGGCCCGGGATGCACTTGACGGGGACGGGGTTGAATACATTCTGCCGGTCAAAGAACAAAGATCCCTTGAAACAGAAGCCACCTATGGAACAACCACTCAGGATCTGGTTTCAGAATCCATACAGTTTCCTGAAAACATATACACGGATACAGGCGACCTCAGTATTGTCCTGAGTCCCTCTGTCATCGGGAATGTTCAAGGCGCCTTTGCGTATCTGCGGGATTATCCCTATTCATGCTGGGAGCAGAAACTGACCCAGAGCGTCATGGCTTCCCATTATCTGAATCTTGAAACCTATCTTCCAGAGTCTTTTGTCTGGGAGGACGCAAAAGATCTTCCCCGGAAAATCCTTGACGCGGCTTCCGATTTTCAGGCACCCAATGGCGGAATGACCTATTTTACGCCTTCAAACACCTACAGCGACCCCTATCTTTCAGCCTATACCGCCCTGGCCTTCAGCTGGCTTAAAAACAGCGGATATCAGATTCCTGAACCAGTAGAAACAAAACTGCACGAGTATTTATCAGCTCTTCTGAAAAAAGATGTTCTGCCAACCTTTTATTCCAGAGGAATGTCTTCCACTGTCCGCGCTGTTGCCCTGGCAGCCCTGGCAGAGCAGGGGCTGATTAATTTGAGCGACCTTGAAAGATATCAGACCCATGTGCCCTATATGAGTTTGTTCGGAAAGGCCCATTATCTGCAGGCGGCCCTGAAACTCAACGGGGCGCAATCCATTGTCAAGGATGTCACCCGACAGATCCTTGCCCACTCAAGCCAGACCGGCGGAAAATTCTTATTCAATGAAACTTCGGATACGGATTACAAGCGGATACTGGCCACGCCCTTACGTGCCAATGCCGCAATATTAAGCGCCTTCACCCGGCTGGGAGAAACAGACTATGGCAAAGATATAGTGGGAGATATCCCGTTTAAAATAGTTCGGGCCATGTCCCAGGCAAGGCAGAGCCGCCCCCATTGGGACAACACCCAGGAAAATATATTCTGCCTGAATGCCCTGGTAGACTACAGCAGGATTTATGAAACCCTGAAACCGGATATGACCGTCAAAACATTTATGGATAACCGCCTGATGGGCCAGGCAAAGTTTAAAGATCTTAAAAATGATCCTGTCCATTTTATCCGGCCCGTCACGGCAGCAGATCCAGGCAAAAACGCACAGGTTTCCATTCAAAAAAAAGGAGACGGACGACTCTACTATGAAACCCGGCTGAGCTTTGCTCCCATGGACGCCCGTGCAAACAGAATCAATGCCGGTATTGATATTCGCAAAGAATACAGTGTGGAACGCGACGGCAACTGGATTCTGCTGACAGATCCCATGCAGATAAAACGCGGTGAGCTGGTCCGGGTGGATATATTTTTGTCCCTGCCGGCTGCCCGACATTTTGTTGTTGTGGATGATCCTGTGCCCGGCGGTCTTGAACCGGTGAACGCACAGCTTGCAACCGCCTCTGTTCTGGATGCACAAAAAGCGGATTTTAACCCCGCAAAAACATCCTGGTGGTTTAAATTTTCAGACTGGCTGTCCTATGGAATCTCCAGGTGGAGTTTCTATCATCAGGAACTGGGGCATGATGCGGTCCGGTTTTATTCAGATTACCTGGGTCCGGGCAATTATCACCTGTCCTATACTGCCCAGGCCATCGCCTCGGGCAGATTTTTGGAAATGCCGGTTCATGCCCAGGAAATGTATGAACCGGATGTCTTTGGCAAAGGTCTTCCGGCACAGCTGCATATTTCAGACGAGAACTGATGCTCAACTCATCTGGCAGGCGCATACTGTTTTTTGTTTTCTGTTTAACCGGGGCAGCATTTTTTTCATGGCAGACCCATAAAGATCTGCTGCCGGTTCCCGACAGTCTGAACAGCATGCTTGGTGATGCTCAAAAATTTCAGATCCTTGACCGGAACAATACACCATTAACTGTCACCTATCAGAACACATGGAATATTCATGAATATATTCCGCTTCATGAGATCCCTGAACAGGTCCAGGCCATTTTTATTTTTTCCGAAGACAAACGGTTTTTTGACCACCATGGCGTTGACTGGAGGGCCCGCATTCAGGCCTTGTGGCAAAACATAAGTTCATTGCGCGCTGTCCGGGGGGCCAGCACCATTTCTGAACAGGTGATCCGGATGATTCATCCCAGGCCGCGAACCCTCTGGTCCAAATGGCTGGAAGGAATTGAATCTGCACGGCTGGAAAAAAAGATCTCCAAATCTGAAATTCTGGAGTTTTATTTAAACCAGGTGCCGTATGCTGCAAATAAAAGGGGAATTTCACAGGCGGCACGATATTATTTTGACCGGGACATAGACACGTTGAGCATAACAGAAATGCTGGCTCTGGCCATTCTGGTAAGAGCGCCTTCGCGCATGGATCTGTATAAACACCCGGACAGAATTTATCCATCCTTGAACCATCTGGCAACTGCGCTTGCCAAAAAAAATATGCTTTCAGCAGAACAGGTATCAAACATTCTTAAAGCGCCTTTAATGCTTTTTGAACCCAAACTGCCCGTCCATGCAGCACATTTTGTTCAGTTTATGCAGGATCAGAATCCTCAACCACAGGCGCATAAAAACCAGCAGATCAAAACAACCCTGGATAGCGACATCCAGAACCTGACACAGAATATACTGGATAACCGCATATGCGCATTAAAAAAACGACAGGTGAATAACGGTGCCGCCCTGGTGGTGGATCACACCACCAATGAAATCCTGGCCTGGGCCGTTGCCGGACAGGATGAAAAAGACACCCCGGACAGATCTTTTGATGCTGTTTTGTCCCTTCGTCAGCCCGGATCTTCCATGAAACCGTTTCTATATGCAGCAGCGATAGAAAAAGGATGGACCGGCGCAACACTGATTGACGACACCCCTTTGACAGAACCGGTTGGAACCGGCCTCCACCCGTATCATAATTACAGCGGCTCTTTTTACGGGCCGGTTTCCCTGCGCCATGCCCTGGGAAATTCACTGAATATTCCAGCCATACGCACCATACAGTTTATCGGGGTTGAAAATTATCTTTCACAGCTCTTTGGAATGGGCTTCAAAAGCCTTGTCAAACATCCGGATTTCTATGGCCCCGGCCTGGCACTGGGAAACGGTGAAGTATCCCTGTTCGAAATTGTCCAGGCCTATACGGTTCTGGCCCGCCATGGCAATTTTATCCCCTTGACCGGACAGGCCGAACATCCTGTAAACCATCCTTCCTCCCAGATTTTTTCACAGGAAACCACCTCGATCATGGGAAATATCCTTTCCGATGCAGATGCAAGATTTCTGGAATTCGGAACTGACAGCATCCTGAATTTTCCGGTTCAGACCGCGGTAAAAACCGGCACATCCAGTGACTATAACGATGCCTGGGCCATTGGCTATAATTATAAATATACGGTTGGCATCTGGATGGGAAATTTAAACGGGCTTCCAATGGATGGTGTCACAGGGTCCATTGGTCCGGCACTGGTACTGCGGAGTATTTTCTCCAGATTAAATCAGTTTGAAGATACCCGGCCCTTGTATCTAAGCCCCCGGCTGGTTCAAAAAACCATTTGCGATCCCACCTTTAAAACACAGGATGATGCATGTTACAAAAGAGACGAATGGTTTATTGCCCGAACCCGGGCACAGGATTTATCCTCTGAAAAAACAATCCCGAAAAACATCATTCAATTGAAACAGCCGGCATATGGTCTTCGCCTTGCCATGGATCCCAGAATTCCCGAGGACAAACAGGCCTTTGAATTCTACATCGAAGGGATCACTGAAAAACAAAGGGTTTGCTGGATGATTGACAACTCTCCTGCCAGAACAACTCTGGGCGGAAAACTTTGCTGGAATCTGGAAAAAGGCGATCATCTTTTAACTGCAATGGTTCTGGATGGAAACACTCCGGTGTTTGAAACAAAGCCGATTCCATTTTATGTTAAATAAAATTGCCTTAAAATTAATTTTACGATAAGCTCTGCTGTATAAATTATACAAGATTTCTTTTTAAATTGAAGTTTTACGGGAGAGCTCACACAATGATATCACTATTTCAAAAAAGCCTGGATGTCAAACTTGCAGCAAGCCTTTTCATCATTCTCTGTGTCGTGTTTACGGCTTTGTTTTTTTCATTTAGCCGCACCCAGTCTTACCAGGCAGGGCAGATCGCAGACCAGATTTCAAATACCCTTTCCCGGATAGAAACCGGCAAGCTTTCCCCCAACGACCATAAGCAGATATCAGAGGCAAAGGCGCTGCTGCAATCCGCTGCTCAAACCCTTTCCGATAAAACATATATCAAATTCATATTGATCACCGGGTCCTGTCTGATTGCGATCATGCTGTGCATGGGTGCTGTTTTTCAACTTATTTTCTTAAAACCCTTAAAAGCGCTTACCCTGAATCTTGAAAATACGATTAAGGGAGAAGAAAGAGACCTTACCCTGAGAATCAATTCCACTCGGCAGGATCAAATTGGAACTCTGGCCGATTGTTTTGACGCTGTTCTGGCCAATCTGGATCATGTCATCGCCAATATCGGAAGAAAAACTGAAACCATTGCAGCAGCCTCCTCTGAAGTCTTTATGATGAGCGAGCAAATGGACAGAGAATCCACGGATCTGTCCCAAAGGTCCAATTCTGTTGCGGCCGCTGCAGAAGAAATGAACACAAGCATGCATACCGTCGCTGCTGCCAGCGAAGAAGCATCAACAAACATCTCTGTTGTGGCAGGTACGGCCGGACAAATGCAGACCAATATCACAGGCGTTGCGCAGAACTGCAAAGACGCCCGGAAAATTTCAAATAATGCGCTGACCCAGGTGGACACTGCAACAAAAAAAGTAGCACTTTTAGGAGACGCTGCCAAAAAAATCAGCAAGGTCACCCAGGTCATTACTGAGATCGCAGAACAAACCGACCTGCTGGCTTTGAATGCAACCATTGAAGCCGCACGAGCCGGAGAGTCCGGAAAAGGATTTGCCGTTGTGGCCAGCGAAATAAAAAACCTTGCGTCCCAGACCGCTGATGCCACCCGGAACATCCGTGAAACAGTAGAAAGCATCCAGAATTCTACCAGAGAAACCGTTGATGAAGTGGGCAATATTTCAAAAGTCATTGCCCAGGTGGATGACATCGTCAACCAGATTGCCGCAGCCATCAATGAACAGTCTGATTCCGCCACAGAGGTGGCGACAAACATTGAACAGGCCTCTATCGGTATATCAGAAGTTAATGAAAATGTTGCCCAGAGCTCCCAGGTTGCATCTGAAATTGCAAAAGATATTGCAAGCGTGGATTCCATTGCCTCAGAAATGTCTGACCGGGTGAGCAGTATGGCTAAAGGCGCAAAAGATCTGGACAGACTTTCCATAAGCCTAAAAGAGATGATCTCTATTTTCAGAATTTCCTTGAATGAAAATCATATAGAAACCAGCTCCACCTTGACCGAAAAAGACATTCCCGACCTGATGCCCTGGAGCTCAACATTTGAATTATCCATTCCCCAAATTGATACCCATCATAAAGAACTGGTTCGCCTGGTGAATTCTCTTCACAAGGCCATGAGAATGCAAAAAGGCGCGGGAGAAGTCAAAAATATTCTGGCAAATCTGGCAGAATACACCGTATTTCATTTTGGTTTTGAAGAAGAATTGTTTCAAAAATACCGCTATCCTGAATTGAATGCCCATAAAAAAATGCACCAGGATCTGGTGGCCCGGGTGGTCTCTTTTCAGGAAGATTTGAAAAATGGCAAAACCACAGTTACCCTGGATTTAATGACCTTTCTTAAAGACTGGCTGAAAAACCATATCCTTAAAACGGACAAGGCCTATGTCCCTTTTTTAAAAGAAAAAATGTAATATAATTTTTAAATCAGGACTCAACATCAGGGAGAACAGCTTTGAAATCAGAATTTGCGCCTGCGCAAAAAGCGTCCCAAAAACAATTAGAACTGGATATTGACCAGACAAAAGACTTGCCTCTGATAAAAGATATCACCCATCTGATACCTGATCCATTTGTAATTTTAAATCAGCAGCGCCAGATCGTATATTGTAATACCATTCTTCTTAAAACCCTATCAATAGATACACCGGAAAAAATTTATGGAAAAAGGCCCGGGGATGCATTCAACTGCATTCATTCAGACGAATCAGAAGGCGGCTGCGGCACAACAGCCTTCTGCAGACATTGCGGTGCTGTAAATGCTATCCTTAAAAGTCAGTCCGAAGAAAACCAGATAAAACAGGAAGAATGCAGACTAACGACCAGACAGGAAAAGACGTCCTTTGATTTTTTAATACTGGCAAAAACATTAAAAATTTCAGATACGCTTTTTACCTTTGTAATCGTAAAAGATATTGGCAGTGAAAAGCGCAAACAAGCTCTTGAAAGAATTTTTTTCCATGATATCATTAATACTGCCGGTGGCCTGCAGGGTCTGATCGACCTGATTGAAAATGCAGATGACGATGAAAAAAATGAATTCATCGCGCTTGCAAAAAAATCATCTCACAGCCTGATTGAAGAAATCAATGCCCAAAAAGATTTACTGGCAGCGGAAAACAATCATCTGGAAATTGAATTATCTGATTTAAACTCCCAGGATATTATTTCTTCTGTTATTGCTATCTATAAAAATCATCCGGTGACCAGAAACAAAACCATCCAGATGGACACCAATGTCAATTCTATTCTTTTTTCAAGCGACCCCAGGCTGTTGATAAGAGTTCTTGGAAATATGTGTAAAAATGCCCTTGAAGCAGAACCTCAAGGGAAAACCATCACCATCGGCGCCAGACAGACAAGGAACCAGATCGAATTCTGGGTTCATAATCCCACTCCCATTCCAGACGCTGCAAAAAGGCAGATATTCCAGCGATCTTTTTCCACAAAAGGTTCAGGAAGGGGACTTGGAACTTACAGCATGAAACTTTTAGGTGAAAAATATCTTAAAGGACACATTCTTTTTAGCAGTGATGAAATATCCGGAACACGTTTTTTCATTGTCCTTCCGTTAAAAAAATAGAACCCTTCTCAAAACATGCTGTCAAATTCATGACGGAACACTGCAGAATTTTCCTGTTTTTCCACTGGCCGCTAATTTTTAAAGTATATAACTATTTGTATATAAAGCATATTCTATTATAACCGTTTCCCTGGCACAGGTATTGCTTTGATTGTATATAGAAAGATCAACGCAGACAAAGGGAGACATAAACTTCATGAAACAGGCTCTGAACAGAATATCAGCAACAATGACCGCCGTATTCTCAATGATATTCAACCTTATGCAAAAACAGGCGGATCACCAAAAGCTCACCCGCCATATTCTTGAATTAAACAAAAAACAGTCTTCCAAAGAAATCATCAATGAAGTCGCCCTGTGCCTTAAAGATATCATCAATTACCGGTTGTTTGCCTTTGTCATAAAAAAAGAAACCACTGTTGATGTGTGGCTGGATCCCAGAATGTACAAAGATTCCCTTGAGAATATTATTTTAAAAGATTTCATTATTGAAAACAAAGATCATTTGACCTATTTGAATCATTCCTTCCATTGCGATGAACCCAGAGAACATTTTAATATGAATGATCTTATTTTTTATGATATCACCCAGGATAATATCATCTTCAGAATTTACATGCTTCCCAATAAAAAACCCTATGCATATCAGGATGAAGTGGTCACCCTTATTCTTCAGGGATGTTCATTTGCGCTTTCCCAGCAGCTTAAAATTGAAAGCTTAAAAGATGCTGCCATAATCGACCCTTTAACCGGGTGCTATAATCGAAGGGAATTTGAAAATCAATTGAAAAGAAACATGGCCGGCGCTGTGCGCCATAAAGCTGACATGTCTGTATTCATGTTCGATCTGGATCACTTCAAAAAGATAAATGACACCTACGGACATATTGCCGGAGACAAGATCCTGAAAGAAACAACCCGACTGGTCAAGGAAAGTATGCGTTCCGGCGATATTCTCGCCAGGTATGGCGGCGAAGAATTTATCGCCATCCTGCCGAAAACAAATAAAATCAAGGCCATGGAGCTTGCAGACCGGCTGCGTGAAAAAATATCAAAACTGAGTGTTGAACATAATGGTGCTGCCATTCAGGTCACTGCAAGTTTTGGTGTGGCCGAACTTAATCCGAATGCAGATATGGAAAAAATCATTGAGGATGCAGATAATATGCTGTACCGTGCAAAAAATAACGGACGGAATACGGTCATGCCCGGTGTTATAAAAATCGTTTGCGACCAGGATATGTTAAAAAGAAAAGAAACCGTGATCTGACTCTCAGTCAAATAATTTATCTTGCTTGACTTTATTTACCCCCGTCAAGTAAGATAAATTCAATTTTATATTAAGCGGCTTGATCCTTCCTCCCCCAAACACGCTTAATAGAAAAAAACAAAAACCCGTATATTGATGAGAAAATTATGAGCAGCCCCATTCAGGAACTTGTTAAAGATATTAAAAACCTGCAACCTGTCCCTGCTGTGATCAATCAGATTCTTGAAATTATTGATTCTCCTGACAGTTCAATGGAACAGATTGCTCAAATTATTCAGTATGACCCGGCAATAACTGCCAGCGTATTGCGAACCTGCAATTCAGTGTATTTCGGGCTGAAAACACCTGCTGAATCTATCAAGGATGCCATTACCATGCTGGGGATGGAACAACTGATTGAAATTGTTCTGATGAAATCCGGTGCAAAAGCATTGTCGGGAAAACAGGAGGGGTATGGTCTTCAGGAAGGTGCAATGTGGAAATACTCTGTCTCCAGCGCATTAATTGCCAAACAGATTGCAGTCAAATTATCTCTTGAAAACAAAAACACCATATTTACAGCCGCCCTTCTCAAAGATATCGGGAAAACAGTTCTGGACCGCTTTGTTCAGGATTCCTTTGAAAAAATATCTGCTTTGGTTGTTGATAGAAATTACAGTTTCCGGGAGGCTGAAAAAAAAATCATCGGTGTGGATCATGCAGAATTAGGCGGAATGATTGCCAAAATCTGGAAATTTTCACCCCGAATGGTAAATATTATCCGCCACCATCATCTTGCCGATGTTTCAATGATCAAAAACAAGGAAATTGCTGCTGTTTACCTTGCAGACTGTATCTGCATGATTATCGGCATCGGGATAGGATCAGACGGCCTTGTTTATCAGTTCAATGACCAGGTGATGAAAGAGCTGGGACTGGAATCCGATGATATCTCTGACATCATTGCCGAATTTACAGAAAACATACATAAATTTGAAACCCTGTTGAAACTTGTCTAAAAGGCGGGTGAAATTTGAGAAGGCCTGACCCAAAAAGCCCTGTTATCTGATAGTAATATCAGGTACCAGGGCCTTTTATCATTCTGACGATAATTTATTTTTATAACATTAAACTTTAAATTTACCTGTCATTGCATCCAGTTGACGCATGACATCTGTTAAAATTTTTGCTTTTTCTTTTACTGTTGTAGAAAAACCATTAATTTCCTGTGAACCTGCCAGCACATCGCTGATCTCTTTTGCCACCTGGGCAGACACGTCCGAGCTCTGGCTCACATTGATATTGACTTCCCGGATACCCGCAGAAACCTGATTGATATTTTCTGCGATTTCAGTGGTGGTGGCAGACTGAAGTTCAATGGCAGATGCGGCTTCATTCACAAAATTATCAATCTGATTGATGATTTCTGAAATTTCCTGAATTTCATGAACTGCACCACTGATCTGATCCTGAATGGTCTGGATATTTTCAGCAATATCTTCGGTTGCCCTTGCGGTCTGTCCTGCAAGCTCTTTTATTTCATTGGCAACAACTGCAAAGCCTTTGCCTGCTTCTCCAGCCCTTGCAGCCTCGATGGTTGCATTCAACGCCAGAAGGTTTGTCTGGGAGGAGATACTGTTAATGGTATCGGTCACATTATTGATCTCTTCTGCTGCACGTCCCAGTTTCTTAACCCGTTCAGATGTCTGTTGGGCCTGCTCAACAGCCCTGTTGGTAATCTTCTTGGTGTTTATCGAGTTCTGGGAAACTTTTTCAATGTTGGCGCTCATGTCATTGGTTCCGGTTGCAACAATCTCAACATTGGTGCTGGCCTGCTCCATTGCAGCAGCCACTGAATCCATATTAACGCTCATTTCTTCTGCTGCAGATGCCACGGTATTTACTTTGCTGACCGTAATTTCCGCCCCTTCACTCATCTTGTCTGAAATCAGATTAAGCTCTCCGGATGCCGAACTTAAGGTATGAACACCGGCATTTAATTCCTTGATCATCTGGGCCAGGCCTTCCACCATTTCATTCATGGCATCCACGGTATCTTTAATGGCATCTTTTGCTTCATAGGAAAATTTATATTTAAAATTACCCTGGGCAACTTCCTGGGCCAGCTTTGCCATGCCTCTCATGCTCTTCATCAACTGCCGGTTCATGAACATGATAATCAGCATGCCCACAATCAAGGCCAGAAAACCGGATGCAGCAGAACTGGTCATGATCTGACGGCTGACCCCTGCCATAAGTTCGCCTTCAGACACGGCCACAGTAAAATATAATTCCCAGGGAGCAAAATAATTCACATACGAATAAAAGGTCTTATTATCATGACCATATTTAACCGCCGCTGATGTTTCTTTTAAAAGCGCCTTGCCGTTTTCAAATGCACTGACATTTAATGACAGATAATCAGAATTCGGATGTATCAGGATATCTCCTGCCGGATTATTCACAAAAGAATACCCTGAACCGCTGACATTTACTTTATCAATCAGACTGACAAGATCCTGAGTCAGAATCTTGCTGGCAACTGAATATGCACCAATAACCGATCCGTTCTGAGAATGCTTAATCGGCTGAAGAAGCTGCATAGCCAGATCCTTTCCGATTCTGGTCAGAATAATAACAGATTTCTGCTGGACGATATCCTTATAGACATCTGTGCTGGAGCTGAAATATTCACCAATAATTCTATTGCTGTTTTCAGCGTCTTCTTCATCATCAGCCCCGGCCTTTGCAGCGTTCTCATCCTGGAGACTTGAAGAGACTTTGAGCAGCTTGTTGTCAAACATCTGATAGACAGCAATATCTGAAGAACTGCCTTTGCTGACCTTGTCTACAATAATATAGTCATCGGTAACAAACTCCAGACCAAAAACCATTTTGGGAACTTCGGTTCTGGTTTTTTTTGTTTTTGAATAAAAATCATAGATGTCTATCTCGGCAGGATCGACATCAACAATCATGATACTGCCACCGGCCTGGGCTTCAGTAATCAAGGCGCCGATTTCAGATTCAAGCTTTTCTTTCTGCAGATTATATTTAAGTTCAACTGCTTTTAATAAAACATCAGACACATTTTGAATACTGGTCTGCCCTTTTGAGAGAAAAGAACTTTGGCTCTGGTAAAAATTTACAATTGCCATGATAAGCACCGTGATCAGGATAATTCCTGCTGAACCCGCTATAAGTTTCTTATCAAACCCGATTTTTGCCATTCCTAACTCCTTAGTTTAAATCTAATTCCGGTATTTTTGAATTATAATGAAATTTCAGTATTCGCTCTGTAAAACAAATGATTTATAAAAAAAATATCATTTATTTTACTTTTCACATTTCTTATTAAAAAACAACTTAATCTTGAAATTCAATTATTACAAGAAAAAAAGCTATTTTACCCCCCTTATTTCAATATTTTCACGGTCAAGATATGCTTTAACATTCTCGATGGGAACCTGTCTTCTGTGAAAAATCCCGGCAGCCAGCGCTGCCTCTGCACCGGTCTTTGTGAACACCTCGCAAAAATGCGCCTCACACCCGGCTCCGCTTGATGCGATGACCGGAATGGAAACCGCATTTTTAACACTGTTGATCAGTTCCAGATCGAACCCGGAATTTGTCCCGTCTTTATCAATGCAGTTAAGCAGAATCTCTCCGGCCCCCAGGTCCTGGCAGGCTTTTGCAAGCGCCACCGCATCCAGATCCATGGCTTTTCTACCGCCCTGCACAGTGCACTGATACCAGCAGAATTGTTCATTATCAGGCCCTGGAAACTGAGTCGGGATCACATGGTGATCCCTGGCATGGTCAGGCGATGCAACATACACCCTTTTGGGATCAACAGAAATCACCACAGCCTGCGCGCCGTAGACCCGTGAAATCTGCTCAATGGCGCTTTTTCCGGTTTTTTTGCCGGTTTTCAAATATTCCATGGCGATCATCACCGCATCACTGCCGATGGATATTTTATCCGCTCCGGACCTGAAATACTGGGCTGCCACCTCAAGAGACGAATAGGTCACATGATTGCTGTCTGTATAATCCCGGATTCCCCCGCCAATGGTCAGCGGGACAAATACGTTCCTGCTGGTCTGCTCCAGCACCTTTATCATGGGCATGTCTTTTAATGGAAAATCCCTGAACCCGGTGATATTCAAGAACGTAATCTCATCTGCCCCTTCTTCATAATACCGTTTTGCAAGCTCTACGGGCCTGCCCAGGTTTCTGACATCTCCTTTTTCCCGGACATCATACTGGTCCCCTTTTGTCACAACCAGATCTCCCTGGTCATTTGCCCGGACATCCAGACAGGCGATAATTCTTTTAGACAGGCCTTTGCCTTTAATATCAATCTGCTTTCTGGGTTTTAAATCGGTTGTATATATAAAATTTTCCAGCAGCTTTATCCCGACAGACCCGCTTTTTTCAGGATGAAACTGGGTACCGATGACATTGCCTTTCTGAACGCTGCTGGCAAATTCATAATCATAATCGGTGGTGGTTAAAATAACCGATTCATCTTCGGGTACAATATGATAAGAATGGACAAAATAAAATTTTGAATCCGGATCAATGCCGTCAAATACCGGAGACTCCTTTTTTAAATTTATTCCGTTCCAGCCGATATGCGGCACTGCAAGGTCAGTTTTAAACCGCTTGACCCGACCCTTGAACACGCCGACACTTTCCCTGCCGGAAAAGTCTTCCTCACTGCCTTCAAACAACGCCTGCATGCCAAGGCAGATTCCAAAAAACGGCTGGTCTGCCTGTAGATATTCACGCAGCGGCTGGATATATTTTTTTTCATTGAGAATCTGAATCATGCTCTGGTAATTTCCCACCCCGGGGAACAGCAGTTTTTCTGCATTCAGAATATCAGCGGCCCTGGTGACCGGCTTGATCTGGGCGCCCAGCTTTTCTATGGCATTGACAACGCTTCTGACATTACCAGCCCCATAATCCAATAGTGTGATTTTCATATGTTTTTGTATCCTTCATTTTCACCCGGTCAACAGGCTTGCATTTTTAATACAGGCCATGTCATTCTCAAACTTTTCCACAAGCGCTGCGATGGCTTTTTCTTCTATTTTTCCTGTGCCCATGGCCTTGCAGATAGTATCATCCAAATCGGTTTTTAGAAAGATATTTATCCGGGCGGTTTTGGTCATCATGGACAGCGCTGTCCCGCCATTACCCCGGTACTCTTTTTCAAGAACATCAAATGCTGCATGAAAATCCGCATAATCAAAATATTCAAGAAAGGTCTGTGATCCGATTCCATCCGGGCATTGGGCCAGAACAGCCAGTATGCCACCGTCTTTTACAAACATGGCTGCATTGTTCACGGCCTTGTGCGCCTGGATAAAATTAATATCCCTGGGATATCCACCGCAGGATGCCAGAACAAGCCCATATTTTCGAGGAGATTTGAATCGATAAAAGGAATCCAGTGTCTGGCAGGCATCTGTAAAATCCTGCCAGGTTTTTCCCACGATCAGCTGACATACCCGGGCACTTGAATCCAGAATGCCGTGAATTGAAATTCTGTGAGATTGAATGTATCCATCTATTTCTTCTAAATCCCGGGCCAGGGGATTATTCTCCAGTTCACCCGGGCAACAGCCGAAGCTCAGCCTGCAATTTTTTTTGTCCAGAAACAGACTGTGATTCTGGTAAATATCCGGTGTGTACCCAAGACCGGGAAACAACAGTTTTCTTCCGCCGCCATATCCTGCAAAATAATGATGGGACAACGCGCCAAAACTGATCACAAGATCGCTTTGAAGAATATCTTTGCGAATGCGAATCCGGGTGCCCTTTTTTGTCACCCCGCAATCTGCAAAAAGGGAAACATCACTGCTGTCATGATGCACAAACCGGTACTCACGAAAAACATCTCCGTAAACATCCAGGCATTGGGCATCTGTCTGCCGGGCATGGGTGCCGTAGGCAATAAAAAAAGTGATCTGATCCTGTGTGATTCCCTGCTGCAACAGCATCTTTAACAGCTTTGGCAGATAGATGTCATACTCGCAGCGCCGAGTCTTGTCCGCCACCACAATGGCAATTGACTTAAAACTGTCAGCATTTTCAGGCAATGCGGGAAAAAAAGCCTTTTCAAATCTGCTTTCATCCACCTCAAACAAAGGTTCTCGCGTTTCCAGTACCGGCACCGAATCCGCAAGGGTTATGGAAAACATCTGCTTTCCATCTTTTAATTCAACACGACTTTTATTTAAACTATCTTTTCCGGCCATAGACCCCCTGCAGGTGTTCATGAAATTCAAGAGATTTAAATCCTGAATGTTCAAGACGTTGGATAGTGTTTTTAATGAACCTGTCCCGGGTTTTAATTTTTTTGGGACTGCCGGTATAATGAAAGAGTTTTGCACCAGAAGTCATCACCCTGAAAAGGGCGTCATAAAATTTTTTTCCGTATAAATCCCCCGTGGCCGATGTAAACCTTGGCGGATCATGAATCACGCTGTTAAATCTCCCATTGTCAAACGCATCAATTTTTTGAACCACATCTGCATGAATCAATTCCAGGCGATCGTCTGCATATTTTTCCAGCCAGGGATTCTGATTGCGAAGCGCAACCACTTCCCGGCTTTTTTCAAAAGACACAACTTTTTTTGCACCGGCCTTTAAGGCAAAAACAGCTGAATACCCCAGCCCACCACAGGTGTCCAGTGTCTGATCACCCGGAGACACCACACGCTGTGTTTTTAACTGCGCATCGGTCAGCGGATCAATATCCTTGGAACGGTGCATTTTTATACCGTTAATCTCAAGGGTGGGCGCGCTTGATGTGGGCACCAGCTTATAATAACCCTGACTTCGAATTTCAAGAGGCATCAAATCTTTATCCTTAAGCACAAAAATCCTGGTTTTGTCAGAAGCGATGGCAGACAGCATCTGGCTGTCCACATCAATATCCGCACCCAGAATCAGCCTTGAATCCTCAATCTGCCAGGTCTTATGTGTCAAATTCAAATCCAGAGACAGGTGAATTTGAGTTTTGCCGGTCTGCATTGCCTGTAAAATTTGAGAAACCACATCAAAATGAAAAAAATATGTATGCATCATAAACAAAAAGCTCCAAGAATGATTCTGGAATGATTGAACAAAACCTGCAGGAAAAATCAAGCAAAATATTTTCTGGGGCGTATCCCTTTTCACTCTTCTGTTGAAATCTATCTTCAGCCTGTATACTATGGAGACAGTTCAATCCGATGATTCAATGGTTTTTCACCCGGTAAGGAATCTAAACCATGGGGACAGACTATTCACCCGAAAAAATAATTTTTGTTCTTAAAACAGCCAGGCTGTTCACCCAGTTTGATGAATCCCAGCTGAACCAGCTCATCAATTTTGCAACGGTTGAACATTTTAAAAAAAATGCCCGGATTATCCAGGAAAATGAGCCCAACCAGAATATTTACATTCTCCTTAAAGGCACTGTTTCTGTTTATATTGGAGATGAACTGATATTAAAACTCAGAAGAAAAGGGGATATTATCGGAGAGATGAGTGTTATCACGCAGTCTTTGACAACAGCATCCGTGATAGCAGCCACACCTGTGGATCTTTTTACCATCCCCTCCCAGAATATCTATGCCTCTGATCAGATAGAAATACGATCGTTGTGGTACAAACTGTTTTCTGATATCCTTGCCCAAAAGCTGTCCATGACCAATAAAAAGGTGATTGGATTTCAGGAGGCCAGCGCAAGACTGGACCAGAAAAAACAGGAACTCATCCAGAAATCAATGATCCTGCAATCTGTCCTGGGAAGCATGAGTGATGGTGTTGTGGTAACCGATGGCAAAAATCGGGTACTGCATGTCAATGATGCCTTTGTCCGGATGACCGGAAATATTAAAATTCCGGCCAGAATAAAAGACTGGCCGGAAAAAATAGGGCTTTTTAAACCGGATAAAAAAAACCTGTGCCCGGTTGAAGAGCTTCCCATGATAAAAGCGGAAAAAGCAATTTTAGCCGATGCAGAGGAAATTTATCTTAAAAATGATCAAATGGAAACAGGAATCTGGCTCCACGCAACCAGCAGCCTTTTAAAAACAGATAACGGAAAAAAACTGACCGGCGGTGTGGTTGTTTTCCGGGATTATACCAAAAAGAAACTCGAAGAAGAGGCCTTGATCAAAGCCAAAGAAAATGCCGAAGCAACTGCCAGGGCAAAATCTGACTTTTTGTCAATTATGAGCCATGAGCTTCGCACACCCCTGAATGGTATTCTGGGCATGTCTGATCTTTTAAAAAAAACGCCTTTAACGCAAGAGCAGGCTGAATATATTGACACCATCAACAAAAGCGGCCGCGCGCTGCTGGCCAAAATCAGAAACGTTCTCTACTACAATGCGCTTGAGTCCGGAAATGTTTCAATCAAAAAAGAAAAACTGTGTTTAAAACAGATCCTTGATCAGCTTATTGATTTTCATCGTGAGACTGCCCGGCAAAAACAGATACAAATTGTCTCAGACATCTGCAGTGCGGCTCAAGCCTTTTATCTGGGAGACGAAGAAAAGATTATCAAGATTGCGGATAATATCATCGACAATGCTGTAAAATATTCTAATTCAGGAACCATCAACATTGTTGTAACCGTAAAAGAACAAAATGAAACCTCAATAAAATTTCTTGTCAAAATCAAGGACAGCGGAATCGGAATTTCCAGCGAACATACCCGTGAAATCTTCCAGCCTTTTTTTCAGGCAGACACATCCTACAGCCGTCAATTTGAAGGTACGGGTCTAGGGCTGGCTGCTGCAAAAAAAACAGTGGAAATACTGGGCGGAACGCTTGATGTTGAAAGCACTCCGGGCCAGGGGTCATGCTTTGATTTCACCCTTATTCTGGCACGATTAGATGAAAAAAAAGACCAGACACAGTCAATTCCGAATTTGGCTATTCAATCTTTAATTAATGCAAACTATGCCTTGCGAAATCCTTTGAATATTCTGGTGGCCGAAGACAACAAGGTCAACCAGTTATTGATTAAAAAAATATTATCCCATCTGGGCTATGAGATCCGGATTGCAGAAGATGGGATTCAAGCCCTTGAAGCCTGTCGAAATACTGATTTTGATCTTGTTCTCATGGATATCCAGATGCCGAAAATGGACGGCCTGGAAGCCGCAAAACAGATTTTAAAAGATGGACGGAAAAAACCTCAAATTGTGGCCCTGACAGCCAATACCACGGCGGGTATCAAAGACGCCTGCCTGGCTGCCGGCATGGTGGATTATATTTCTAAACCCCTGGATATCGAAACTCTGGTTTTTGCTTTGGAAAAACTGTCCGCAAGGCTCTTGAAATCAAACCCCAAAAATTAAACCCGAAACAAAAAAGCCCTGATATAATGACACCCCATAAATACCACCATGAATTTGAAGTTTTAAAGCAGATATATGCGCTTTATGATGAAACGATAAAAGACCAGAAGATGGTCTGCAAAAAAGGATGTGCTGCCTGCTGCACCTGTAATGTCACCCTGACCGGCCTTGAAGCCGCTTACCTGTCACAGGCTCTGGACACAGAAGCAAAAGCGGCGTTAAAAGATGCTGTGGACAGGCATTTCCCCCAGAAAAGGTACATCCCGAAAATAACCACCAATCAGTTTGCCCGCCTGTGCATGGAGGGACACGCTGTTCCCGAAGAAGAAAATAATCCTGAATGGGGAACATGTCCGGCATTAAACACAAGCCTGTGCAGCATATACCATGCCCGCCCGTTTGGGTGCCGGGCGCTCATGTCCACCATCGTGTGCGCAGATCACGGATATGCCCGGGTTCGGCCTGAAATCATCACCACCAACACGCTGTTCATGCAGGCTATTGAACATCTGGATCAAAACGGCATATCTGGTAATTTCTCAGATATCATGTCACTGTTCCTGGGCAAAAATTCACTGTCCAAAAGTGAAGAAAACAGCATTGATCACATCCGAAAAAAGATCACAACAAAAGAAAACTTTCAATTCACAGCCAATGAAAAAATTACGGTTTTAATGATAGAACCTGAATACAGGAACAAGCTGTCTGTGGTGATTCAGATATTGTCTTCTTTTTTGAAATAATGCAGCTTTGTAATTTGCCACAACAATCCTTGCAGGACAGAGGCACATTGTGCTAAAAAATAAAAAATCTGCCTGATGCATACTGCAGATTTTCAAACAGACATACCATAACTTGATACGCGGTCAAAAAACGTTAAAGCGAAAACATAATGAAACCACACAGCAAAAGATATTCTTGTATCCGGCACTTCCTCTTTCTGGTGATAGGCCTGTTTTTGTTCCTGGTAAATGGTGCTCCTCCTGCGGTTGCGGCACAACCACCCCTTCTTTCCGGCGCTGAGCTGGATTACCCGCCGTTTTCCATTGTGGATGAACAGGGCCGGGCCACAGGTTTTTCCGTTGAACTGATGCGCGCGGCACTGGCAACCATGGACAGGACGGTCACCTTCAAAACCGGGCCATGGAGTGAAGTAAAAACCTGGCTGGAAAAAAGTGAAATTCAGGCCCTGCCGCTGGTTGGACGAACACCGGAGCGGGAACAGACGTTTGATTTCACCTTTCCTTACATGTCATTACACGGGGCGCTGGTTGTCCGGGAAGACACTGCTGGTGTTTATGGATTGGCAGATTTGACCGGCCGGAAAGTGGCGGTCATGAAAGGTGATAATACCGAAGAATTTTTGCGCAGAAACGACTACGGGGTTGATATTGTCACCACCCAGACCTTTGAAACCGCGCTTCGTCAATTGTCAGAAGGCCGGTATGATGCGGTTCTTATACTGCGTCTGGTGGGATTGCGCCTGATCAAGGAAGCGGGTTTGACAAATCTGAAAGTCATCAATCAGCCCGTGGCCGATTTCACCCAGGAGTTCTGCTTTGCTGTAGCAGAAGGGGACAAAGATACCCTGGCATTGCTGAATGAAGGGCTTTCCCTGGTGATTGCCGACGGCACGTACCGCTATCTTCACGCCAGATGGTTCTCGGCCATGGAACTGCCCACCCAGCGTAAAATTGTTGTGGGTGGAGACCACAATTATCCGCCTTATGAATATCTGGATGAAAAAGGTCAGCCTGCAGGCTATAATGTTGATCTCACCATGGCCATCGCAAAGGAGCTGGGCCTGAATGTCCAGATTAAACTCGGACCCTGGACACGGATCGTGCAGGAAGTTCAAACCGGCGAAGTTGATATTCTTCAGGGCATGTTCTACTCCCCCGAAAGAGGCCTCTCTTTTAGTTTCACCCCTTCCCATGCCGTGAACCACTGTGTCAGCGTGGGACGTAAATCAGACGGCCCGCCACCGGAGACCCTTGAAGAACTGGCCACAAAAAAAATTGTTGTACAGCAGGGCGACATCATGCATGAATTTGTCCTTCAAAAAGGGTTCAAAGATCAGACATCAGCTGTGAACAATCCGGAAGCTGCGCTCATTGAGCTGGTTGAAGGAACACATGACTGTGCCCTGATTTCCCGGAAAACCGCTCTGTATCTGATCCAGAAACATGGATGGTCACAGCTTGCCATTGGCAAAACCCCTTTTTTGTCACCGGAATATTGCTTTGCAGCACCCCATAATCGAAAAGCACTGGTGGCAGAGTTCAGTGAAGGTTTGAGAACACTGGAAAAAACTGGTGAATTCAGACAGATACAGGAAAAATGGATGGGGGTTGATGAGGGGTTTTCTCCAGAGCTGACCCGGGCACTTCAATATAGCGGCCTTGTCATCTGTGCGCTGGTCATCATTCTGCTGGCTGTGGTGTTGTGGTCATGGATGCTTCGCAGACAGGTGGCGGCCAGAACCGAAGAACTGCGAAAAAGTCAGGAACTGCAGAAGGCCATAGTCGCCTGTTCTCCCGTGGCCCTGTACAGTATCGATTTCGAAGGAAAGGTGCTGACATGGAATGCATCAGCCGAGCGGATCTTTGGCTGGAAGGCCGAAGAGGTCATTGGAAAACCGCTTCCGACGATCCCGGAAAGTCAATATGAGGAATTTAACGGGCTGCGCAGGCAGATCGAAAACCAGGACCGCTTTGTGGGAAAAGAAGTGATCCGAATGAAAAAAGACGGCACGCTTTTTGACGGCAGTCTTTCATCCGCGCCCATACTGGATGCAAACGGCTCGCTGATTGGTATCATGGGGGCAATGGAGGAGATCACCCAGCGTAAAAAAGCAGAACAGCAGCTCAAAGATCAGAACCATTTTATCCAGACCATCCTGGACAACCTGCCCATTGGCCTGGCAGTAAACGATATTGACCGGGGCTCTGCCCGTTACATGAATCCTGCTTTTGAAAAAATTTACGGCTGGCCCAGAGAGGCCATTGAAAATGTCGCTGATTTTTTTGAAAAAGTCTTTCCAGATACCCAACACAGAGAACAGCTGCTGACCCGAATGATGGCGGATATCAAATCCGGTGACATGAAACGGATGCAGTGGGAAAATATTGAAGTCACGGGGCAGGATGGAAAAAAACGGATCGTCAAGGCCGGAAACATTCCCTTGATTGAGCAGAACATCATGATTTCCACAGTTCAGGACATAACCGAAAGCCGGAATCTTCAAAGCCAGCTGATACAGGCACAGAAAATGGAATCTGTAGGCCGGCTGGCCGGGGGCGTGGCCCATGATTTCAATAATATGCTGACCATTATCCTCAATTTTACACAGCTGATCATGGATGACATCAAGGAAAATGACCCTGCGTACAGTGACCTTGAACAGATTCTCAATGCCGCCACCCGGGCTGCGGATATCACCCGGCAACTGCTGGCCTTTGCCCGCAGACAGACCATCTCCCTCCAGGTGGTGGATCTCAATGAGGTTGTGGAACAGATTCTAAAAATGATTCGCCGGCTGATTGGTGAAGACATCAACCTGCTCTGGAAACCAGCTGAAAATCTGTGGCCGGTGAAAATTGACCCGACACAGGTGGATCAGATTCTGGCCAATCTGTGTATAAACGCCAAAGATGCCATTTCCGGGGTGGGAAAAATCACCATTGAAACAGATATGGTGACCTTTGATCAATCCTATTGCGAAAACCATATAGGCTTTGTGCCTGGTGATTTTGTGGTCCTGGCAGCCAGTGACGATGGCTGCGGCATGGACAAAAAAACCATGTCCAAACTGTTTGAACCATTTTTCACCACAAAAAGCGTGGGAAAGGGCACGGGGCTTGGCCTTGCCACGGTCTACGGCATTGTCAAACAGAACAACGGGTTTATCAATACCTACAGTGAGCCGGGCCAGGGAACAACATTTCGAATCTATCTGCCCCGGCATCCGGGCGACGCTCCGCCGGTTTCCCAGAAGCAACCGATTGATTTGCCAACGGGAATGGGAGAAACCATTCTGGTCGTGGAGGATGAAACTGCCATCATCAATCTGCTTAAAACCATGTTGACAAAACTGGGGTATACGGTTCTGGCAGCAGCCACACCTGCGGAAGCCCTGCTGACAGGGCAGCAGCATTCTGACCGGATTCACCTGATGATTACGGATGTGGTCATGCCGGAAATGAACGGACGGGATCTTGCGGCAAAAATGATTGGCCTGTATCCGGAACTTAAGGTGCTGTTCATGTCCGGCTATACTGCCAATGTCATTGCCCATCAGGGCGTGCTGGATCAGGGGGTTAATTTTATCCAGAAACCCTTTTCCATGGAAACGCTTGCCAGCATGGTCCGTCAGGTGCTTAAAGCTTCTTCTTGACAGCCCTTGAAATGTTGTTCACACTTATTTATGTAAACAATCTAATGGGATCTATTATGCAGGTGACGAGTAAAGATCTTAGATTTCATACAAAAGAAATACTGGATGCAGCGGCAAGAGGAGAGGAAGTTATAATTACCTTTCATGGAAAACCCTACGCCAGGATTGTACCTGTTGCGGACAGCAAACAAGAAAACAAAGATAACGATTTCTGTGGAATGTGGAAAGACCGAACAGATATGGAAGATGTGGAAACCTATGTTCGCAGGATCAGAAAGAGGAGAACGTTTTGATTGTCGATACAGATGTTTTGGTCTGGTATTCCAGAGGCAACTAATGGAAATCGCTGATGCTTTGATTGGTGCATGTGCCATAACAAGGCAATTACCGTTAATTACAGGAAACGATAAACACTACACGCATCTGCCCGAAATTAAGATACAAAAATTTCGAATTGACAATTAATGATTTTGAATTTAAGGCATCTTTCCTGAAAATTAATATGGGGATTATGGAAAACCAGGAACTGAAAAAACGACTTTCCAATATCAGGAATCTTCCAACACTTCCTCTGGTGACCGAGAATGTCATCAAGCTTACCCAGAATCCCGACAGCACGGCGTTTGAAATTGCCGAGGCCATTTCCCAGGACCAGTCCCTTGCATCCAAAGTATTAAAGACCGCCAATTCGGCATATTATGGGTTCCCCAGAAAAATCACCACCATCAATTATGCCATTGTTGTGTTGGGACTGAATAATATAAAAAATATTGTTCTGTCCACATCCATAATGGAGCAATTTTCTTCAAAAAAGAAAAATCTGTTATTTGACCAGAAAGACCTCTGGAAACACTCTCTTTTATGCGGCATCATATCAAAGAAAATTGCAGAGCACATGGGAATAAAAAATTCAGAAGAAATCTTTATGTGCGGTCTGCTTCATGATTTTGGCAAACTTATTCTGGACAGTTTTTTCCAGGATGAGTTTATTGTGGCACTTCAATTGTCAAAGGATAAAAATATTCCCCTGAAGGAAGCTGAGGACAGGACATTCGGATTCAACCATACCGGTGTGGGGGCTTTGCTGCTGAGAAAATGGAGTCTTCCCCCATCTCTGGTCAAGGCCGTGGAATTCCATCACGCTCCGGAAGAGAGTTTAACTGCCTTTCGCATTGCCTCCATTGTTCATGTGGCAGATTATCTGTGCCGCAGGATCGGCATTGGAAGCGGAGGGGATACTGTGCTGCCTGAATTGAACAAAAAGGCGTTCAAGCTTGTGGATCTGACTTCAGAGCAGATCAAGCAGATGACCCTTCAAATTATAAAAGAATTTAAAACCGTTACCGGGTTCCTCTATGAGGGAGAAGAAACATCATGAAAACAACCCCTCTTGAAAAAGAGTATCAATTTTTAACCCGGACCATTTCAAGTCTCACCGACCAGGTAGACCTGTTTGAAACCTTTCAGGATCTGTCCTTGAAAATCATATCCCAGTTTGATCTTGAAAACATCCTGGATATCTTTTGCCGTATTATCAGGGAACTCATGGATTATCAATCTGCTGTCATCTGCCAGTTTCATGAAGACAGCAAAGAATTTCAAAAGATTCATCAGTCCGGCACTGCGCCAAAAGACACGGGCAACCATTTTCCTGAGCAAACAATTATCAACTGGGTCATGGATCAGGGAAGATGGACCATCATAACCGATTTCCAGGACAAGCAGGCCCAGAGCATTGTCAGTATTCTTCCGATAAAAAGCCCGAAACAGCCCATCGGGTTCATGGTCATCACAACAGAATTTAATCCGTCCATTTACAATCAGAAGCTGAGCTCCATCCTGAATTTTTTAGCATCCCAGACCGCCATAGCCATTGAGAATCAAAGCCTGTACGCCAAACTGAACAATTCAAATGCCTATATGACCGATATGCTTGAAAGTATTAACAACGGGATCATGGCCACCGATATGAAGGGCATTGTCACCCTGATCAACAGGAATGCCACAGCTATTTTAGGGATCAAGACAAAGCATCTTGCCGGAAAACCCTATGGAGCCTTTTTAGAAGGAGAGCTGAAACAGAAAATCGATAAATTGTTTTCCATGATCCTTGACAAAGGGTTTGCACCCGAGTCCATGGTGAATCATTCCCCATACAAAGAAGTGGATATCATGATCGGCATAAATGCATCCTTTCTAACGGATAAAAACAAAAAAACCATTGGTATCATTTTTATTTTCAGGGATATGTCTGCGTCAAAAGAAATTGAGCGGCTGACAAAACTTGATGAAATGAAATCCGAATTTGTATCCAATGTTTCCCATGAGCTGCGCACCCCGTTAAGTATAATCAAATCCTACAGCGAAGCACTGCTGACCCAGGTAAAACCGGATGATCATGCAACCCGGGAGCAGTTTTTGTCCGTGATTGACAATGAGACAGACAGGCTTGCAACCATTGTTTCCAATCTTCTTGACCTGTCCAGAATTGAATCTGGAAAATTAGTTTTTGACTATTCCCCTGTTTCGTTAAAAGATATTATCCGTTCTGTTGTGTCTGTTTTTAAAACAAAGTCTTCGAACATTGATATTCTGATGGATTTCCAGGAAGGACTGCCATTGATTGAAGCAGATGAGGGAAAAATACGGGAAGTCCTGGTGAATCTGATTTCAAACAGCATCAAGTTTTCACCCATGGGAGGAACCATCAGTATCACGCTGGAACAACAGGAAAACTTTCTTTCATGCGAAGTATCAGATACCGGCATCGGTATTCCGAAAAATAAAATCCATCGCATATTTGACAAGTTTTTCCGCGTGGACAGTTCTGATACCCATGAAATTGAGGGAACCGGCCTGGGACTTTCCATTGTCAAACATATTATTGATTCCCATAATGGAAAAATCACGGTTGACAGTATCCTGGGCAAAGGGACAGTTGTTACATTTTATCTGCCACTTACAAGGAGTTGATTTGAAATATAAGAAAACCATTCTCATTATCGATGATATGAAACAGATCAGAGACATCCTCTGGTTCAGTTTTAAACAGGAAGGGTATAAACCGATCCTGGCGGAAAATGGTCAAAAAGGAATAGAATATCTTTTTGACAGGGAAAACGCCATAGACCTTGTGATTCTTGATGTGATGATGCCCAAAATGGACGGGTTTGAAGTCCTTGAAAAAATACGGACATCCAACGATCCTGTATCCAAAACACCAATCATCATGTTGACGGCAAAAGCCCAGAAAGAGGACGTGATAAAGGGTTTGAGCAAAGGCGCCAGTGATTATGTTTTAAAACCCTATAAATTTGCAGATCTTCTGGCTAAAGTGCAGGCGCTTATTGGATGAGGCCACTTTCATCACAGCGCATTAAAAAAAAATTGAGGCTGGAGATTTTCAATATGTCAAAACGCTACATGCAATTGCCCTGCAGAATCCAGCGCCTATTTTTTTGACCCGCCCAAAAAATCTTTTTGAGCATTTTAAAACCTGATATAAATAACACCTTGATTTATACGTCTATTTGACGTATATTTTATCTGTGAATGAAATAATTATAAATAAGAATGCCAGAAAGCAGCTTAAAAAACTTCCGATTCATATTGTCAGGAAGCTTCAGACCTGGGCGGAACAGGTGGAAATGCTGGGAATTGAAGAAGCAAAAAAGATAAAAGGATATCACGACGAACCTTTGCATGGTGACAGAACAGGTCAGCGTTCTGTCCGCTTATCAAAAGCATACACGTTTTATACTGCGCATGACAATGCAATCATGATTGAAATAATAGAGGTGAATAAACATGACTACTAAAAAATACGGCACAAAAAAACTCCGGGAGGAGTTTGGCCCGCTCACCTTCGGCAATGCGCTGGAGGCTTACAGGCTGACCGAAGAGATCACCCAGGCTGATTTTGCAAAACTGCTGGGGATCTCTGCACAAAGTCTTTGCGATATCGAAAAAGGCCGAAGAGTACCCACTCCTAAAAGGGCAGCAAAGATCGCAAAACAGATTGAGCAGCCTGAAAACTTCTGGATTCAGCTTGCCTTCCAGGATATGCTGCGTAAAGAAGAATTGAATTACACCGTATCTGTGGCTTAAGCTTTACATTCCAGCCATAGCGCGTATTCTGCCGGTTTCACGCATATCATCCAGCCACCGTGCCGGGATGGCATCCATTCCATTACAGATCCCCAGGATAAACGCGCAGAGGATTCCTCTGGCAGAAGAATCCCCGCCAGCCATTATATTTTCGATCAACGCGGTTTCCAGATCATCTGGATATTTTGCAATCAGATGGATGGTTCCGGGCAGGGCAGCCTGGGTTTCACACATCTGTCCAAAATTGGAAATCGCTTGTTCGGTTTTGGCATTGACACTATCAAGTCCCTGAACCACCAGCCTGGAAATGGCAGCGTCCTCTGGCAGCCCTTTCAGGGCAGCCTTCAGCAATGCGACCGGGTCTGCACCTTTCAGCGCTTCTATTGCAGCTGCGGCAAAAAAACGTGCACTTTCCCTAACCTGAGGATGGTTGTGCGTCATGGCTGTCTGCAGGTCTGCGTATTCAATAAAGATTTGGGGCGCATCTGCATAAAACAGTGCCAGCGGGACCATCCGTGCGGCACCACCCAGATCTGTTGAATCTGACCCAGCTGTTTTTGGGGATTTGCCGTCCTTAAACTTTGCCAGGGTCTTTTTTGTGGCAGTGTCCATGTAACCGCGATAGTTTGCAAACATCGCCTGCCACTGGGTTGCAAAATCATCCGGATCAAACCCGGAACAGTTGGAAAGCGATTCAAGCAGCAGGAACATCTGGTCACCGTAATGGGTGAACGATCCTTTGACTTTTCCTTTGTGAAAAGGAGCAATTTCCGGTGCAGTAATATAATCCAGCCGTCCATAACGTTTTTTTATCAAGGATACATCGTAAACCCAGTGTGCTCCCAGTGCCAGCGCATCCGCCGTAAAGGCTGCCAGCACGCCTGATTGTATTTTAGGATCCATTGTCTGCTCCCTTTGTTGTCATTGAAAAAGGTTGTGTTGGCCATAATCGGAAATACCAAACCCTCTGGTGATTTAAAAATCAATGCTGCCAACGGTTCGCGGAAACGGGATGACATCCCGGATATTTTTTATTCCTGAAATCAGCATTAAAAACCGCTCAAACCCCATGCCGAATCCGGAATGCGGAACCGATCCAAAACGCCGTGAATCCAGATACCACCAATAGGATTCTTTGGGCAGATTCATTTCATCCATTCTTTTTTCAAGGACATCCAGACGCTCTTCTCTCTGGCTGCCGCCGATCAGCTCTCCGATTCCCGGCACCAGAAGATCCATGGCTGCAACGGTTTTATCATCCTCATTCACCCGCATATAAAAAGGCTTGATGGTTTTAGGGTAGTCTGTCAGGAACACGGGCTTTTTAAAATAATCTTCTGCCAGAAACCGCTCATGCTCTGACTGAAGATCAATTCCAAATCCGACTTTAAATTCAAATTCCTTTTTTGAAGTTTGAAGAATTTCAATGGCATCGGTATATGAAAGCCTGGCAAAGGGCTGATGTATAATTGTATTCAGGCGATCTGGCAAAGATTTATCCACAAACTGTAAAAACAGGTCCATATCTTCTTCACAGTTTTCAAGGGCATGAACGCTTAATGCTTTAACCAGCTCTTCAGCCTGGTCCATGTTCTGCTGCAGATCACAAAAGGCCATTTCCGGTTCCAGCATCCAGAATTCTGCGGCGTGACGGCTGGTATTGGAATTTTCCGCCCGAAAGGTCGGGCCAAAGGTGTATACATCCCCCAACGCCATTGCAAACATCTCCGCAGACAACTGGCCGGATACCGTCAGATTGGATTCCTGACCGAAAAAATCCGCTTTAAAATCCATAATTCCGGATTTTTTGACGGCTTCCGGACTCAGGCTGGTCACCCGGAACATTTCACCTGCACCCTCACAGTCAGAACCTGTGATCACGGGTGTGGTCAGATACCGGAATCCTTTTTTATTATAAAACTGATGAATGGCAAAGGCCATTTCAGACCGGATTCTGAAAATGGCCCCGTATTTATTTGTCCGGGGCCGCAAATGGGCAATGGTTCTTAAAAATTCATCAGAATGCCGCTTTTTTTGAAGCGGATAGGAATCCGGTGCCAGGTTGATAATCTCAACGCGCTGCGCCTGGATTTCCCATTTTTGACCTTTGCCGGGAGAGGCAACCAGCAAGCCTTCCACACTGACAGCGCTTCCCGTGCTAACTGCCTGGATCTGAACATAATTTTCAAGGTCCTGGCCTGCAATGACCTGAATATTTTTCAGGCAGGAACCATCATTGATTTCCATAAATGAAAATTCTTTTGAGTCCCTTCGGGTTCGAACCCATCCTTTGACCAGAACCTGCCCTGGGGAGTTTTCAAGCTGCCTGAGAACATGAATCTTTGTTCTTTTCATTGCGTTGTCCATTGTGTTTTCTGAGAAAAAATAATATATTAGAAAATTTCTATGTGTTCAATTTATAAGGTTAAATATTTAATAAAATAACTATCATGCATACGCAAAATTATCAAGATATCCTTGCTTTGATTCAGACCCCGACACGGTATGCGGGAAATGAAATCAATGCCATAAAAAAAGACCCGGAACAGATGGAGCTGAATTTTGCCCTGGTGTTTCCGGATTTATATGAAATCGGCACCTCTCATTTCGGACTTCAGATTCTATACTCCATTTTAAATACCCGGGACACCATTGCCGCAGAACGGTTTTTTGCCCCTGCGCCGGATATGGAGAATTTTTTAAGACAAAAAAACATCCCCTGTCTTTCCATGGAGACGCAAAGGGAACTGAAACGCTTTGATGTCATCGGCTTCAGCCTGTTATATGAACTGAATTTCACCAACATTCTCACGATACTGGATTTATCCGGCATCCCGTTTTCAGCAGCACAAAGGGATGACACCTTTCCGTTAATTCTGGGCGGAGGGCCCTGTGCCTTCAACCCGGAACCTCTGGCAGATATTTTTGATGCATTTGTCATCGGAGACGGAGAACAGGTTGTGTTACAGATTTCAGACACGGTCATTGACTTTAAAAAAAAGGGCGACGGCAAAAAAAAGACCCTGCTCAGACGTTTATCAAAAATTGACGGTGTTTATGTCCCCTCCTTTTTTGATGTGGAATATGATGAAAACGGCATCCAGAAACTGACCCCGCAGTTTGAGGATTACAAAACCGTTAAACGGGCATTTTTATCCCAATTGACAAATGCACAGTTTCCAAAGGCTCCCATCATTCCGTTTGGCAAACCTGTCCATGACCGGCTGCGGCTGGAAATAGCCAGGGGGTGTTCAAGAGGATGCCGTTTCTGTCAGGCTGGCATGATCTATCGTCCGGTCAGGGAACGCTCGGTTTCAGATCTGGTGGAGATTGCAAAAACATCCATAACCAATACCGGGTATTCAGACATCTCTCTTTTATCTTTGAGCACGGGCGATTATTCAAACCTGTCCCAACTGATGACCCAGCTCATACAGAACAGTCAAAACCACTGCAATGCGATTTCCCTTCCCTCTGTCCGGGCGGAAAAACTGACCCCGGAACTGATGAATATTATCAAAAAAGTCAGGAAAACCGGATTTACCATTGCCCCGGAAGCCGGTTCCCAGAGACTGCGGGATATTATCAATAAAAACCTGACCCAAGAAAGTATTGTCTCAACAGTTGAAAATGCATTGAATCTGGGATGGAAAACTATCAAACTGTATTTTATGATGGGACTTCCCTTTGAAACACCCGAAGATATCCAGGCCATCTGTACCCTTTCAGAAAAACTGGCAGGCTTTGCCAAAGGGAAAAAAAATATCAATGTCAGCATCACCAGCTTTATCCCCAAATCCCACACCCCGTTTCAGCGCCATGCACAGATGTCGCTGAAAGAAACCAAAGAAAAACTGCAGTATCTGAAAGACACCCTGCGTAACCGGAAAATAAAACTCAAATGGCAGGACCCTGAAATGAGCCTGATAGAAGGCGTCTTTGCAAGGGGAGACAGAAAATTATCCAGCCTTCTGATCGCGGCCTATAAAAACGGATGCCGGCTGGACGGCTGGACTGATAAATTTGATTTTTCAAAATGGCAGAATGCGTTTGAACACACCGGGATTGACCCCTTGTTTTACACCACCCGGAAGCGTTCTGAAGGTGAAACGCTTCCCTGGGATCATATTGACTCCGGCGTGTTGCCGGCTTTTTTCAAAAAAGAATTTAAAAAGGCTGAGGATTGCATTCTGACTCCTGACTGCCGGGAAAATGACTGCGCAGGCTGCGGTGTCTGTGATTTTAAAACCCTGAAACCCATTCTTCATCCTGAAATAACAGACCCTCTAAAAACCGGCACAGATCCCCTTTTTGAATCAACGCCGCTGGCAGATGATGCGTATAAAAAATTTGAGCTGTCCTATTCCAAACTGGACAATGCCCGCTTTTTCGGGCACCTGGAACTTGCCATCATTGTTGAAAGGGCCATAAAACGGGCCGGACTGAATGCAAAATACTCCCAGGGCTTTAATCCCGCCATGCGCCTGTCCTTTGACAATGCCCTGCCCGTGGGCATGGAAAGCGAGCACGAACTGATGCATATCTATCTTGAAAAAGACCTGCCTCCTGAATATGTTTTAGAAAAATTGAACCCCCAGCTTCCAGAAGGACTTTTAATCACCAGTTGTTCAAATTTTTCAAAAAACAGTCCTCCGCTTGACAGTATATCCCGTTATATTATCAAATTTTCAGAACCCTCGCTTGACCCTGAAAAAATAAACCGGTTTCTAAACCTGTCAGAATTCATTGTGGAGGACTTAAGCAAAAAAGGGGAGATCAGAAAAACAGATATACGAAGATCTGTTCAGAACATCTGCCTTATAGATCCATGCACTGTTAAAATCAGCCTGAAGCCTTACAATACAAGAAATGTCCGGCCCACTGAAATTCTCACCAGGTTTTTTAAACTGGACGAGCTTACCATAAAAACAGCACGAATAAAGAAGCTGAGACAAGGATGACAGAACCCATGCTAAAAGAACTTGTGGTTAATGCCGCACCCCATGAAACCCGTGTGGCGCTTCTTGAAAACGGAACCATTGTCGAAGTATTCATTGAAAGAGAAGATGAAACGTCCATTGCCGGAAATATTTACAAAGGCCGGGTCCAAAGAGTGCTTCCGGGAATGCAGGCAGCCTTTGTTGATATCGGATTTGACCAGGCAGCCTTTATTTACGTGGATGATGTTTTAGATACAGCCAGCCATAAAATGTATCAAAAGTTTGAACAGGACACTGACACGGATACCAATGGCATTGGCAATGATATGGATGCAGAGACTGCTGCAGAAAAACAAGTGTCCTGGAGAGCTGCTGTGGCCCCGGAATGCGGTATCGAAGATCTGCTTACAGAAGGACAGGAAGTTCTTGTCCAGGTGGCCAAATCATCCATTGGTTCAAAGGGCCCCAGAGTCACCACCCATATTTCCCTTGCCGGGCGGTATATGGTGCTGATGCCCACGGTTGACCATATCGGCATTTCAAGGCGAATCGAAGATGAGGCAGAAAGACTCCGGCTCAAAGAAATGCTGTTATCCCTGCGCAAAAACAATTTCGGATATATTCTTCGAACCCGGGCCCAGGGCATTGATAAAGATACCATTGAAAAAGAAATCGATTTTTTAACCAAAACCTGGGAAGACATTTCGGCAAGAAGCAAAACCGTGTCTGCCACATCCCTTGTATATAAAGACCTTACGGTAACCTTCCGGGCAGTCAGGGACCTTCTTGCCAATGAAGCTGACAAGCTGATTATCGATTCAAAAGAAGAATATGAACATGTTCAGAATTTTTTAAACAAGCTTATGCCGGATGTAAAACTGTCTGTGGAGCTTTATCAGGGAAAGGAATCCATTTTTGATGCCTATAATATTGAAGGTGATATTGCCCGGGCATTGAAAAAGAAAGTCTGGCTCAAATCCGGCGGATATATTGTCATTGATCAGACCGAAGCGCTTGTGGCCATTGATGTGAATACCGGCCGCTATGTCGGAAAACATAATTTTGATGAAACCATCCTTAAAACCAACCTGGAAGCTGTCAAGGAAATTGCGTACCAGATACGGTTGCGAAACATCGGTGGCATCATCATCATCGACTTCATTGATATGAAAAAAGAACAGCACAAAGACAAGGTCATGGCCCATTTAAACGAAGCCATGAAAAAAGATAAAAGCCAGACCAATATCCTGCCGCTGACCGAACTTGGACTGGTGCAGATGACCCGCAAAAGAATCAGAAGAAACCTGAGCCGAACCCTGTGTGAACCCTGTTTTTACTGCAATGGTGACGGGCATTTGTTATCCAGAAAATCCATCTGCCATAAAATCTATCGGGATCTGCTCAGTGAAGCCTCTGATATGATGGGCAACCGCTTTACCGTCAAGGTTCATCCTGAAATTGCCCAACTGCTTCACGGGCAGGAAAAACACCTGATCTCCTCTCTGGAGAAACAATTTTCCAAACCCATTGCTGTATATCCTGAACCACATTACCACATGGAGGAATATCATATATTTGAATCTGTGCTCAAAGAATAAGACCTGTCCAATAACAAAGTTCACCCCTTGAGTTAATGCGCCAAAAAATATATGATACCCCGAAAAATTAAAAAAACCGTTAAAATTAAAACATATGAGATAAGCATATAAGGAGAAACACATGGCAAAGATTCAAATGAAAACCCCGATTGTGGAACTTGATGGAGATGAAATGACCCGGGTGCTGTGGCCCATAATCAAGGAAAAACTCATTGAACCTTTTGTGGATTTAAAAAGTGAATATTATGACCTCGGGATTCAAAAAAGAGATGAAACAGATGATCAGATTACAATAGATGCTGCAAATGCCATCAAAAAATACGGGGTGGGCGTAAAAAATGCCACCATCACCCCGAATCAGGAACGGGTGGAAGAATATTCTTTGAAAAAACAGTGGAAAAGCCCCAACGGCACCATACGGGCCATGCTGGACGGAACGGTTTTCAGAAAACCCATCCTGCTGAATAATGTCAAACCCGCGGTAAAATCCTGGAAAAAACCCATTGTTGTGGGCAGACACGCCTATGGTGATGTGTACAAAAATGCTGAAATTAAAACCGAGACCGGCGGCACAGCAGAAATTGTTTTCACCGATGCCCATGGCAATGAAACAAGAGAACTGATCATGGAGCTTCCCGGACCTGGCGTCATCCAGGGCATGCACAATACAGACGCATCCATTTCAAGTTTTGCCCGGGCATGCTTTGAATATTCCCTGGACCAGAACATTGACTGCTGGTTTGCCACCAAAGACACCATTTCCAAAAAATATGACCAGACATTTAAACTTATTTTTGAAGATATCTTTAAAACAGAATACAAGGCAAAATTTGAGGCTGCCGGAATTGAATTTTTCTATACACTGATCGATGATGTGGTGGCCAGAATGATGAAAACCGAAGGCGGTATCCTGTGGGCCTGCAAGAACTATGACGGTGATGTCATGAGCGACATGGTGGCATCCGCCTTCGGATCCCTTGCCATGATGTCTTCTGTTCTGGTTTCCCCGCATGGTTATTTTGAATATGAGGCTGCCCACGGAACTGTCCAGAGACATTATTACAAACACTTGAAAGGCGAGAAAACATCCACAAATGCGGTTGCCCTTATTTTTGCCTGGACCGGCGCTTTGAAAAAACGAGGCGAGCTGGACAATCTGCCGGAGCTGTGTTCCTTTGCAGAAAAACTTGAAACAGTTGTTGTTGAAACCATTGAAGACGGATATATGACCGGTGATCTTGCAGCTATCTGTGATCCTCCGGCAAAAGAAATTCTGGATTCCATCCAGTTTCTGGACACCCTGGCCCGAAGACTTGAAAAACTGCTGCCCCTTTAACCCGTTTTTCATTCTTGACATTTTTTTTAAAAACCATTAAATTCTAACGTTTAATGTGATTTGTAAGATTAACCGTTTAATTTAATATATATAACCTGAAGGATTGATGATTTATGAAACGAACATTTCAGCCGAGCAATCGGAAAAAAACAAGAAAACACGGATTTCTTAAAAGAATGTCCACCACAGGCGGCCGGCGTGTAATCAACGCAAGAAGAGCAAAAGGAAGAAAAAGACTTACAGTTTGATAAAGGGGTTTATTGAGTAATTTTTGTTTGCCAAAAGAAGCAAGGCTCCTGAAAAGAGCTCAGTTTTTAACACTTTCGAAACAAGGGATTAAAGTACACACGGACAGCTTTTTAGCTATTGTACTTAAAGAAGAGGCTCAAAACAATCGAATTGGCATTACAGTATCAAAAAAAGTAGGGAATGCAGTTGCACGCAACAGGATAAAAAGACTTATTAGAGAATATTTCAGACACAATAAAGAGACGATGTCAGGACCCAAAGACACCAACATCATTGCAAAGAAAGGTCTGACTACGCTATCCAACAGGCAGATTATTGAGAAGCTTGATAAACTTTTTGCAAAAATAGCCCTGGTATAAACCCATGAAACAGCTATTCATCATATTTATTAAATTTTATCAATATTTCATATCACCGTTCACAGGGAAAAATTGCCGGTATTATCCAACCTGCTCGGCATATGCCATCGAGGCCTTGGAAAAATACGGTAGCCTTAAAGGAACATCTCTTGCAGTAAGAAGAGTGTTGCGTTGTCACCCGTTCCATGCAGGAGGGTTTGACCCTGTCCCTTAACTTACCCTGTGCATAACTGTTTTCCTCTTTAAATTTAATGTAAGGTGCCGCAAATTATTTTAAGTTTAGGAGAGAAAATGGACGATCAAAAACGATTAATCCTAGCTATTGTGATTTCCGTTATTGTCCTTGTAGGCTACCAGACCTTTTTTGTTAAGCCTCAGGTACAGAATACGGTTTCTCAGCAGCAGACTGAAGATCAGACAAAAGAACAGCAGGACGCAAGCCGGAAAACCGCTCCCAATGTTTCTCAATATGTTGTTGAGACAAAGCCGCAGCCTGCTGCCCTGCCGCCCAGAAAAGATGCCAGGATTATATCTGTATCCACTCCCCTGTATCAGATGACGATTTCAGAATACGGCGCTGCAATAAAAAGTCTTGAATTAAAAAACTACCGGGCAAACAATAAAAAAGACGCCCCGTTCAAACAACTGGTTTCAGAACAGCTTCCCCAGGGAACCCTGACCGTCAACCTTAAAGATCAGTCCATCCCGGAATTAAATTCAGCTGTGTATACAGCAAAAATCGATACAAACACCTATGAACTTGCCGAAGGTGATCAGCAGATCGAATTTGTTTTTACAAGCTTGCAAAATATTGTGGTTAAAAAGATTTATACCTTTAAAGCAGATTCCTATATGATTCACTGTGATGTTGTCTTTCAGAACGGTTCAACCATGCCGCTGAATGATGCACTGGTCATCTCGACGCCCGGGCTTTATGATGAAGAAGTTGAAAGCCGGTCCCGATTCGCATTTGAAGGACCAATTGCCTATATCAACAATGAGTACAAAGCCATTGATCCGGATGACATCGAAGAACAGAATATTTTTAAAGGAAAAATTGACTGGTCCGGGTTTTCAGAACGCTATTTCATGACCACTGTCATGCCGAAAAAGACCCAGAATGACGCTTCCGAAGATGCATTTATTGAACTTGCCTTTGCCAATGACTGGGTGACCAGCAATTATGTCCAAAAAATGGCCCGCCTTGATCCTGGCCAGCAGGGGGAATATTCCTTTTCCTTCTACATGGGACCCAAAAGCGAAAAAATATTAAGCCAATATGACAACAGTCTTAAAAACGCCATCAATTTCGGCTTTTTTAATATCCTGGCCAAACCGCTGCTCATCGGTATGAATATTATCCATGATTATATTCCCAATTATGGTATTGCCATTATTCTTTTGACCATACTCATCAAACTGATATTCTGGCCGTTGGGAACCAAAAGCTATAAATCCATGAATGCCATGAAAAAACTGTCTCCGCTGATGATGGAACTGCGCGAAAAATATAAAGATGACAAGCAGCGCATGAACAAGGAAATCATGGGACTGTATAAAACCTATAAAGTAAACCCTGCTGGAGGCTGTCTGCCCATGCTGGTCCAGATGCCGATTTTTTTCGCACTGTACAAGATGCTATACCAGGCCATTGAGCTGCGACATGCACCCTTTTTAGGATGGATTACAGATCTGTCCGCTCCGGACCGGCTGTTCAGTTTTAATTTTTCAATCCCAATGATGCAGGAACCCTATGGCATTCCCGTGCTGACGCTGCTGATGGGTGCATCCTTTTTGCTGCAGCAGAAAATGACCCCGACTGCAGGAGATCCCATGCAGGCAAAAATGATGATGCTCATGCCGATATTCATGACGGTAATTTTCATCAATTTCCCGGCCGGTCTGGTCCTGTACATGTTTGTAAACAACATTATCTCAATGGGACAACAGTATTATATTCAAAAGAAATTTGCATAAGTATACGTAGGAGGAAATATGACACAAACCCAGGAGTTCAGCGGAAAAGATGTCACCATTGCTGTTAAAAATGCCTGTGCTGCATTATCGCTTTCAAAAAACCAATTAAAATATGATGTAATTTCCGAAGGTACTTCCGGAATTTTCGGTATTGTTGGCAGAAAAGATGCAAAGATTAAAGTATATCTTCCGGAATTGCCGGATGAAGCACAGCGGTCTGAAGGCATTAAGTCCTTTGTGGATGAAGCCTTTGGAGAAGAAACCCGTCTGGAAGAAAAACCCAAGCCCAAGCCAAAAAAAACAAAACCCGCACCATCGGACATAGAAAAAATTTCCAAAGAGCCGGCGCCGGACGCATCCGAAACCCCGGCCCCAGAAGAAACCACCGATGACACACCTGCTGATGATAAACCCGTCTATGACAAACCCGAACCTGTAGATGTCACCCAGGAGTCCATTGACCTGGGTATCGAATCATTACAGAAGATGGCAGACCTGATCACCGATGATACAATCGTTTCAGCCCACACAGAAGAAGACCGCCTGACATTGAAAATTGAAGGCGGCAATGCAGGAATTCTCATCGGTAGAAAAGGCCAGACTCTGGATGCCATGCAGTTTCTGGCAGATAAAATTATCAACCGGAAAAGTGAAGGTCGGGTCAGAGTCAAGGTTGATATTGAAGGCTATATGGAAACTCGGAAAGCCAACCTCAAGCACCTGGCATTTAAAATGGCGGACAAGGCCAAAAAAACAGGAAGACCTGCCACCATCAACCAGATGAGCGCCCAGGACCGGCGTATCGTCCATCTTGCACTTAAAGACGACACCGCTGTCCGGACTCAGAGCATGGGAGATGGATACTACCGACGGCTGGTCATCTTCCCGAAAAAAAAGACTTCCTTCAGGGGAAAAAGACAGTCCAAAAGATAATATATGAATGAAACAATTGCCGCAATAGCAACGCCTTTTGGCAGTGGCGGTATTGGTGTCATAAGAATCTCCGGCTCTGACGCCTTTGATATTGCTTCTAAAATTTTTTCACGCTCAAAAACCAGCCCTGTGGGCTTTAAGAATTTTAACTCCCACAGGGTCTATCACGGGTATATTTTCAATCCAACAAATTCAGACATTCTGGATGAAATTCTGCTCATTCCAATGAAGGCACCAGCTTCTTATACGGCAGAAGATATCATTGAAATACAGGCGCATTCCGGAACCATGGTTCTAAAAACCATTCTGGATCAGGTTCTGTCCCTTGGTGCCAGACTGTCCGAACCCGGTGAGTTTACCAAAAGAGCTTTTTTAAACCAGAGAATCGATTTAACCCAGGCCGAGGCTGTAGCAGATATTATTAATGCAAAATCAATGAACGCATTAAAATTTGCATCCTCCCAGAATCTGGGTGCCTTGAAAACACAGATTCAAGCCTTGAGAGAAAAACTGATCGGTTTTTTGTCTGTTCTTGAAGCCAATATTGATTTTCCCGAAGATGTCCTGGCTTTTGAAGCCAGTGCTGCAGATATTCAGATGATTGACGGCATTCTGGAGCAGTGTAAAGACTTCATTAAACAGCACGATGACGCCAGCTTTTTAAAAGAAGGCATCCGGATAACGATCTGTGGCCCGCCCAATGTGGGCAAATCAAGCCTGATGAACAGACTTTTAGGAAAGGACCGGTCCATTGTAACCGCCATCCCCGGCACCACGCGTGACCCCATTGAAGAAGGGCTGAATATCGACGGGATTCCTTTTGTTATTGCCGATACAGCAGGTATCCACCAGACAGATGATCTGGTGGAAATCATCGGCATTGAAAAAGCCAAGGACCACATCATCGCCTCAGACCTGGTGTTATTTTTAAAAGAGCCGGGGTCAAAATTTTTGGACGCAGAATTTGAAAAAGTTATTCCTCTGGGTAAAAAAACCATTTTTGTTATCAATAAACTTGATATTGAGGATAAACCCTTGCCGAAATTATCAGAAAAATACAAAGATATTCCACTGATAAAAATTTCTGCCTTGCTGAACAAAGGAATTACTGAATTAAAACAAAAAATTGTAAGCGTAACGCTTTCCCAGATTGATATGGGGACTTCCAGTGTTATCCCGAATCTTCGCCATAAAAAAGCCCTTGAACAGACCGTGAAAAGCCTGATGGCGGTGAAAAAAGGCTTGAAGACGCATCAGGAGGAAGAACTTTTAGCCATGGATATTAAAAATAGTATTGATTCTCTTGGAACAATTACAGGAGAAACCGCATCCCTGGATATATTGGATACTATTTTTACTAATTTTTGCATTGGAAAATAAAGGAAAAAGATATGACCTTAGATTTAAAAGACCATTTCGTAAAATATGAAGCCCTGGTCCAGATTGTTGACGCTGTATTTGACCGGGTCAAAAAAGAATATCCCAAAGAAGTTTTCTGCAGAGAAAAATGCAGCGACTGCTGTTACGCCATTTTTGATCTCACCCTGATTGAGGCATTATATCTTAAAGATCATTTTCTGAAAAAATTCAGTGGGTTACAAAAAAATCAGGTACTTGAAATCGCAGACAAAACAGACCGTGCCCTGACAAAGATGAAACGAAAGGCCTTCAAAGAGGCAAAAGATGGTGCAGATCAACTGGAAATTATTGGAAAAATGTCCCAGGAAAGAATCCGGTGTCCGCTTTTAGGAGAAGACAACCTGTGCGTGATGTACGACAAGCGGCCCATTACCTGCAGAATCTACGGAATACCCACTTCAACAGCCGGTGTAAGCCATATCTGCGGGCGAACCAATTTCAAGCAGGGAGAGCCCTATCCCACATTGAATATGGATAAAATATATACCCAGCTTCAGCTGCTTTCTGCTGAACTGGTCAGAGACATCAAATCAGAAAAAATTAAAATGCATGAAATACTGATTCCGGTTTCCATGGCATTGGTGACGGATTTTGATGATGAATATCTTGGAGTCAAAAAAAATGGATAACACCTTTTCCCGGGAACAGATTGAAGACAAGAAAAAAGCTATTTTTGATGCCATGGGCACAAGAGGCCAGAAACAGATTCTCAAAAAGGGCTATGAAAAATGGGACCCGTTCCAGGAGCCCAAAGATCCCATTGATATCCGGAAAGATAAAACCAAACGGACCAGCCAGATGCTGATCAGAGAATTTTTAAGCAACATAGATGCGGATGAGTATTCAAACACCTATGCCCAAGCCGCTCTTGAAATGTGTCTGGGTATCATCAATGATGAGGAGCGAACCCGGGGGATGTTTGATTTTGCCATCTGGTATGCCGATCTGTTGAAAAAAGAAGGTTATGACACGCTTTGAAGATGTTTTAGATATCCTTTCTCAATCTGATGCCAGAATCTGCGCCCGAGACCTTGTAAAGCAAATCAAAACCCAACGCGGTGTTTCATCCCGATCTGCCAAAAAGATATTACAGACACTCATAGACAGTCAGGAGCTTTGTTACCATTATCTCTACGGAACCACCTATATTGAAAAAAGCTTCTTACGACCGGTCAGGATTTCAGATCATTTTATCCTGACTCCCCCGGAATTTTTCAACCCGGAATCCGATTCAGATGATATCCAGATCGTATTACAACAGGGCATTTCCTTTGGATCTGGCCAGCACTCCACCACCAGACTCTGCCTTCAGGCCATTGATCTGTGTTTTTTTCAAAGCCCGGACCTTCAATTGGATAAAGCGGACTCAGGCGTTGATATCGGTACAGGCTCGGGTGTTCTGGCTTTTGCCATGTGTCTTGCAGGTCTTTGTAAATGCCAGGCCCATGAGATTGATCCCATATCCATCAATGAAGCGAAAAAAAACATAACGCACAACCGTCTTGAGACCCAAATTCACCTGCTACCCACCCCGTTTGCAGAAGATAAAAATAAATTTTCCATCATCTGTGCCAATTTAAGATGGCCCACGCTCAAATCACTGTGCGACCCTGTTTTCAACAGTTTAACAGATAACGGCGTTGCTGTTTTATCCGGGGTAAGAAGCTGGGAAAAAAATGATCTGATCGCTTTATATTCCCGAAAAGGCTTTCATCTTCAATGGCAGAAAGATGAAAAAAACTGGTCTGCCTTTGTGTTGATCAAAAAACCGTGTTAAAGATAAAACATGCAAAAAAAAATTTCAGCCCTGCTCCTTGCGCTTTTCTTAAGCTGTTTTCTATACGGCAATATTTATTTCTGGACAGATGAAACCGGAACCAGACATTACAGCAACACAAGCCCGCCTTCAGGTGAAAATGTACAGGAACTGGAAGAAAGTCATGAAATATTTAAAAAAATTACAGCCCTGGAAAACAAAGGACACCACTTTAAGGTATTAAGAATTTATGATGGGGATACCATACAGGTGAAAGGACTGGGGCTGGTATTTAAAGTGCGCATGGTGGGAATCGATGCACCGGAAATCCAGTATGACGGCCAGCAAAGTCAGCCTTTCAGCCAAAAAGCGAAAGCCTATCTGATCACACTTCTGGAAAATAAAAATATCCACTTGAAAAGTTACGGCACCGGCGGATACAACCGTCAACTGGCAGAAGTTTTTGTAAACAATGAAAATATCAACCTGAAAATGATCCGGGCCGGGCTTGCAGAAGTCTATACCGGCAAACGTCCAAAACATTTGAACTCTCAACGCTATCTGGATGAAGAAGCTTTCGCAAAGCGCGCAGGCATCGGAATATGGGCACAGGGCAATGCATATAAAAGCCCCAGGATATGGCGTAAGGAGCATCCCAGAAAATAACAGGTTTCAGGTTCCGGTTTCCTTAAATTCAATCTGTGATATATCGATCACAGGTGTTCTGTCTTTTCTGGATACCAGAGTTTTATAAGGGCCTAAAAGCGCTTCATACTGATGATGATAGTATTCAGGCAGGACTTTGGATGTACCTTCATGAAATGCCAGAAAACCGGCATCTGTTTTCAGTTGCTCCAGAATCGTTTTCATCATCCGGAGCATCAAGGCCAGACTGATATTGCGAATCGGATGATATCCTTTAAATATCCAGCTTTTTGTATGTTTGACTGCCTGAAACTGTTGAGCAAATGACGTCATATGCATAAAGGTTTCAATGAGTTTTTCATAAAAATCAATCGGATGATAATGCTTTATCGTTGTTGCCAGATACGGTTTGCAATAAAAAGTGAACGGAAGGGTTGTCAAGATACGGTTGTTTTTCAGATACCTCCTGAACATCGGTGTTTCTCCAAAAGGTGCCGGAATATTCAAAGAATGTGACACATAGGGCGTTCGGGTCATAAATGCTTTATTCAGCCGGACCGGATCATCCCCTCTGTCCGAATCCAGTCCAAATAAAAGATTGGCCTGGATAATGGGAATATATTCATGAAGGATTTCAAAATGAGCAACAATCTCTTCCAGTTTTTCCCAGGCAGAATCCGCCTTCATTACACCGGCTTTTTTTGAATATGCATGCCAGGATTCAATCCCGGGAATTACACACAGACATCCGGCATCTTTCATGCGCTTGAGCCGCTGCACTGTCAAAGAATCCAAGGAGCCCTCGGTCAGAAACCACCGGTCCCTTGGATGGGGAATGTCTTCAATAATACTCATAATCTGATCAAACTGCACCCCGAAATTGGGATCATAAAAATTAATATTGATCTGGGGAAAATGCGTTGCTGCAAATATCAGATCAGCCTTTACCCGCTCCAAGGGCAATGGATGATATGGGTTATCCCAGTCCACACAAAAATCGCAGGAATACGGACACCCGGTACTGGACAGAATCGGAATAAAAGCAAACCGGGACGGCTTTTTATTCCAGAAACTTGCTATCTGAATTTCAGACAGACGCTCGGCTATGGTTGGAATATCCTTTAATTTTCTATCCGTGGTTACAATACAGTTCCGGGGACGGTCACTTAAAATTTCTTTAATTAAAATCTGGTCACAGGCCTTTATCACCACATCAAAAAATCGGGATGCATCAACAGAAAACTGTTTTGCATGGGGCCCGCCAAGAACAGTCAGAATCCCGGGTGCTTTTTTTTTAAACCATTTTGACAGTGCATAGGCAAGCGCGCTTCCCCTGGAAAAACAGGAAAAAAAAACCACATCCAGATCATCCGGTAAAAGACCTGCAGGATCTTTTTGACCATAATAGGTTGCATAAAACACCTTGTGCCCCAGGTTTCTGCACCATACACTGACTGCCTGGGGCATGATGCTGGCATACTGTTTTACAACAAACCAATCATGGGGCATTTTTTTCCATGATGGGTTTGCATCTTCGCTTAATAATTCCAGAATACCGATTTTCATCATCAGAGACTTTCCTCCATAAAAAGATATGGGATAATTTTTAATTTCATGTGTATACTGCATATAAACCTAATCCTGTCGACTTAACAAGGAGCACAATCATGTATAACAAAAAATTTAAAGGCGATGTCTGCAGCCATTCCATTTCATTTATACTGGATAATTTTTTCAGAAGGATACTGCAAAATCCTGAAAAAATTGTGAAAGAATATATTGGAAACGGAGATACGGTGATCGATCTGGGTTGCGGACCGGGGTTTTTTTCCATTGAAATGGCCAAAATGGTGGGCACTACAGGAAAGGTCTATTGTGTTGATCTTCAAAAAGAAATGCTTGAAGCCGTGAAATCCAAGGCAGAAAAAAACCATCTTACCGGACAGATGATTCTCCATAACTGCACGCAAGACAGGATTGGCTTAGATGAAGATATAAAAGCGGATTTCATTCTTGCCTATTATATGCTTCACGAGACACCGGATCCCTATGCTTTTGCAAAACAGATCAAACCGCTATTAAAGGAAAATGGCAAATTTCTGATTGTTGAACCCTATTTTCATGTCAGCAAATCAAAATTTAAAACCATTTGTGAAGGGATGACATCCATCGGGTTTCTATTTCTGGATACCCCTAAAAACAAGGGGGGCAGGAGCCTGCTTTTAACGCTTTAATCTAAAAAAATCTGGTGTCACTTATCCGTGCAAAGATATCTGCTTCATGTTGTTGAACGCAAATCAGAGCAGACCCAGGTCATCGTCATCCTGACCATCATTTCTGATCTGCAGCAGATTCGCAATTGAAATCTTGTCCAGGCGTTTAAACATGGCCTTGCCGGCTTCCACCCAGACCCATCGGGAAAGACAATCTCCGGCCTGATTACAGATACCGCACAGTTTTTCATCCTCTTCAGCACAATCTGTGATCGCTGTGCTTTCCTCCAGCGTCCGGACAATATCCCCGACGGAAATATCTTTGGGGTCTTTTGCCAGCATATGACCGCCAAATGGGCCTCTATGGCTGGTAATCATTTTTTCTTCTTTTAATTTTCTGACCAGTTGTTCAAGATATTTAACGGATATGTTCTGACGTCTGGCCACCTCTCCCAGGGGGATTGGTTTTTCACGCCCGTAAATGGCCAGATCAATAATCAGCCGTGTCCCATATCTGCTTTTTGTTGTTAATCTCATATTTCCAACTGCTGTTTTTGCTGCTTAAGATAGAGCGTTATAGCAGTTTCACTCACCCGCAACAATAGTTTTTATCTTCTCCGGCCGTTTCCGGGGAAGATTAATGGTAAACAGCGTCCCTTTATCCTGTTCAGATTCAACCTTGACAAACCCTCCATGCTGTTGAATTACCCTGTGGGCGATAAAAAGGCCAAGCCCCGTGCCCTGTGAGCCTTTGGATGTAAAAAACAGAGTAAACATTTTTTCCCGGGTTTCCTGGTCCATCCCGATTCCATTGTCTGAAATTTTAAACCATAATCTACTTGTATCCGGCTTTTCCACAACAAATTCAACAATATGTTCCGGCTTATTCCGGTCAAAGGCACAGGCATCCACTGCATTTTCCAGAAAATTCACCAGTGCCGCTTCCAGCCAGCTGGGATCAATTTCAATTTTGCCTGGATTTTTGGCAATCCGTATATTCAAGGTCACATTGTTTTTCAGCGCCAGCGGCTGAACATTGGCAACAATATTTTTCACCAGATCAGACACATTCTTTGTGACATACTGCAATTCCCTGGATTTTGCATAATACAGAATTTCCAGAACCATCTTTTTGATCTTGTCCGTCATCATCTTGACCTGACCAAAAGCCTTTGAAATCCGGGGTTCATCTTTCTGATTCAGTCCGGTTTCAAGCTGATAAATTCCGCCATCCAGAGCGGTCAGCATACCTTTCACCCCGTGAGACATGGAACCCAGCATCAGCCCCAGTGATGTCAGATGATCCTGAAGCTGACGGATCTGTGTGATATTTGTGGACATCTCCATCACCTGGGTGATTTCACCCTTTGCATTTTTAATCGGGGCCGTATGGGTCAATACATTGTATTGCTTCCCGCTCACTGAAGTAACCACCTCTTCGGTGCTGTGAATTTTCCCGTCCTCAAATGTCTGAACCACCGGGCATTTTTCACAGGGTGTTTTTCTGTGCTTGTAAATTCTGTAGCAGTGCCCGCCAATATAATTGCCGAAATCCTCTTTGAACCGTTTGTTAATCGCTGTTATCCGAAGGTTTTTATCCTGGACGGAAATATAGCAGGGAACCACGTCGAACAATTGATTGAGCAAAATCTGGGCATTATGAAGATCTCCAAGCCGTTCGACATAGCGATTGTTTTTTCGAATCTGAAATGCATTTTTCCGGGCTCTTTCCAGCGATAATTCAAGTGCTTTTGAATTTATTGGAAGGCTCAGATAATCCAGGGCCTTCAAGCCAAACCGCTCCATGGCCTGATCCAGCACTTCGGGTTTTACATAAATGATAACCTGGGTCATCAACGAGGCCTGAGCGACCTGTTCCACACGGTCTGTTATCTGGTCTGAAATGAACGGGTTGCCTAAAATAATATCCCATGAAGTATCCAGCATGGGCAGGACCTCTTTGGTTGCGGCTGCAATACTGACCTCATACTGCAGCCGTTCCAGATAAGTGCCCAGCGCCTGTGCGTGTTCGATATCATCATCTATGATCAGGATTTGTTCTGTCATAATTTTGCAAGAATCATTTTATTTATCCGATGGCATCTTTAACAATGCCTAAAAGTTCTTCCCGGTCAAAGGGTTTTTTTAAAGATGCAATGGCTTTGGGTATGGCATATGCATTTCCGGACAAGCCTGATATCACGATAACCGGAACATTCTTGAGTCCAGGTTCCTGAATCATCTGACGGTAAAAGCGAGGGCCCCAGTCACCCGGCATTTCAATGTCCAGCGTAATCAGATCCGGAACATCTTTTTTCGCCATTTCCAGACCTTCTTTTGCGTCCCTTGCCGCGACAACATCATACCCATTGTCGCTAAACAGTGATTCCAGATAATCCAGAATGTTGGGATCGTCATCTACAACCAAGATTTTCTTTTTCATGATATATTCTCCGTTTATCGATTTACACTGATTACAGGACAACCTGCTCTCACAATGACCTGCTCGACATTGCTTCCAAGAATTGCATCTGCCGTGTCTGCCTTCCTGGAATGATGGGCCATGACAATTAAATCTGAATGATTGTCCCTGGCATACTTCACAATCTCAATAAAGGGGATGCCTTCCCAGACATCCATGGAATAATTTTTAAGCGTCTTGAGCCTGGATTCATAACGGGCCCGGATCATGCGAAGGCTTTCGCGAATCTTTTGTTCAATATCATCCTGACTGAGCATCCGGCCACCTGAAGCAGAAGTAATATCCAGTGCATGAAACACATGCAGCTCACAATCCAGCGTCTTTGCCAGTGTCATTGCAAAATCAAAGGCTTTGTCAGAGGCTTTTGAAAAATCAGTTCCAAACGTAATATTGGACAGTCCGCCCCAGAATGATGCTGCCGGACGGTTAACCACCAGCACCGGACATTTGGCTGATCTGGCAATTTTCTGCAGCGTTGTACCGGTCATACTCTTTTTATACACGGAATCATCCTCATCTCCGGTACTGCCTCCCAGAAGAATAAGGTCCGGCTCTATATCTCTGGCTCTTCTCAAAATTTCCCGGGCAGGAAAGCCAATGGCAACACTGATCTCATGATCAAGGCCGTTTTCCAGATATTTGGAATAATAGGTTTTCACCTCATCCCTTACCCAGTCAATATAATCATCATCCACATCCACGCGATCTTTTGTTTTCACATCCACAATCACCTGGCTGTAGCCTCTGGAAGGAACTCCCAGAACATGAAAGATATCCAGATGCGCGTTGTATTTTCTGGCGATATTAAATGCAACCCTGGCCGCATGATCACTTGCAGCTGTCGCAGATGTTGCAAACAGAATTTTCTTGAACATGATCACCCCCTTTTAATGGCGTTCTATTCTTCCGGCACCATGTGATCCGGCACCACCAGCATTTTAATAATAACAGGCTTCAAAAAGGACCATCTGATCCCGATTTCAAATTCTTCTTCCAGATCCCGGATGGCATCCCAGCAATTATGACAAGGGGCCAGCACCAGTTTTGCACCGGTTGCAAGAATCTGATCTCTCTTTTTTTCCAGGCCCTTGTTTCGTTGTTTTCTGAACACACCGATACCGTTGAACCCGCCGCCGCCACAGCAGAAATTGTGTTCCTTGTTCGGCGACATTTCAACAAAATAGCCCGGTTCAACGATATAGCTGATAATTTCCCGGGTGGCGTTTTTCAAGCCCTGGTTTCTGACATAATTGCATGAGTCCTGAATGGTGACCAACTCTTTGATCCTTTTTTCAGGGTCTATTTTCAGCTTTCCTTCCCGTAAGGCCTCTGCCAGCCATTCAACATAATGAATCGATTCCACCGGCGGCAATCCGTTTTCCCTGCCAGCCCAGTACGGGCCTTCAATCACCGTTGCCCGGTGCGCATGACCGCATTCTGTCCCGATCATTCGTTTGGGCTTAAGTCTTTCCATGGCATCGTAAACCGATTCCACCTGCATCTTGCAGGCGGCCCAGTCTCCTGCAAACATGGCAAGAGATGTCTGTTCCCAGCCTTTTGAAGGAACCGTCCAGTTTTCTCCGGCAGCATGAAACAGAACAGCCGCTTCAGCCAGATCTTCCGGATAATGTTTTACCTCCCTGGCATTGACGGTATATAAAATATCCGCATTTTCCACATCCACCGGCACGGTCAGTCCGGCGTATTCCTCTTCCATCTCCTCCACCATCCACTCAAAGGTCTCGACAAAATCGGCATCCGTGACATCCATCTGCGCCCTGTAGGCCCGATGCATACCAGCGCCGATTTTCATTTCCCAGGGTACAAATCCCTGCTGGTAGAGAAGGCCGCGCAAATACCCGAACATAATGCCGGTATCAATGCCGTGGGGGCAGTAGGTGCCGCAACGGTTGCAGCAGGTGCACTGGCTCCAGGCTACCTCCATGGCATGCCGCATGAATGCATTATCCACCTTGCCTTTGCGTTTCACAATCTCGCCCAGCGTGGACTGAATCTTGTATGCCGGCACCTGTTTAGGATCCCGGTCATTCACCAGATAAAGAAAACAACTGTCCGCGCACATGCCGCAATGGGCACATATTTCAAGCCAGGTTTTCAATCGGCTTTTCATGGTTTTCTGGATGGTGCCCCACAACAGCGCTGTGTCCACATCCAGGCTTTCCATCTCTTTATAGTATTGACTGCCGCTGGTATCAGACAGCAGAAAGTTCACCTCTTCCGGTGTATTAATCGGTGTTTTATTACAATATTTTCCTTCCGGCATGGATTTAAATTCTCCTTAAATAAAGTTTAGATCAACGGCCTTACCAGGCCATCTTGGTACCTTTCATACCCCCGCGCTTGATACCAAAATCCATTCCCAGCTGTGCCCTGGATGCAAAAAACAAAAATACATGGGACATCTTGGTAAAGGGAATGGAAATCAACAAAAGTTCGCCGAAAAAAATATGCATATTCAGCCAGAATTCATAACTTCCCACCTGATACCGTGCCATCATTCCTGAGACAAACGGTGCCAGCGCAATAAAGAGGATAAAATAATCATACACGGTGGTCATGATGCGAACCTCCGGCAGAACAATGCGTCGGAGAATCAGGAAAACCATACTGCCCACAGCCAGCCAGGTCAAAAAATCAGCCAGGCCCTGGCTCATGGTGAACAAAGAAAACCCGACCTTGCTTTCAAGAAACATGGTGTGCCCTGCCAGAAACAAGGGCAGACAAACCGCACCAATGTGAAAACAAAAGAATGCCGCTGCCATGGCAGGCTGTGTCCGCCATCCGTAAGTGCCATACGGAATAAGCCATTTGTAGATAGAGCGCCAGGCCCCTTTCAGACCTGCCTTGGGATGGGCTTTATATGCAACCCGGTCCAGCTGCCAGTTCAGTCCCCTGAAATACAGCACAAAACGCACCAGCATCCCGACCAGACAGACACTGATCGCTATCCAGAAAAATATGCCTGTTAGAAATTCATGCATTTATTGATGCCTCCATATTTTTTTATCATTTGATATGCTTTCCAATTGATTTACTTTTCAGGCCGCCTGAAATTAATCTTTTTCCCTGTCCGTTAGAAAAATCCAGAAAAGCGGCATAAAAATCAAAATTCCGCCCATGATCAGATAGGTGATGTTCTTGGTATGGACCATGAAATCCTGAAGTGTATAAATAATATTTTCCATGTTATTTCTCCTTAAAATCCGTATGGATTTCAGTGTTCTTTATAATCCGGGTGTTCATGCAGGATCGGCATCCGGGTGGTAACAAATCGATACACCACAACACCGATGGTGACAATAAATACAGAGGTGCCGATTTCCATCAGGCTTGGAAAATACCGGTCTGCGGACGGCAGATGATAATTAAATGCAATGATGGAAATATTCAGCCGGTTCAGGATAATACCCAGAACTGTCCAGCCGGCTGCCCAGCGCACCATGGTCAGATTTTTTTCCCTTGCACCCATGGCAAACAAAATTGCAGGGGCTGCAACAAACCCCAGCAGCTCAAACAGAAACCATGCGCCCCAGCCTGTGACCAGGTATTGCCAGTTATCATCAATTGAGATCCCGATCAGCTTGATGGCAAGATACCCCATCATGATAAAGGATGCAGCTTTGGCAAACCCCAGTGCAACCCCGGACGCCTCTTTAAGATGTGTCTCATCCATCTTGTCATGCAGCCAGCGATGGGCAAGAGTGCCTTCAAAAATCACCATGGACATGCCGGCAAACATGCTGGAAATAAAGAAATAAACGGGCAGGTATCCCGAATACCACAATGGATGCAGCTTTGATGGAGCGATCATGAACAGGGCGCCCAAGGAAGACTGGTGCAATGTTGATAACACCACACCGAAAATGGTCAAAAGAAGGGTCAGCTTTACCACAACACTGCGGATTTTTTTAAACCCCAGCCATTCAAAAGCCGCTGGTGTAAATTCAATAAACAGAACAGTCAGATACAGGAACACACACAGCCCCACTTCAAACAGCAGAGAACTTGTTCCCTGGGATATAAAAATAGGATAAGGCAGGCGCCAGGGACGGCCCACATCATAATGCAACGCGAAAACCACCAGTGCATAGCCCAGGAACGCCGTCAGAATCGCAGGGCGCACAGCAGAGTGATATTGTTTGAGACCAAAAATATAGCAGGCGGCAGAAGTGGTATACCCGCCGGCAGCAAGGGCAACTCCGCAAAGCAGATCAAACCCGATCCAGATACCCCAGGGAGTGTTGTTATCCAGATTGGTAACCGCCCCGATACCTTTGGTAAAACGCAGAACAGTGAATATGATTCCGGCAACGATAATCATCCCGGTAATAACATTAAATGGTGTCAGCTTCCGGTTTGCCGGCTGAGTCATTTGAGCACCCATTTATTCGTCCTCCTTCATAGATTCGTCAGAAGCATTTTCTTCTTCGGAAGCATCTGCTTCCGTTTGGGCACCGGCTTCTTCCTCAGCTTTCTTTGCCGCTTCTTCAAGTGCCTTTTTGACTTCAAAATTAATGGCCGAGGTTTTTTCCTGGGTCATTTTTGCCTTGAGCTTCTCAAGCTTTTGGGCAGTATCTTCCTGCGCCTGCTCAAGTGTTCTGGCCACAGCAGATTCTTTTTCCTGTTCGGCAATTTTTTCTTTTCGTTTGGTAATGGCATACACACCTGTCAGCAGAACCGGCCAGAGACCGACAATAATCGGCACAGCAGCCAGGGGACCTGCGGTCAGCTCCGGTGCAGATTTAATACCCAGGTCTTCTCTCATTCCAACATCTGAAAAAGAGACGCCGGAAAGATAAAGCCAGCTGGTTCCCCCCATTTCATGTTCACCATACACATGTGCGGTATACTGATCCGGATATTTATATATCCGCTGCCAGGCCGCCTTGATCAGATCATCCCGTTTCCCGAAAATCAAAGCGCCTTTGGGACAGGCCTCCACACAACCCGGAAGTTTTCCTTCCAGAATCAGCGGATAGCACATGGTGCATTTTGTTACACTGGGGGTCAGGGCATCATCATACTCGTAGGCAGGCACCTCAAACGGGCAGGCAACCATGCAGTACCGGCATCCGACACATAGTTTTTCGTTGTAAACCACTGCACCCTGCTTTGTCTTTGTAAAAGCCTTTACAAAACAGGCAGATGCACAGGCCGGTTCAAGGCAGTGATTGCACTGTTTTTTTGCAAACACTTTTTTCCCTTCAACGTCAAACTGATTCACAACGGTATATACGCCGGCATCTGTTCGTCTTTTTTCTTCCAGGACACTTAAGTCTTCAAAAGATTTTTCCGGTTTTGGCAGCGCATTAACCACATTGCAGGCATCCTCACATTTTCTGCACCCAATGCATTTGGTGACATCATGGAGCACGCCATAGCTGTCCGGGTAGCCTTTGAAATGTTTATTGGAGGCACCATAGGCTTTGCCCAGGGCACCGGTGACACCTCCCACTGCAGCAGCGCCGATGCTGCCCAAAAACTTTCTCCGTGAAATAGCCATAATTTTTCCTCTATTTGTATCGTATCTTTAAATTCAGTCTATTTTTTTGCATGACACTTAATACAATCCGTTGCCAAAACTTCCTTAATCCCCATTTCCTGATGGCATGTGATACACTGGCCGTGATACGCAGCTTTCAGGCCGGGTCTCCCACTGGCAGCATCACTGGTTTTTCCATGACAGGATGCACATCTGGGCGGCTCCATGGACCGGGGACTGTTGTGATGACATCCCATACACAGCGCCTGCTGATCTTTATGAAAAGCGTTGGCCAGTTCACTTTTTTCAATTCGCTTGGTAATGGCCTGAACCACTTTGCGGTGAGGAAATTCACTTGGCTTATATTCATCAGCCAGGATGGAGATTTGAACGATCTCTGGTATCTTTTCCGCATCAATGGTTTCATGCGTCTTTGCCCGGGATGAAACCATTTTTTGAGCAAGCACCGGCTTCATTTTCTCATCTGCCACCACCTGGTTATCCGGTGTGTTGTGACACACTGCACAGGATGTATCCAGAAGATTGGTGGAAGGCATCATTGCATGGCATCCTGCACAATCTGATGCTGTTGTCTTCTGGTTATGGCATCCCACACAGCTCTGTCCGGACTGAACCGAATGCATGGCCTGCTCAAGCCGGATAAAGTCTCCCTTGACATCTCCTGCAGGGGTATGGCAGTCACTGCATTTTTTCAAGGATTCATGGTGACAGACCTTACAGCTTTCTGCCCGGGTTTCATGACCCACATGATTAAATGCCACAGGATTCATCAAATATTTCGGATTTTTTCCTGAAGATGAAAGACCGGTCATTAATGCGACATCCGGCTGATTTCTTTTTAACCTGGGCACTGTTTTAACCACTTCAATTTTCGCCTGCTCCCGGACATCATGACACCCGTAGCAGGTAACCGGGCCTGCCTTGATTTTTTTGCTTCCCAGCTTTTCATGACATGCCACACAGGAATCATGGGATGCATCCCGGATGGAGCGGACATCTTGTGTTTTAGTTTCTTTATGACAATATACACATGCAGATTCCTCGCCTTTTGTGTAATAGATCTGCCGGCTTTTCTCATTGGCATTATGATGACAGGCACTGCAATTATCTGTCTGTCCTTTTGCCGTAGACACTATAAATTCAGATGATTCATGAATATAGTGCAAGGATTTGCTGAAAGGAATTTTTGTCCAGGCAGTGTCTGGCGGTTCTGCCAAAGCCCCGTGACAACTCCGGCATTCTGCAGCCAGCGGGCCGCTTTCCCTGCCTGCAGCTTTTTTCTCCGCATGGCAGGAGATGCAGTTTTCATGATACAATTCTTTTGTCGGGGGCTGATCTGTCCGTTTAAACTTGAAGACCAGGGTCTCTTTGTCCCGGACATGACACTGTTCACATCTACCTTCAACTGCTTGATTGTGTTTTGCATGAAAAAATTTTACCGGCTTCATTTCGTTGCTTGCCATCTCTTTGGAAAGATCAATGGCAATCACGTCCGGTCCGGCTACATTACCGGCTTTTTTTGTCCCGGTTTGACCCAGAACAGGCAGCAGCCCTAAAATTACCGCCACAATCATTATCAATTGAAATGATTTAAGTTTTGACATGGTCCAATCCTCTGGTTGCTTGATTCTAAAACAGGTTTTTTAAAAACCAACTAATTCTATGGGAATTATCCCTACTATCCTTGTAGGATTAAGTCAATAAAAATTTTATTGCTGTTACAAAATTTTTAAATCTGCACAGAACTGTCTGGAATCTCAATGATATTAAATGATTTTAAAAAAAAGAAAAGGCGAGGGTCGTCTTAAGAGGCAGGATTTATAAGGTCAACCGATTTTAATGTATTTTTGAAGGGCATCTTCCAGCTGGGTATCCACTTCTTTTTCAACACTGGAAAGGGCTTTTCCAAAGGCATCCACCAGTTTTTCAGCCAGAGGGGTTAATTGGGAACCACCACCCTTTTTCCCTCCCACGGTTTTGACCAGAAGATCTTCACCCAGCCGTTCTTCTGTGGCTTTAATCCGGCTCCAGATTCCCTTGTAGCTCATTTTCAGCTCTTTGGCTGCTGCCAGAATGGAACCTTTTTCCTTGATCTGGGTCAGTATCCGATACCTTCCCAGACCAAACACCACATTTGCCTCATCATCTTCGATCCATATCTTGGAGCGGGGATAAAATATCCTGGAAGTCATATAGAACCAATGCCTTTTTTATATTAAATCAATTTGCGCAAACCAGCATACGAAATTGCTTTTTTTCTGGCAATGGTTTTCTATATTTTTTCAACTGCTACTGCACATGCCTTGTATTCAGCCGTCATTGTGAACGGGTCCAGGGCTGAATTTGTCAGCCAGTTTGAATTTCCTTCTGTAAAATGAAATGCCATCCACACCATGCCCTTTGGAACCTGGGGAGTTATTTTTGCCGTAACACACACCTCCCCGCGCCGGGATTTGACCCTGATTTTTTCCCCCTGTTCAATGCCCAGCACAGTTGCATCTTCTATGGAAATATCTGCTGTTTCCTCTCCCAGAAGATCATTAAGGCCCTCACATCGCCCGGTCTGGGTTCGGGTGTGATAATGGTACAATCGTCTGCCCGTACTTAATACATAAGGATAGGACGCATCCGGAACTTCTGCCGGCGGCGTCCAGATTGCGGGCATGAAAATTCCCTTGCCGTGGGTAAAATTCCCATCCCGATGCAGAAACGGCGTGCCCGCATGATCCAGTGTCGGACAGGGCCACTGAAGACCGTCATTTTCTATCCGATCGTATTTAATGCCTCCGAAGGCAGGCGCAAGCACACTGAATTCATTATCCCAGATGTCTTTTGCGCTGGAAGATGTCCACTCCTGACCGAATCGTCTGGCGATTTCCTTAAAAATCCACCAGTTGGGCCGAGCCTGTCCCGGGGGCTGGCTGGCTGTACGGACCCGGCTTACCCGACGCTCACTGCTGGTGAATGTCCCGTCATTTTCACTCCAGGCCGCGGCCGGCAGCACCACGTGTGCAAAATGTGTGGTCTCTGTTAAAAACAGATCCTGGCACACGATAAACTCAGCAGATGCAAGCTCCTTTGCCACCTTGTTCATATCCGGTTCAGTATTGGCCAGATTTTCTCCAAAAATATAAAACCCCCGAACCTTGCCATCTGTAAGGCCGTGCATCATTTCAGGAATCATCAGGCCCGGCTTGTCCGGAAGATTCTCCACCTGCCAGGCAGTTTCAAATTTTTTCCGGGCATTGGGATCATCCACTTTCTGATATCCGGGAAATACATTGGGCAAGGCTCCCATATCACAGGCACCCTGAACATTGTTCTGACCCCGCAGAGGATTTACTCCGCCATATTTCATTCCCAGATTCCCAAGAAGCATCTGAAGGTTTGCCACGCTCATGACATTATTTTTTCCGCAGGTATGCTCGGTAATCCCCAGCGTGTAACAGACCATGGCAGGCTTTATGGACGACAGGAACCTTGCGGTTTCAATAATCATTTTTTCACTGACCCCTGAAATCCGGGCCGCTTCCTGTGGCGGATACTGAGCCACAACTTTTTCAAGCGCTTCAAACCCGGTACACTTGTTTTCCACAAATTCTTTATCATACAGATTTTCTTTGATCAGCACATGCATAATTCCGTTCAAAAGAGCGATATCGCTTCCGACATTCAACTGAAGATGCATTTTTGCAAAATCCACCAGCTCATGCTTTCTGGGATCAATAACAACCAGGGATGCCCCTTTTTGAACCGCATTTTTTACAAAGGTGGCCGCCACCGGATGCGCATGGGTCATGTTGGACCCGATCACCACAATCAGTCTGGCATCTGTAAATTCAGCAAAAGAATTGGTCATTGCTCCTGAACCAAATGTTGTTGCCAGCCCGGCAACAGTCGGAGCATGTCAAGTGCGGGCACAATGATCTATATTGTTCGTCTTGAACACCGCCCTGAATAATTTCTGCATCTGGTAGGAATCTTCGTTAATGCTTCTGGCACAGGACACGCCAGCAAGCGCATCAGGTCCGCTTTCTGCAATAATGGTCTTGAATTTGTCAGCAACAAGATCCAGGGCTTCATCCCAGGAAGCCTCCCTGAATACCCCGTTTTCTTTGATCAACGGTGTTGTCAGACGTTCTTGCGAATAAATAAAGTCAAATCCGAACCGGCCTTTTACACATAACCGGCCTTTGTTCGGTGATCCTTCTTCAACACCCGTCACTTTTAAAATTTTCCCGTCCTTCACATGCAGCTGCTGCTGACACCCCACACCACAATATGGACAGGTGGTCCTGATTTTTTCAACCTCCCAGGGCCGACAGACATACTGGGACTTTTTTTCAAGCAAAGCGCCCACAGGACACGCCTGGACACATTCTCCACAGAAGACACAGTCAGAATCTTTTAATGCCACATCCTTTTTACCGGCAATCACGTGCTGACTGTCTGATGGTTCCGGCATGCGAATGGCGCGATTCACCTGAATATCGTTACAGGCTGCCACGCAGCGCCCGCACATGATGCATCTTGAAAAATCCCGTATAATTAACGGATTCACCGTTTCTTTAGGAAATTTTGTCTCCGGCAGATTGTCACGGTTCCACTGCACCTGATATTCATAGGCCAGGTTCTGCAGTTCACAGTCTCCCCACCGGGGACACAAAGCGTCTGTCTGCTCCGTCCTGATGGAATCCATCTGAAAAGCAGTCCAGGAGTCACCCTGGGATGAACCGATACTGCAATTATGATTACCGGATTCAAGCAGGGCTTTTAATTGTTTTTTTCTGGCATCCACCACCACAGGAGACTGGGTAAGAACATTCATTCCATTTTCTGCTTTTGTACAGCAGGCCCTGACCAGGTCCTTTTCTCCCTTTAGTTCCACCACACATATATTACATCCGCCTGTGGCCTCAACCCCGTCCAGATAACACAGCGTTGGGATTTGCACCCGGTTCTGCCTGGCCACATCAAGGATGGTCTGACCGTCTTCAAATATGTATTCAATATTATTTAAAACCAGCGTATTAGTATTCATGGGCCTCTCCCGTATTTTTCCGATAACCTGCTATAAAAACTGTATTTCTATCGTTATGCCTTATTTGGCACAACGAAATAATTAATATATGTTGTTGCCTTTGTCAAGGCCTGCGCAGCACAAATAAAACCGTTATTCTCGGTAATCGGTCCTTTGTTTCAGACGCTTGCAAAAAGACAGATAATTGAAACACTTTTTGAGACATATATGTATTAAACAAACTGAGTTTAAGACATTTTTCAGTGAAAACCCCTGAAATTCCGGCCATGGCACTATTTGTGCAACATATTTGTGAAAAATAATTTGAGTGATTTCAAGGAACAATTTGAAAATTGGTATTTTTGCAATAATATATGTACAATAGCGATCACACTGTTTGGTCAAAAGAATAAACACAAACAAAAAAAAGGAGTTATTTCATGACAACCATGGACAATTTAAAAAATGCATTTGCAGGTGAAAGCCAGGCCAACAGAAAATATCTGGCCTTTGCTAAAAAAGCAGAAAAAGACGGTCTTCCCCAGATCGCAAAATTATTCCGGGCTGCGGCAGAGGCCGAAACAATACATGCGCATGCCCACCTGCAGGCAATGGGCGGCATTAAAACCACCGTTGAAAACCTTGAAGAAGCCATTGCGGGTGAAGGATATGAGTTCAAGGAAATGTATCCGCCGTTCCTGGACATGGCTCAAAAAGAAGGTCATAAACAGGCGGAAATATCGTTTAAAAATGCCCTGGCTGTTGAACAGGTCCATCATGATTTATATGCCAAAGCACTGAAAGCAGCAAAAGAAGGTGGCGATCTTCCTGAAACCGCCGTTTATGTGTGCCCTGTGTGTGGCAATACCGTTGAAAATGACGTGCCGGACATTTGCCCGGTGTGTAATGTTCCAGGAGACAAATTTGTAGAAATCGTTTAAAAAATTCTGATAAAAAATCAGAGCATGCTTTACCAGGAATATATTACCGGAACAGCAATTTTCGGTCACAGTTAAATTTGAATACAGACGCATTCTTTTGACCGAAAACTGCTGATTCCTTGAGAGTTCATGTTTTAATAAAACAGGCAGATTATCCTGTGACTGTTTTCATGGGCTGGGGGCCGTAAATTGATTTTAAAACCACTTCAGCCCTGGCACCCACTTCGGGCATTCTGTCCCAGTTGATTTTGTAATAATTCACCGTGGTTTTCAACGGCATGACATTGTCGGTTATAATACCGCCGTTACAGTCTGACGGACAGACAATACATCCGGACGGGAAATTGATGGCTTCGCCTGTTCCGTGATAAATAAAATGCGGTGTATATGGTTTGATGACCTCAGCCCCGTCCACCATGATTTTTTCCATGATAAAATCTTCCAGAGCAGCTTCAACAATCTGGCCGTTTTTTTCAAACCGGATCATGCAGATAACAGGATCTCCGTCCAGATAATCATCTATGGTGGTGGTGGCTTTCAATCCGCGCCGCTGCTCCACCTCACTCATGGGAATCTGCTTTCGGGTCTGGATGCCCAGTTCGCGGATGGCCTTGTCGATATCCAGCCTGGAAACCTCTGTTGTAAAAACAAAAAAGGCTTCCATTTTTCCGCCTTTCGCACCAAAAAATGCCTGGAAACGACGTCCCCAGTCTGCAATGGACGGCTTGCTCACATCCTTGGTCACTGTGGATGAAATGCGGATTTCCCTTGCTGTTTTGTCAACAATCATGACATCTTTCCCGCCTTTGACGATCCGGGTGTCTTCCGCAGCAGATGCGCTTTCAGGAAGAGCCGACAGGGTTGTCAGCCCGATTGCTCCGGCTGCCAGTGTTTTTAAAAATGTTGACCGGCTCATGCCCGGTCCCACTGTTTCAACAGCCCCGGTCTTTCCGCCTAAAAGAACGTCTTTAGCTGTACCGCCGCAGCAGCCGCATGTGCATGTTTCTTTTATTTCATTCATTGATTGTCTCCTTGTCCTGTTTATTGATTAAATTAAACCTGTATTGTTTGTATGGGCAGCACCATCAGTATGCCTGTCCGGATGAGCAGCGCTGCCAGAAGGACCAGGCAAAGGGTCCTGAAACGAACGCGCGTAAAGGCTGCCAGAACTGCCGGAAACGCCAGAGGAATATGGGGAATGATCATCAGCAGCCCAAGTATCGGGGCAACGGCTCTGGACAACGGCGCCTTTGTTTTCCGGGTCAGCGGCAGGATTTCTCCCAGAAAAAATCGCCCCATACCATAGAAAATCAGCCCGGCAGCTAAAAATGCAACCAGTGAGATCAGACCTCCCAGTCCTGTTCCAAATGCCTGATTAACCCCGATATGAAGTATCGGCCTGGGCCAGAATCCATTAAGCGTATTAAACACGGTACCAGCCATCAGGGTTAACATCGTGCCTGCTGGCCCCAGTGCCTTAAAATACTCCTTGAATATCTGAACATTGGATTCAAGCAGGTTGTTTTTGATCAGCATGGCATGAAATTCTGCTGTATACAGATAAGAATCCAGCAGATACATAAAGTGCTGAACAAGAAAAAACAGCCCGATGCTGATTAAAAAAACAACGGCCAGAGCAAGCCCTTTTTGCTTGAGCCTGACTGTGCAGTCTTCAAGGGTGCACTCATCGGTTTCAAGCTGTGCCTGTGCTTCAGGTGTGTATGGTCTGACACGGCTGATCGCCGGGATGATACTTTTTTTGAATCGTTTTTTCAGCTTCAGGCGATTCAGATAGGTGAACGGCGCACGGGCGACCTTTGGACTGCCATCACTGTTTTTGTCTGAACCAAATAGCAGATCAGCAATATGCACAGTTGGGGTGACCCGGTTTAAAAACCCGGCACATCCGGCGCAATAGGTTGCAATGGTACGACCTTTTGCCTGTTCTTTTCTACAGATGCCCCAGGCCCTGGCCAGACCGGGGTTGACAAATCCGACACTGCCCCCTTCACCGCAGCACAGGGTTTTTTTCTTCTGGTTCTGGATGCTTTCCACGGTCATTCCCATCCGGCCCAGAAGTGTTCTGACCGATTCCTGGACAGCAAACTCATTTCTCATGGGGCAGGGATCATGGATGACAACCGTACCTTTTCCTGATGCCCCTTCCGGCAGCTTGCCGCGGCTTAACACCTCATAGATGGTTTCAATTTTAAGCCCACCCCCGTACTGGGAAAATATTTTATGACAATTGGGGCAGGCCACCCAGACCCGTTTGATTCCGCTTTTGACCAGAAAGGCAAGCATTTCACCAAACATATCATTAAAATATGTCCCACGGCCAAGGTCATGACTGGGCTTGGTGCAGCAGTCCATGACCAGCCCCAGCTCAGGCACATGGCTTTTTAAGAATTCAAACAGCGCAAAAGTTGTCTCAGGGCGAGTTCCGGGCAGCGTGCATCCGGGGAAAAAAATGGTGTCACACCCTTCGGGCAGAGCATAATAGGAATATCGCTGTGATAAACCGCGCTTCTCATATCCTAAAATGGATTTATATGGCGCAAGGTCAATGATATTTCCGGAAACAGCTTCTCTGCGGATAGACAAAAAAAGCGCGCACGGGTCAAGTTTTTCAGGGCAGACCGTACTGCAAAGATCACATAAACTGCATTCAAAGGCCAGTCTTGCAGTTTCAGGGTTTGAAAAATCATGGGACTCAATGATCTGTTTCGGGGTTCCGTACCGGGATAAAAATGCACAGGTATTGACGCAGGCACCGCAATTGGTGCAGGTTTCCTGTATGTGATCCATCTGAGGAGAAAGCCTGTCCATGTTAATGCCACAAGAAGCAGCAGCTTCGGCTTTCTCATACCGTTTCCTGTATGCTGTCAGTAATTTTTTGGTCACAAGAGGGAATATGCCGAGCAGGGCAAGAGAAAAGATGATCTGGCCTGAAACAATTCCGGAAAGAGAATCTATTTGGGCAATCTGGCTGCCGGCATTGACAAAGATCGCTGTCCCGGGAAGCATTCCAATCTGGGACACCCAGTAAAAGGTCCACAATCGGATCGGGGTCAACCCCATGACCAGATTGATAATAAAAAAAGGTATCACCGGAATCAGGCGCATGGAAAACAGGTAAAAAGCCCCTTCCCTGCGAATGCCTTCATTCACTCTGGCAAGCCGGGTTCCAAATTTTTTTTGAACCCAGTCCCTCAGCAGATAACGGGACAGCAGACAGGCCAGGGTTGCACCGATGGAAGAAGCAAAGGAAATAATGATGGTTCCTGTAACCGCTCCAAACAACGCTCCGGCAGCAAGACCAAGAACAACTGCACCCGGCAGGTTCAATGCAATGACAAGAATATAAAAGCCCACAAAGATTGCTATCACCATTGCGGGATTCTGGGAATATATCTCCTGAAACTGCGCCTGGGAGGATTTTATGAAATCAAGCGTCAGATAGTCCTGAAGCCCTGAAATAAAAAACAGCGCCACAAGACCCGCAACAACGACCACAAGACCTGATTTTTTTAACCCGTGAGAATTGATTTTGTTTTTTGATTTCATTTTGACTATTCCATTAAAGGAACAAAAAATCGGGCACCAAAATCAACCGCTTCTTTTAGGGTAAAAATTTCGCGGTTGGCAGGATCGGCTTCAAGCCAATTTTCTGCCGTGGTTTTATTCTTTAAAAACATCATTTCCATGCAGAGGCTGTCTGCACAGCATGCGCACGTATTTGCCGCAGCCCAGAGAATACCGAAATACAAACCGCCAGCCGCATCCATATTCAATATTTGTTTTCCGTCCATCTCCACATTGACAGGTTCATTGGTGACCCTGCACCGGGAAACAACTTTGGCGGGCTTTCCAAACATCGGGCTGACAGATAAGGCATCCAGAGCGCACATGGCATATACCTGATGCCCGTTGATAAGCACCTTGTGCTCTCTTTTTTCAGAGGTGAACGGATATGCGCCCACCGGTTCACCGTTTTCTGAAAAGACAACCATGTCATTATTTTCTAAAAGAGTTTTTATTGCATCATAGGATGCAGGCTGTCCGCCAGCCTTTATTTTTTCCATTATCTGTGCTTTTGACATGATCTGGCCTGTTTCTACAAACGCGGATAAAATATCCTGATGGAGTCTTTTAATTTCAGGCCCTAACTTTGCCTGGTTCTCTTTTAGAGGCAAAACATGTATCAATCTTTCCAGAGCCTGCTCTACTTTCTGTGACATCTATCCCCCTGATTTACTATTGAATCATACAGCATACCGCTTCTTGTCTCACAGAAAAACGCTGTGATCTAATCGTTTTTTTGGATGAAATTTTTATTGTGTATCTGTATTATCTATTGGCTATCAGAAAAAAAGAGGGGGGGGCTCTTGGTGGTTTTGACTGGCCCGAAAATAAACCGGGGGCGTGAAAACGCCCCCGGGTCTGCTTTTTTACTTATTTTTTAAGCTATTTATATCGATCCGCATAATCCCGTATGGGATTTTCAGACAAGGCTTCGAGAACAGGCTTAAGATCTTTTAACACCTGATTGATATCAACTTTTTCTACACATACACATTCATTCATAACGACCTCCCAAGCAATACATCGCATTTTAAGTTGGTCAAAATTTAAAAATTTCATGATGATTCTGTTAGCCAACTCATCATGGACAATAAGATAAGACCGCTGTTACCAAAATCAACCTGAAAAATTTTTTCCACACCATTTCATTAAAATTTAATGAGATTGCAAAAAACACTTTAAAATCAATTTAAAATGCACATAGTATATCAGCATATTTTTTATATTATAAGGACCTGCGCATGAAATCAAAATTTGACACCTCATTTTTTAAACAAAACAGATCGTTTATTATTGTTTTTGTTTTAATATTATTTATCGCCATATCATTGGGCCTGCTCATTTCTGCAAAAAAAGCCTCGCTTATAAAACAGCAGTCCAGCCAGATTTCAGACGAAAAAGCCCTGACAAATGTCGTGACCATGGAAATTCTTCCCAAAATGATCCAGGAAAAAATCACCCTTCCGGGAGTTGCAAGGCCATGGATATCCCTGCAGGTGGTTTCCGAGGTCCGGGGGAAAATTGTGAATAAACGGGTTACAGAAGGTCAACAGGTGGAAAAAAACGATATTCTGGCCGTCATTGATAAAGAGGATTACCAGAATGCCTATGATTCTGCCCATGCGTCCTGGGAAGCAGCCTTGTCGACACAGAACCGGCTTAAAGAACTGGTAAAAAAAAATTTTGTCACGCAATCCCAGCTGGATGATGCCATTGCCAATGGAAAAACCAGCAGGGCTGCCCTTGATACTGCAGCGTTGAATCTAAGCCGCTGTGAAATCCGGTCTCCCATGAAAGGACTTGTGGATCGCATTCATGTTGAAAACGGCAGTTTTTTAAATTCCGGGGACCCGGTCTGCCAGATTCTTCAGATTGATAAGCTGAAAATCGAAGTGGGCATCCCGGAATCTGACGTGGATTCCGTCCGCAGGCTTTCCACCTTTGACATAACAGTGGATGCCCTGAATGGAAAAACCTATACCGGAACATATCATTATCTATACAACACCACAGATTCCATGGCACATCTGTATACCCTTGAGATAAAAGTGGACAATTCGGATCATCTCCTGCTTCCGGATATGTTCGCAAAGGTTGAAATCATTAAACAGCAGGACCCGAAAGGACTTGCCGTGCCGGTATATTCCCTGATCGATCACAATTCAGGTGTGGGCGTGTTTGTTGAAAAGCAAGGACAGGCACAGTTTCGTCTTATTGAAAAAGGCTTTCAGGATGGCTGGAATACCCAGGTTTCCCAGGGGCTTTCTCCCGGAGAAAAGGTGGTGGTGGTGGGCCATCGCATCATTGAAGACGGTGAAAAAATTCATGTCACCAGAACCATCCGGGATATGAAGGAACTGTACCAATGATTATCCCGGATCTTTCCATTAAAAACCGGACCAGCATATTTGTGCTGGCGCTTATTATCATCATTTTCGGCCTGTATTCCTATTTAACGCTGCCAAGAGAAAGCACTCCGGATATCACCATTCCTTTTGTTTTTGTTCAGACGTCTTACAGGGGCGTTTCAGCATCTGATATTGAAACCAGTATCACCATTAAAATTGAAAAAAAAATCAAGGGCCTGGACAAGGTTAAAAACATCAGTTCCGTCAGCACCCAGGGGCTTTCCCAGATCAATATAGAGTTTTTGCCCGGCACAGATATTGATGAGGTGCTGACCAAAGTCAAAGACAAAGTGGATGAGGCAAAAAACGATCTGCCGTCTGATCTGGAAAATGATCCTCTGGTCTTTGAAGTCAATTTCTCCGACATGCCCATTGCCATATATTCTCTGGCCGGAAACTGCGGCCCCCGGATGCTCAAGGACATTGCCGATGATTTGAAGGATGACATAGAGGCGGTTCCCGGAGTTCTTGAAGCAGAGGTCACCGGCGGTCAGGAGCGCGAAATCCTTATAGAAGTCGACCCGGACAAGCTGGCCTACTACAGAATCCCCATCACCACCCTGCAGCAGACCGTTGCCAGCGAAAACCAGAACACGTCCGGAGGCGCTATCACTTTGGGTGACGGGCGATACCAGCTCAAGGTGCCGGGTGAATTCAAAACCCCGGAAGAAATCCTTACCCTTGTGGTTGCCAGTCACAGCGGCCGTCCCATTTATCTTAAAGACGTGGCAAGGGTGCTGGACAGCATCAAGGAAGAAACCTCCCGCTCCCGTCTGAACGGCGTAGACTCGGTCAATATTTCCGTCAAAAAACGGGTGGGTGAAAATATCATACAGATTTCAGACAAAATTGATGAAATCATTAAACAGTCAAAACAAACCTTTCCTAAAAACACCACCATTACCAAACTCATGGACCAGTCAAAAGAAATCAGAAGCATGGTGGCGGATCTTGAAAACAACATCCTTTCCGGCCTGATACTGGTGGTGGTGGTTCTTTTTATCGCCCTTGGATTCAGAAATGCCCTGATGGTGGGAATTGCCATCCCTTTTTCCATGTTTTTATCCTTTGCTGTGCTCCAGAGTCTTGGCTATACCCTGAACATGGTGGTTCTTTTTTCGCTGACCCTGGCACTTGGCATGCTGGTGGACAATGCCATTGTTATTATTGAAAACATCTACCGGTATATGCAGCAGGGTGTGCCCAAAATAGAGGCGGCCATGAAAGGCACAGGAGAAGTGGCCTGGCCTGTTGTCGGCTCGACACTGACAACCCTTGCCGCTTTTTTTCCCATGATTTTCTGGCCGGGCATCATGGGAGAATTCATGAAGTATCTGCCCATCACCCTGATAATAACCCTGTCCTCATCCCTGTTTGTGGCCCTTGTCATCAACCCTGCCATGGCTGCCATTTTTATGAAGATAAAATCCGGTGATGCTCCCTCCCGGATCATGACTGCTGAACAGATTCAGAAACAGGGCGAAACCCCCATTGAAATCAAAGGCCCGGTACTGATAAACTATTCAAAGCTGCTGACCTGGGCCCTGGATCATAAATTTACTGTTTTTACCGCTTCTTCAGGGGTTCTGGTTATCCTGATCATGATATGGCTGCTGCAGATCGGCATTGAAAAGCCGGTTGAACTGTTTCCCTCCATTGATCCCAGATCCGCCTATATCAATATAGAGCCTCCGGAAGGCGCAGACATCGAATATATTGACCGGATCGTAAAAAAAATAGAAGCGGCTGTTGCCGGAAAATCCGGCGTTGAGTATTCCCGGGCCCTGGAATTTCAGGACCATGAAAAAAAGAACGGCACCGTATTTTCAGCACCCACCGATATAAATAATATCGAACATATTTACTCAAAAATTGTTCTGGGATCAGGGGTCTCGATTTTTGATAACAATCTGCCCAACCATATCGGGGTTCAGTTTCTGGATTTTGAACACAGAAAAACATCCACCCGGGATGATCTGGAAGAAATCCGGCGCCGGGTAAAGCATATTGCCGGTGCCAAAATCACCGTTGATGAATTAAAAGAAGGCCCTCCCACAGGCCCGCCCATCAATATTGAAATTTCAGGGGATAATTTTACGGTCTTAAGCCGGATTTCAGAAAATATTAAACAGATTCTTGAAAAAATACCCAGTGTGGAAGATGTCAGAGACGATTACCAGGGAGGGCTGCCCAGTATCCAGGTGATGCTTGACCGGCAGAAAATAGCCCTTTTCGGCCTGACCACCAGTGCCATTGGCTCTGCTTTGAAAACTGCCTATAACGGCCTTGATGTCTCCACATACTATGAAGGCGATGAGGATTACGATATCACAGTCAAGCTGAGCGAACCCGACCGTCAGGTGGCAGATGTACTCAACCAGCTGATGATTCCGACAGCAACAGGAAAGCTGGTGCCGCTGACCACCCTTGCCAGAATAGAATACAAGGGAACCATGGGAGATATTGTTCGCAAAAATCATGAGCGGGTGGTGACCATAAAAGCCAATGTCAATGAATCTAAAACCACGGGCAGTGTTGTCCGGGCCAAAGGAGAAAAACTGCTCAAGGAATTAAAGCTTCCTGCAGGATATCATGTTAAATTCACAGGGGAAAATGAGGACCAGAAAGAATCCCAGGAGTTTTTATCAAGAGCCTTTTTGATTGCCCTGCTGTTAATTTTTCTGATCCTGGTATCCCTTTTTAACTCAGTTGTTCAGCCGGGAATTATCCTGACCTCTGTTGTCCTGTCTTTAGGGGGGGCGTTTTTAGGGCTCAGCGTTATCAGTTCTCCCTTTGGTATTATCATGACAGGGGTGGGTATTATTTCTCTTGCAGGCGTTGTGGTCAACAATGCCATTGTATTGATTGATTACACAAACAAGCTCAGGGAGGGCGGCATGGCAATCCGGTCTGCTGTTGTTTCCGCAGGCGCAACCCGTCTGCGGCCGGTTCTTCTGACAGCTGTCACCACAATCCTGGGTCTGCTGCCCATGGTAACCGGTGTCAGCTTTGACTTTCATGTCATGGCATTTTCCATGGCCAGTGAGTCCAGCCAGTGGTGGCGATCCATGGCCATTGTGGTTATTTTCGGCCTGATACTGGCAACAGTTTTAACCCTGGTGGTCGTACCGGCCCTCTATGCCCTTATTGAGGAAACCAAACTCAAATTTGAAAAAGAAAACATTTAATGCGCCCAGAAAAAAAGAGTTTTTCCAAAGACCTAATTCGAAAGCAGCAGTTTGTATTCATTGATTTTCCTGTACAGGCTGCTCCTGGATATCTTCAGTGCATTGGCGGTTTTGGTTTTGTTATAATTAAATTTTGTCAAATAATTTTGAATCAGATGGGCCTCTGCCTTTGCCCGGCTTGGGGTTTCTTCCCAGAGGGGCTGCGCCACTCCGCCATGGGATACATTTTTTTGCTGCAATTCAAATGGCAGCAGGTCGCTTGTAATGACAGGAGTTGCAGCCATACTGATGGCTCTTTCAATAACATTGCTGAGCTCTCTTACATTTCCCGGCCATTTGTGATTTATCAGGATATCCATCACCTTGGGATCAATTTTTCTGATCTCCTTTCCAAAACGGAGGTTGATGCTTTTCATCAGATGCTCTGCCAAAAGCGGAATATCCTCTTTTCTCTCCCGCAAGGGGGGGATGTGAATGGTGATGACACCGATCCTGTAATAAAGATCATGCCTGAAATGGTTATTTTTAATCTCTTCAAAAATGTTCTTGTTTGTGGCGCTGATGATGCGGACATCAAAGGGAATCCGCTCTCTGCCTCCCAGCCTGACCACGGCTTTTTCTTCTAGAACTCTTAACAGCGAGGCCTGTAGGTCAAGGGGGGATTCTCCGATCTCATCTAAAAAAATGGTTCCCCTGTCGGCAAGCTCAAATTTCCCCGGATTTCCGTTTTTGCGTGCCCCGGTATAAGCTCCCTCATCATAACCAAACAGTTCACTGGCAAGCAGTTCCCTGGGAATCGCAGCACAGTTGATCGCAAAAAAGGTCTGATTTTTTCTTGGCCCTGCATTATGAATTGACTGGGCAAACAGATCTTTTCCCACACCGCTTTCGCCCATGAGCAGAACATTTGAATCTGATGTGGCTGACAGTTTTGCCTGATTCAGAGCATATTTAAAAGCGCTGCTTTCCCCAACCAGTTTTTCAAAGGTGATGTCAGCTTTGGGTTTCATGATGGTGCGCACCACATTATGGGTTTCTGTCATGGAGATCACATGGCCTTCTATTTCCCCGTTGGTTTCAGTTTTTAACGGCGTGACATTGATGATGAATTTTTTATTGAGTCCGCCTGGGGTTTTAAAATTGACGGTTTCCCCATAAACCGCCTTACTGCGACTTATCAGCTTCATCAGCGATGGATTTTTTTTCTGAATATGTTTTCTGAAATCAAAGCCGATGTTATCATCAATGTCCAGCAACGCTCTGGCCGCTTCATTATGCTGAATGATCCGGCCATTGTTATCAAAAACAATAAGATAGCCAGTGATAGATTCAAGGATCGCCTTTCTGAGCACATTTGACTTTTCAGCCTGTTTATACAGATCAATCAGCTTGAACTTGCGCTCAATTGCTTTGGCTGTGGACTGCACGGCTCCCAGCGTGTGAGGGTTCATCAGGTTGAACGGGCCTGTCAGATTCAAAACCCCGATGATTTCCCTGTTTTCATCAAAAATCGGCGAAGCGGAACAGGTACACAGGCAGGCGCTTTTACAATAGTGTTCATAGCCAAAGATATGGATGGAGCGGCCTATTTTTAAAACTGTTCCCACAGCGTTCGTGCCCATAACCTCTTCAGACCAGTCTGACCCTTCGATAAAATTGCCTATAGCAACAAATTTTTTCGCTTTTTCAGAGCCGACAATTTCCAGCAAAATGCCTTGCTTATCGGCCAGTGCTATGCTGAAACCTGTTTTCTGGGTAATTTTGTACAAATCATGCATGGCAGGAGCGGCCACCTCGATCAGTTTGTGGTTAGCTTTCTTGACCTGTTCCAGCTGGCGTTTATCCATAAGAGCAGTATTTTGCTTCTTTTTAGGATCCACGTTATATTTCCGGCTTCTTCTCCAGGATTCCAGAACAAAATCATGGATATGGATGTTGTTTTCAGGTTGTCTTGCTTCTTCCCACATGCGGCTGATTTTCAAAGACTCTTCTCTGTCCAGATTAAAAATTTTCAGGGACTCGTCCATGTCAAAATAGACAGTTGACTCGCTGTTGTCAGTTTTCAAGGGCATGTTGTCTTTCCTTCTGGTTTTCGGTAGACATGATGTTGTAAAATCTGCTCACTCTACCATAAATTTAAAAATTCCTCAGCCCACCGTATCATAATTGAACGAATAAAAATATATAATTGTCCCATTTTGAATCAATAAAGATGTGTTCGTGTGTCGATACATTTTTTTAACCATAACGGACATCGCGATATCTATTTATAAAATAGATGGTTCGATTCGATATTTCTCTTTTTTTATCTCACTTAACCTACGGGCATGATCATTGCTTTTGTTTAAATCAGATCGTATTCAACAGACAATCGAAAATAAACAAAAAGGGAGTTTCATTATGGGAGATCGACTAAAAGGAAAGGCCGCCATCATTACCGGTGGAACCAGTGGCATCGGACGAAAGACGGTTGAAGTTTTTGCAGCAGAGGGCGCATCCGTACTGATTGCCGCCCGAAGAGAAAAAGAGGGCCGACAGCTGGCGGATGATCTGGGCCACAATGTCCATTTCATCAGGACAGATGTTTCGTGTGAAGAGGATATAAAACAGATGATCACTCATGCCGTTGAGTTGTTTGGAAAACTGGACTGCCTGTTTAACAATGCGGGCTGCCCGGCCCCGGTGGGCAGCATAGAAACCATCCCGCTCAAGGGGTATGAAAACGCGATGTCCGTCCTTTTGGGCGGTGTTCTGCTGGGGATGAAGCATGCAACCCCTGTAATGCACAGGCAGGGATTTGGGAGTATTATCAATAATGGAAGTGTTGCCGGCATTCTGGCGGGCTATTCCTCTTCCATCATTTATTCCGCAGCCAAGGCTGCGGTCATTCATCTGACCAAGGTCGTTGCCATGGAGCTGGGAGAGACGAATATCCGGGTGAACTGTATTTCGCCCGGAGGCATCGCAACGGGCATCTTTGCCAAAGCGATGGGTTCCTCCATTGAATCGGCAGAAAAAAGCGTTGAAATTGTAAAGACGGGACTGGCTGGGATGCAGCCGATTCCACGGGCCGGGATGCCTGAAGATATTGCCTCTGCCGCCGTTTTTCTGGCTTCTGATGAATCCAGTTTTATCAATGGGCATAATCTGGTGGTGGACGGCGGCGTCATCGGTGGCAGACTATGGTCTGTCCAGCAGAACGCCCTTGACAGGATGCGCGAAGCGTTAGGCCTTTCCCAAAACTAACTGGCAAATCACTCAATCCGGGCCTTGTTCTTCAAGGCGTCAGGTTGCCTGCAGCCAGGCGGCAGATGCGCTTTCAGGAACGAGGCTCCCCTCCTCTGAAAATAATGTATCAAAATGACACGCCTTGACGCAGTAATTGTTCTGTTTTAGAACATTTTTATAAAGTCCGCTATGGTTTTCCTGAACCTCAATCCTGCCAATAATAAAAATTATCATCTTTAAAATAAAATGGTTATACGTGCTACTTCACTCTTTTGGCTATGTGGCATGATCATTGCTCTTGTATCCCGTCAAAAGCATTTGGCCATCTCTGGTGCAACATAAAAGAGAATGAGGATGCAAATTACGGCAAAAGCGTTTAACTGCAAACCAAAAAGAAGGGGATTTAGATGAACACTAAAGTCTTAAAAAGTTTAATCGGTATGGTATGTTTTGCAATGATGGCTGCGGCATCGGCTATGGCTTCAGACACCGTGAAGATTGCCTATATCGATCCGTTATCAGGACCGTTTGCCGCAGTGGGCGATTCCGGATACAGGCACTTTCAATACAATGCAGAACTGATCAATGCCAAAGGCGGCGTTCTGGGCGGAAAAAAGCTTGAAATTGTAGCATTTGACAATAAAATCAGTGCGAAAGAGAGCCTGATCCAGCTTAAAAATGCCATTGACCAGGGAATTCAAATCATCATACAGGGCAACGGATCAAGTGTCGCCGGTGCCTTGATTTCGGCCATTGAAAAACACAACAACCGAAATCCGGATAAACCGGTTGTCTATCTGAACTTTGCTGCGATTGACCCGGCATTCACCAATGAAAAATGCAGCTTCTGGCATTTCAGGTTTGATGCCAGCGTAGATATGAAAATTGCTGCAATCACTGATTATATCAAAGAGACACCTAAAATTAAAAAGGTTTACCTGATCAATCAAGATTATGTGTTTGGTCATTCTGTCAGTTCTTCAGCCAAAGCCATGCTGGCTGAAAAATGTCCAAAGGTTGAAATCGTGGGAGATACGTTTACCCCTCTTGGCAAGGTTAAGGATTTTTCTCCTTACATTGCCAAAATCAAGGCATCCGGCGCAGACACGATTATCACCGGTAACTGGGGTGCGGATATGTCACTTCTGGTCAAGGCCGGCAAGGATGCCGGTCTGAACGTGCGATATTTGACCCTATACGGAAATGGACTCGGCGCTCCCAGAGCCATTGCTGAAGCCGGTATCGACAAGCTGGTCACCGTTGTCGAGTGGCATATCAATCTCAGTGTGGAGGAAAACAAACCTGAAGATGAAAAATTTTTTCTGGACTATCAGAAAAAATACTCCAATGATGGAGAAATGCCTTACTACTATGGTCGGGCCAGAACGACCATGGAAATGCTGGCGGATGCCATTAACAAAGCCGGCACCGACAACCCCAGAGCCATTGCCTTTGCACTTGAAGGCATGGAGCATGATACCCCTTATGGGAAAGTACAGATGCGCAGCCAGGATCACCAGCTGATTCAGCCGCTATACCTGGCTGTATATGCCAAGGCAGACGGCGGTTCTGTAAAATACGATTCAGAAAATACCGGAATCGGATTCAAGACGATTAAGCGCATCGAAGGAGAGGCAACGGCCATGCCCACAACCTGTCAGATGGAGCGCCCTGAAAAATAACCCTCCGGTTTTCCGGAGTTAACGCAGTGCCTTTTCTTGACACCGTGTCAGAGAAGGCACTGTAGAAAAACCATCAATGCGATAACCAAATTTTTACCTGAGGATCTTGTAACATGGTTGAGTATCTTATTTTTTCCGTGCTGAACACCCTGGTACTGGGCATGCTTTTATTCATGCTGTCCAGCGGATTGACATTAATTTTTTCCATGATGGGCGTGCTGAATTTTGCCCATGCCAGCTTTTACATGCTGGGCGCATATTTCGGCTATCAGATCACGACGGTCGCCGGATTCTGGTCGGCATTGATCATAAGCCCGCTTCTTGTCGGCATCCTGGGGGCAGCGGTGGAACGCTACGGTCTTCGCACCGTCCACAAATACGGGCATGTGGCAGAACTGCTGTTCACACTTGGTCTGTTTTTCATTATAGAAGAGGGTGTCAATCTGATATGGGGCCGAAATGCCATGCCCAATTTCATACCCGCATCCCTGGATTTTCCGCTTTTCACGCTGTTTAACAGTGAATTCTCTGCATTCAGAGCCTTCATGCTGCTGATCTCAGTGGCCATATTTATCGGACTTTATCTGGTTTTGACCCGCACCCGAATCGGGCTGATTATTCAGGCAGCCCTGACACACCCTGAAGGTGTCAATGCACTGGGACACAATGTGCCGGCCGTGTTCATGATGGTGTTTGGCGGTGGTTCAGCGCTTGCCGGCCTGGCTGGCGTCATCGGCGGCATTTTCCTTATAACTGAACCGTCCATGGCCCTGACTCTGGGACCGATCGTGTTTGTCGTGATTGTCGTGGGAGGTATGGGGTCACTGACCGGTGCCTTTGTGGCATCTCTTCTCCTGGCTGGACTCCAGACATTTGCTGTGGGACTTGAGTACAGTCTGGTTGATCTTCTGGGAATAATCGGGGTCACGGTGAATGCCGATGGCATACTCAGAGATATCTGGCGTATCCAGCTGTCTCACATCGGGCCTATTCTGCCGTATCTGTTCATGGTTCTTATGCTGATGTTCCGTCCAAAAGGCCTTCTGGGCAAACGTGAGAATTGATGTGAATAGATATCACTATTTTTTGGAAAAACAATATTTTAATACTCAAGGACTATATCTTCATATGAAATATCTTATACGGCATCTGGGTATATGGGCCGTGGCCATTGCGTTGTGTGCCATACTCCCGGTAATTTTCAGTTCTGATTATGCCATCTCTCTGCTGAGCCAGATGGGTATTGCGATCATTTTTTCGCTATCCTACAACATGATTCTGGGCCAGGGCGGCATGCTCTCTTTCGGGCATGCGGTTTATTTTGGCATCGGCGGATTTCTGGCCATGCACGGAATCAATCTTATTGCAGGCGGCACTTTGCCGATTCCGCTGGAGCTGGCCCCCCTGATCGGAGGACTTGGCGGGTTGATCGTCGGCATCCTTTTCGGATGGCTTTCCACAGAACGGTCAGGAACGACGTTTGCCCTGATTTCCCTTGGAATCGGTGAGCTGATCGCCGCCAGTGCCCTGCTGCTGCCTGGATTTTTCGGCGGCGAAGAGGGGGTCTCCACCGACCGTATGGTGGAAAATACCATAACCCCGTTTGACTTTGGACAGCAGATAGAAGTGTATTATCTGATCGCATGCTGGATGCTTCTTTGTATCGTTTTAATGTATCTGCAGACCAAAACCCCATTAGGGCGGGTGGCCAATGCGGTCCGGGACAATCCAGAACGCGCGGCTTTTATCGGATACAACACCCGGATGGTCAGAACCATCCAGTTTGCGCTGGCATCCTTTTTTTCCGGGATTGCAGGTGGGCTTTTTGCCATCAACTATGAAATCATTACTGCGGAAATGATTGGGGCCATACCCTCTGCCAATGTGCTGATGATGACCTATATCGGTGGTATCGGCCATTTTTTCGGCCCGATTATCGGTGCTGTCCTGGTGACGTTCATGCAGCTTACCCTTTCCGGGTTCACTCATGCCTGGCAGCTTTATTTCGGGCTTTTATTTGTGAGTATGATCCTGTGGGCCCCCACAGGGCTGGCCGGAATCATTATGAACCACGAACCGGCCTGGAAAGCAGGGCTCATGAAGAAACTGATTCCCTCATATACCCGGGCGACCCTGGCGGCACTGGTGATGTTTCTGGGGATAATGACGCTGATTGAAATCAATTATCATCTGTCTTTAAGCATTCATCCCAAAGATCCCATGAGCTTGTTCGGCATTTCTTTCAAGGCCCAGTCACCAGCTGGATGGATTATCGCAATTGCCCTGATTGCCGTCGGGTTCTTCTTTTTCAAAAGAGGGAAGAACGAGGTTAAAAACAGTTGGATGGATGTGCATCAAGCCATCAAAACAGGGGGTAAATAATATGAGCGCTCTTGCATTGAAACTCAGGAATGTCCGTAAAAATTTCGGCTCCAGCAGTATTATCAACGGCCTCAACCTGGATGTGATCAAAGGGGAGAGGCAAGCCATTATCGGTCCAAACGGTGCCGGGAAGTCCACCCTGTTCAACCTGATCAGCGGGTTTTACCAGGTTTCCGGAGGTACCATCGAGATGAACGGACACAATATCACCAATCTGGCAACTTTCCGCATTAATCGCTCCGGTTTGAGCCGCAGTTTCCAGGTGACCAATATTTTTCCCCAAATGACGGTGTTTGAAAATATACGCTGCGGTCTTTTATGGTCCATGGGATACAAATATTCTTTCTGGCATCTGTGCAACCAGGTCAGGCACCTGAATGAAAAGGCAGAGGAGATTCTGGAAAGAATTCGCATGACCCAAAGGCGGGACCTTCCGGCTGGACTGCTCGCTTATGCGGAACAGCGAGCCCTGGAAATTGGTATCACCATTGCCGGGGATGCCGAAGTCATCCTTCTGGATGAACCCACTGCAGGAATGAGCATGAGCGAAACCGAACGTGCTGTGGAATTGATACGTGACGTGACTGAAAACAAAACCCTTCTGGTGGTCGAGCATGACATGAGTGTGGTGTTTGATCTGGCGGACCGCATTTCTGTTCTTGTGTACGGTGAAATCATTGCAACAGATCTGCCGGAAAAGATCCGGCAGAATCAGGAAGTTCAGGAAGCCTATCTGGGCAAGGAGACATTATAAATGCTGAAGGTAAAACAACTGAATGCCTATTATGGCAACAGCCATATCCTGCAGGGTGTTGATCTGAATATTGAGAAAGGAGAAATCGTCAGTCTTTTAGGCAGAAACGGGGTGGGGCGTTCCACCACCTGTATGACCATCATGGGGCTTGTACCGCCTAAGGGATCCATCATCTACAATGGTGAGGAAATCGCCGGGCTTAAACCCCATGAAATTGCACACAGGGGCATCGGCTTTGTGCCCGAGGACAGATGGATTTTCCCGGGGTTGACGGTGATGCAGAATCTCATATTGGGGCAAAAAAGCCGAAAACAGAAGAGTCGGTGGACGCTGGATGATGTGTTCACGCTTTTCCCGCGCCTTGAAGAACGCAGCAATGTTCATGGCGGTCTGATCTCCGGCGGAGAGAAACAGATGCTCACCATCTGCCGGACCCTGATGGGGGATCCGGATTTTATCATGATTGACGAACCCACTGAAGGGCTGGCCCCAAGAGTGGTTGAACAAATGGGGCAACTGATTGAAACGATCGCAGCCAGAGGCGTTTCAGTTCTTTTGGTGGAGCAGAAACTGAGTATTGCATTAAAGATTTCCCGGCGGCTTTACATCATGGGACAAGGCAGGATTGTATTTTCAGGCACACCTGATGATCTGAAACATGACAGAGAGATTCGAAAAGAATGGCTGGAAGTATAAAAAAATAAAGGAATGATTATGTCCAAAAGATTTATGAGTATGAGGAACCTGAAGTTTACGATTCATGAGTTCATCGGGAAAAATATAAAAGGACTGACGCCGGCAGGCAAAACCGATATCAAATCAACCGACATGATTTTAAATGCCGCCTTTGAATTTGCAAAGGATGCCATGCATCCGCTGTTTGAAGAGATGGACCGGCACCCGCCACAACTTTGCGACGGACGTGTACGGGTTCACAAGGATGTTCGAAAGATCATGCAAACGCTGGGAGATGACGGATGGATTTCTGCCACGTTTCCTGAAAAATGGAACGGTCAACATATGTCTGCAGTCCTGTTCCATGCGGTTAACTTCATTTTTTCCGCAGCCAACTATTCGGCTGCAGTATTTCAGGAGCTGACCATTGGCGCTGCGCATCTTATCCATACCTTCGGCTCTGAAACGCTTCAGCAGACCTATCTGCCTCATATGCTCTCAGGACGCTGGCAGGGCACAATGGCTCTGACTGAACCGGAAGCGGGATCATCCCTGGGTGATCTGATCACATCAGCCACGCCACTTAAGGACGGCAGCTATGCCATTGCCGGAGATAAAATTTTCATATCTGCAGGAGACCATGATGGCGTGGATAATGTGGTGCATCTGATGCTGGCCAGAATCAAGGATGCCCCTTCCGGAGTCAAGGGGATCTCTTTGTTTGTGGTTCCCAGACTGAGGCCTGACAGAAACGGAAATTTAATCGACAATGATGTCACCGTCAATCAGATTTTTCATAAAATGGGCTACAGAGGATCACCCATTACCGGCTTAACCATGGGGGAAAAAAATGCCTGCCGGGGGTTTCTGGTCGGAGAGCCCAACAAGGGGCTCATGTATATGTTTCAGATGATGAATGGCGCCCGTCTTGATGTGGGAACCGGAGCAACCGGTATTTCCACAGCCGCCTATCATGCCGCCCTTGATTACGCCAGGATCAGAAAGCAGGGCCGCAGCATTTCAGATAAAAAGAGTATCGATCCGGTGCCGATTATCTCGCATCCGGATGTCAAGCGCATGCTGCTTTTCCAGAGGGCTGTCACAGAAGGAAGTCTTGCATTGATTTTACTGTGCGGGCTTTATGATGACCTCAGCCATGAGCTGCGGGAAGATCAGAGGGAAAAATATGCGCTGCTGCTGGATATCCTTATCCCTGTGGCCAAGAGTTTTCCTTCTGAAATGAGTATTCTGTCAACCAGTCAGAGCATGCAATGTCTTGGCGGCTATGGATATTGTGATGATTTCCCTGTTGAGCAGCATTTCAGGGACACCCGTATCCATCCTATTCATGAAGGCACGACCGGTATTCAGGGGATGGATCTGTTGGGAAGAAAAGTTCGAATTCTGAACGGAAAGGCACTGGTCCTTCTCATGGGAGAAATTGAAAAAACCATTGGTGAGGCAAGGGAACACGCGCAGTTTGAAACGGCTTCAGAAGATATGTCAGCTGTTGCTTCAACCGTCTATGCCACAACCCAGACCCTGTTTGGAATGAAAAATGACAGGGGTGAAGAAGCCTATCTTTCCAATGCGACCATCTATCTGGAAATGTTCGGCTATTTCATTATCGGGTGGCTTTGGCTGGTCCAGGCCATGGTGGCAAAAAAACAGCTGATGGGAAAAAAGGTGAAGAAAACTGACATCCGGTTTTACGAGGGCAAGATCAAGGTACAGGAATACTATTTTGCCAATGAGCTGCCTAAAATTCAGTCATTGGCAAAGATCCTCACCAGACAGGTGCCGGTAACCATTTCAACAAGGGAAGATCATTTCACAAACTGATCATTGGATTGTGTTGATGAGTTGGCAAATACTTTGTCCCTCAACAGGCTGAACCCAACTGAAAATATCCGGTTTTTTACCGGAAGGAAATACAGGAGAAAACATGAATATCAAAAATGTCTCAATCATCGGAGCAGGAGCCATGGGTGCGGGGATTGCCCAGGTGAATGCAATGGCAGGATTTCAGGTTGTATTAAACGATATCTCGGAGGAGTCGCTGGCAAAAGCAAAGGCCGCCATCGAGAAAGGTCTGGATAAAATGGTCGAAAAATCCGTAATCACCTTGCAGCAGAAAGAGGAATCGCTATCGCGGATTCATTTGACCACAGACCTTAAAGCTGCATGCTCAAAAGCGGATCTGCTGATGGAGTGCGTGTTTGAGAACCTTGATCTAAAAAAAGAGATGTTCTCAAAATTTGACCGATATTGCCCGGCAGACACCATCCTCGGCACCAACACCTCGGCCATACCGGTGACTGAAATTGCCGGAGCCACCCCAAGAGGGGGAAAAACAGTGGGGATCCATTTCATGAATCCGGTACCTCTCATGAAGGGCGTGGAAGTCATCCGCGGCCAGCTCACCTCGGATGAAACCATGGAGACAACACTGGCCTATATCAGAACACTGGGAAAAGACCCTGCCGTTGCAGTGGACTATGCCGGGTTTATTGTGAGCCGTCTTCTGGATGTGCTTATGAATGAGGCCGTCCAGCTGGTTCAGGAAGGAAATACACCTGAAGATATCGACAAGGCCATGCGCCTTTGCGCCGGCCACCCCATGGGCCCCTGCACGCTTCTTGATCTGGTGGGTGCGGAGATCGCCATGCACGGCATGGAAACCATGGCTAAGGATTTCGGAGACCGGTACCGGCCGCACCCGCTATTGAAAAAAATGGTCCGCGCAGGATTACTGGGAAGGAAAACCGGTCAGGGATTTTATACCTATCTTTGAACCCTGCCATTCCAATACAAAACTATTTTAACATAAGGATTTAATCATGAGATCAAATAAAACGCTGTTTGATTTAAGCGGCCAGGTGGCAATTATCACTGGCGGCGCCACAGGGATCGGGCTCCAGATGTCCTGCGCCCTGGGCGAGGCAGGCGCAGATATAGTCATTGCAGCCCGAAACGTCAGCAGATGCCGTGAACTGGCGGATAAAATGGAAAGCGATCTGGGCATATCAGTTCTGCCGGCCCAGGTTGATATCTGCGATCCTGAAAGCATCCGGCAATTATACCATACCGTCATGGAACGGTTTTCCAGAGTGGATATCCTGATCAACAATTCCGGGACGGTCTGGGATGCCCCTTCTCTTGAATACCCCCTGGAAGCCTGGGAAAAAGTGATCAGGGTCAATCTGACAGGAACCTGGCTGATGTCAAAGGAAGCTGCCCGGATCATGGTGCCTCAGAATTACGGCAGAATTATCAATATTTCATCTCTGGCCGCTTTTGTCGGTGCTTCAGACAAGGTAATGGATACGGTATCCTACCAGGCCAGCAAGGCAGGAGTAATCGGCCTGACAAAAGATCTGGCAGTCAAGTGGGCAAAATATAATATTACAGTCAACAGTATTGCACCGGGATGGTTTCCCACAAAACTGTCCTCCGGCGCACTGGATCTGCGCGAAGAAATTCTACTGAAAAACATTCCGCTGGGCAGGTTCGGCGGCGATGATGAGTTAAAAGGCGCGGCGCTTTTTCTGGCCTCACCCGGTGCTGCCTATTGTACCGGCACAACACTGAACGTGGATGGCGGCTGGGTGGCGCAATAAAATCATACAGAACAGGAAAGGAAGGATTGAATGAGTTTTCAGAAAAGTAAAAAAGATATTGTGGTTGTCAGCGCCGTCAGAACGCCCTACGGAAAATTCGGCGGGGCAATGAAGGATATGGATATATATGATCTGGGCGCTGTGGCCATGAAAAATGCTCTTGAGCAGATTAATATGGCCCCGGATCTCATTGATGAAGTCTGGTGGGGATGCGGAGATACCACCAACTGCAAGGATCCCTATACTCCTGTAATCGCAAGACAGAGTATGCTGAAAGCCGGCATTCCCGCAAAAACCCCGTCTCTTTATTTTGATCAGGCCTGCACCACAGCCATGACAAGTGTCAAATACGGGGCCAGAAGCATACGGCTCAACGAAGCGGATACGGTTATGACCGGCGGGGCCACAAGCTTCAGCACCGTGCCGTTTCTTTTACGGGGGATCCGATGGGAAGGGCGCAGGCACAGCGATTTTACGGTGGAAGATCCGATCATCCCGCTGGGATACAAGGATTTTGCCCCTGTGGCTGTGGATTCCGGCGAAGTTGCCGTCGCCTATGACGTGTCCAGGCAGGAACAGGACGAGCTGGCATTTGCCAGCCATAAAAATTACGGGAAAGCGCATGCGCGCGGATTTTTCAAACATGAAATTGTTCCTTTGACGCTTCAAAAAAAAGACCGGAAAGGAAAGGTCATGTCCGAGTCTGTTCTGGAGATTGATGAGCAGTACCGGCCGGATATCTCCCTTGAAGCGCTGGGAAAACTTAAACCGGTTTTCAACAACCCCACCTGCACGGCAGGCAATGCACCGGGCATGAACGACGGAGCTGCCGCCCAGATTATCATGAGCAGACAGGCGGCTGATCGGCTTGGACTGGATGTGATTTACACCATTGTATCCACCTCTGCCATTGCCCTTGAACCCAGAATCATGCCGGTATCACCGGCGTTTGCCCTGAAAAAATGCTTTGACCGATCCGGTCTGACCATTGATGAGATGAACCTTCTGGAAATCAATGAAGCATTTGCCTGTGTACCCCTTGTTTCCTGCAAGCTGCTTTCCAACGAACGGTTTCTGAATTCAGACTACGACGAAATGCTCAAGGAAGCCTCTGTTCATCCCATTCTGGACAACGATACCTCAAAATATACAGCCTTGAAAAAAAAGCTCAATGTGAACGGCAGTGCCATAGCAACAGGTCACCCCAACACATCAAGCGGTGCCAGGATAATGATGACAGCGGCCTACCAGCTGAAAGAGACCGGAGGCGGATATGCGGCCTGCGCGATTTGCGGCGGTCTGAGCCAGGGGGCCGGGGCCATCATCTGGGTAGAAGGAGATTTAAATATAATATGACAGCAAACACAAAAAAGGAGATGTATACCATGAAAAAAATGTTGATTCTGACAGGCCTTATTTTCTTTTGGGTTGTAAACGGCTATGCCGGCGAGCGGGCAACGGCACAGGAAGTATTTGAAATGGTTCTCAAGGGCGCCTCTGTTCTTGAGAATCTGGGAGAAGAGGGACTTGTCGCATTTAATGATCCAAAAGGAGAGTTCGCCTGGAAGGACACCTATGTGCAGGTTTATAACTGTGAGACCCGCAGAACCGTGGGCCACCCGAATGCCGGTTATCTGGCTTTTCCTTCAGATAAATGGTGGGATGTTCAGGATAAAAAGGGAACCTATTTCACCCGTCTGCTTTGTGAAGCTGCCAAGGATCCTTACGGTGGCTGGGTTGAGTACTGGTGGCCCAAAGTCGGCGAAACAGACCCTTCCCGAAAAATTACATTTATCATCCAGGTCCCGGGGACACCCTACCAGGTTTCGGCCGGAATTTATGATGATACCCTGTCTATTGAAGAATTGAACAAACTGAACAGATAAACAGCTGACAGATCCGGCACAAAATATCAGCCGGATCTGGATTTTAAAAATAAGGAACCAAGCATGGCAGAGCAGAAAGAAAAGGTCATGACAGCCAGAGAGGCGGTCAGTGAATTCGTAAAAGACGGGGATCACCTGATTGTCGGAAATTATACCATTTCCGCCTGTGCAGATCTGGTGTTTGAAGTGGTGCGGCAGGCCAAAAAGAAGCTGACAGTCTACTCTCAATCCGGAATTTTTGACATTGAAGTTCTGGTTGCAGCAGGCCTTGTGGACCGGCTGGTGACCACCTATGTCCTGCGTTCCGGCGGACGATACGGCGGCTCGGCCGTTGAGCGCGCTTTACAGAACAGGACGCTGCAGATCGAAGATTATACCAATTACAACTATAATGCCCGCCTTGTGGCGGGCATGCACGGGTTTTCCTTCATGCAGGTCTTTGAAGGGATTATGGAAACCGATCTCTTTAAAAAAAGAGGCTTTTTAGGGGATGATAAATACCGTGTCATCCATTGCCCCTTTACGGGAAAAGAAATTGTGGTGGTCCCGGCTGCCACCCCGGATGTCTGCATCGTCCATGTCCAGCGCGCCGATAAATTCGGCAATGCCCAGTATTGGGGGGCGCTCGGCAGCGTCGCAGCCGCCGCCCTTTCCAGCAGGAGAATTATTGTCTCCTGTGAACAGATCGTGGATCATGATGTGATTCAATCCAGCCCGCATCACACCATTATTCCGGCATTCAGGACCGATGCCGTGGTCGAGATACCGTGGGGAGCGCACCCCACGGAAGTGGTGGGACATTATAATATGGACCGGATGGCCTACGGAATATTTCAGGATGCAGCCAAAACAAAGGACGGTCTTGCTGAATGGATGGATGAATGGGTGTATGAATGCAGTGACAGGGATGCCTATATTGAAAATTATATCAAAAAATTTGGGCAAAAGCGCCTGAATGGTCTGAAAGCAAAAGATTATTTCAGTGCACCGGCAAACTATGGGTCAGCGTTTTCCTCTGCCTGGGATGAAAACAACCGGGAAAGAAGCATGGGCATCACACCTGCAGAGGTTGAAATACTGATGGAAGAAAGGGGGCTTTTTCATGGCTAAAAAATATTCGTTAAATGAACTGCTGATTATTGCTGTGGCAAGGGAAATTCAGGATTTTGAAAACGTGGTTCTCGGCGTTGGCCTGCCGACAACAGCAGGGGCTCTGGCAAAGGCGATCCACGCCCCCAAAGCCAATCTGATGATGGAGTCTGGCATCATTGACATTGATCCTCTGGTGCAGCCCAACAACATTGCCGATGCCATGTGCTGCCGGGGGTATTCCTGTGCCACGGATCTGTTTTCCACCTTTACCATGACCTATCGGGGATTTGTTGATGTCTGCTTTCTGGGTGTGGCTCAGGTGGACAGATACGGAAACCTGAACACCACTGCCATAGGTGATTACGACTGTCCAACGCTGAGGCTTCCAGGTGCCGGCGGGGCAGCTGATTTCATCTCTTATGCCAAAAGAACGGTTCTGACCATGAGGGGCGGTGAATTTGTGAATAAACTCGATTATTTCACTTCCCCCGGATATCTTGACGGTGGACAAAGCAGAGAGAAATCAGGTCGCTTCCCAAAGGGTTCCGGCCCTGCAAAACTGATCACCCGGAAAGGCATTTTTGAATTTGATCAGACCACAAAAGAACTTTTTCTGTCCCAGATCCATCCAGGAATCACAGTGGCGGATATCATAAAAGATGTGCCATGGGAGTTGAAGGTTTCAGATACGCTTTCTGAAACAGCGGCGCCAAGCGACAATGAGATTGACTTTATCCGCAGATTTGCTCCGGCAGAATCTCTGGGCAAGTCACTGATGCTTGAACTGGCCACTAAAAAATTTTTAACAGAGGCAAGTGAAAAAATCACCCTTCCATAACCCTGAAACAAGAAGGCGCTGTAAAATAAAATGAAATTGAAAATTAAAAATTCCATCCGAGCCAAAATCATCTTTCCCATTATGATCCTGATCATCTTCGGCATGGGGCTTTCATCGGTTATCACGTATTTACGTTCAGGAAAAGCCATTAAAACCGCCATAGAACACAACCTTGAAAATACTGCCACCGCTGTCATCGGCCAGATTGAAGACTGGATGCGGGACCGTCAGCTGGACGTTGCCAGCTGGGCCAGTCAGGAGATATACACTACTGCTCTGAAGGACAATTTTCTTGGCAAAGCAGCCAGAAAAACAGCCAGCGAAACAATGGCAGGAATCAAAGAAAGCTACGGCTATTTTGAAAATATCGTTCTGACAGATAAAAACGCAGATGTGCTGAGCGCTGACAATATGGAAAACGCCAAGCTGATAAATTTCAAAGCACAGGCACAGTTCGAAAAAACCATGGCCGGAAAGACCATCGTCTCTGATCCTGAAAAAAGCGAGAAGACCGGCGCTACGATCATTACGATTTCAATTCCAATGAAGGAGAAGGGAAATGTTATCGGTGTATTCCTGGCAAGACTGGTCATTGATGTCATGTCTGAAAAATTGATTGATCCTATCCGGCCAGGAGACACCGGATATGCATTTCTGACAAACAGCAGAGGTCTGATCATTGCCAGTCAGGATAAATCCCAAATCCTTAAACTGAACCTCTCTGATCTTGAGTTTGGAAAAGAAATTTTAAAACACAGAAACGGCAAAAGTGTTTATACATACGATGACATAGAAACGCTGGCCGTATACAGGACCTGTGAAAACCTTGGGTGGCTTCTTGGCATCACCGTGCCTGAAAAAGAACTTCTGACACCGATTGTTGCACTGGGGCGCATCAATGCGCTGATGACACTCATGGTTACGGCCATCGCCGGTATACTGGTCTTTTTTGTGGCCAGTTCCATTACAAGGCGGATGAATAGAGTTATCATCGGCCTTCGAGATGCGGCAGAAGGAGAAGGAGATCTGACCAAACGGATTGATGTGAACGAAACCGATGAGGTGGGCGAGCTTGCCGGATGGTTCAACGCATTTGTGATCAAAATTCAGGGTATTATCTGTGAAGTGACAGATAATGCCCTGCTGCTGGACCAATCGTCAAAAGAATTATCCGAAGTGGCATCGGGCATGAAACACAGCGCAGTCCAGGCTTTTCAAAAAGCAGAAACCGTCGCATCCGCCACCGCAGATGTGAATGTTCATCTTAATTCCGTAGCCGCTGCCATGGAACAGGTTTCAAGCAATATGGGGGTAGTTGCCGAATCCGGAGAAGAGATGAGCCATACGATTAATGAAATTGCCCGGAATACCAGCGGTGCGCTGAGTGTCACTCAGGAAGCGGTGGAAAAAACACAGCGTGCTTCTTCACAGGTCAATCGGCTTGGGGAATCCGCCCGAGATATCGGCAAGGTGGTCGAAACCATCACCGACATCTCGGAACAGGTCAATCTTCTGGCCCTGAATGCCACCATTGAAGCTGCCAGGGCCGGAAGTGCGGGCAGTGGTTTTGCAGTTGTGGCAAACGAAATAAAAACCCTGGCCCGGCAAACATCTGATGCTGCAAGTGAAATAAAGGCCCGGGTGGAGAATATCCAAAAATCCACAGGCGCAACCGTTGTCGAAATTGACAATATCAGCCAGACCACCGGCAGAACCAATGATATGGTCAACTCGATAGCCGGAGCCGTGGAGGAGCAGACAGCCATGACCCGTGAAATTTCAAGGAATGTCACCCAGGCATCAACGGGTGTGGCAGCGGTCAGTAAGAATGTTGCACAAAGCTCTCTTTCGCTTGATGGCATTGCTGGCGAAATTGCCCAGGTGACAGCGGCGGCTGAAAATTTGTCGGATTCCAGTTCCCATGTCAGCGCAAAATCAGACCAGCTTGCCGGATTTTCCGAACAGCTGAATAAACTGGTCAATAAATTTAAAATTTAATAACACCATCAAAGGAAAGAAAAATCTATGCGAGGCATATCCGGAGATTTTAACCCGGCACATGCACATATTAATCAGGATTATATAGCGAGCAAAAATCATGAAGACAGTAACAATTGATAATAAAACTGGATCAACAGGTTCATTATGGCAAGAACGCTGTATGATTTAATGCGCCCAGGAAAAAAGAGTTTTTCCAAAGGATTCTTCAATACGAATATAGCCTTTATTGATAAGATCTGTCATGGTGGATTCAACAAAAGCATGGTCAAGGCCTGCCATTGAAGCAATCTTTTGAAAAAACTGTTTCAGGGCATCTGCAGGGTCTGATATAAAGTCGGCGTTCTGTTCAATAAAATCCTGGGTTAACAGTTTAAAAATCATGACCATGCGGTAATGGCCTCCTACCTGCATCTGCTCATACGGTGTTGCGGTTTTTTCTTCATATTTCTTTTTCAAAAGATCCCAGGAGTTTCTGTGGTTCTCTTCAGATGCATGGACAAAGGCATCCATCTGTTCTGGCAAAAGTGCTGCGGTTCTGACAATGGACTGGTTGGCATTATACAGGTCCCAGTCATCTGTCAGAATTTCAAGATCATACTCTTGTATCTTTTCCCTTATGGTTGTTCCGGGAAAAGGCGCCAGAAAATGATAGGCAGATTCTATTTCCAGTTCTTTCTGGAGATTCAAAGAATCTGTCATGGTTTCAAAAGTCTCGCCGGGCAGCCCGACCATAAAAGAGGCATGTCCTCTTATCCCTGCTTCCTTGCAGGCTTTTGATGCTTTTTTTGCCTGATCAATGGTAATTCCTTTTTTCACCCGCCTGAGCATATCCGGATTACCGGATTCAATGCCAAAGCTTACAGAATGACAGCCTGCTTTTTTCATCCGTTTTAAAGTCTGCGCATCAATGGTATTTACCCGTGAAAAAGCACTCCAGGAAACCGCAATATTCCGCTGTATGATTTCATCGCATAGCTGTTTTACCCGGCGCTTGTTTGAGGTGAACAGATCATCGGCAATATTTATAAAAGTGCTTCCCGAAGAAACCAGCGTTTCAATTTCATCTGCAATTAACTTTGGAGAACGGTAACGCACTTTTGATCCCACCATTTTTCGTCCAAGACAAAAAATACACTGATTCGGACATCCCCGGCTGGTTATAATGCTGACCGGATACCCTAAAGCCTGATACCGGGACATGGGCAGAAGATGGCGCGCGGGCAGCGGCAGGGCATCCAGATCCTGGATCAGCGGCCGGGGACCTGTTGTCACTGCGCAGCCGTTTTCTTTAAACGCGATTCCGCAGACCGTTGACCATTTTTTACGATCCTGAATCACAGCTAAAAGCTCTGCCATGGTGGCTTCAGCTTCGCCTTTGACAACAATATCAATCTCCGGATACAGATTCAGGGTATTTTCACTGTCAAAAGAAACATGGGGGCCGCCCATCAGTGTTATTATTTCAGGGTTTGACTGCTTTGCTGTCTGCAGAATCTGTGCAGCCTGTTTAAAATTCATGGTGACGCAACTGGTACCCACAATATCCGGGCCAAAGGCACTAAGCTCTGCGTTGAGCTTGGTTTTTGAATATCCCCGGACAATATAGTCCAGGATGATCACCTGGGCTCCGGCAGCTTCACAGACCGCTGCAATATAAGTCAATCCAAGGGGTGGAGACGGACACTCTTCAAGGGGATAGGGAGAAGCGATCAGTGCTATTTTCATTCAGATTTCCATATTTTTCATTATTAATTCACAGAGGCCAGCTCAAAGATAACGCTGCCGATAAACACCTTGACGGTAATTCTGACAGGAATTCGTCTGTGATCTGCGGTCACCCACATATTGACAGACGGGTCTTTGCTTTTTTCAAACACACCTGAAAAATTATTCACCTCGGGAACCAGCAGATAGGTCTCCCAGGTTCCGGACGACAGGTAAATGGTTTCTTTTTTAAGTACCTCACCCTTTTGAATAAACTGCTTTTTTCCATCTGTTATTGAAAAGGACAGATCTTTTATGGCTTCAAAATCAAGCATCCGCATTTTATAAAAGGCAGAAAGCGGATCAAGGGTACTCAAAGGGATAGGCAGAGCATCTCTTTTTCCACCAAAATTTGAATAGGTGGCAGTGTTCCGGTTCCAGTCGAACGCAACTTCAATCTGTTTTTTCTCTCTGCCGGACTGAATTTTCCTGTAAAAAAAAGAGTGATCCATTGCCTTGTCTGAAAAGCCTTCAACATGATCCCTGATTTTATACATAAAATCAATATAGCGGTTGGACTTGACATCCAGTACAAACTGCCATCCTTTTTTTCCGTCTGGCTGGGCAAAATCAAGCACTGAGAATGTCGCCTTTCCTGCCGGGACCATTTCCCAGCTCACGGTATAATTCAGTGTTTCACCATTTGAAAAAGGCAGCATCTTTTCTCCTGCAGCAACAACCGGCGCTTTAAAAAACAAAACGCCGGTCAGAATAAAAAAACAGATACTTATAAAGTATTTTTTAATGCATTGCCTCTGCAATGGATACAATTCTATCTCCCAGCATGTTTACATAGCTTGCCATTTCATTATCATACCAGCCATAGATAACCGCCTGGGTCACCTGAAGACTGGTCATATGATCCTTGATCTGTTCCAGAACCGCTTTATCAAGTCCCCGGAGGTGCTCAAGATTGATATTTATAACGCCTGTGCGGGTATGGGTTTCATGACCCTCAATGACAGCGGCAGCTCTCGGGGTTCCAATAATATCAGAGGAGACATTCTGTGTGTCTGTATACATCAGATACCCGTTTGAATTGGCTTTTGCGGCTTCCTCATAAATCGAATTGATCATATCCCGGCGAATGGGTTTTTTATTCAGCTCTTCCTGAAAATTCATCACCAGAATAATCAAGGATCCGGTTGCTGTTGGAATGCGGACAGATTCGGCAATAAAGCCGATTTTGGACATTTCCGGAATCACCAGCTGCAGCGCTTTGGCAGCGCCGGTGGTTGTCAGGATAATATTATTCATGATGGAACGGTTTTTTCGCAGATCTTTGGCCCCGGTTTTCGGCAGGCTGTCCAGCACCTTCTGGGATCCGGTTGCTGCATGCACCGTTGCCATGGATGCTGATAAAACTCTTTCAATGCCGAAATAGTCAATCAAAGGCTTGATCATATGGGATAAACAGGTGGTGGTACAGGATGCATTGGAAATAATGTCATGGCGCAAAGGGTCATAGTCGGCATCGTTGATTCCCATAACAGTGGTCACAGCATCCTCAGGCATGGGCACCCCTTCTTTAAGCTTGAAAGGCGCAGAAGCAACAACCTTCTGGGCACCGGCTTCCATATGCCCCCGGATGGAACCTTTGGGCGCATCCGCATCAAGCGAGGGGTCCAGAAACTGACCGGTTGTATCCACGACGATCCTGGCATCATTGTCCGCCCATTCAATATCTTTGGGATTTCTGTCTTTTTGCAGTATTTTTACCATAACCCCGTTTATATTCAAGGTTCTGGACGCTTCATCCACCTCTGTAATGACCGGGCCGGACTGATATCCGTTCAAAAAAGAATCCAACCGTCCATAGGTTGTGTCTCGTTCCAGATAATGGACAATATCACTGAAAGACGTTCCCACATCACGTCCGATATTTACCACGATTTTATCAAAATATTTCCTGCCGGCATGGTGCCACAGGGATAGTTTCCCTATCCGACCCAATCCGTTAATTCCCAGTGTAGAAACTTTTGTGTTCATCTTAAAAGCCCTCTTGTTTGTTCTTTTTTAATTAATCCTGATTTTGCCTTTATACACAGAACCTTTCTGGCCGTTCATGCTGATATAATCACCGGTTACCATTTTAACACCATTGAGCATACACTCTTTTTTATGCTCATTGCAAATAAGATTTTCGCATCCCACCACACAGGTTTTACCCAGATTGTAGGTGACCACTGCTGCATGGGAGGTTAAACCGCCCCTGGCGGTAAGAATGCCGTCTGCCGCATCAATTTCAAGAATATCGTCCGGAACTGTATCATTTCTGAGCAAAATCAATTTGGTCTCCGGCTCTTTTTTTCTGAAGCTGTCGATTTCCTCCAGGGTAAAAACAATCCTGCCGCTCATGGCTCCTCCGCTGACACCGATTCCCTGCCCCATATACGCTGCCTCAAGAATTTCCGGATCAACGTCAAAATTGACGATCTTTTTACGATCCCGCAAAGACATTTCCCGTGCCTGGAGAATAAACAGATTTTCTTTATTTTCACCCTCAAAGGTGAATTCAATTTCCTGGGGATTCCATCCCTTATTATAAATCAAGTGGTCTACTACATTTTTCAACTGTGCATAGATCTGGGGAAAACTTTCTTCCAGGCTGCTTTTTGAATCCCGGTCCTCCAGTTCCCTTTGGACTTCAGAAATCGGGAGCGTTTTTACAAGTCCTGAGACCACATCCTCTCCCTGATTGCCAATGGTAAAATCCCCCCAGAGCCGGACCGTATCTCCAGGCAGCTTGGGACTGTGGCTGAACACCACACCGGAACCGGATTTACGGGACAGATTCCCGAAAACCATTTCCTGAACCGTTACAGCCGTCCCCCAGTCATCAGAGATTCCCATGATCCTTCTGTAATCTCTGCCCCTTTTGGAATTCCAGGAGGAGAACACCTGATCGATGGCCATGAATAACTGTTCCCGGGGAGAAGCAATCAGTTCCACGCCCGAATCCAGAAGCAGCGATTTATACTCCAGTGCGACAGCCTTCATCTGTTCGCCGCTGAAATACCGTTTCAGTTCAACCCCTTCTTTTTTCTTTTGGGTATACATGATGTGATCAAAATCATCTCTTTTTATGCCAAAGGCCATACCATAACCTTGTATAAAACGGCGGTAACTGTCCCAGGCAAACCAGGAAAATTTTTTGATCTGTGCAATGCTTGCGACAATCTCTTCATTCAGCCCCACGTTTAGAAAAGAATCCAGCATCCCGGGCTGAGAAATGGAAGAACCGCTGCGAACAGACAGCAGCAGCGGATATTTTGTATCTCCAAATTTTTTATGGCACCGCTTTTCAAGCTTGGAAACCATCCGGTCCACAAACTGCTTGAAATGAATATTGGCCGGCTTATAATCGTTAATTATTTCACGGCATTTAAACACTTCGGTGGTGATGATAAATCCATCCGGAACCGCAATACCCGCACTTTTCAGCTTGATCAGGTTCAAGCCTTTGTTTCCCAGAAAAATAATATTGTTGCTGATGGGGTCTGCACTGTCCACCTCAATGGCCGAACATTTGGGATCATAATTCAACAAACGGCTCAGATGGGCCTGGGACAGTTTTTCAGACTGCTGAAACAAGGTATGCAGAATCCGGTTTAAAAACACATCCATCTGCTGAAGACCGATGGATGTCGCAATCCGGTCCATGAAAAAAATCTCCGCCACCCGCTGGTCCAGCTTCAGATTCTGTTTGCCGGTATCGTTGGGCAGAAATTTTTTCAGAATCTGATCCTTTCCCAGCCGGGATTCAATCTGGAACAGATTATTGGAATGAATGGTGTTAAAATGATCATTCACAATATCTGCCACAGCCCTTGTAAACCCCTTAAAAATATCCAGATACTGGGTAAAGGTACAGGTCCGGATATCCACGGAAAATTTTAAAAAGTCCATCTGGACATCCAGCTGGTTGGACGAGATGCCGTCAATTTCCAGGGCTGTCCGGAACAGGTTTAAAATACCATAAATCCGCTTGAACGTGGACTTGGTGATGACCTGAAGATCTATGCTGTTCACCAGTTCCTCAAACAATACATTCAGGATGGTTTCCACCCTCAGGGTTAAACCTAACGCATCAAATTTGGCCTCATTGTAGCTGCCGTACATGGACGGAATATCAACCGCGAAATGACGCTTATGATAAATCGCTTCGTTTGCCTCGTAAATCCTGTCCGAAAGAATAATATCCTTGAGCTCCTGCATATATGACAAAAGATGCAGAATCTTGTCATCCAGATCTTTTTCATCCAGGGCAGAAAGCAGTTTTTTTGTGTCCGGCAGGTTTTCGCTGTTAAACGAGGCCAGATATTTTTTCAGTTCCAGGTTATCTATCCGGTATTTCTGATTCAGCAGACGGTAAAACCCGAATATCATTTTCACCCGGCTGCGGTCCAGATCCGAAACATCCCGCACTTCATCAATAAACTGGTTAATGGCATCTTCCGTATGGATCAGATAATCTGTGGGAAAAATCATTTCTTTGTGCTCAAGGTAGGCCAGAACCTTTTGGGGACCATCAATAAACGGTCCGTTTGATGCGATTTCCTGATATATGGACGGCGGAACATAGGGTTCAAGCTTTTGCTTGTCCCCGGTCTTCCAGAAGACAATCACCTCTTTGATAAAATCCACAATCCTGCTGGAGCTTTCCACGTGGCACTGCTTTCTTAAAAAATGAATCAGCCGGTCTTTTCTCTGGCAGGATTCGTCCAGCTGGGTTGAAATATCCCGCAAATGGCCCTCTGCACCGATTTCATTAAAAAAGGCAGGCAAAAGTCTTGCCAGCTGCTTGACCAGATTGAATACCGGGCCGATGTCAGAATTTAAAAATCTGGTGATATCTCTTGGGAAAAGGTCTGTATCCTTGATAAACACCCCACCGATGGACAGGGATATAATCAGGGCGGAAAGAAGCCTTCTGGATTTTTTGGGATGCCTGCCGATCAGATCCAGAAACAGCCGGATATTTTTTACATGGGCGGTATTGCTTTTAATCTGCCAGTCTTCACCGGTCCCTTCGATCATGGGAAACTGAAACCCGTGATCAACCGCTCTATCAATAAAATGGTTGATCAGTTCAATATTGGATGTTTTGTAAACAGATTCTCCAATCTTATGGATACAGTCCAGAACCGTCTCCGGGTATTTCCCCTTGTGCTCCTTGATCAATTCAAAGGTTTGATTGACAATATTGATATCATTTTTAAAACCTTTATCGCCGATCAGGTGAGAAAGGGTCAGGTTGATATCCCGCAGGGCCTGGACATGAATGGAAGACAGGCCCTGAATATGGATGATATAAAATAAAAATGTCAGCTTTAAATACCAGGCTCCAGCGTCATCCGGGCTGTTCTTCATAATTTTGGCAGGAATTTCCCAGATGCGGCTGACAAACCCCTGGTAGCTGACAAGCCGGATCAGTTTCTGTGTGGTCTTTGCAGGATCTTTGTCCAGAGCATGGGCAATCTTTTTTAAATCCGCCTGCCAGGATGCGATTTTTTCATAAGAGACTTCCTTCAGTATGGCCTGAAGGTTTTTATCCAGTTTATTTATCTCTAAACTTTTGCCAATCCACAACAGCATATCCTCCTGATTCATCCAGTAATCAAAAGAATAAGAATAAAATTTAACCAGCATCCGGTTTATCGGTTTTAATGCGTCGCTGTTGTCTGTGAGCTTTTCCAGCAGGCTTTTTGCAATTTTATCCGGCTGATAATAGGAGCGGACAAAATAATAAAACGCCTCGTCATCATAGGCTTCAATTTTATTGAAGGCATTTTGAATCACCGGCAGAAACCGGTTGAATTCTGCATCTGACTCTTTTACCAGATGCTGTAAAAACAGCATCAGATTATCAGCTGACGTTGTTTTGACCGTTACGGTTGTCTCTGCATTAAACGCTTCCAGAAAAATATCCACAAAAAGGCTGAGTGCTTTGTCTCCATGGGGATGAGGCTTGTACAGATAAAAATAATGAATGGACAAATGCCGGGCTTCACTGACAATAAAGCTCCAGTTTTTATACGGATGAGACAACTCCTTTAAAAAAATGTTCATGCGGTTCAGAACACCGACGTAGGATGAAACGATCTGAAGAAAAACCTCATATTTTTTATCAATGACGACGTCAACCTTTGTATCTGAAAGATTAACCTCAAGGGCGGTAGATTTCACGGATTGTCCTTTTTTGGGCTATTTATATTTTTTTTCCATCCAGGCTTCAAAATCAATGGATATTTCCCTGGGCTCAGGGGGCGGGGACGGGGTTTCCGGGGAAATGTTCTTCGGGTGTTGAAGCATCATTTTTATCTGTTTCACCTCTTCCATAAGCAGGGACAGTTTTGACTCCATCTGAGAAAGCGCTGTTTTTATCTGCAGGTCTTCTGCAGTTTTGTCCCCGGACGGCTGGGCCGGGTCTTTTTCCAGGAAATCTTCCGGCCTTCGGTGTTTTTCAAGGAAGCGCAAACATTTGTCCCAGAATAATTCCAGCTGCATATCGCCGGATGACACCGCATTAAAAACCAGTTTTTCACAAATATTTTTTATGCACTTTGAGGCGACGGTGTCCGGAAACAACATCCAGAAAGGCGTCTGGGATATCACTGCAGCCTGAACATTTTTATCCGAAGCCACAATACCCAGAGGAACAATCCTTACATCAAGAAACCGGTTTACTGTTGTTTTTAAGTGGGCATAGGCTTTTTTTGCTGCCTTGCCGGATGTCACCTGATTGATAATCACCCGGATGGGGCTGTCATATCCGTATCTGGACAATACTTTGAGCATGGAATAGGCATCTGTCAAAGACGTCGGTTCGCATGTCGCCACAAGAACGATTTCATGGGAAGCCATGCAGAATGACAAGACCTGGGAAGAAATACCGGCTGAGGTGTCAAATATAAAATAATCGTATTCGTCCAGATCTAAAAATGCGCTGATCAGCGTACCGGTTTCCGTCCGGGTAAGGTCTGCAATCTTTTGAATTCCTGAACTTCCCGGGATAATATCAATTCCCTGATAGTCTCTTATAATGACTTCGTTTAAATTAAACTGTCCGGAAATGACATGGCCAAGATCTTTTTTAGGGTAGATGCCTGTAAGGATATTTACATTGGCCAGCCCGAGATCCGCATCAAACAGACAGACTTTAAACCCCTGGGATGCCAGGGCCAATGACAGGTTAAGGCTGATACTGGTTTTCCCCACGCCGCCTTTTCCACTGGTTACTGTGATAATTCTTGCCATAATAAAAATTCCTAACGTTTAGGGAATGCGATAATCTTCACACCGTTATCTTCTTTTTTCAATGAAAATTCTATGCTGCAGCTTTTATATTCCCGGGTGATTTTTTTATGAACCAGATGAATGAACTGGTTAAAATCATCCTGGCGGTTCTCTTTTTTCTGCTGGCCTGCCAGATGATGCAACTGCTCATACCGATGATAAAGGGTTTGTATGGCATCTTTTTCCAAGTCAGGGTCTGTGATGGATGTTTTAAATTTGAGCAGAAAGGAAAGATCTAAAGACCTGTCTTTAAGATGTTCCGGTTCTATTTCTGGTTCTGATTCTGAATGGTATGAATATATTATTCTGCTTATCTGACCGAATCCCCAGTGCGGAATAAACACCACCTTAAACCGGTACTGGGGAAATTTTTCGTTCAAATGATGAATAAACACCATATTTTCCGGATCTGTAATACCGAACAGCAGGGTGTTGTCCTTCATCCCCAGCGGGACAATTCTGTTTTCGCGGGACTTTTGCTTATCCAGCACCCTTACCAGCAGCTGCCTATCCTTTTCATTAAAAACAAAATCACGCAGTGACCGGAGCGGAACATGAAACAGATCAAACAGAATCTGCTGCATATCCTGGGTTGATATCAGACCGGTTTTCAAAAGATAACTGATCAGTGGAATGTTTTTTTCCCGGGACAGGACGCAATGGTGTTCAAGTGCCTGTCTTGATATTTTATTTTCTGAAACCAGCACAGACTGCAAGGTCTGTATTTTATTATATTTGTACAGAACATAAAAGTTATCCACCGGGGTAATCAGGTTCAGGTCACATAAAATCATTCCCAGAAACCGATTTTTTTTTGTGCTCATGGACTGGATGCGTTTTTTTTGAATGGAAAGCGCTGTTTCAATGTCATCCAGGCTGATAAACCCTTCTTTGGCAAGCAGCTCTCCTGTTTTCAGCGGTTCAACCAGTTTCTGGATTCTATTGCCGGATTGATGCACCTGGATGCTCCTTCCTTTTATTGCCTGTTTTTTGACGAACTGACCGGCAGGGTGATAATGAAGCGGGTTCCTTTTCCCGGTTTGCTCTCACACCTGATTTTTCCATTCAGATCCCGGACAATGGAGTGAACAATGGAAAGCCCCAGACCGGAATTTGTTCCCCCCTTTTTGGTTGTAACATAAGGATCAAACACTGTTTTTCTGATGGTTTCATCAATTCCCGGCCCATTGTCTGCAACAACAATTTCAACACTTCCCGGAATCCGTTTTTTCTCATCAATCATAATCTTTGCCGACTGGGGCAAAAACTTTGTGGAAACACAAATCCTGCCTCCGGTTTCCATGGCTTCCGATGCGTTTTTCACCAGATTGATAAAAATCTGCTTGATTCCGTTCCGGTCAGTTTTAATATGCGGAATTTCAGGGTCTATACTGATGGTGGCTTCAATCTGTTTGGGCAGAAGAATGGATTTTTTTAAAATATCAAGAATGCTCTGACACAGCTGATTGATATCCACCGGTTCAAATCCGCCTATTTTAGGGCTTGAAAAACTTTTGAGCCTGTCTAAAAGCTCTGATACCCGGTTCATTTCCTCCCCGATAACTACCAGTTCATCCTGAGCAGGATGGCGGTCCGGCAGTTTCAGTCTCAGGGTCTCAATATAATTTTTGATAATGGCCAGCGGATTGTTCACTTCATGAATGACTTTATCGGTGAGTGTTGAATACGCCTCCATTTTCTTTTCATGAATATCCTGAGCATATTCACTGTGAAAACGGATTCCCTGAATACAGATTCCCATCTGTTTTGAAAAAAGATCAACAAGACCCCTGTTATCATCAAGGAGCGTTGCTTTTTCTTTATCCACTCCCAGGGCCATGACACCAAACGCCAGGTCTGCTGAAACCACCGGAACACAATACAGTCCGTCTTCCTTGATCAGACGGGCGATCTGGATGTCTGATATGGCAAACCGGGTGTCCGGATCAATTTCCAGTGTATTTTGAACCGTTTGCTCTTTTACGCATTTCACCAGAAGGCTGGATGTATTTGACATGGGCAGGGCAATACTTTTTATGATTTTATGGGATTTATCACTGGCTGCACAAAACCCGGTTAAAATATTTTTTTTCTCATCCAGGAGAAAATAAAAAACCCGGGAAATATTAAAAATTATTTTAAGCCCGTTTTGTGCGGCATTTAAAACCGCATCCACATCCCTGGCCTTTAAAAGGCTCTGCAATGTCCCGTAAAATAAAGAAAAATCCTTTATCTCAGAGGTTAAAGATTTCTCTGTTTCCTCATCTGCGATATTTTCCATATTGATGCCCATACTTTTGGCCATCTGGGAAACGTCATCCTCTGCTTCGGCGGCAATCTGTTCAAGCCTGTACTGGGGAATATCTGTAAGAGAGATTATATTCTCTATTTTCCCAAGGGCATTGGATTGGGCCAGAATATTGGAGATATACAGTTCTTTTACATGGGAAAGCGCCCCTTCAACCTGATCCTTCTCCTCGTTGATATACAAAACCGCATCCGCAATCAGGGGGTTTAAATTCCACTGGCCAAAAAGCCAGGCACTTACACGTGGGGTGTCTGTGCCAAAGGCTTTCATCTCAGCAGAAAGAATCTGATCTTCCCGGATATTCTCCTTAAGAATAGGCTCATACTCCTGTGGAAAATTCTGGATCAGTATCAACCGGCCGATATCATGAAGCAGGCCTGCCAGAAAAAATTCATCCGGATTGGACAGGTCATTTTCCCGGGCAATCTGTCTTGCAATCACACCGCATTTGTAAGAATGATACCAGAACCCTGCCAGGTCAAATTCCGGCAAAAGCTTTGAAATACTGAAAAACCGCATGGCCGAAGTACTGATTGCAATATTGCGTATGGTATCCATTCCCAGATAGACCACGGCGGTCTTGATACTGTTCACTTCTTTGGGAAGGTTAATATACGGAGAACTGATAATCTGTATCAGCCGGGAAGTTAAAGAAGGGTCTGCGGATATAATGCGGGTAAGCTCATCAATACTGGTTTTTTCACTGCTGCAGGCCTTCACAAGCCGCAACATCACCTGGGGCAGTTGAGGAATATTTTCGGACTGTTTTAGTTTTTCAAATATATTTTTTTTCACCATATTCAAAAAAACAACAATAACTCATTAAAAAAATTAATAAATCTTTACTGAACTCTGAGACCTGTATAGTTATTTATTGCATATAAATCAACTCTTTTGGAAAATTTAAGCAAAAATTTAATGTTTTTTTACATCATTTTTAATAAAAAAGGGCTTTTCTCGATACTGAAACGAAAAACCCTTTTTCATATCAATGTTTTATTCAGCGTTAAATTTCTTCAGGCTTACACAGCTTCTCATCAGAAACAGACAGCCTTCCGCAGTCTTTACAGGAATAGCTTAATTCCCGTCTATATGCCAGACTCTTCAGCAACCTTGATAGTTTTGATGATTCATTTAGGTTCTTTTTTAGCGTCATTTGAAAAATTAATCGTCAATGTTGATCCATACATTATCCCTTTGAACGCTTCGTATTCGAAGACACCTGCAGCATCATGTTCGAACGCGTATGCGCAGAAATGATAAGTCCCGCTTTTATTAATAGGTATTATAACTTCTCCTTTTTGATTTGTATTAAATTTTTTTTCAGTACCGTCAGAGGCCAAAAGTATCACTTCTGACCGTGGATAAGGATTTGAAAAAAACATCACTCGGAGCAAAAGCCCTTTTTCTATCCCAACAGGTACGATTTGAAAAGGCAGGTGATGTGACTCTGCCAAACCGGAAAGTTCTTCAGCTTTATTTACTTGGATATATCGGCCATAAAAAAAATCAAGCCGGCCATGATAGATGCCATACAAACTGCTGTGATCCAGTGCGAATGGTGCTTGTATTTCTCCTATATTCCCCTTTAGATATTTTAATCCGTTTTCTGTCGCCTCATTTAATTTTATTTGGTTTGGCTCCACATTTATAGTCTGTAGCCATGTTTTCCCTCTCTTGGCAATTGGCTCAAGGTAATTTCCATCACTAGGACCAACATGATGTGCAAAGTACAGATGGACTGTTCCGTCCCCATTTTTATCGGTATCACCTATAATCCACAGATTATGAGCGTACAGAGGCGTTATGCAGGATGAAACAAGAAGAAAAAAGAAGACCAGAGCGGAAACAATTTTTGTATTTGGTGCCAAGTGAAAAAGGCAATTATTAGTTCTCATAATATTTAATTTTCCTTTTAAAGATTATTGTCAAAATGATTAAAAAAGAAACTCAATCCCAGCTGTGACAGATCTGCCATAGACCGGCACAAGGCTTTCGGAGCCAGGGGTTCCTGATCCATATACAACAGCCGCCTCGTCACCAAGATTTTTTGCATTTACAAAAAAAGAAAACGCAGGATTCCATTGGTCAAATGTTTTTTTGTATTTAGCACCAAAAACCCAATAATCATTCCCCTTTAGTGTGTTTGTCTGATTAAAATAGCGATCTCCTATGTAATCTGCCGTCAAAGAAATTTGTCCGAATGCAGAATGATTATAGCCTGCCGTCAACCCAATAAGCTGTTCCGGAATATTTGCAAGCCAATTTCCATTGTAATTAACGCCCGAGTCTATAAAATCCTCATATTTTGATTCTTGATATGTATAGCTGATGCTGGAGTACAAACCTGAATTAAAAGAAAGATTCAACGATAGCTCAATACCTTTTGCCTCAGTTTCTCCTGCGTTTGTGTAAGGATCTGTCGGGTTTGGTCCTGTTCTGATCCATTTGTTTTTATATTGGTTCAGGAACAGGGCTGTATTGTAATTCAACCATGGGAGCGGACTCCCTCTAAATCCAACTTCATAAGAACGGACCTCCTCTGGATCCAAACCGGATGAATATGCAGCCCCTGGAACACGAGCAGGACTTTTAAAACCGCTGTTGAAGCCTGCAAAAACATTTAATGCATTGTTAATCGTATACGTTGCTCCCAATTTTGGGCTGATTGCCTCATCTGATTGCCCTACAGTATTTGCAACATTGACTCTCCCCGTTTGATTCTGTTCATAAGAATCAAATCTCGCACCAAAAGATACCGTCAATGCATCTGTAACAGACAATTCATCAATGATATAAGCTGCGTATGAAATATCTTCTCGAAGGGTGTCTTTAGTCTTGGTTTGACGGACACCATTTAAAACAGTGAACATTTGGTTAATAATTTCATGTTTACGGTACTCTCCTCCGAAAAGAACCGTATTGCCCATCCCGGCTATTTCATGCTTTAACGCATATGTGATTGCCGGGATAATCTCCCACTCGTCAAATTCAAAGTCAGAACCATAATTCATGGTAACCCATTCGTCTTTTCCGGTTAGTTTTATTTGCAGTTCATCGTCTCCAATTTTCTTTTTTAAGACTAAAGCAGCTAAATTATAATCGTTTTCAAAAGTGTCTGACTTGCCTGGATTTTGACTCGAGTCTGCATCAAACTGAACCTGGGTAAGTTTTTTAGGCCACGAACCTTTTGAGGCCATATGCGACCCATGGAATTCCAATTTCATGGTATCATCAGGTTTGTATGCAAAACGTGTGTAAAAATTCGCCGGATCATAGAAAACATTGTCTTGATAACCATCAGTCTGTGAAAAAGAAAAATCCATAAAGTATTCCCAACGGTCATTGCTACCGTTGATTACACCAAAATAATTTGTATAATCAAAACTACCATATGAAAATCCTGCCTTTGCCTCCAATGGTTTGGGAGAAACTCGAGTCACGACGTTAATAACGCCACCGACTGCCTGGTCTCCATATTCAGCAGATGCGGTTTTAATGATTTCCATCCGTTCGATATCGTTTATCGGGATTCTTGTGGGCACAGTGTAACCGTTACCTTTATTGAATTCTATCCCGTTGACCAAGAAGCGAAGGCCCCAAGTCGAGGGTTCAGAACCTCTTGAGCTATATAGTCCGTCGTTGGCCACTCCAGATTGATATTGCGGAACATACAAACCCGGTACCTGCCTCAGCAATTCATTGATATTGGTTGCCTCAGGCATCCTTTCTATATCTTCGCGAGTAATGACATCAAGGTTCGTCGGTGATTTTTCAATGCTCGTTTCAAACTTTGCAGCGGTAACAGTGATGTCTCCTAAATTATAGGCCTTTTTTTCTTCACTCATTACACTGCCGGAATAACTAAATACAAATAGGACAACAATAGTCCAAATAATCATGCGGTTCGATTTTTTTTTCATCCTTTTTCATCCTTTTTAGTAATTATGTGGTCAAAGACAGCCCGGATAATGCCATTATGTCTGATTTTTCAGTGATCCTGATTTTTGGTAAGATTTCAGATACTGGAAAGAACTTGAAGGAAGGATGATTTGATGATATTAAACCATCAAGCATCCTTCCTGACAAGGCAAGGGGCTTACCGGGAAAGGCGGCAGTTACTTTTGTCGGTTGCAGCTGCCTTTCCTGACCTAAACTGTTTAATTGTTTTTTAACGCTGCTTTTTTAAGTATTTTTAATTTTCTCCTATTATCCTAAATTTCACCCCCAAAAAAAAAGCCACAAAACGACTTACTCCATTCACGGAGAGACGCCTTCATGGCTTTTGATTCTACAATAAATTTTATGCGTTGTTAGGAAACGGCTTCTTGCCGCAGATTAAATCTATTTTTTTAAAAGTGCAGTTTTCCCTAACAATATTGGGTTTCCATATAGAATAGGAAACCATGGCTTGTCAACCAAAAAATTGAACATTTTTTTTCGATCCAGGTTCAGAATCTCAAAAATGTATTATTAATTTTCTTCTATAAATTGTATGTCCATGATTTAAACCCAGCTGAAGAATATACCATACACTGATCACACAAACATTGAAAAGAAAAAACAAACCTGTTATGAACACCATATGGTCACCGTTTTTAACCTGGAGAATGATCCATGGAATTAAAATGGCTGGGAACTGCAGGCTTTGAAATTCAAACAGACGGACAGTCTTTTCTGCTTGACCCGTTTTTATCCAGAAAAAAAACAGCCCGGCCGGTTCAAGACCTGACACCCGAAGATTTTAAAGAAAGCCGCCAGATATTCATTTCCCACGGGCATTTTGACCATATTATGGACGTGCCTGGCATTTGCGCCATATCCAATTGTGGCATCCTTTGCTCTGAATCTGTCAAGAAAAGCCTGATTTGGCATCACACAAACCCAGAACAGATTAAAACCGTACAGACAGACCGGGAATGTATGGATTTCAACTCTTTCAAGGCCCAGGCCTTCTTCAGCACCCATGTTCAGTTTGATGCAAAACTTGTCCTGAACACAGTCCGCAGATTAAACATTTCGCTGGTCAAAGATATTCCGCGCTTAAAATCATTCCCCTGCGGCCAGGTGTTAAGCTGGCGTTTCTTTGTGGAAAATAAAATCATCCATTTTTTCGGCACTGCCGGTTCCACAGACCTGGAACTGGAAAGAATCAAAACCGAACCACCGGTTGATATTCTTCTGCTGCCGTTTCAGGGACATTCAAAGATCTGTGATATCGGAATCAAATATGTTCAGCATTTACAACCCAAAATTATCGTTATTCATCATCATGATAATTTTTATCCGCCCATTTCCCAGTCCATGGATGTTTCACCGTTCACAGACCGCTTGAAAAAAACCCACCCGCAGATCCGGGTGATGATTCCACAGATAAACAAAGCCCTTGTTTTTTAAAAAAATCCGCTGATTTTGCCCGAAAAATATCTTAAAAAAAACTATGTCATCTGAAAAAGTTCCTGTATATATTAAATTTCAAAATAAAATTGTAGAGACTCAAAAAAACGAGCAAAAGGGAGATGCTTAAGATGGAATCATCAGAAAATAAAGAAAAAAACATGCGCCCGGAGCTGTCGGAACTGATCCAGAGACTGGCCTTAGGGCTGGATGAAAACCGGCCGGAAGTGGTGGAGAAGCGAATGAAAAAAAATCAGCGAACCGCCCGCCAGAACGTAAATGACCTGTGTGATAAAGACAGTTTTATTGAATATGGCGCCCTGAATATTGCGGCCCAGCAGAAACGAAGATCTTTTGAGGATCTTATTAAAAACACGCCGACAGACGGCCTGATTACCGGTATCGGAACCGTTAACGGTTCCATGTTTGACGAGCAGATCTCCCGCTGTATGGTCATGTCATACGATTATACGGTTCTTGCAGGCACCCAGGGGTTTTTCAATCACAAAAAAATGGACCGGATGTTAAAACTGACTACCGAGCAGCGCCTGCCGCTGATTTTTTTTGCAGAGGGCGGCGGTGGCAGACCGGGTGATACCGATGCTGCCGGAGTTGTCATGACAGGGCTGGACCTGTCAACCTTTGCACGGTTTGGCGGATTAAGCGGAAAGGTTCCCATGGTCGGGATTGTATCCGGATACTGTTTTGCCGGAAATGCAGCCCTGCTGGGGTGCTGCGATGTGATCATCGCCACTGAGAATTCCAATATCGGAATGGGCGGACCGGTCATGATCGAAGGCGGGGGCCTGGGGACGTTCAGACCCGAAGAAATCGGTCCCATTGATGTGCAGTCTGAAAACGGCGTGGTGGACATTGTTGTGTCCGATGAGGCGCAAGCGGTTGCGGTGGCCAAAAAATACATCTCCTATTTTCAGGGTCCGACAACACACTGGGAAGCTTTGGATCAACACCTGCTGCGGGATCTGATCCCGGAAAACAGAAGACGCACCTATGATGTGCGCCGGATCGTCAAAACCCTTTCAGACAAGGATGCTTTTCTTGAACTCCGGCCTGGATTCGGACCCGGGTTCATTACCGCATTCATCCGGATTGCTGGCAATCCCTTTGGCGTGATTGCCAGCAACTGTCAACACATGGGCGGAGCCATCGAAGCGGATGATGCAGATAAGGCTGCCCGGTTCATGCAGCTTTGCAATGCGCATGGGCTGCCGATTTTATCCTTGATCGACACACCGGGTTTCATGGTGGGGCCGGAAATTGAAAAACTGGCTCAGGTACGACACGTCTGCCGGATGTTTGTTATCGGCTCCCATGTCAAGGTTCCCTATTTCAGTATTGTGCTCAGAAGAGCATATGGTCTGGGTGCCATGGCCATGGCCAAGGGCGGATTTCATGAATCTTTTTTTACAACATCCTGGCCCACGGGAGAATATGGCGGAATGGGGCTCGAAGGTGCGGTCAGGGCGGGATTTAAAAAAGAACTCGAGGCTGTTGAAGATCCAAAAGAACGTGAAGCGCTTTTTAACAAACTGGTGGCCAAAATGTATGAAAAAGGAAAGGCGATTAATATTGCCGCCTGCATGGAAATTGACTCTGTGATTGATCCGGCAGACACCCGCAAATGGATTATGCGGGGCTTGAAATCTGTTCCGCCATCTGCAAAAAAAGGCGATGACAACCTGTGGGTTGATGCCTGGTAACCCCTCCTGCAAAACCAGCCGCTTACAAATTGGTGCATTTTGAAAACTTTGCTTGCAAAATGCACCAACTTAATACTATTCTGTACTCATGAATATTATCAACAGAGCAATTGAACCGGTTGCAAAACAGCTTGCCGGACAATACCCGGTGCTCACTATTACCGGTCCCAGGCAGAGTGGGAAAACCACATTGTGCAAAAAAATATTTGCTCATAAACCCTATGCCAACCTGGAATCCCCTGATATCCGGCAATTTGCTATTGATGATCCCAGGGGATTTTTAGCACAATTTCCGAATGGCGCAGTATTAGACGAAATTCAGAGAGCTCCGGACCTGATTTCGTATATTCAACCCATGGTAGACGAAAACCAAAGCGAAGGGCAGTTTATTCTCACGGGCAGCCAGCAATTTGAAGTCAGCAATTCTATCAACCAGTCGCTGGCAGGCCGTACAGCCCTGATCAAACTTTTACCTTTTTCCATGGAGGAGATTCAATCCGGTTTTTCGCTGCCTTCCATTGATTGCCTGCTCTACAAGGGTTTTTACCCAAGAATCTGGGATAAGGATCTGAATCCAAGCCAGGCACTTGGAGACTATTTTGAAACATATATTGAAAGAGACCTCAGACAACTGACCAGTGTCAATGATTTAAACCTGTTTCAGCGTTTTATAAAGCTGTGTGCCGGACGCATCGGCCAACTGTTAAACATGAACAGTCTGGCCAATGATGCCGGTGTGTCACATACAACGGCCCGCAACTGGTTATCCATTCTTGAGGCAAGTTATATAATTTTCTTTTTGCAGCCATACCATGCCAATATCTCAAAGCGGCTGGTCAAATCTCCGAAATTGTACTTTTATGATGTGGGCTTGGCCGCCTACCTTCTAAACATCCAGAATGAAACTCATATCGAACGAGATCCGCTTCGCGGCCATCTGTTTGAAAATATGGTTATTGCTGAAACGCTTAAATACCGCTTCAATCATGGAAAACGAAATAATCTTCATTTTTATCGCGACAGCAAAGGCAATGAAGTCGACCTTTTACTGCTAAACGGTTCAAAAATCTTTCCTGTTGAAATCAAAGCAGGTATGACCATTACACAAGATTATTTTAAAGGCCTGAATCATTTTACAACTTTCTTTAAAGATCAGGTGTCCCAAGGGGCAGGCCTTGTATATGGCGGTGAAGACCCCCAGCAGCGAACAGGGATTTCAATTGTTCCTTTTTATCATCTGATTGAGTTGCTTAACCATTAAAAAAATAATTCATACAAAAACAGATGATGGCAACATGCTTGAAAAAGTCCCCGACAGATAGATACCTGCCGGGGACAAATGAATCAGGACGCAAGATCACGACGGTCTGACATATCCACAAGGGTTCTTTCCCTTGTTTTATCAATCCCCAGTTCCTTGCGTTTTTTATCAATGTGAGCGATCATCATCCGGGCAATTTCAATGGGATCTTTTTCAACCCCCCATTTTCCATATCCCTGTTTTTCAAGACCATCAAACATCAGATCATGAAATTTGGTATCCTTGATGCTTGGAAAACCAACACCGAAAACCGTGTACACGCCGGATGCAACAAAATAGTGACCAATGGCCAATGCTTTTTCGCTCATCCATTCCGGCGCACAGCCTGCCACAGGAAGATCTGCAATGGAATTTCCCAGTCCGCCGGCAGCCACCATGGCTGATGCTGCGATCAGAATCCGGGAATTGTCCACACATGAGCCCAGCCCCAGAACAGGCGGCATCCCGACGGTTTCACAGACCTCAGCCAAACCCGGGCCTGCAAGCGGTGCAGCTTCCGGAACAAGGAATCCCGCCTTGGCCAGGGCAATCTGGGAACATCCGGTCTGAAGCACCAGAACATCGTTTTTAATCAGTTCTCTTACCAGCTCCACATGCACGGAATCCTGCCGGACCTTGGGGTTGGTACATCCAACAACACCTGCTACCCCCCGTATTCTGCCGTTGATAATATTATCATTCAACGGAGAATAACTTCCCCGGAATGTTCCGCCCAGCATGTATTCGATATATTCATGGGTAAATCCATGAACGCCTTTTTGAATCTGTCTGGGAATTTCAATGGGCATTGAACGGGACCCAAACCGCGTAATGGCTTTTGCCAGAATCTGATCCGTGCATTTTCTGGGATCATGATCTTCAAACTCAATATGGGTGGCGCCTTCAATATGTGCCCGGGGATTGGTTGTAATCAGATGGGTGTCATAACATCTTGCAACCTCTGCAAGCCCCTGCTTGATACACTGGATATCCACCACCATGGCATCCACAGCACCGGTTACCATGATCGCTTCTGTTGATCCAAAGTTCCCGGCATGGGGAACACCATGACGGGACATCATTTCTGCTCCCGAACAGCACATGCCGATCAGATTAATACCCTTTGCGCCTTTTGCCCTGGCTTCTTCAATAAAAAACGGATCATTCACAGCAGCCAGCATGCCTTCAAACATGGCCGGCTCATGCCCGTGAACAATGACATTCACATGATCTTCTTTCAGCACGCCCATGTTCACATCCGCAAGAATCGGCGACGGCGTTCCAAACATGATATCAGAAAGTTCTGTGGCCACCATTGAGCCGCCCCAGCCGTCTGCAAGGGCAGTTCGGGTGATCTGCTTCATCAGATTATTATAATCCTGATCACATCCGATATGGGTCCGGCTCATCAGTTCCATGACTTCAACCATGGCACCCCTGGGCATGACACCATCCTTGCGCCATAATTCCTGTGTTGCCTTTGGAGCACGTTTTACAAAAGGCATTTCGCCATCAACATTGGAAAAGGTTTTTTCAAGCTCATCACACAATTCCAGACCCAGCGCAACGACTTCTTTTCCCTCAACTTCAATCCCTATTGATTTTGCGATCTTTTCAAGCTTTTGAGTATCCTCAATTCTAAAGTCCTTGATCTTTCCTTCAAGAATCCCTCTGAACAGCCCAAGAATATGTCTTCCATGATCATTATGAGAGGCGCATCCTGCCGCCACATTCCGGGCAAAATTCCGGGCCATGATAGTATCGATGGTTGCCCCGCACACGCCTACTTTTTTATATGGATCTCTGGGGTTCAGCCGACAGGGTCCCATAAAGCAGTTTTTACAACAGGCAGACTCCACACCGATCGGGCAGGCCTTCATTTCAAAACCGCGATCCAGATCCAGCTTCACACCATCTCTTCTGGCTTTTGCAAGCATCTGCTGAGTTGCTTCACAAGCGGTTCTTTCCTGAACCGTCTCCAGGTTTTTATCTTTATCGTCTTTTGCCATTTGAATCTCCTTAATTAATATTTCATTTAATTACAATGGCTTAAAATCACACTAATTTACTTCACTTATTCAACATGGTAATACATCGTGGTACTTCTGTAAAGATAAGGAGGGAATTTAAAAAAGAGTTATTCCAAAAAATTATTAAAATTTAATGGCCAACGAAATTCATTTGTACCGGCAGTAATAAAAAAAATCTGTTTCTATGCGATTTCTGCCTGTTCCAGAATCATAAGCCCCACCATCATGTGTTCTTTATGTTTTCCAGGTTCAGGCTCGGAAATATGTTTGATCTGGGTACGATACAAAGAGGGGGTTGCAGCGGCAGTATCCGGGTAATATTTCATATCAAGAACATCCCCGGATTTTATATGCATGAGAACTTTTGAGTCTTTGCGGACCAGAATACCAAAACCTTTGGATGAAAAATCCTTAAGCTTGAAATGATATGCAATTTCAGTATTGGCCGGATAAAATTCAACACTGGCATTTTTCTGGTTCTCATTTCTGGGATCTGTTCTTTTATCATCACCATCGATATATTCAAAGCCGTTCTTCACAGGTTGCTCCATTCTTTTTCATATCATGTATATTACAATAAATTACTGGCCAGTTCAGCGAGTTCCGACCGCTCCCCGCTTTCAAGGTTTATGTGTGCGTACAGACGCTGGCCCTGCATTTTTTCTATCAGATAGCTTAATCCATTGGACTGGCTGTCAAGATATGGATGATCTATTTGAAAAATATCGCCGGTAAAAATCATTTTTGTACCTTCGCCTGCCCGGGTAATGATGGTCTTGACTTCAAGGGGCGTTAAATTCTGGGCTTCATCAACAATAAAAAAGATCCGCTCAAGGCTTCTTCCACGGATATATGCCAGTGGTGCAATTACCAGCTTTTCTTCTTCAAGAAATGTTTTTATCTGCTTATATTTCGCACTGGATTCCTTAAACTGATTTTGAATCACACTCAGATTGTCATACATCGGCTGCATATACGGACCCAGCTTTGAATCCACATCTCCGGGAAGATATCCGATATCTTTATTGCTCAGCGGAACCACCGGGCGGGCCAGAAAAATCTGTCGGTAATTTCTTCTTTTTTCCAGGGCCCCTGCCAGCGCCAGCAGTGTTTTTCCGGTTCCTGCCTTTCCGGAAATACTCACCAGATTGATCTGATCATTTAATATGGCATTCATGGCAAAGGTCTGCTCTGCATTTCGAGGTGAAATTCCGTAAACAGACGTTTTTTCCACACGGTTGATACAGTTTGTCCGTATATCAAAAACCCCCAGAGCGGATTTGCTGCCATTTTTTAAAATGCAGTATTCATTTGGTAAAAGCGGATTTTGTGTTAAAAGATGATCTGCTTCAAAAGAATAGGGCACCTGATACATGGTGTCAATTAATGATGAAGAGATATTTTCCTCCACCCGGCAGCCGGTATACAGGGTGTTGATATTTTTTACATAATCGGTGGTATAATCCTGGGCAGTCAGCCCGATGGATTTGGCCTTCATCCTCAGATTCACATCTTTTGAAACCAGAATGGTCTGACGGTCCGGATTTTCCCGATCCAGATGATATGCGATATTTAATATCCGATGATCCACCTTGTGGTCGGAAAAATTAAGATGTAAATCCGGATGCATCTTCTGCTCAAGCCGGATAAACAAACGCCCCCGGTCCGGGCCAAGACTCACCCCGCCATTGAACAGATTATCTCCACTTAAAGCATCCAGGGCTCTTAAAAATTCACGGGCCTGAAAATTTATGGTCTCTTTGCCTTTTTTAAACTGATCCAGTTCCTCAAGAACGGTAATCGGAAGGATAATATCATGTTCTTCAAAATACTCTATGCAGGAACTGTCATGCAAAATAACATTGGTATCCAAAACAAATATTTTCCGCTTTTTCAAGGCCATAAAAAGAGAACCTCCTCTTAAAAGTGATACCGTTTGAGAATATATCCTTATCTGCCGCATTCCATAATGGGATTATGAATTATCAAGAATAAGAAGTCCACTCAAAAAAACAAAAATTATAGAATAGGATGAACTTTAATTATCCTGAAGGTGCCCTGTCCCATGGCCACAAGTGTGCCGTCCTTATCCCGGGTTTCACCACGGACAAAACAGGATCGCCCTGTAAAATGCAGAACCTGGGTCTCACAGGTAAAAAATCCTCCCTTTGCAGGAGACGGGTATTGAATTTCAAGGTTGATGGTACCGCAGTTCGTGCCTTCCCCTGCTTTGGAAAGCGCTGCCCACGCCATGGTACTGTCCATCTGGGTAAAAAGGATTCCTCCGTGGGGTTGCCCGGGAAAGGGCCAGCAGACATTCTCAGGAGGGGTCAGGTGTGAAATAATCCGGCCATCTTCTGCAGAAATCACCCGCATGCCAATGGTCTGATATAAAGGGTTTGCATTAATTGTTTCTATCTGTTCGGTTGAAATAACCATGTTTTTTTCCTTATCTTTATCAACGGTTTGTCTGGGCTGTTCTAAGTTCAGTGATCCCCTGTTCGGTTGTCAGATATTTCTGTTTTGAGCTGGTCGGTTTTTCCGGTATGGTCATCCGAATCAAACCACTGTTAACCAGTGGCTTCAAATGATTGTTCACAAAGGTTTCTCTGCGGTTAAAATTGAAATGAACCATCATCTCTTTAATGGACTTGGGCTGCTGACAATAGTATAGCATCATAGACTTGTCCGGTGACTTGTCCGGTTCTTGCCCGATGACAACCGGACAGGTAAGGACGGCTTTAAAATAATCCCCGATTTCTTCCAGTTTCAAACCAATTTCCGGATACTCCCGCAATGCCTTTCTTATCCTTACAAATCCGGTTCCATATTTTTCAATATCGCCTAAAAGATAAAAGGATTCAGCAAGAAGTCTGTTTCTAATTGAAGACACGTAATCATCACGATTTAAATCTTCAAGCTTCAGATGGCCATAGAGAATGCCAGGATTTGAAAATTCGATCCGGTCATTAAAAATTTTAATAACAATATCCGAAGTGTTTTTATAATCCCGATGGACAACCGCATTTAATAGAAGTTCTCGGACAGCTTCAAGCGGATACTGCCATTTTTCCCTTCGCTGAAGGCTACCGTCAAAGGAAAAGGATAGATTAATATGCTTTTTTATAAAAATCATGGATTCATCCAATGCTTCCATTAAGGGATTTTTTATCAAATAATCATCGATAATGGTATCAGCGGATTTAAATCGGCCGATATGAATGGCGTAATTGTGGTCGCCAAATAATAGTTGCGCGGCAATGGATGTTTTTTTCTCTCATAAACCCTGCCGCCTTCTGTATTGGCGAATGCAACAAGGGAAATAATAACCTCCTTACCAAAAGTCTTTTTATACTCACTGTTTTGAGATTCTTTTTTCATTGCTCCATGTTGTTAGATAAAATCTTTTCCATAATAATCCTTGCTGATATCTACTATGATATTTTTATAAAAGAGTAAACCCAAAATCCAAAGCCGCTTTATTATGAAAAGATAAAAGAGTTCGAAACTCCGGCCCCAGCGTCCCGAACGCTGTGCTCGTATAAAACGAAAAAGGCCCTGATCATGTTTCAATGATCAGGGCCTTTTCAAAAAATAATCTGGCAGCGTTCTACTCTCCCACACAGTCTCCCATGCAGTACCATCGACGCTAAAGAGCTTAACTTCCGTGTTCGAGATGGGAACGGGTGGATCCTCTTTGCTATAGCTACCAGATTAAAGTGTCGGATCCTGGACTTTTGACGGTTTTGATTAACTTATCCAAAAGATCCTTAATTTCGTATCTGTCGTAGTAAATCTATAATATGTTCACAACAAAGCGTTCAAACCTGTTTGTGGAAAGAAGTGGCTAAGCCTCACG